>JBAXLH010000001.1:0-175455 GCA_037134875.1 bacterium
CCAGACCTGATGTTTCTGAGTAGGAGGAGGTAGGAGAGGAGAAGGAAATGGAGGGATAGGTGGAGGCGTCGAAGATGGAAAGGTAGCCGGTCCCTCCTGCGCAGTAGGCAAAGGTACAGCCTATGTAAAGGGTAGAAGAATTGAGATACACCATAGCGTTATATGTTGATGCATAATTGGCACCAGATTTTGGCTTCCAAGAAGTACTGAGACCAGTATTTTTATTTAATTCTGCAAATACAGTTCGAGATCCTCCATCAACAAGTGTAAAATCTCCACCAACAAAAACAGTGTCTGGACCAACAGCAAGACCGGTAATACCATTGTTAGAGTATGATGCAATATTTGGATTCCACGCAGTAGATGAACCGGTAGATAAAGAGATTTCGGCTAGATTTTTTCTGGAAACTCCTCCAATAGTTGTAAAATATCCTCCGGTATAAATTGTAGAAGCAGAAAGAGATAGAACTTTGACATACGCGCTAGATCCAGTAACACTTGGATTCCATGCGGTAGCATTACCTGTAGACAGAGAAAGTTCAGCGAGGTTGTTTCTTGTTTGTCCACCAATTGTTGTAAATTGACCACCAACAAACAAAGAAGATGAACCGAGTGTTAAAACATTTACAGTTCCTCCTGAACTAGGATTCCAAGAAGTCATTGTTCCATTTGTATTATTAAACGCAGCAATTCTGTTTCTGTTTGCAGTACCTGACCCATTTACTTTGGTAAAATCTCCACCTGCATATATTGTCAAACCATCACTACTCACTGCTAAAGAATTGACAATTGTTCCATCAACTATATTTGGATTCCATGCTGTAGCAAGTCCTGTAGTCAAAGAAACTTCAGCCAATTTGTTCCTAGTTTGACCACCTGCGGATGTAAATTTTCCACCTAAATATAAAGTACTAGAGGTAGACAAAGTCAAAGAATCAACCTCACCATTAACATTTGGATTCCAAGAAGTAATTTGTTTTGTTACATTATCTATTGCGGACAAATATGGTACACTAGTATACCCACCAGCAGAGATGAAATTTCCGCCAACAAAAATGGTTGATGTTGCAAGTGATAATGTAAGAACACCATCACCATCACTTGTAGATGCGGCTGTTTTTTGAACCCAAGGATTCCAAGCTGTCGGAGTATTACTAAAAAGTGGCATCTCTCCTAGATTATTTCGGAACTGTCCGTTGATTTTAGTAAAATTTCCACCAATATATATTGTAGAAGTACCAATAGCGAAAGTATTTACCGTACAAGCTCCTCCTGTAATATTTGGATTCCATGTAGTAGCTAAACCTGTTGTTAAAGAAATTTCTGCCGCACAATTTCTAGTTTGTCCACCTATCGTACTGCCAAATATTGATCCAACATAAATTGTAGAAGTTGAAAGAGCTAAAGTAATAACTGGGGCATCTGAATTTGGATCCCACGCTGTAGCCAATCCAGATGACCTATAGATTTCCGCGATATAATTCCTGTTTTGTCCACTAATAGTTGTGAAATCACCTCCAACATAAATTGTAGAAGTTGAAAGGGCTAAAGAATATATATTGCTACCACTTGGATTCGGATTCCAACTTGTCGCAAGACCTGTCGATAATGATACTTCTGCCAAATTATTTCTGGTTTGACCGCCAATGATTGAACCGAATAAAGATCCGACATAAATTGTGGAAGTTGAAAGAGCTAAAGTAGTAACTTGACCATTTGAACCGGGATTCCAACTTGTAGCAAGTCCTGTTGAAAGAGAAATTTCTGCAAGGTTATTTCTTGTTTGACCTCCAATAGAAGTAAAAGTACCTCCAACAAAGATGGTATTTGTAGAAGTCGAAATAGCTAAAGCTGAAACTGTAGAACCTGTTCCAGAAAAAGAAACCCATGATGTATCAACTGTACCGTTAGACAAAATGTGGGCAAGGGATGGGATGTTATACCCACCTACAGAATTGAAATTACCACCAATATACCAACCACCATTACCGTCTGGAAGAGATGTGTACATCCACTGATTTATGGTAATATCACCAACTTTTGGAAAAACTGTAGCTCTACTACCATCTATACGACTTATCGGTATTCCAATTGATTGAGCTGTCGAGCTAGCAGCATAAAGATAATTTCCAGCAATATATGTAGTTGTGGAATTGGATACAACTGCTTTAATTGAAGCACTGCCGGAATTTGCAGAAAATGAAGGGGTGTTGGAATATGGAGTTTGATTTGCTGCCCGTACTATCCCAAACACACAAAAACAGAGAAAAAAAATAATTGCAAATCTTAGTGTTGGTAATTTATTAATCATCTCTATTAACCTTAATCATACAAAATATTAAATCATCATACAATAATTTACCTCCCCATCACTTCCCTCGTCAGCACTCCCACAAAGCCTGTCTGTGGTAGAGAGTATTTCTTCTGGTACAACTTCACTGCGTGCAAGGTCAGTGGTCCAAAGTAGCCGGTAATCGGTCCAGTGAAGAGTTTGTTGTTCTTGAGATAGGTTTGGAGTGCTGTGACGTCAGTACCACTGTCACGATACTGGATGTTGTGTGTGAGAGTGAGTGGTGTTGAGGTTGATGTGGGAGATGATTGTGATGATGTAGGAGATGGAGATGGTGCAGTGGTGTGTACAGATGGAGTGATTGTTCCCTCTTGTGGCAGTGTTGGTACGATGAGTGTTGGTGGTTTCCATCCACCACCTAGAGTTCCGACGATGGGACCGTTTGAAGCTATCGGGGTAGACACTGTTGGTACAGGACATCCAATTGTAGTAAAGGTACTATCTGATGAATTTACGCTACTACCATATATATCGGTAGATACTGCCTGAATGTGATATGTTGTACAAAATGAAAGTCCAGAAATATTTACAGTATGAGTTGTCACCCGTGGAGAAATATGTATCTCTGGTGTTGTTGAACCATATGAAGTATCTGTACCAAGCGATGCGTATGAAGATGTGAATGTATCTGTAGTCCAAGAGACCGTAGCACCATCTGAACTAATGTTTGAAATAGAAAAATTTGATAAAACCGGAGACGGTACATATGTATTAAACACAGCAAGTTCTCCGCGAGGAGTACTATCGATAGACAAAAACTTACCTACAACAAATAGTTTACCTGAGGAAATAAGTATTTTTTCAATCAAGTCGCTTGGGGTAGGATTCCAACTCGTGGCAAGACCAGTTGATCTCTCGATTTCAGCCAAATATGATCGTGATATTCCACCAACCGTTCCAAATGTTCCTCCGGCGTATATAAGAGCTTTGTTTATTGCCAAAGAAGTAACTGTATAATCAATATTTGGATTCCACGAAGTAGCAATACCAGTTGAAGTTGAAATTTCTGCAATACTGTTTCTAGAAGTTGATCCATTTACACTTGTAAAACTTCCACCAATATAAAGTGAAGATGGCCCGAGAAGTAATGTATTTATTTCTCCACCAATATTTGGATTCCAGTTGGTAACAGGACCGGTACCAAAGAGAGAAAGTTCAGCCAAGTTATTTCTCGTAACAGAACCATTGACTGTAGAAAAATTACCACTTGCATAAAGAGTAGATGTTCCAACTAATATTGAATCAACCACTCCATTTATATTTGGGTTCCAACTCGTCGCAGAGCCGGTACCAGACAGAGAAAGTTCAGCTAGGCGATTTCGAGCTGTACCATTTACAGCTGTAAATGTCCCCCCGATGTACATTGTAGAAGTCGATAATACAATTGTGTTGATCTGTGAATATAATGATGAAATATTTGGATTCCACGAAGTGATTGTCCCAGAATATATTGAAAGTTCAGCAATATAATTTCGAGTTGTCGCACCATTAATTTTTGTAAAATCGCCTCCGACAAAAATTGTTGAAGTAGAAAGTGCTAGCGCGTATACGTTTGAGCTTGCTCCAGTAATATTTGGATTCCAGTTTGTGGCAAGACCACTGGCAAGAGAAACTTCAGCCAAACTCGTACGTGAAGTTGCACCGACGTTACTAAAAATTCCCCCGACAAAAATTGTTGATGTAGAAAGCGCGATAGTATTTACATAAACCGAACCCCCAGAAAGGGTTATATTTGGGTTCCAATTTGTAGCAAGCCCAGTAGCAAGCGAAATTTCCGCGAGTCCACTTCTAGACTGACCTCCAATGGAGGTAAAATTTCCTCCTACATACATAGTAGAAGTAGTAGACAAAGTAATAGAATACACATATTGATCTGGATTTGGTGTCCATGTTGTATCGATTGTTCCATCGGACAAAATATGGGCCAGGTTATTGATAGAAGTTCCTTTTATTGTAAAAGCTCCACCAATATACCAACCATTTTGAGAATCTGGTATTGAAGTCAGTACACTACCAACTACACGGGGGAAATTACCTGCACGATTTCCATTATTTCGCAAAATAGGAACACCTCCTCCTGTTGAAGAAGCTGTGGCATATGCAAAAGTCCCAGCTACATATGTAGTAGAGTCATTTGAAGCAATATCAACAACTTCTGCTCCATAACTCCCAGAGAATTCAGCAAATTGTGTGAGAGAATTTTGAGCTAATGCTGAGACTTTTGATACAGAAAAAAACAAACATACTATAAGAAGACCGATTTTTAACGTAATCTGTAAAAAATATCTTCTATTCATAATTTTATCCCTTTACAATATTTTTTGGTGTTCCGGTCTCAAGAAAATCAATAATATTTTGTGCCGCAAGAGATGCCATTTCGCTACGAGTCTTAAATGTAGCAGATGCAATGTGTGGAGTGATAACAACATTTGAAAGCCCCGCGAGTCCGTCGGCAAGAGTTGGTTCTTTTTCAAACACGTCGAGTCCAGCACCCGCGATTTTGTTTGACTTGAGTACCTCGACGAGAGCATTTTCATCTACCACTGGTCCACGAGATGTGTTGATAAGATATGCAGTCGGCTTCATCATCGCAAGTCGCTCGGCATTTATAAAATGTTTTGTCGAATCATTGAGTGGGACGTGCACAGAAACAATGTCAGCATTTTTCAAAACCTCTTCTGGAGTTGCAACAAACCGCGCACCGAGTTCTTTTTCAAACACGTCACTTTTCTTTACATCATAATACATCACATTCATATCCCATGCTTTTTTCATTATTTCGGCAACTCTAAAGCCAATTCGCCCTGCACCGAGAATACCGAGTGTTTTGCCTCGCAAATCAGCCCCGAGGAAACCCATAGGCTCCCAGCCGTGAAATTTACCTGCCCGCAGATATGTGTCTGATTCCACGATTCGCAGTGCTACAGCCAAAATCAGGGCCACAGTGTGGTCTGCAACGGCATCCGTCAGAGCTCCAGGGGTATTTGTAATCACGATTCCCCTTTTTGTTGCCTCGGCAACATCAATGTTGTTATACCCCACTGCATAATTTGCAAAAATTTTGGCAGTTGGCACAGCATCAAAAATTTCTGCATTTATTTGGTTTGTCAAAAGCTGAAGTACCGCGTCGTATGGTTTTGCTTTGAGTGCGGAAATAAGCTCGTCTTTTGTCAAAATTTTGTCACCAGCAACATCCACCTCATATCCTTTGTCTTGTAACATTTTAATTCCAACCTCTGGAATTCTTTGTGTGATGAATACTTTTTTCATATGTTGTGTTTGGAAACTCGTTTTGTTGGGTACTTTTTTGAAAACAGAGTTTCTATTTTACTAATTTATAATTTTTGATTCAGAAACTTTTTCTCACTGTCTACTTTTCCGAAAACGAAATAAATTTCTGCTGAAATTTTTTCTCGTGCTCAGCCCGTCGGCCTGCGCAATGTTTCGGAAAAGCATCCAGTTCAACAAGTTTCTGATTACTCTTTAATATTATTAAACATTTTTAATTTTTTCTCGACGACATCTTGGACTGCTTTGACAGAAGGCTTCAAAAACTTGTACGGTGCTACCTCCTCTGGATTTTCTGACAGGCCTTTCATAAGTCCCTGTTTGTATGCTACACGAATTTCGGTGTTGATATGCACAATTGCAATACCGTTTGCGATTGACTGTTTGAAATCATCCTCTGAGTTACCTGATCCACCATGGAGAACAAGCGGGACTTTTGTGGCCTCGGCAATTGCCTTGACCCTCTCGATGTTGAGCTTTGGATCTACGCCTCCTCGGAGCATCCCGTGGAAATTTCCAACAGCTGGAGCGAGCATATCTACACCAGTCAGGTCTACAAACTCTTTTGCCTTGATTGGATCGGTCAGAGATTTCTCATCGAGAAGCACACCTTCGGGAATTGCATCCAAGACTTTTGACGATTGACCAATAAAACCGAGCTCACCCTCTACCAAAACCTCTCTGCCACAACCCCTCGCATACTCCACACACTGTTTTGCAACTTTTATATTTTCTTCCAAAGAAATATTTGCTCCATCAAAAATAACTGAATCAAATCCAGCATCGATGACTTCTTTTACGCGATTAAAAGAGTATGTGTGGTCTGCGTTGAGAAAAATTGGATAGTTGTACTGCTCACGAGTAGCTTTGACCACTGCGGCAACCTGTGGAATGCCGACAAAATCTCTCTCGCCCTCTGACACTCCAATAATAATCGGAACATTGAGAGATTGTGCTGCTCGGAAGACTCCCCAAAATGCTTCCATATTTGAAATATTAAAATGACCTATCGCTACTTTTTTTTCTAACGCCTCATGCACACATTCTTTTAATGTTTTCATGTCAGTAATTATACCATACAGATTTCCCAGACAAAACACTATCTTTCAAAAAACGGATAAATTTTTGCTAAAATTTTCCTGCGTAGCCAGCCTCGCTTCGGCAATGTTTTTGAAAGTATATTTTGTATTGTTTTTACTTGATGGTACAATTACCTATATGAAAACAGATATTCTCGCCATTGGCGATGTTGTTATAGATGCTTTTATTAGACTCAAAGAAGCAGAGGTTCGGTGTGACGAACACAAGCAAAATTGCAAGCTGTGTTTGAGTTTTGCTGACAAAGTTCCCTACGAATCCGTTGAAATTTGCAAAGCTGTGGGAAATTCTGCAAATGCATCTGTATCAGCTGCACGTCTCGGTCTCAATTCTGCACTACTCTCATACGTTGGAAACGACCGAAATGGTGATGAATGTGTTGAAGAACTCCAAAAAAACAATGTGCACACAGAATATGTCAGAAAAGAGGATGGAAAAGTGACCAACTATCACTATGTGCTCTGGTATGATGTTGATCGCACGATTTTGGTCAAGCACGAAACATACAACTACTCTCTCGGCAACATAGAAGCTCCAAAATGGATCTATTTGAGCTCTATGGGAGAAAATTCTCTGGAATTCCATATGGAAATTGCTGACTTTTTGGACAAAAACCCTGACACAAAACTCGTGTTCCAACCTGGAACATTTCAAATGAAATTTGGCAAAGACGCACTCGCACGAATCTACAAAAAAACTGATATTTTTTTCTGCAACGTTGAGGAGTCACAGAGAATTTTGGGACGCAGTGACACACGAGATCTCCCAACACTTATGAAAGAAATGATGGCTCTTGGCCCAAAAATAGTTTGTATTACAGACGGTATCGATGGTGCATATGCATACGACGGCACACATATGTGGTTTATGTCTGTGTATCCGCACGTACCATTCGAGAGAACGGGCGCAGGTGACGCTTTTGCATCCACTGTTACCTCGGCACTTCTTCTTGGCAAAACACTGGAGGAAGCAATGATGTGGGGCCCGATCAACTCGATGTCAGTTGTCCAAAAAGTCGGCGCACAAAAAGGCCTCCTCACTCGCGAACGACTCGAGGAATATCTTCGCAATGCTCCAACAGACTACAAACCAAGATTATTGTAATTATCTGAATCAAAACTCGTCGAAAACGTATTCTTTTTTGAGGCTTCGCAAGCGCGACGGCGCGAGACTTGAGAAATTTGCCAGCAGGCAAATATTCGTACTCAAAAAAGAATATGTTGAGTAAGAGTTTTGATTCAGATTTTGATATTTATTTTTTTCGAGATATTGCTTTTTTGCAAGCCGAGAGAATGTGTGATTCGCCCATTTCGTAGTATTCCAAAAGTTCTTCGGGTGTACCAGACTGACCAAACTGATCTTTGACTCCGATAAATTCAATCGGTGTCGGTGACTGTGCGGACAAGAATTCAGCTATCGCACTTCCGAGACCTCCGGCGATTTGATGTTCCTCTACTGTTACAATCGCTCCAACGTTTTTTGCAATTTTGAGCAAAGCTTCGGCATCAAGCGGTTTGACTGTTGCAAAATTCCAGACCTGTACTTTGACACCTTCTTTGCTGAGTTTTTCTGCAACTAACAGAGATTTGTGCACGAGCGCACCGATTGCAACTATTGCAACATCGGCTTTTTGTTCTCCATAAAACATTTGTGCTTTGCCAAATTCAAATGGAGTATCTTTTGTTGTAATGATTGGCGTTTTTTCGCGTGCAAGTCTAATGTATACTGGCTTGCCAAGCTCTGCCGCGACGAGCGTGACTCTGTGTGCCTCGAGCGAGTCACATGGACAAATAACATTCATTCGGGGGAGAATTCGTGTGATAGCAATATCTTCAATCGCCTGATGTGTTCCTCCATCTGGTCCTACCGACACGCCGGCGTGAGAGCCAACAACTACTGCCGAACATTCGTTGTAACAAATCGTAGTGCGAATCTGCTCCCAATTTCGTCCGGGAGAAAACATTGCATAACTTGTAAAGAAAGGAATTTTTCCCATCGCTGCCATACCACTCGCCACACTCGCCAGATTTTGTTCGGCAATACCGATCTGGACAAATCGCTCTGGAAATTTATTTTTAAATAAATTCATCTGCGTGGATACAGTGAGGTCAGCACAGAGTCCAACAACCTTTGGATTTTTCTCGCCAGCCTCGAGAAGCCCGCGACCAAAACCCATTCGAATTGGTTCCTGCTCAATATCTTTGTCCCACAACTTTGGATTTAATTTTTGATTTTGATTTATCATATAGAATATTTATTAAAAACCATGACCTATTGTTAAACTCATAAGCACCAAAAGAGTCGTTGGAATAAGCATAATAACACCTACTACAATAACCAATATTCCAATAATCCTAAGAAAGGATGTTTTGTTATCTTCCTCTTTTGTTGTAACCAAAATCCTAATACCCGTACCTAAAATTACAAGTGCAATTAGAAATATAGGGAAAAAAGTTCCAAAGAGCCCCCAATCCGCAAGACTAAAAATGTTCCAATTCATATGTTTGTTTTATTCATGCTCACCTCGGATCTGTCCACCGAGCGTGCGAAGTTCGTGTAAAGCAATTTCGACCTGCTTGTCTTTTGGTGGTTCACCGGCGATTTCTGTGCCGGGAATATTACCGTGCCATTTGAAATCTCGTTCCATATAGCTCACACCTTTGCCAGGAATTGTTCGGGCTATAACAACAGATGGCCCATCAAATACCGCTTGTGCTCTGCCAATAGCTGCAATAATTTCGGCAAAATTGTGTCCATCGATTTCCTCCGTATGCCAGCCAAAACTCTCAAATTTATGAGTGAGAGATTCAAGGGGCATTACATCTTCTGTATATCCGTCAATTTGAATATTATTTCTGTCTATAATCGCAATCAGATTGCCGAGGCGTTCCTTTCCGGCGAGCATTATTGCTTCCCAGTTTTGACCTTCATCGAGTTCCCCGTCCCCCATTATGCAATAAAAGAATTTGTCGGATGATTTGCCATGATCTATTCTATCGGCAATCGCCATTCCGACCGCCTGTGAAAGCCCAGAGCCAAGTGGTCCGGAGCTGGTCTCCACTGCACGCAAAAATTCTCGGTGCGGGTGTCCTTGGAGACGAGATTTAAACTTTCGAAGTGTCAAAAGTTCTTCTATTGGAAAATATCCGACGTGAGCGAGCGACGCGTACAGCACCGGTGCAATATGTCCGTTTGAAACAATAAGCCGATCTCTCTCTGGCCAATCGGGATTGTGCGGATCGTGTTTCAAAATATAAAAATATAGCGCAGTAAATATATCCGCCATACCGAGAGGCCCCGCAGAGTGTCCCGATCCAGCCGAGACAAGCATTTCAATAATAGAAATACGAATCTCTTTTGCTTTTTCTTCCAAAAACTTTAACTTATCATCTGTTATATTGTTTTGCATATAATTATATTTGAATTATAAAGTGTACGATGAAAATTCTTCGAAAACTTCCTCTGGATTGTCTGCATCTAAAATAGCCGAGCCAGTAATGAGTTTTTTTGCACCTGCTTTGACAAGAGATTTTGCTGTCTCTTCGGTAACACCAATATCAATACCAATTATACAGTTCGGGTAGTGTCCATGCAATTGACTTATACGATTCAAAACTTTTAGATCGAGAGCGGCACCGTGTTTGCCGAGCGAATCATTTCCCATACATTGAATAAAATCAACTTGTGATACAAATTTGTCGAGTTTCGATAAGTCGGTCGATGGTTTGATAGCAATTCCAACGGTCACCAAATTTTCTTTGCAAATATCAATTACTTTTTGAAAATTATCTGTTGCCTCGATATGCGCAACGATTGCTGATACACCGGTATAAATCCAATCTCGTACAACATCCTCTGGATTTTTGACCATAAGATGAATTTCAAAATCAACATCTTCCCACCTCGGCCAGCCTATTGCTTCTGTTTTCAACTTTTCAAAAAAATCAATGTCACGACCATTGTATGGCCATGTTTTGACGGGCGTAAACATACCATCGGAAATATCTATTTGGATGAGGTGTGCAAAAGACGCGACTCTGGAAATTTCTTCCTCTGTTTGTTCTCGCGTTTTTGGAATAATTGCTGGTACGACTATGGTCATATGTTTTGAAAATTTTATTGTTTCCCAAATTTCGTTGAGCTGGATTGTTTTTGGAGAAACTATTAAATTTTAATTTCATCAATCTTTCTAATTCGTCGTTCGTGTCTCTCTTCGCCGGAAAATTTGGTGTGAAGCCAAAGTTCTACTGCCTGTTTTGCTTCTTGAGAAGTCAAAAAATGTGCTCCGAGAGAAAGCATATTTGCATTATTATGTTCACGAGAGAGAGTTACAATGTGTTTTGGTCCACCATAGAACACAGCACAGCGTACATTAGGAAATCTGTTGGCAACTATTGCCTCGCCTTGACCTGACCAGCCGATCACGATACCTTTTTTTTGTGGATTTTCGAAAATTTTGCGAGCAACGAGAGATACATAGTCTGGATAGTCATCATCATGATTGTATTTCGATGGACCACAATCAAAAACCTCTAAACCTTTTTCCTCGAGAAAAGATATGAGTTCCCTTTTGAGCTCAAACCCAGCATGATCTGATCCAATATATATCATATAAAATTATTGTTGCGCTATGCAGTAGTTATAACTCACACCACCAGCACAACCAGACGACAAATCAGTTGCACCACTGTTTCCAGCCGATGCTTGCTCCATTTGTGCACAGACTCTAAATTTGCCGTTTGCTGAGTTGATGATCTGGAAAGCGTAGTCGCCCGTAGCACCTTTTTTGTTTGGATCGTATGTCATTGTTTTCATATACGGCAACATATTACTTACAAATGTTGCGGTGGACCCTGCATCAGAAACCGTAGCACACGTTGTACCCGATCTCGGCAGAGTACCATTATCTGCAAAATACATATTGATACCTTTGACCAACTGATCCATATTTTGTTTGCGTTGTGTGTCACGACTTTTTTGTCCAGCCGTATATGTGTACGACACGATAATTCCTGCGAGTGCAGAAATAAGAGAAATCACCACAAGTAATTCAATGAGAGAGAAACCTTTATTAAAATGATTGATATATTTCATAGTTACATCAAAAATGATGCAGTCTTTACGACATGCTCCATAAGCGAATAAGTGTACCCCATTTCATTATCATACCATGCCATAACTTTGACAAGATTGCCGTCGATAACTCGCGTGAGTCCGAGATCCGCAATTGACGCATAGTGACTACCCAGAATATCCGAAGAAACGATTGGGTCTTTGGTCACAGTAAATATTTTTGCCCAATGTGGATCCTGTGATGCTTTCTCCAGAATACTGTTTACTTCCTCAACTGTTGTATTTCTTTTTGAAATAAATGTAATGTCAGCAATCGAGCCCGCAATGATAGGAACTCGAATTGAAAGTCCGTCGAACTTGCCCTTGAGATCTGTAATTACTTTTGTGGTTGCTTTTGCTGCACCAGTAGATGTTGGAATCATATTTTGTGCTGCAGCTCTTCCCTCTTTGAAATCTTTTTTGTTTGGACCATCGACAATACTCTGACTTGCGGTATACCCATGCACAGTATTGAGAACAGCTTTTTCAATACCGATTGTTTGATTCAAAATCTGAATAACTGGACTACCGGCATTTGTCGTACACGATGCGTTTGATGTCACTATTCTGTCTTTGAGTGTGTCGCAGTTGATACCCATAAGGATTGTGGCATCGGACTCTGATCGTGGTTCGTCTTTGACCGGAGCTGTAATCACGACTTTTTTCGCCCCTGCGGTAATGTGTACACTAGCTTTTTCAAATGACGTAAATGCACCCGTGGATTCAACCACAACATGAATACCCAATGTTCCCCATGGAAGTTGTGTTGGATCCTTTTCTGACAAGAACAAAATTTCTCGTCCATTTACTGATATCTTTTTCTTGTCCTCTGACACTGTAACAGATGAAAATTTCTGCCCATATGCAGTATCGTATTTTATAAGATAGGCGATATTGTCAATGTCTCCCAAATCATTGATTGCAACAACCTCCACATCTTCTCGAGTTTCAGCAATACGCAAAAATGCTCTGCCTATACGACCAGCACCATTGATAGCAACTTTTATTTTTGACATTTTTTTGAGATTAGTAAGTAACATTAAAATTATAGCAATTTATATATAAAAAGAAAAATCTCTTTGCGAGATTTTTCCACATAGTCAAAATTAAATCAGACTTCCTTGTACTTTTCGAAAAGCAATCTGTCTAGTCCTGGTGGACTAGCGAACTTCTCGTCGCTCAAGAAAACAATGTCGGATTACCTCGTTGTTTTCTAAGCTCCTGCGAAAGGCTTTTCTCAAAATACAAGGAAATCTGATTTAAAAATTATTTGTTTTTAAGTTTTATTTACTCTTCGATGCTTCAGTGACAACATCATCAATCGTACACACTCCGCCGGCACAGGCCATTTCGGCTTTTTGTTCGAGCTCGTCTGTTGCTTCGTAACTCACAATTTTCGAGAAATCAATATGTTCAAATCGTTTGAGCATTTCCTCGTATGTCTTTTTGTCTATTGTTTCGTATGGTGCAAGCTGGTAGATATGGTTGTCTCGAGGCAAAAATGTCAGTCCTCCGACAATATCCCAATGTTTAAACAACCAGTGTGCAACCTCGATCCATTCATCCTCACCGACTGAAATAGTTGTCGATGGGTTGTGTTCTGTATAGTTTTCTTTCAAAACTTTCCAGTATTCGAGCTGTTCGATAGCAGACTGATCGTCTTTGAATATTGATCCATTTGGTGCTTTTACTGGGAAATCAAGTACATACGTCGTAGCAGATTCTGCTGGCTGACCAACCTCGGGATGAAATGGTACGCCTTGGTCACGGAGCATTTTGAAAAGTGAATCTGTCGAGGCAATACGAACCCGTCGAATGTAGTACGCGCTGTGTCGTGGATGCATTCCAGACGACGAATCCACTGTTTGTGAAAGATTTCCTGATGGTTTAACACAGGTAATACAAGTTGACTCACTGATACCAAATCGTTTTGCATACAATTTGTTGACTTTGATTGCCTCCGCACGGAGTTTTCGCAACACTTCTGGTTTTCGTGACACAGGAGAATCCCATTGACCAGTTACAGACACGCCGAGGAGTCGTTCTGCTTCACAATTGGTTTTCCATTCTTTTGAAAGATATGGAAAATGTGTGAGTGTAGACTGATATGTGCCGAGGATTGTTGCGACGCGAATTTTCTTGAGAAGCGAAGCCTCCGTATCATCAGCCCGAGCCACCACCTCGGATAGATTACAAAACTGTTTTGACTGCAAAATAATTTCTCCACATGGGTTTGTTCCAACAGGTTTGACGATTGTGCCACCCTCTACAATTCCCTCTTCCTCCCAAAGTTTGATACGTCTCGAAGGCAAAGTTTTCATAAGTCCGCCACGATTGAAAATACCTCGCTCTCCTGCGTTTGACTTGATGAGAGCCACCCATTCATCGAGAAACTCTGTACTCGTTGGTTTTGTCTCGTACACCGCCGAGTTGTTGGCGAGAGATCGCTGGGGATTTGTCATCCAGAACTGACCCTTTTTAGCATCGCGAATCTCGTTGTCATCGAGGTCAGAGAGTGAAATCATCGCGCTTCGACGCACACCTCCAGCCACGACAATTTCGCCGATTTTGCAGAGAATGTCATACGCATCAATATTTTCGAGTCGCTTACCCTGTCTCGACAAAAATTTACTCTTTGTAAATGTCAAAAGTTGTCGGAGTGGCTCTGGTCCGCTCGACTTGCCTCCCATTGTTTTGAGTCGTGCTCCAGCTGGTCGGAGAAGTGAGTAGTCAAAATCAACATCAACACCACTTGCCCATGCCTCCATACCATGCAAAAATGCATCACACCAACCCTCTTTGCTATCTGCAATAACATATGTAGGAAGTTTTTTGCCAGTCTGTCTGTGAATTTGTGGAAGTTTCTGAATGTTCTCACTCTGTACTGCCCAACCAGCACCCGTTCCACACATTGAGATATACATCACCTCGGAAAAATCTCGGAATTTTTCTGGCGCAACAAACGAACAGTTGTAGGCAGCGACGTTTGTAGTACGAGCAGCTGTTCCAGCAAACTGGAGAAGACGCATTGATGGCATTGCTCCCTGATCCAAAATCGCCTCGCGGACTTCTTTGTATTCTGCCGGTTTGAGTTTGTCTCCCAAATTTTCTTTCATAAAGGAAACATACCGATCTACTGTCTCAACCCATGTCTCGCGACGATTTTCCTCTGGAATCCATTTTGAATATGTTCGATAGTACACAAACTCGCCAAGTGGGTTTTTGAAATGACGTTTGCTCTCCTCTGCAAGCTTTTTGACCTTTTCTGGTACCTCAATTCCCTTGTATCTCAGTTTGTTTCGCTCTTCTCTGTACAAAATATAGGCTTTTGCTGTGGCAACATACTCTGAAAGCATAAGCTCTTTTTCAACCGAGTTCTGAATTCCCTCCACCGTTGGCACAAACGTGGGATGTTTCTTGGAGATGCGCACAAGGTCGGCAAAAACCTTGTTTGCAACCATTTCAGCCTCCTCGAGAGACCCTTCATTTGAGGCAAGCATTGCTTTGTTGATGGCAATGACGATTCGCTCAACATCAAAAGGCACAAGTTCACCGTTTCTTTTCTCTACTTTTTTTATCAAACCACTCTTTTTCTCTACTTTTTCGGTTTTTTTTGTGTCTTTTGCCATATTTTTTACAAAAAATTAAATTATTTTAATAAATTTTTAAAAATTTCTTATTTAGTCATCATATTGTACTCTATATTGACGTAAAAAAACTGTGGATAACGAACATTTTTTCATTCATAAAATGAATTGAAAAAAATGTAAAGTTGTCATTCCAAACGAGCCGATGCTACAACACTTTTTCCATTATTCTTTTACAAAAATAATGGAATCACCTATTTTTATATTATATTTCTCTGTAAGTCCTGCAGAAATTTCCAAAACATACTGAGACAGAGTACTCGTACCATACGCAGTTGGATACGTTTCCGGTGACAAATTTTTCTCGATGTGGGAAATTTTTAAATCTTGAGAAATCCAAATAATATCCAGTGGGAAGAGCATATCTTTCATCCAAAAAGAATGAATACTTTGATCTGGAAATACAAAAAACATTCCCTGATTTTCAGCAAGTGGTTTGTGGCCCGAAAGTCCTTTCATTTGGAGATATGATGTATCTGCTATTTCTACCACAAAAGTCTTTCCATCGACTGATAGCTCTTTTATTTCTATTTTATGGGGCGAAAATAACAAAAATACAGAAAAAAACACCACAACAACCAAAATAATTATTGTAATGATAATTTTCTGATTCATTGTGAAATTATATCACACAAAAACCCGCATCTCTGCGGGTTTTTGTTTTTAGATTATTTATCTAATGTTTGAAACTTTCAGATTTGAGTAAGGTCGCGTATAAAATAAAAATCAGACTGGAGACGTATATTGATACGTTGACAGCCTGATTTTTATTTTAGACGATGAGATTACTCAAATCTGGAAGTTTTTAATTACCAGTTTCGACCTCCTCGATTGTCGTTTCGTGGTGCTCGAGGCTCCATTGGACGTGCCTCATTTACTGTGAGTTTTCGTCCTTCGAGCTCTTTACCATTCCACATATCGATTGCGGCCTGTGCATCTTCGTCAGATGCCATTTCGACGAAACCGAATCCTTTTGATCGGCCTGTCATTTTATCCATGATAATAGTTGCAGAAACTACTGTTCCTGCCTGTGCGAATGCATCTTTGAGTCCGCTATCGTTTGTAGCGTATGCGATGCCTCCGACATATAACTTCTTTGCCATTTCTTTATCCCTAGTCTTTATATTAAATTGTGTAAGGCGACTAGCTCTCTTACTTTTTCAACGCTTTCGCCTCGAAAACCTACGAGAAACTTACATTGGTATATAGTATACTCCTCTTGCTTTTATTTGTCAAGTGTGGTGTGAATAACCTTACCAGAGAAAAACAATGCATTTCTTATCTCCTCGAAATTCCATACTCATTGAGGTAATCAATATCACTCTGAATACTATTTTTGAGATTTTGTACACTCTTGCCATACGTACATGATGATCCCCCACTACCATAATACTTGCAGGCAGCTCTCATTTCGCTCGTGTATGTACCAGCCGAGGCACCAAGGTCACCGAGGTAGAGCGCAGAAGCCATAAATGCATCCTGAGGTGCCCATGGATTGGCATCGTGTCCCAAAATTGATTTCAAACGGTCTTCAAACAACTGCCACGTAGACGCAATAAACTGTGCAGGTCCCATTGCCCCACCGTATCCACCAGCACTCGGAATCGGACATGACACAACCGTCTTGAGAGGATCGAGTCCGAGATTTTTTGTAATTTCCAAAAACGGCGGAATGTCACGGCTCGGCTTCATTAGGTTTGACCAGACTTTGTTGGTTGTAATATTTATTCCAGCGCCAGATGTTGTATCAGTCAAATAACATTTGCCCACGTTTGCACCGAGGCTACTTTCTTGTGTAAGAACTGCGAGGAGAAATGCTGGAGAGACGCCGGTTTTGTCTGATGCGGATTGTGCATACGTCAGAGCGGTACCAAACGGAATAGCCGCACCTCCACCGGCAAGGTTGAAGAGTTTTGCTCGTATTTGTGCTGCCTTGGCCTGCTGATCTGCGAGAACCTGTGCGTATGTTTTCTCTTTTGTTTTGTTTACTTGAATGAGATACTGTTTTTGTTGCTCATTTTGCTGAACTTGTTTTTGCTGAACTGCCATTGCCTGGCGCTGATTTGTCTCCTCATCTTTTTTCTTGGCGAGCGCTACTTTTTCCTGTTCGGTCAAATCCTTTGTCGCACGAATCTCTACAAACAAATCCGCCAAATCTTTTTTGATAGTCTGAAATGAATCAATGTCAGAGAAAAAATCTGAGATATTTTTGTTTCCGAGAACCACCTCGGGCAAAGACATTTGATCGATCTCATTTGTTTTACGAATGAGTTGTGCCAAGGATTCGTGACCTTTGTCTATTTTTGTTTCCAGCTGAGTTATTTTGACAGTTTTCTGCTCTATATCTACACCGAGTTGTGCAATGGCAATATTTCTCTGTTTTATAAACGCCTGTGCCTGTTTTATTTTTGCATTCAAAACATTCGCCTCTTGTTGGAGAGACGCGGTATCTTTTTTTGACGCATCAAGTATTGATTGCCATTTTGCAATATCTGCCTCCGTCTGTGCGAGCTCTGCCTGCCATTGTGCTTTTTGCTCTTCTGCCGTGAGTGCGTGTGAATATACAGGAAAAATAGATGCAAAAATGAGAAAAACTATGAAAAACTTAATTTTAGGATATGAAAAAAACATAATGATTTCTGTCACTACTTATTATACTCATTTTTCGCCCAATATACAAAATCCAACAGTGATTTTCTGTTGGATTTTGTTTGTAGAAATTAGTGAGATACAAATGCTATTCAGCTGGCTCTGCTTCCTCGTCTTTCTTACCTTTCTTTTCAACCTCGATAGCTGAGAGATCAATTGGTGTAGAAACTTCTTCCACTTCTTCCTTTGGAGCAGAAACAGATGCAACGACTTCCTCTTCATTTTCTTCCAATACAACCCCGTGAGGCATTTTTATTTGAGAAGCTGTAATCACATCACCAAACTGTGCAAGTGATGAAATGTCCACCTCGATAACGTGTGGAATATGTTGTGGATCGGCAGAAATTTTGATTTCGTGGAGAATTTTGTTGAGGTTACCACTCAAGTCTTTGACCGCTGGAGAAACACCGATAAACTCGAGAGGAACAGAAACGTCGATTTTCTTGCCTTTTTCAAAGACGTAAAAATCTGCATGGAAAGGATTGCCTGAAATTGGATCCATATCAACAGTGTGAATGAGTGTATCCACCGAAGCTGTCTTGTCTTTGAGGGTTACAACACCGGATTCCCCCACTGCTTTCCAAACTTTTATAAAATCTTTTAATGAAACGGAGATAGGAGTTGAAGCAGTTTTTTTGCCGTAAAAAACAGCTGGCATAAGGCCGTCTTTTCTCAAACTATCCAATTTGTCCGCCTTGTTTCGAATGTGTATGTCTAAAGTATTCATATTGCAGTAGTCTACCAGAATTAAATAAAAAATCAACTAAGAAGCGACTGCACCTCCTCCTGCCATACTCATTTTCAGAGCAACCTTACATTTCCCTGCGGAAATGTAAGGCCGTCCTCGGTCTGAACTTGTCAAGAAGAAATGCCTTGACAAGTCCGGCTTCAGACCTGCGGGGTCTCTGAAAATGAGTATGTCAGGAGGAGGTACATCCAATACTCTGACTATTCAACGGTCGGTTAAAGACCGAAGTTACTTGCAAATGTTTTTTGAGCCCCCGCAGGCCGTGAGCTGGTCTTGTCAACGACCCGAGCACAGCGAGGGCTCTTGACAAGTCACGGCCGAGGACAGCCAATCAGTTCGCAGGAACTGATTGGGAAGCTCAAAAAACATTTGCAAGTAACTTCGGTTTTTCAACTACCAATTTTTTCCGCTACTCTTCCAATTCCGGTTTTTCTAGGACGACTGTTTCGATGCCGACGGCAGTGCCAGAAATGCGTACCACATCTTTGTCGATTTTTTTAAACTCTTTGCTCGACTTGTTGAAATGGTTGACGACTGTCTCGAGCGAGTTGCCAAGCTTGTTGTGATACTCTTCATAGCTCTTGAGGTGCGTGGAGAGCTCGCCAACCCGCTTTATAATGTCCTTTGCTGTCTCCTCGATCTGCATCGCCTTGAGACCTTGGAGAACTGTCTGGAGATATGCCAAAAATGACGTCGGCGAAACAATGATCACTTTGTATTTTCCAGCCGCACGTTGTATGAGATTTTCTGTGTCCTCACTCACCGCACCGATTTTGTTGATAAGGAGATCATAGTAAATCGCTTCGTGTGGAATAAACATAAAGGCAAAATCCATCGTCCCTTCGTCCGGACGAATATATTTTGATGTCTCTGTAATGCGGAGCTTGAGATCATTCATAAAAAGTTTTTCCAGTCGGTCTTTCTCACTCGGATCTTTTGCCTCGGAAAGTCTGTTGTAGTTTTCTAGAGAAAATTTTGAGTCCACTGGAATGATTTTGTCTTTCACAAACACGACCGCGTCCACAATTTCGCCATTTTTGAATCCATACTGCATTTGGTACTGACTTGGTGGCAATACATTTTTGAGAAGTGTTTCCAGATAATATTCTCCGAGAATTCCGCGCTGTTTTGGATTTTTCAAAATGTCTTGCAAGTTCTGGAGCTGGTCTGCAAAGGAAACCACCTGACGATTTGTTTCGTCGAGTTTTGTCAGTCCTTTTGTGACCTCGCGAATAAGATTTGCCGACTCGCCGAGCTGACTTCGCACCGACTCATTCATATGTCGGCTACTCTCACCGATCTTTGCATCCATGGTGCGGTTGAGTTCGTTGATCTGCTGGAGAATGAGCTTGAGACCAGTATCGTCTGTCGTTTTCTGACTCGGTCGCAAAAAATAAACAATAAACCCACCAACAATGAGTCCAATCAAAATGTAAAGTAAAATTTCCATAAGAACATTATACTAAAAATGAATAAAATATGATATTCTAAACACAATCAACTAATTCATAATAATTATGTCACTACACACACAAATAAAAGAACAGGTCAAAGAAGCAATGAAAAGCAAAGACTCAGTGCGACTCGGGGTTGTGCGCGGACTTCTCGCTGGATTTACAAACGAACTCGTTGCACAGAAAAAGCCACCACAGGGAGAGCTTTCTGATGATGAAGTGTTGAATGTTATTTCTCGTGCGGTCAAACAGCGCAAGGATTCCATTGAGCAGTTTACAAAAGGCGGACGTGCCGACCTGGCTGACTCCGAGAAAGCCGAGCTTGCAATCCTCGAAACATACCTCCCAGAACAAATGTCACGAGAAGAAGTTATGAAAGTAGCACAAGCAAAGATGTCAGAACTTGATGTCACAGATAAATCCGGTGCTGGAAAATTCATCGGTGCGCTGATGAAAGATCTCAAAGGCAAAGCTGACGGCGGACTAGTAAAATCTGTCGTTGATGAACTCCTCAAGTAACCAGGCCAATAAAACTTCGTAAAAATGACTTTTCCACAGGCATATTGACTTTTTGTGTTTAGTAAAGTATAGTTTTTCTTAGAGGTGAGAACTTGATCAGCTCCGAACGGGCGAACAAGATCGCCAATGAGGTTTCGCATGAATACGCGAGACTCAAGAATATGAAGGGTGTGAAGATTGATTTTTCACTCCTGTTGTTGGAGTTCGTTGGAAAGAATGTTAATTCCACCGACGAAATCTTTGAGATGAAATCCGCCGTTGCACGGATTCTCGCTGAGAGAAGAAAAAATAAACCAAAGCATTTTTATCATAGAAACTAGGAATTCTTCTCTCTTTTATAACGGACTGGCCCACACGGCAGTCCGTTTTTGTTTGTAAAAAAATAATCGTAATTATAAAACACCTTTTGAATTTTTCGGAGCATCCGCAGGCCGTGAACATGGTCTTGTCAACGACCCGAGCACAGCGAGGGCTCTTGACAAGTCACGGCCGAGGACCGAATGAGCTTTTCGCCGGAAAAGCGAATGTATCCGAAAAATTCAAAAGGTGTTTTATAATTTACTTGCGATATTTCTCCTGAATCTGCCTCTCAATCTCTTCCCTATCCCCTCCGTACGTGAGATACGATAATTGTTTGAGCGAATCAATAATAGCTGGATCGCCTTTTGGTGGAAATGGTTCTTTGATGTTGAATGCTTTTTGTGAGGTACCGTTCATAAGCATTTTTACATAGGCATTCAAGTTATCAATATTCATAAGATCTTTTGCGGTAAACACCGGAGAAAATTGTTTTTCTAAATATTCTGCGTCCTCGGCACTCACTCGAAAAGAAACAATCGAGCCAACGTTACCAAACACTGCATCGCGGATATTTTCCTGAAGTTGGGCAATAAACTGATGTGCAACAGTCAGTGACAGTTTGTATTTTCGTGCTTCAGAGAGAATGGATGAGATTGAATCCGTCGTAATGTTTTGGAACTCGTCGATGTAGAGATAAAACGGCGCAAAATCTTTTCCGTAGGAGTCCACACGAGAGAGAGCCGCCATCAGAATTTTGCCGACAAGAATGAGACCGATGAGATTGGCATTTATATCTCCCAATTTACCTTTGGCCAAATTGACGAGAAGTATTTTTTTGTTATCCATTATGTCGCGAAAATTGAAAGATGATTTTTCCTGTGCCACGATAGGTCGCATAACTTCGTTTGCAAGAAATACGTCAAATTTATTCACAATATATGGAACAATATTTGCAAGCGATGACTCTCCGCCAGCTTTCTCAGCAATTTCTTTCCAAAACTCTACAATGACAGGATTTTTGCATCTGGAAACTTTCAAATCCCTAAATGTTTTGTTGGACAACACCCGAGACACATCCAAAAGTGTACAGCCGGTCTCTGGATCTTCAACAACAAGCATCGCAGCATTTCTAAAATATTGCTGGAAAGCCGGTCCCATTGACTCTGGAACATTACCATACAGTTTTTGGAATATACTCAAAAGCTCGTTGACCACAAATGTTTTCTGCTCCGGAAACTTTGGATCATACTCAAGCATATTGAGGGCCATTGGACGCTCGGTGTAGCTTGGATCAAAATAAATCACATCTTTGTAACGGTCTTTTGGAATATTTGCCAAAATATCAATAATATCTGTACCGTGTGGGTCAATAAAACAACATCCATTACCTCTCTCGATATCCTGAATAATAAGATTTTTGAGAAGAACAGTTTTTCCAGCACCAGTTTGTCCAATGACATATAAATGTCTGAGTCGGTCCTGATCCTGCATAAATATTTTTGTCTCAACGTTTCGATAGTTGTTGACACCAATAAATGTACCATCTTCTCCCATACCGAGCGGTGCTGGCGCAGAAACAGCCTGATTTTGCTTGAGCTGTGGTGATGGTGAAAGATCTGTTGTGTTGAAATGTAGTAGTGATGTTATTTCGTGCAGATTGAGAGGCAATAGCTCGTCTGGATTGTAACTCCTGAAAGAAAAATTTCTGAACATTTTTTGCAGAGCACCTTTTTCAAGACGTTTCCACTCGAGTGAGTTGGAGACAGGATCGGAAAATTGATTGAATGATGACTCGATACTTTTCAAAATCCGCTCGGAATCCGGCCGACTCTGTGTCGAGACAACGATACGCACATTTGTTGCTACTATTTCGCTGGCGATTTTTTGTTTAATTTTTTGAATTGCATCATTGTCCACCGGCTTCTTTTCTTCACCCTCTTTTGGTAATGGTTTGAAAATTTCTTTGACTGTTTTTGCAAAATCTCCAACAAATGTTTCTGGCAGATTGACCGCGTCTTTTGTTGGCACACCTTTTTCTATTTGCTCAATTGCATATTTGTATTTTTTGGTGAAATAGTCCCCTTTTGGAGAGAAAACAATTTGAATTGCAGCTCCTTCGCCATCTTTTGCAATCTTTGAAAAACTGTTGATAACAACATTCATTGGATCGTAGTCAAATGACTCGTATGTTTTGAATGGATACACTGGCTTTTCTTTTGTGGTGAGATACGAACCGAGCGAAACACCTTCTCCATTGAAAATATTGTAGTCATTTGTCGCCTCGACAACTCGCGCTGTCGAGAAAATAGAGACAATGTGTTTCTCAAAAAGCTGTTTGAATTCATCGGGCACCGCAACATAAAATACAAATTGGTTACTGCCATTTGCGTTTGCAATTTCGAGTGCAATATAATTTTCTTTTTCTTTTTTTGAAACAACCGAAAGCATTCCAGCATAAAACTGCTCCATACTGGAAATCACTTCTTTGAGTCCTTTTTGTTGTTTTTCTTTTTCTTCTTCAAGAAGCACAACCTCATATAAAGTCATTCCAACACCGCGGAAATCTCTCTCGGAAAGGTTGAGATCATTTGGCTTGTATCCACTTTTTACAAATTGCACCAAAAAACGATGAAAATCATCATCGAGATGAGGGTCTTTCATTTCAGACAAAACAGAAAGTGCGTTTTTCACACCTTTTTCATTGAGTATTCCGAGGAGCTCCTCCATCTTTTTGTCGTGTCGCTCCGGAGCGAGATTCAAAACAATTGACTCAGCATCAGCCTTTGAAAGTGCATACGTATCCGAGAGAACATCTTTTGATAATGTGTCTTTATATTTTGAAATTTGTTCGCGAACAACGGTGTCGGTATCCACTTTTTGATCTCGTTCGTGAAGCTGTTTTTCTTTTTCGGCGATTTTACCACGCAAGAAATTTATTTCCTCTTCGGGTGATGTAAAGCGAGAAGTATTTTCGCTCAAAACTTTTTCCATACATTATATTATAGCAAACGAGCTGAGGATGACTAGTGGGCTCAAAAAAATATATTTGCACAGACTCGATTTAACACTTCACTTCCTCAAATAATACAACCTCATCTCTTCTGGAAATCGCTCAATGGAATATCGTAGAGCGGTGCGTGGAATATGGGAGTAGTGTTTGTCCAAAAATTTTCGCAATGTCCCCTCGTCTTTTTTGCCGACTTCACGGAGCATCCAACCAACAGCTTTGTGGATCAGATCATGTGTGTCAGAAAGTAACATCTCTGCGATCTTGAGTGTGTCACCAAAATCGCCCTGACGTATGAAAGTGAGCGTTGAAATAATAGAGATTCTCTTTTTCCACAAATCTTTCGACTCAGCAAATGTGTACAAAATATCTCGAGGTTTATCCAGCAGATATGTTCCGACAATCTGCGGAGCTGACAAATCCACCAAATCCCAATTGTTTATGTATTTTGTGTTTTTAATGTACAGGTCAAAAATTTGTTTTTGAACTCTTAACATACCAGATTTCTGTCTCAACATATGCTGGTCTGAAAACAGAATATTCGCCTGCTGGCGAATTTCTTCGTGCTCGGCCCGTCGGCCTGTGCAATGTTTCAGACCAGCATATGTCTTCGACGAAATCTGATACTTTTGAATCAAAATCAACAGGGCAACCATTCGACATTCATGAATTTCTGATTTGAGTAGCTTTACAACATCCGCAAATGGTAAATCGACAAATTGTTTGGCGACGTTGCGCTGATCTGGCATTACAATTCCCAAAAAAACATCTCCTTCGCCATACTCCCCTTTGCCAGTCTTAAAAAACCGAGAAAGTATTTTGGCTTTCCCTTTACTCGACTTCTTTTTCAATTTTGAAATTAGGTTATTGTACATGGTGGTAGTATTTCTCTTTAATTTCGTTGACTCAAAATTTTTTTTGAGGCTTCGCAGGCGGGTAGCCGAGACTTGAGAAATTTGCCAGCAGGCAAATATTCGTACTCAAAAAAAGTTTTGAGGAAAAAGAAATTAAAGAGAAATTTGCAACTGAAAAATCTTTTATACTTTCTACAAAAAATGATGCCAGAAAACAAGAATGCCCAACACAAAGGCGCCGAGAGAACTTACAAAGACTAAACCAGCCATTGTGTCTTTTATTTTCCCTATAGCACTATCATAGGCAGGCTCAACTTTGTTGCACAAATCCTCCACAACAGTATTGACAATCTCTGCGGACAAAACAAGCACAATAGCGACAATACACAAGGCCGACTCGCCAAAAGAAAATCGAAACATAATCATTAACACAAGAACAACAAGAGTAACAGCTAGTTCTATGCGAAAATTTAACTCCTCTTGCCACGTTGTCCGTATACCTCGAAAGGCATTTTTGAACGAATTAATTGTTTTTGAAATCATAAAAATATTCTACCACATATTGATATACAGCGATATATTGTATAAAATATACGCATTAACATCTTATTATTTATTTTATGAACATATTCAAAAAAATAGGTGCCTCCGTGTATAATCCAGATTTTTATAGTGATATAAAAAATCAAACAACAGGACAAGCGGTGAAATATTTTTTCAAACTATCACTTCTCATTTCACTCGCTCTGACTATTATTTTTTCTGCCATAGCGATTCCAGCTATTCACGTATTCACATCAGACGCAAATCTGACTCAAATAATTTCCCTCTTCCCTGCCGACCTTACTGTGACGATCAAAAATGGTGAATTCAGCACAAATGTTCCAAACCCATATATGATTCCAATTCCCGGAGTAGTCGCCTCATCAACAGCCACCCAAAAAGCAGATCAAATCCAAAATCTTCTCGTCATCAACACTGATATCAAAGATATTCCAACAAATGTCCTGACCGAAAACAAAACAATTGCATTTATGACAAAAAATGCGCTGGTGATGAATAAAAATGGAACATTGCAAGTCACAACGCTCGACAAATTCCAAAGTGTAAATATGAGTATCAATCAGCAAACCATTCATACATTTGTTTACAAGATTTTGCCATACATAAAAATGTTTTCTTGGTTTCTCCCTCTACCAATCTTCATTGTTCTCTTTGTTATGTACGCAATAAAACTCCTTAGTTTCTTTGTTTCTGCTCTTGTAATTTGGTTCATTCTCTCTATCAAAAAAATGGACAGAGGATATATGTATGCATTCCGTATGACTATTTATGCACAAACTCTCGCTATCCTCCTGTCACTTGTCTATGGAGGACTCGGCAATTGGCTGATCTCACTTCTCATTACAGTTGTTGTTGTACTCCTCAACATGAAAGATTCAAACAAAGTTGAAACTCCAGTTGTTATTCCACCTCAGACACATTAAACACAAAAAATAGAGCCCGACCTAAATCTAGGTTGGGCTCTTCATCATAATAACTAAATCAGGAACTAGAAAATTTTCAAAATCGATCCGCGAACCATGATGGAATGCGAAACCAATGAGAAGCCGGTCATCCCAAATAGTACCGACTCGCAGAGCACCTTTGAGTCGGTGGACTGGCCACCCCTTTTTTGAAATGAATTCACAAAAAGTAATTGGGTCAGCAAACATATAACCCAATCTCTCAAGGTCAGACAAGATTGCCATCCAGTGATGAACAGCAATGACCTCAATTGGTCCGTGTCCTCTGATCACAATATGAGATGCCTCATGACTTGCAACCCACGGATGATTACAAACTTCTCCAGCAACTTCTGAAAGTCTAGAATCTTTAGTGCTTATAATGATTGGCTTACGAAACTCAATCGGCTCGACAAGCCTGATTTCTTCCATAGCTGTGAACCTCCGTGGTACATTAAATCAGAAAATCACACTTTCCACAAACAAAGAAAAAGATCTTCGTGAGAAGACCTTATGGATGAAATGGGTTGAATGCGCTTTTCTTCAAATTTTGAATCGGCAGAAAGAGTGGTTCGGGGAGATGTTCCCACTCAAACCATTCCCACCCTTCACATTTGTCGGGCTCCTTGACCATCGGTTCGCCACCAGTGTAATAATAAGCCTGTACAAAAATAGTTATGTAATGCTTGCCTTCAGCGACAAACATATCATTGGTAAAAGTGCTTCTGCCAATACAAACCAACCGAAGACCTGTCTCCTCGGCGAGCTCGCGCCGAGCACAATCCTCGATGGTTTCAAAGAATTCGAGGTGTCCGCCCGGAAAAGACCATGTACCTTCCCCATGCGAACCTTTTCTCTTGCCGAGAAGAACTTTATTATCTCGTATAACAATAACGCCGACTCCAACCCTGGGTCTCTTGGGTTCGGCTGTTTGAGGTTCTACTCCGCTGACGCTCATTCCTCTGAGAAAATATCATAGGTGAAAGAATATGTAAATGAGTTTAAAAACTTTTTTAAAAAAATCCACCCACCACCGAATTTTGTTGCTCGATGTGGGCGGTTATTAGACAAACTACAGAATAATTTCTCCCGCAAGTCCATCATAATTATGAGGGTTGGTGCCGAGATCTTGTTTCTTCTCGACAGTATTAAATTCTTTTGCAGCATGCAAGCCGGAAATTTTGCCATGACGAGCCAAAATGTCGACCACCTTCTGCAACTCTTCATTAGTCACAAGACCAGGGAGATTCGCGAGATGTTCGTGCATACATACATCAATATGATAATTACCGCGGACTCCACAGCGGATAAGAATTTCCTTTCGACCGAACCCAGGTAGCATGACCCAGTTTTCAGCGAGTTGGTCAGCAGTAACCCCGCGAAGATTAATTGTCTCCGGGAGATCATTCGTCTCTGGTTTTTCCCACATAATTGTCTCCTATATATGATATTAAACAAATATCATTACTTGTCAAGTGTGACCCTACGCGGAATCACGATTACGTTTTCGGTCAGGAATAATTTTATCGCCATCGCTCAAAAATTTTCCCTACCCGGACTCGCGACCAGTCATGCTCGACTGGTACCCGCTCCGTCTTTCGATTCCGCATGAAATTGCATACTATGCAATTTCTGTAGGGTCATGCAAAAATCGCCACAAGGGCGATTTTGCTGACATGACCCTACGCGGAATCGAACCGCGCTTCTAGCCTTGAGAAGGCTATGTCCTAGCCGATAGACGATAGGGCCAATAAAAACAAAACTATGCACTGAAATAATATAACATTTTTTATTAAAAAATCAAAAACCGTCACGACGAGGTGGCGGAGTTGAAAAATTGTTTGTTTCTATTTATTCAAAAAACAGAGTTGATGGGTAACATCTCCTCTGCTCGAAAACTTGTTTCTAAAAAGATCAATAGAGTAAACTGTCACTCTATTATTTATCACAAGACACCCGAGAGTCTTGCGACTCATGATTTTATATGCAAACAGTGTTTCCACGTTGCAAATATTTGGGTGCTGATCGATGAGATAGAGAACCTCTTCGATAGTGAGACCTTTTCCTTCCATCTCACCTCTCTGCAAAGTATATCTGAGTCCTTTTGTTGACTCATATTTGTGCACCGCGAAACTTTCACCACATCTCACGGCCGAGAGTTCGATTTCATTGGTTTCCATCATACTCTTGAAGAAAGAAACTTTGCCTTTGCTCTTCTCCAAGTTATTACAATCTATTTTATATATTTCCTGACAAAAAGCAGGAAAACAAAAGAAAATAAGAAAAATGATTGGTTTCATTTTTTCGTCTCTGCAAAAACAGTACCACACTATTTAGTTTTTTACTAGTCACGGAGAAAATGTTCTGATCTTTATAAGATCTAACTTTTTTTTGCCATTATTTCGTCTCGTATAGTTTGCACTTGCCCCTCTGTCGGCATAGGTGGCTTTTTATCTCTCATTGATATTGCTCTTACTTTTTCATACACAGCTACTGCAACATCTGTGTTATTTCCCAAAAATGCGATATGAATATTTTCCTCACTACCATCTTTATTCTCTTTGATAAGATACATTGCGTATGGATCATTTGGTTCTTTCCTATCAATTCTCAAAGAAGCTTTGATTGATTCTCCACCTGGAGTGAGATATTCTCTAGCCTCACTCGTGATAGCTCTGTCACCTGTGTCAATTTGTTCTTCAAATCCCATATAATTTTTATATTAATTTTATAATTTAAAATTTTAACACATTACTCTCTTTCGAGCCATTCTGGCTCCTGTCTCACAAGTAGTTTTGTTTTGTCTTCTGGGTGTCGCATTATTTCCTCCACTACCCGCTCTAGACGCATTGCTTGTGAGCCTTTGACGAGCACCGTATCCCCTTCCTCGACGAAATTTTGTAAGTCTTTTCCGGCTTGGGTGGCAGTATCAAAGCATCGAATGTTTGCCGAGTCATACCCAAGAGTCAAAAGCTCGTTGGATGTTATATACGCCCTGATGCCAACACAATACACAATCCCCGCAACATCCTTTATGAGTCCAGCAATTTTCTTGTGTTCGTCAGCAGAAAATTTTCCGAGCTCGAGCATATCGCCGAGCACAACAATTTTCCTTTTTCGAGAATCAATCCGAGAAAAAACATTCATTGCCTCTGCAAATGATGCAGGAGATGAATTGTATGAATCGTCAATCACCAGTGCATTTTTTATTCCCGCAACAATATTCATTCTGCCCGGCAGAGATCTAAATTGGTTGAGAGATGAGATAATATCAAAATGAGATATACCAAATCGCTGTGCTACTGCATACGCCATGAGACATGCATATTCATTGTGAATACCGAGAGATCCAAAAATAGTAACTGAAGATTTTTCTCCTTGTGAGGATATTTCAAATAACATACCTGTTGGATGTTGACCTGATTTTTCATTACTATATAGTATGCGAAATTCTGAACCACTGACATCTATTCCTCCACCGACTCCACAGGAAATTTGTTTTATTTCTGTCTCCTTTGCGAGTACAGAAGAATGAATATCGTCTGCATTGAACACCACAAAACCATCACGTGCTACCGCACTGGCCAAATATCTTTTTTCATCGAGAAAATGTGAGATGTTTTGAAAGAATTCAATATGTGAAGGTGCTTCGCCAATTGCTGTAATAACAAGAATATCAATCTTGAGCCACGAACTCACACCACGCAGATCTCCTGGCTTGTCACCATCCATTTCTAAAATAAGCCAGCTTGGATAATTATGTTTGAAAAGCAAAAGTTTGAAACCAAAAAAAATATTCTGAATCCATTGTACAAACGAGCCAGTACCAATCGGGCACCCTAAAATAGTGAGTGGTACACCAAGCTCGGTTGTAAAACTCTTTTCACTTTTTCGTACGAAAAATTTCCGCGACAACACAAGATACAGAGCCTCTTTTGTTGTCGTCTTACCAACACTACCCGTAATGGCAATTATTTTTGGTTTGTATTTTCGGAGTACAAGTCTGGCCTCATACTGAAAAATCTTTTTTGCGAGCTGTTTGAGAATATCCATAGGTTTTTCTGTTATAGTTATCTGTCCGGAGGTACTTCATAATAGTTTATCAAAAATTTCACGATATTCATAAACGGTTCTGTCAGTGTTTCCGATCCATACTGAACCCCTCTCGGCTTGAGTGTGTACAAAAATATGAAAAACTGTGGTTTGTATGCTGGGAAGAAGCCAACAAATGAATGTAGAAAATCCGTATCACTATATCCCCCTCCGCCAGGTATTGCAATCTGTGCAGTACCGGTCTTGGCAGCAACACTAAAGTTTGGAATTTTCATTTTTCCACCAGCAAGGACATTGTCCACACTATACACCATCATTCGAGCCACCTCTTTGGCAGTTGATTCCTTGACCACTTGTCGCACCTGTTCCACTGGAATTGTTTTTGAAAATCCAAGTTTGTAATTGATCTGTTTGACGAGATGTGGTCGCACCATCATTCCACCGTTGGCTAGTGATGAGAGAACTCGCACGGTATTGATCGGAGTGAGAGAAATTCCTTGACCGAATGACGCAGTGACGTGTTCTAGATCTCTTGAACTGTTTAGGTTGCTTACCAAGTTTCTACCTTCATTTGGCAAATCAATGCCGGTTTTTTCTCCCACGCCAAAATTATACATATAGTCAGTAAATCTCTTGTTTCCGAGAAGTTGCACCACACGAGCCACACCGAGGTTGAGCGATTGTGAAAGAACCTGTTGCATATCAGTAATTCCACGAGCTTTACCATCAAAGTTTGATACTTTTTTTCCATTTATTGTGATTGTACCGGTGTCATTATATGTAGACGTAGCAGAAATAACTCCTGTATCAATACCCGCCGCAATAGTCAGTGGTTTTATAATAGAACCCATTTCATACATATTTTCGACGAGTGGATTCGAAAAAATTGCCACGTTTTGTGCATCTTGTTTGTTTGGATCAAATGTCGGCTCTACACCCATCGCATAAATTTCCCCTGTTGTCGGATTTATAATAATCCCACCCGTTGTTTCCGAACTCCATTTTTCGCTCGTACTTGCGAGTTGTTCCTCCAAAAAATACTGTACCGCCGGCTCGATCGTCGTCACAATATCACCTTCATTTTGTGTACTTGTAGCTGTAACAGATTTTATACTAGAAAATATCTGCGCAAAAAAATTGATGTACGCATCATCACCACGCGCCAAAATATCCTCGTACTGTCGTTCGAGTCCATACCTGCCGGCGTATTCATCACCTTTGTAACCGAGCTTGCCGATGGTTTGACTGGCCATTGGTCCACCTGGGTAAAATCTCCATCTCTCTTTGAGAACGAGAAGTCCGGCAATTTTGAGACTGCTGATTTGTTGACCGAGATCTGTATCCACACGCTTTGCGATTTCCTCGTACGAGTCATTTGGTTTTGTCGCCTTTGCAATAAAATCATCGTGATTTGTCGGCAACATCCCATTGAGTTTGAGATAATCTCCCTCTGCATCTTTTATTTGCATCGGATTGACAGCTATCGTAAATCCAGACTTGAGAGTAGCCGCTGATACCAAACTCCCATCACGATTTTGGAAAAAAATAGTACCACGCGAAAAGAGATTACTGTTTACAGCAGTGTATCTCCGATCAGCTTTGTCTAAATATGTTCCATTTTCTACAACTTGGAGAACATAGAGTCGTCCAACAAGAAAAAGTGCAAACAAAAAAATAGAAATAGAAATAAATCGTATTCGCGATCCAAAAAGAGAGTTCATCTACAAAATAATAACTCCAAAAAAGCTTTTAATCAATCACACTATCGTGCAAACGAAACATAATTCTGAGATTTTTTTGAAATATATGTTTTGTCAGTAACATCTTTGAAACCCATCGCGTATGCAAGTTGCATTGAAACCGAATTTCGTTTTGAAATGTATGAAAATTCCTTGTTGCTGATATCGAGTGAGATTTTTGAAATTTCACTTTCCAGATTTTCTCTCTGTACCACGTTTCGCACAGTCACATTTATCGAGTATGTATAAAAAGCAAAACATAACAGCAAAATTCCGGTCAGTGTCCAAAATATTGTCTTTTCTCTATTTAAATCAAGTATTTTTTCTGTCATGTTTTTGATTGTTATCTAATAATTTTTTAATTTTTTTCCACAATACGTAGTTTTGCAGATCGTGAACGTGGATTTGTTTGTATTTCCTCTTCGCTCGCAATAATCGGCTTTTTGTTCACGCGTTTGCCGAGTCCATCGTCCTCAATTTTCCTGAAATAATCTTTGACAATTCTGTCCTCGAGGCTGTGAAATGAAATGACTGCAATCCTGCCTTTGCCTGCGAGTCTCACAAAACTTTTTCGCAAACCTTCTTTCAAATTTTCAATTTCATCATTGACTGTGATACGGAGAGCTTGGAATGTTTTTGTTGCTGGATGAATTTTGCGATGATGATAAAACTTTGGTGTTGCAGAGAGAATAATGTCTACCAGTTCTGCTGTCGTTTCAATGGACTTCATCTGTCTGTATCTCACAATTCCCTTTGCAATCCGGTAGGCAAACTGCTCCTCGCCATACCCTTCCAAAATCGCTCTGATATTTTCCTCATCCCACGTATTTACAATTTCTCGCGCAGTCAGATCATTTTCTGTCAGGTCCTTTTTGAAAGACATAATCAGTGGTTCATCTTTTTGAAACGAGAATCCCCTACCCGACTCTTCAAACTGATTTGACGAGAGTCCAATATCCAGCAAAATTTTGTTGACTTTTTCCACACCCAGAGAATCCAGCGCAGTATCAATATTTCGGAAATTATTCTGACTGTACTTCACGTTACAACCAAAATGTGAAAGTCTCTCCTGTGACCGCGCAAGTGCATCCGGGTCGAGATCAATACCGATCATAGCTACGGTATTGCCAAACCTTTTGCACACTTCCTCTGTATGTCCGCCATTGCCGAGTGTCCCATCAACAAAAATTTCTCCGCTGTGTATATCAAGTCCGTCTATTGCTTCTTGTAAAAGAACTGTTTTGTGGATCATGTGTTTTTGAAGAATTTTTGAAAATTTCACCAGAAATTTATCCGTACTCCAAAAAAGATATGCCAAGAAAGAATTTTAAGAAAAACGGCGATAAAGAAATTGTTTGAAATTTTTCTATTTATAAAACCCCCACTTGACCCAACTTTTCAGCAAGTGTGTCGGCTTGCTTCTCCACAACTTTCTTGTACTCACTCCACGTCTTCTCGTTCCAGATTTCAACTCGTGATGACACACCAATCACAACAACTTTGTTCTTGAGATTGGCGCGATCGCGAAGAAAATCAGGGATGAGTATTCGACCAATTGAATCAATGTCTGCTTCGATAGCACCGGCAAACATAAATCGATTGAAACTTCGGTTGTCAGCAGTGAGGAGCGATGACTGGTTGAGCTTGCCTTCTATTTCTTTCCATTCTTTGAGTGTGAAAACCCAGAGACATTGATCGAGTCCGGGAGTGACGACAACTTTTTTTCCCATCTCTGCGCGAAATTTTGCAGGGAGCGAAACTCTGTTTTTGTCATCAATTGAATGTGTGTATTCGCCAATTAACATATGAATTGTTGGGAAGAGTAGATTAAAATCTTTTTTGATATTGTTTTCTTTTTTGAGGCTTCGCAGGCGGGTAGCCGAGACTTGAGAAATTTGCCAGCAGGCAAATATTCGTACTCAAAAAAGGAAACAATGAGAAAGAGATTTTAATCTCCCACCCTTTCCCACTTACTATACATTTTATACCACTTCTTCCCACCGTCAAACACACTTATCCACTTTTGCACAGGATACACACCACCAGAAAACATATATTTTGACTAGTAAAATAATCTATTGAAAAATAGTTACAAATATGTTTTAATTGTGCCGGAGAACAATCGTGAACATCTACCAAAAGATGGCTGTCATTTTAGGCCTTTCCCTCTTTTTGCCCCTCGCGTGGCAGATTGTTACAGGAAAGGTTACTCAAAACCTGGCAACATTTCTTTTGTGGGGAGCACAAGATGCAATTCTTGCCAGTGCTCTCTATACACAAAACGGCAATTGGCAACTCGCCGCCGCATATATGTGCGGTAGTGTGCTCATTATTATGTGTATTTTGAAATCACGAGTATTTGAATGGACAGATTTTGAAACCTATATGTCTGTCCTGGTACTTTCGTGTCTTGTTATGTGGAAAATCAATGGTCCGAGCTGGGCAACTGTGATGACCTCTCTCGGAATGTTCTTTGGTGGACTTTCTCAAGTCAAAGACTCGTGGAAAGATCCGAGCAAGAGTCCACTCAAAACGTATGTCGGATACACGATTGCAAATATTCTTTCGGTCATCGGAGGAAAGTCGTGGGCAATCGAGGAACGTTTCTATCCGATGTGTTGTACAATCCTGTGTGCCATGATCGTCGTGGCATCACTGCGAAAAACAAAAACTGCTATTGTGAGCTAGTCTCCGGTAGTGGTATTTTTTTATATACAAAAACCCGGATCCACTGAGGACCCAGGTGTCTTGGTTGAAAGAACCTGAGGACTGAAAGTTTTTATATACTCTTTCGAGAACTCTCTTCTATTCAGTCCTCTGCTCGCAATTGCTTCATAGTTCCCTATTGGAACAGTCCGCAAATGCAAGCAAAATGAAGAGGGTAAAATTCCAATTTAGTTCCAACAAAGGAACAGGATCGACCTATCACCCTCACCACTATCTACAAAATTTTGCACACAGTGATGAGGGGGCGAGATAGCATGACTAAAGTTCTTTCGAACAAGCCTCCTGTAATCTCGCCCACAGCAGACAGAACCTCTTAATCTCTCACGAGCAAAACACGGATAGTCTGCTGAAATTATATGAAAAGAGCTGTGCGGATAACCTCATGAAATTCCTTTTGGAAATCCTGGTTGAAATCCGCACTGGCAAACACGTCTGCACAATCTCTTTCGAGAATTCGCTTGGTAGTCTGCCAAAGTATGATTGCGAGCGGACAGAGCACTTCTATCCCTTTCAGAGGAAAATCGTCTTTAGTCCGCTGTTTGCCTGCAACGTTGATCATAGTCCAAAGACAATGCGCTGATAGCAAGCAAAATGGTGAGGGTAAAGCTCGAATATAGTTCCATAAAGGAACAACGAACCAGTATTACCCTCACCACTGTTCACAAAAATTTGCACACAGTGATGAGGGGGCGAGATAAAAAAAATGTAATTCTTTCGAATAGATCTCCTTTAGTCTCGCCCACAGCAGACAAGAGCAGAAAAGTTCTTTCGAACAACGCCGCGGGAGTCTGCTGAAATGTATGAAAAGAACAGTGATATGATTGCGAGCGGACATGGCATTACAATCCCTTGTGGGAATCATCTTTCAAGTCCGCTGTTTGCTTGCAGGCGGTTCTTAGCTAAAAAGCAATTACTGAATAGCAAGCAAAGTGATGAGGGTAGATTCGTTTTTTAGTTCTTTCGAACAATCGATTTCGATTACCCTCATTAAAATTTACAATTTTTCAATTACAAACTTTAATGAGTCCCCGAGTGTTTTCACACTCAGGGTATGGGACAATTCACAGAAAGTTCAAAAGAACTCCTCCAATAAAGTCCCAAAATGTAAAGAACAGGAGTGCAACGTCTATCTAGTTCTTTCGAACACATCATTATAAGCACTCCGCAAAAAACTACTTGGTGGTTTCGGTCTCGGCTTCGAGCTTCCACCATGTGTTGAACAAATTTTCCACAAACTTGCCAATGGTGTACCAAATCGCCATTTTGTGGAGATGCCCAGCAGTGAAAATCTTCACAGTCCGCTCGGACACCTGCGCCTTTTCAATCTTTTCTTCCCACTCGATGATCTCGCGGGAAAGATTATCACGAGTCTCCTCTTCCATTTCGGTCACGCAGGCACGGAACCATGCGTAGAGACCGTCGATGGAGACAATCTTGAACTCGTCCGGCTGAATGGTCACTCCGTGACGACGGAAGAACACCTCGAGCCGGCGATATAAAAAAGTCAGCTTGTCGTCGGAGACGATCGGCTCCGGATGAGCCAAGCGGTACTTCGCCTTTGCGGCGAGCAAACGCTGTCCCCATTCCGAATTCGGTCGACGATTGAACTGGTCACCGAGGAGGAAGAGCGCCTGACGGCAGTCTCCGTTCCAGTTGGCAACTTCATTATTACGACGACGCGGAAAGCGTCCGTCTTCCAAGACGTGCACTCCGCAAAACGCGCGGAGCTTCGCCTTGGTCTCAAACCGACGGATGTCAATCACGGCGCCGATAATGCGCGATGCGATCTTGGGACCGCACCCTTCGATCGGCTCAAAAATGACGCGATACACATTCAACGCATCGCAGGCTTTTTCCAGATCCCGCTCGCGCTTGGCTTCTTCCGAAGAGAGCGCGGCGAAAATCTTGTCATTAGCCTTGGCTTCATCGGAAGCCTTTTCCAAATCGCCTTCGGGGAACTTGCCCTCGGGCGAACAGAAAATCGTACCAATAAGATGCGTGCGCAAACGCTGTCCGCACGCCATACGCGCCTTCATCGCATCCACCCGATTCCGCAAACATTCACGGAGCCAGATGAGATCGAGGTCACGCGGGCCAACTTCATAAAAGAGCGATTTTTCGCTCGAAAAAAGATTGGCCAGAAGTTCGGCATCGCCGTCTTCCTTCTTTTCCACACGCTTGCCCTTGAGGACAAACGGAGGAATACGGAACACTTTAGCGTCGATTTCCTGACCACGACGCGCGAGGGCAAAAGCGAGATTGTCGCCCGAACCCCCGAGAATCATGGAGATGTTATCGCCCGGCTTGAGGCCGTCATAGGCCGCCGGCACATACGTCGCGAGTTCATAGGTCTTGCCATCCTTGCGGATGAGCGAAGCCGGTAACTCTTCATAATTCTCTTCCTTTTTCAATTTGCGCCACTGCACGTGGTGCGTACAAAAAGTGGAGAGTTCGTCGCCTTCCTCCACCTTACGAAAGTTCACCGGAAACCGGTCGAGCACAAAGTCGAGCTCGTCGGTCTCCGTCTCCAGCTGGAGACTCCTCGTCTCGCCGTTTTCGAGGATCACGACCTGCGTCGGCCGTGCCTCTCCTTCGGCAGTCTTCTTGATGCGATGCCTGATACCAATAATGCGCATCAGACCTCCTTTCGCCTTTTCAGGCTGACAATGTACAACATCTGCGATGGATACTCGAATGCAAATCCTTTCGAACAATTACAACATAATCCAAAGCAGACAAAGTGAGCATCCTGGCGGTAGTCCTTTCGAACACGCGGACTTTAGCTCACAAGAGTTGAGGGTAAACCGCATAACTAAGTTCCGATAAAGGAACACCGATACACTATTACCCTCATCACTGTTCACAAAACTTTGCACACAGTGATGAGAGGGCGAGATAAAATCAATGTAATTCTTTCGAATAGATCTCCTTTAATCTCGCCCACAGCAGACATTCTCCATAAAGCTCTCACGAGCAAGATAGTAGTAGCCTGCTGAAATTATATGAAAAGAACTGTGCGGATACGAGCCCTATATTCCTTTCGGAAAAGGGAGTAATAATCCGCACTGGCAGACAATCCTCCAAAAACCCTCATGGACATTATTATCTAAGTCTGCCAAAGTATGATTGCAGAGGCGAACATCCCGAACTTATTTCTTGCGAAAAAAGCACTTCAAATTCGCCTCTTTCTGTGCAGCGGAAATATAGTCCCAATGGACATATTCACCCAAGCACAGAAACTATGATTGCAGGTGGACAATCGTTTTTTATTTCTCGGAAAACCAGAAGATTAGTCCACCCTTACTCCAGCGAGTAATAATACACATTTTTTGATATGTGTCAAAGATTGTTTTGTATTATAAAATCACATAAAAAGTGTCCTTTGAAAAACATTGCGAGCGCGACGGCGCGAACACGAGGAAAATTTTAGCAAAAATTTATCCGTTTTTTCAAAGGACACTTTTTATGTGATTTTATTTAGTAAGATTTTCTTCCTCTTCCGCCTCTGCAGTTTTTTTGGCATAGGCGATCGGAGCGTCGCCGATTTCGTTGTGTTGAGAGAAAATGATTCTGCGAACTTCGTCGGGGTTTTTGACAGTCATCAGTGTAAAATCCGGAGTACCCTCCCCCGCCGTCTGTACTTTTATATTTCCAAAGTTGAGCATTGTAGAGACAAATCCGTGCACATCGATCGTCACGTCTTGAATCTTGTCGAAACGCAGGTTTGTAATTTCCCTATCAAAAATTCTTTTTTGTTCTACATCAATAATTCTCTTTTCGGTCACATACCAGACGTCCAAATAGTACTTGGTCCACTCGAGGAAAAACGATATCCAGAGAAACAGAATCCAGAGCGAGTAGAAAAATAAAAAGAGTGCGTATGTATTTCCGGGCAGATGAATGTTTGCAAAAATTCCCGGCAAAAATATTTTGATTGCAACAAAAATAGCAAATGGTAAAAATGCTCCGAGAAACAAAGAGAGTGCATGACCAAAAAAGACTATCCAGTGTTTTCTGACTTCGAGAATGACGTGTTCGTCAGGATCAAGATGTAATGATTCGTAATTCATATATCAAAAATATGAGATTGAGAGTGATGCAACAATAAACAACAGCACTGAAATAAATATGAAAAGAGTTTCGGCCACCACAACACCCTGATGACCCATTCCATATCGCGACCAGTGGTACATAAGTACACAGGTTATAATGAAATAGAAAACAAAAAAGATGAAAAGAAATAGTGAGAGTGATGTTCCATTCAGAAGAGTGGATACATTGATAGCGAATGGAAATTGTGGAGGAGTAATTTTTGGTATAGATACATCTGACATATAAAAAGTATATCAAACTTTAATCATCATCTCCACCGCGAGTACGTCCCGTTGAAACAGGGGCTGGAGCTGTTGTTGTTTGACTACCACTGACTGATTGATTGAGATCACCAATATAATACTGTGCGAGCATTGCATAAGCAGATGACGAATGATTGCTTCCACGAGCATCTTTGGTTTGAAATGCTACCGTCGCATCTGTTCCACAGAATTTGATTATTTCATTTGCACCACCCGGATGATTTCCAATAGCATTTGTCACATTGTAAATTTTGCCACTTATAAGAAGCCAACAGCTAGTCTGTGAATTGTGTTTTGCAAGCTCGGAGAGAGTCAATGCAACATTTATAGTGCCAGTGCCAGAAGTAGCACCTGTCCCTGTGTTTTGTCCAGATGAATTCTGTGATGATGCCGTACCTCCTGTTTGAGATGTGGTCTTGCCAGTACCCGTCGTGCCTGAACTCTGGGTTGTCTTGTTGATTGTTTGATTCAAGTCACCGATATAATCCTGTGCGAGCATTTTGTATGCAGTGCTCGAATGATCATTTCCCCTGCTATCTTTTGTTTCAAACGCAAGTGTTCCGTCTTTTCCACAAAACTTCAAAATCTCTTGCGCACCGCCCGGATGACTGCCGATAGAGCTGGTCACGTCATACACTTTTCCACTAACCAAAAGCCAACAACTCGTTTGTGAATTGTGTTTTGCGATTTCAGAAATACTCAGGACGAGATTTTGTACACCGGGGATTTTTTTGATTGTGCCAGAAGTAGATGTCCCCCCTGTTTGCTGTCCTGTGTTATCTGTAACATTTCCAGCTTGGTTATTTTGATGTGACAAAAGCCCAGCCACAACGACCGCGACCGAGAATACAAAAAATATAAAAAGTGATATTGCAACCGATTTTTTTATCATATGTTTAAAATTATAAACTAAACTCTTCAGAATGCATACTCCCCTTTTTCACACCAAACTCGGCAAATTGTTCCTTCAGACTCGTGACGAGAGGCAATGGGCCACAGAGCATAATATCTTTGTCCAAAAATCCATCACTTCTACTACCTATAAACTTTGCATTGATTCTACCATCTGTATCAGAGAGAAATGGAATCAAACGAAAACGCGGACATTGATTTGCAACTGATGTGAGTACATCCTGCAAAACAAGTTCCTCTTGATTTCTTACGCAATAGTACAAATCTATTGAATAATCTCGTGCGTATTTTGACAGAGATAAATCCACAGCCATACTGACAAATGGTGTAATACCTATTCCACCTGCAATCCAAATTTGTTTTTTGTTTGGAATGTTTTTATATGAAAACACACCAAACGGACCGTCAATTTTTGCAAGCGTTCCTTTGGAAAGAGTAGGTAAACCCGCTGTATAATCTCCCAAGTTTTTTATTGCAAATTTTATTGTATTTTCCTTTGGCGACGAAACAAACGAAAATGGATGTTGTTCGGTGCCTATTTTCCCATCCGCAAAACTAATAAAGGCAAACTGACCCGCAGAATACCTCATCTCTTTATTAAGACGAAATGGACTCAGAGTTATTTCCACAATTGAACCGTTGAGTTTTTTGACCTCGTCCACAATATAGTCAAATTGTTTGGTCAAAAATCTGCCCAAAATCGTGTGGTAGATATAAAATAAAATTCCAAGTCCAGCAAGAGTCAGCATATATTCACGCAATATAATATTTCCAGAGATGTCACTTGTGATAAAAAGTGAGTGCAAACCGCCAAAGAAAAATGCCAGACCCATATATTTGTGAGTATTTTTCCATGTATTATATTTGAGTGATACAAAAAAAGTGAGGATGAGCAAAACAATCATTCCAAAAAGTCCGATCTTGCCAAAAGTAAGTGCCCAGTTGCTACTTGGCAACCAAAAATCCGCAGCACTTCTCAGTGAAAATGTGAGGTAGTTGTAAGTCAGAAAAATCGGATGAAAGAGGAGAAGTATAAATGCTATTGCTCCGATACGATGGTGATTTATGTAAATGCGATTGAGACCATTGAACCACTCGTTCCAAAATCTCACTCGTGCCGACAAAATGAGACTTATTGAAAACATCGCCATACCGACAAGACCGGTGACTTGACCGAGGCTCGTAAACACACTGCCGGCGTCAGCGAAACGCACGGATAGAGATAACATAAAAATCCAAATAATTGCCGGAATAACCGACAATATAGTCACGACCCACCATCCAAAATTTTCTTTTATGTATCTCATAGGTTTTTAAAAGTTTGCGAGTTTTGTAAATTAAAACTACGGCGAGATCATTTTCTTTTCTGAATTATAGTTTTACGACCCTTGTCTCGGCACAGTAATTTTGGAGCACGCGATAAGTCCTGCTGGACTTTCGCTCAATCTCGCGCCGTCGCGCTCCGAAGTCTCCAAAATCACTGCGCCTTCGACGTGGTCGTAAATCTTTTCAAAGTAACTTTAATATATCATGTCCGGTAATAACAATCATCAACACCAAAAGCAGAGCAAAGCCGATCGCATTCGTCCATTGGAATATTTTTGGTGGGATTGGTCGGCGAATTATTTTTTCTATCAGAATGAAAAACAATCGGCCTCCATCGAGTGCTGGAAATGGAATGAGGTTAATGACTGCGAGGTTGATAGAGATGAGAGCAACGAGAGACAAGATGTACACAAAACCCAAATCTTTTGCCTCGGAAAATGATCCGGCAATTCCCACCGGACCGGCGACTTGGGAGAGATCAAAATGAAATGTCACAATGTTGTACAAAAATCCAAAGAGACCAGTCACAGTACTTTTTACTAGGAGAATTGTCGTTCGGCCTCCCTCGTACAGCGCACCAAAGAAAGAAAGTTTGACTGTGCCAATCGTATCCATCGAAATACCGATCATTCTTTTGCCACCGAGATTTGGTGTGAGTGAAATGTTTTTTGACGCTTCGGCTCCCCGCTTGTACGTCATATCAATTTTTTCCGACAAGCTTTTTGCAATAAGTTCTGAAATTTTTTCCGGTGGAATTGCATCTCCAGCAAGCACATTTTTACCAGCACCAACAGAGAGAATGGTATCTCCCGCACGCAAGCCCGCCTTTTCTGCTGGCGACCCAGGAAAAACATTTATAATAACTGTATGAGCGTTGGAAACATTTGCACCACTAATATATCCAACCGGTGACGGGAGACCAAGCATAAATCCAAGTGAAATTAGAATCCATGCAAAGATAATGTTAAATGTAACTCCAGCCACAAGCACGAGAGCTTGAATCCATTTTGGTTTGTAGAAAAAACTGCGAGGTTTGTCTGCCTCACTGATTTCCTGACTATGAGGATCTTCACCAAAAATTTTTACAAATCCGCCAAACGGAATTGCATTTATGGAATACACCGTCTCGCCTATTTTCTTGCCGTATACCTTTGGTGGAAAACCGAGACCAAATTCATCTACACGAATACCTGACTTTTTTGCAACAATAAAATGTCCAAACTCGTGGACCAAAATCAAAATTGCAAGCGCAACAATAAAAATAAGAATGGACATTGGAAATTATATTTAGTCGAACGCAAATAATTATTCAGCTATCTCCTTTTCTTTTTTGCTAAAAATTTCATCAAGAGTTCTGCCAGAGTCATCAACAATTTTCTGTAATTCTGTTTTCAATCTAAATTTTTCATCTTCTGACAATTCACCAGATTTTTCTTTTGCATCTACATCTTTGATAATTTTTTCTCTTTCTGTGCGTAGGGTCACTCGAGCATCCTCCAGTTTTTGTTTTGCAACTTTGACGAGTGCGAGTCTCCTGTCCCCAGTAAGTTCAGGAAACACAACTCTGATACCATTTCCATCAACAACCACTGAGAGCCCGAGATCCGAAGCCACGATTCCCTTTTCAATCGCTTTGACCTGACTCGCATCCCATGGCGCGATTCGTATCATCCGAGCATCCTCCACAGAAATATTTGCAAGCTGATTGATCGGTATTTCCGAGCCATACGCCTCTACTTTGACACCATCCAAAATCGCAGGTGTCGCTCTACCTGTGCGTATCCCGCTCATCTCCTTTTTGAGCCATTCTTCTAGATCTTTAATGTTTTGTTTAAATTGTGAAAAATTGTATGACATAATAAAGCTATTATACCAAAATAGACAAAAGAAATCATCCCTTGCCATCCCTGCCAATTTTCATTCTAAATCGACAAAAGTAGGTTCTCCAAAATCATTTTGACAGGTGCGCCGTTGTCAAAGAGTGAGCTCCTGGCAGACTCGCAGAGTTTCAGCGATTTTTCCGAGCTCGCGACACCTTTCATATATAATGATCTCTCAATCTTATTTACCAAATCAACAGCATCTTGTTTGGTTTTCTCTTCATCTTTGATACCATCCACCACTTCTTTTACAAGACCCATTCGCTCGCTCATATTCATTTTTGAAATTGTGAGCAGATTTTTTTCCTCGTTCTCATCAGTATGCAAAATTATGTGGAGCCTCGAACGCAATGTCGGCAAGAGATTATCTTGTGGCATAACCAAAAAGAAATGTGTACCGGCTGTTGGCTCTTCAAACACTTTGAGCAGAGCATTTTGCGCCTGCTCCGTAATACTGTTGGCTTCCAATATAAAAATTTTTCTTTTACCACCGAGATCTTTGACCTCCTGTGAAAATGAAAGCTGTCTGGCCTCATCAACACTTATTACATCAAACTTCCTGTGCAAAAAATCTGGGTTGCCGGAAATAGCAATACGGAGTGACTTCTCAAAAAATACTGAGAGTTTCGGTACCGTCTCCCGTGGATCACCCACAATAAAATACGCGTGATGAAGTGTACCTGTCGTTTTGTACGTTTGTTCCAGAATTTTCATAGTGACTATTATAGCAAAAGAAAAGCCCCGCCGAAACGGGACATTAATGGACAACAGTATCAATCGAGAGAAACATCAACTTGGGTTATGATCCTCCGACCTCGTTTTATGAGTTCATCGAGCTCATGTTCAGGATATCCCACTGATGTAGCTAGGTATGGTTTCAAAGTTATGAGCATATGAAGTGCATGCACGGGCCACCACTGCTCTTTTTCTTTCTCTTCTCGGCAGAGTTTTTCGGCTTCTGCCTCGATATAAGATTCGCAATTACACGTGGTACCGGAGTGAGCTTGACTCCAGCTACATTCACTTACAAATCCACGATGGGTCATCCTGTGATGACCACATCCGGGTCTCGCACAAACGTGCTGTTCCCCGCGACATTGTGTGCAAATCGCCATAAGTTCTCCTAAAATCACATTACCACAAAAAGTAAAAATTGCAAATTTATTATTTAGTATTATGGAGTATGGATTCTCATTAAATAAATTTTTCGCATTCGCAGGTTTTTGATTCAGATGACAACAATTTTTTCTAGTCGTGAGCGTTTAGTCCTGTGTAACAAGGACCGACCGTAGGGAGTCCGCGGAAGACAGAAAAAATTGTGCTTCATCTGACAAAAACCGAGGACGTGAAAAATTTACTCAATGAGAATTATATTTACCTCTTTGAAATAATCGTCTTCTTGTACGTATCAAGATGCTCGAGAGCCACACCAGTTCCCTTTGCAACACAGTACAGTGCATCTTTTGCAAGTGTCGCTTTGACGCCGATACGTCTGAAAACGAGCTCGGTTAGGTTGCGTAGTTGCGACGTGCCACCAGTCATTATGATCCCGTGATCAATAATATCCGACGAAAGTTCCGGTGGAGTTTCTTGCAAGACATCTTTGATGGCCGAAATCATTTCGCGCAAATCTTTGCTGATAGCTTTGACGACTTCGTTCGTTTTTATTTCCACACTGCGCGGAAGTCCGGTCACAAAATCTCGTCCTTTGATGACGATGGAAAGTTCCTCGTCCATTGGGATCGCCGAACCAATTTTTATTTTGATATCCTCTGCTGTTTTGTCGCCAATACCGAGATTGAATGTTTTTTTGATATAGTCAGCAATCGCATAATCTATTTTATCGCCGGCACATTTGACCGACGTCGAAGCGACGATACCGCCGAGAGAAATCACGGCCACGTCAGTCGTGCCACCGCCAATATCCACCACCATATGCCCTTTTGCCTCGTGAATAGGAATACCTGCTCCAATGGCCGCCAGAATCGGTTCTTTTACAACATAGGCATTCTTGGCTCCGGCACGAATAGCGGCCTCTATGACTGCCCTACGCTCTGTAGAGGTCACTCCAGCCGGCACGGACACCAAAACCTCTGGTTTTACGAAATTCCACTTGCCGAGGGCTTTGTTTATATAGTACCGGAGCATCGCCTCTGTGACGCGATAGTCTGCAATCACACCATCTTTCATTGGTCTGTACGCCACAATACTTTCCGGAGTTCGGCCGATCATCTGCTTGGCCTCAATACCAATAGCCATTATTTTGTTATCCTCCTCTGACACAGCAACAACAGACGGCTCATTGAGCACAATTCCCTTGCCCGGCACATATACCAGCGTGTTGGCAGTACCGAGATCAATGCCTAGTTTTTTTGAAAAAATACCCATACAAGCATATAATAGCCTACATACGCAATAATGCAAAATAAAGACCGATGAACATCGTCACTGTCATTCCTATCACCAAAAGTTTAATAAAAAATACTCTTACTTATTTTACAAAAGAGGATATTTTGAAAGGCTCTATTGTCTCCGTACCTATTCGTAACAAAAAAGTATTTGGTATTGTGTTGGATAGCCAAAACGCTGAGGAGAAAAAAATAGACCTCAAAAACCTAACATACCAAATCAAAAAAGTTTCAAATATAAACGCACGACGACTGTTCTCGGAAAATTTTATGGAGAGCGCGCGTGAGATAGCCGACTATTATGCAGGAAATATCAGTTCTGTATTGTTTACCTTAATTCCAAATACGATTTTGGAACAAAGCGAAAAAATAAATTTTGAACCGAAAGAAAAACGTTCTGATATTTTTCACGAAGTGACGTTGCTCCAAGCAAACAATGAGGAGAGATATGCCACCTACAAAAGCCTTATTCGAGAAGAGTTTGCGCGAAGTCACAGTATCTTCTTTTGTATGCCAACAACGGAGGATTTGAAAAACGCAAAAAATTCTTTGGAAAAAGGAATTGAAAAATACACATATGTTCTGCATTCAGGATTAACAAAAAAAGAAATTGCAAAACTGTGGCAAGAAATACTAAACGAAACACACCCAGTACTCATTATCGCCACCGGACAATTTCTCTCACTCCCACGACAAGACATTGGCACGATTGTGGTAGAAAAAGAAAGCTCTCGCGCCTACAAAATGATTTCTCGTCCATTTATTGATATGAGAAAAGTTGCCGAAATTGTTTCAAAGAAAAATAATTGCCGATTGGTACTCGGCGACACATTACTCCGCGTTGAAACATTGTGGGAAGAAAAAAATGGCGCGTACGCACAACTCTCGCCTCTCAAATTTAGATCACTCACAACATCTCGTTGCACGCTCGTAGATATGAAAATTCCAAAAGACCAAAAGAAAAAGGAGTTTACGATTTTGGGAGATGAACTCAAAAAAATGATAACAGAAGCAAAAGAAAATAATGAACAAACATTTCTTTTTTGCGGACGAAAAGGTCTCTCTCCTGTCACAGCCTGCGATGATTGCGGAACAGTAGTGACATGCAACAACTGCAAATCCCCTGTCGTCCTTTACAACAAAAAAACTAGCGGAGATATCCAAAAAAATCTTTTTGTGTGTCATCACTGTGGAGAGAGAAGGGATGCGAGTGAGCTGTGCTCGTACTGCAACGGCTGGCGACTGACGACGCTCGGTATAGGATCGGAACGAGTGTACGAGGAAGTCAAAACTATTTTTCCTGATACAAACGTGTTTATTTTGGACAAAGAGCATGTGACCACACAGAAACAAATGCAAAAAGTTGTGGAAGAATTTTACGCTTCCCCCGGGAGTGTCCTTGTAGGAACAGAAATGGCGCTCGGCTACCTCAACAAAAAAATCGAAAATGTCGCCGTTGTTTCAATTGATTCATTTTTTGCAATACCCGACTTTCGAATCAATGAAAAAATATTTCATATTCTGCTCGACTTGCGTGACCTCTCCGAACACAATTTTATTATCCAAACGAGACAAAAAAATACAAAAATCTTTGATGAGGCACTCGCAGGCAATCTCGCTGACTTTTATCGAGACGAGATCGATGACAGGAAACTCGTCGGCTACCCACCATTTACAACATACATCAAACTCACACTCGAGGGCGACAAAAATGCAATACGAAAAGAAATGGAGAAAGCAAAAGAAATACTTGCACCATTTGAGCTGTTTGTGTTTGATGCATGGAATCCGGGTGCAGACAAAAAGTTTACAATTCACGGACTCGTCTCACAAAAACGTGGCGAATGGGTACAAACCGAGCTCCTCCAGAAGCTCCTGTCTCTCCCTCCGTTCTATATGATAAAAATAGACCCTGACACACTTTTGTGATATTGTACAATATATCCAATGAAAACAATTGTTCAAAAAGAAGCCAAAGTTTTGCGAGAAATAGCAAAAGACGTCCCAATCAAAAAAATTGGTACAGATAAAATAAACACCATTCTTACCGAGATGCGAGAAGCTCTGGACTCTCAGGAAGACGGTGTTGCTATCGCTGCGCCACAGATCGGATATCCTCTCCGTATTTTTGTCGTATCCACCAAAGTTTCTGAGCTTTTGAAAAAAACAAAGAAAGAAACCGACTCAGAAAAACCAACTATTCTCAAAAATACTGTTTTTATAAACCCCGTCATCAAAAAACTCTCAAAAGAAAAAAATATTATGGAGGAGGGATGTCTCTCGGTCAGATATTTGTACGGGAAAGTCAAAAGATCCAACAAGGCAACTGTCGAGGCATACGATGAACACGGCAAAAAATTTACTCTCGGTGGCACTGGAATCCTCGCACAAATTTTTCAACACGAAATGGACCATCTCGATGGTGTACTCTTTATAGACAAAGCAAAATATGTCGAAGAAATTATTCCGGCACACATAAAACACAATCATGCAGAACACAAATAAAGTAACCTTTGCTTTTTTTGGTACATCTCGGTTTTCTGTTTTTGTATTGGAAGAATTAAAAAAAGCAGGATATATTCCGGCTCTCATCATCACAACCGAAGACAAAGCAAAAGGCAGAAAGCTTATTCTCACTCCATCAGAAGTAAAAAAATGGGCACTTGCTGAAAACATTCCTTTTATTACTCCAAAGTCTCTCAAAACTCCGGAGACACTGGATGAAATAAAAAAATATTCGGAAAATTATGACTTCTTCATTGTGGCATCGTACGGCAAGATCATTCCGCAAAATATTCTCGATCTTCCAAAACATCAAACCATAAATGTGCATCCCTCACTCCTGCCTCGTCTCCGCGGAGCATCACCAATACAGAGCGCGATTTTGTCCGAAAACGAAACGGGCGTGACTATTATGCGACTCGATGCCGAGATGGATCATGGTCCCCTTCTCGCACAAGAAAAAGTTTCCGTGCCAGAGTGGCCACCATACAAAAAAGATTTGGAGGAAAACCTCGCAAAAAAAGGCGGAGAACTTTTGGTACGTATTATTCCAGATTGGATTTCCGGCAAACTGGCAGAAATACCCCAAGACCACGACTCTGCAACATACTGCAAAAAAATTGAAAAGTCAGACGGAGAAATAAATCTCGATGGCGACCCGGAACTCAACATACGAAAAATCCGCGCCTTTCATATGTGGCCCGGTGCATATTTTTTTATTCATCACAAAGGCACACAAAAAAGAGTTGTCATAAAAAGCGCACACATTGAAGATGGAAAACTCATCCTCGAGCGAGTAGTGCCAGAAGGCAAAAATGAAATGTTCTACAAAGATTTCTTAAATGGTTTCAAAAACTAGTCCATCAAATCTCCTATTTTTGTCTGAGTTGAAATAGCGCTCCCTGTTTCTTGTACACTTTCAAGCATATACAAAAGTCCTGTTGTAAGAAGAATACAAAAGAACACAAAATAAACTAGTTTAGAATTTGCTTTGTCTCGCAAATGTCCGATGTCCATATTTATTTGCCGTTAATTTTCTTGATAATGTTTTTTATCTTGGATGCTCCACGTCTGAAAAGAGTGTTTGCTTTCTTTTTCTTTGCCACGATAATTCTCTCCATTTCGTCTCTCACAACATCAATCGCTGCATACAGATCGGACTCCTCGGCAAGTGCGTAAAACTGGTTACCATGAGACTCTGTGATGTTTACTTCTGCCTTAAAAATATCACCCGACTTGTGATGACTTGTTGTCTTGCCTATTTCAACTTCACATAACACATTTCCATCCTTGTTCAAAAACTTTTCGAGTGATGGTAATTTTTTGTAAATATAATCTTCTATCGCAGGTGTTAAATCAAAATTCGCAGTTCTTATTTTGATATTCATATACATAATTATACCACCTCACACCCTGTCTACCAAACAGACTAATCCCCAACCGAAAAGAGTTTGCTCGGAGAATTGTGACCACTGACCAAAAGTACCTTGTGGCTACCAAAATGTTTGGAGACTAGCTCGATTACCCTCTTGTTTGCGAGATTTCGCTCCGCCCTCTCTCGTACCGAAACCAAAAAATGATCTTTATTTTTCTTGACAAAACTCTCTTTTTTGGCAGACGGCGTTACTTTGACATGAATGTACATATAGACAGTATAAACGATTTTTGTTATCTTATAAATGTGTTTGAGTAAAAACACAAACATTCCGCGGTAGCTCAGTGGTAGAGTGAGATTGGGGTGGGACCCAATCGCAAGACCGGAGCGCGACGGCGCGAGGTGGGGTCGCAGGATTTTTCAACAGAAAAATACCTGTGACGAGCCTGTGTGGTATATAACATTTTTGAACCCCTCTTGATTACTATTTTGAGAATAATAATCAAGACAAGTTTTGAAATATATTCCGCGGTAGCTCAGTGGTAGAGCGATCGCCTGTAAAGTGCTTGCAGCTTCCTAAAGTAATTTAGGCTGAAAAATGAGGTGAATTCGGGGAAACCCCACGTGGGCAATCCCGAGCCAAGCCACTTTCAAGTTTTGATTTTTTATATTTAGAAATTAAAACTTGAAAGTGGAAGGTGTAGAGACTATCTCGAAAGAGAGTAGTTATTATTTTTCAAATAAAATAATCACGAAGCGCCCCACATCCCACTTGTTTATCAAAAATAGATAAAGGATGATGATATAGTCCATACCAAAGGCAACTTTGGAATCAATGTAAGCGATTGGTCGTAGGTTCGATCCCTACCCGCGGAGCCAAAAAGTTTAAACCCCGAAAGGGGTTTTTACTTTTCTTGGCTCCGTGGAGCAGAACAGGGTTCTGCGTGTAGGGATCGAACAGTTTGTCGGTTTACAAGTTTAGCAAAACTTGTCGACAAACTGGTGGCCAGGATTTTCTGTTTTGACGAAAACAGAAAATCTGAGGCCGATACCCCTACCCGCGGAGCCAAAAAGTTTAAACCCCGAAAGGGGTTTTTACTTTTCTTGGCTCCGTGGAGCAGAACAGGGTTCTGCGTGTAGGGATCGAACAGTTTGTCGGTTTACAAGTTTAGCAAAACTTGTCGACAAACTGGTGGCCAGGATTTTCTGTTTTGACGAAAACAGAAAATCTGAGGCCGATACCCCTACCCGCGGAGCAAGAGACCCGAAAGGGTCTTTTCTCATACCACACAAACACAACTTGACCAATTATTGACAACGATAAGTCATTGCTATAATTTTATTATTGGAAAATATGAAAGGAAACATTAGTGATTTGAGTAGTAATGCAATAATCGCAATCATTGTTCTTTTGGAAATCGAGCACGAACCTACACACGAAGGGTTTACACTTTCTGAGCTACACAGAGAAATCAGTGAAAGTTTTGATGGGTCGGAAGACGACCTACGACAAAAACTGGATATACTCAAAGAAAAATACCCTGGATGTTTTAAGGAAGGCACTTACTGGGGAACTCCTAAACGCAAGTGAGTGACTCCCGCTTTAACTATCGTCAGCTACGGCTGGCGGTTTTCTTTTAGCGTTTTAGTTGACACATTTTCTTATTTATAGTATAAAATGCAAAGGAGAAAATTGTGCCCAAAAAAAGGATTTGCCCGATTTGTAAAAAACCTCAATCTGTTGAGGAAGATAAGTCAGTAAGTCCTGAAATGCTTGCCTATGGGAGCAATGATGCAGGACTGAGAATCAAAGTACATTTCACAGACGGTAAAAAATGTGAAGGAAGTAATATTATACTGCAATGAAAACCTTGAAAAGTATGGTAATTAGTCGAATAGAAGAAGATGAAGGAGATCGTGTTCTCCTCTATACGACCAACTATTCTTTTTATGTAATTGCCTCCCCAAAGGAAGCAAGAAATTTGAACATCGGCGATACCATTGATTATGAACCCTATGGGGCAAATTTTGGATGGTTTGTCGCAAAAAGGATTCAGAATCGAACACCTCTCGGCACAAACCCCGAAGGCGAGATTAAATTTTAACAATCCACCCAGAGTGGTTATGCAATCGTCAGCTACGGCTGGCGGTTTTCTTTGTGGAAAACTTGCACTATACATAAAAATATGTTTATATTTGGCCGGAAGGAGAAGGTGAGTGAAAAAGAAAAAAATCGAGGACTATCTCAGTCCTGGATTCATGAGAAAGAAGGAGAGGATTGTCCTCACGATAGGGAGAGAAGAAATCACCTACCGAATGTTGGGCAAACTCATCGGACAGTTCAGTCCCCAAGCAGCATGGAGACTGAATATGGTTCTGGAGAGTTTCAAATCGAAAAAGCCAAAAAACATCCGGGACTTGGCCCTGAAAATTGATTTGAATGATCTGCTTGATGTCGGAGGAGTCGGTGAAGCCACCGTCGAACTCTGGCTATCAATATTGAATGCAAAAGGACTCGATCCAGTGAAATGGCTCGATTCCAATACAAAAATCTTGACCGAATGCCAAAAGAGGCGTCGGCCCAGAAGACATTTTTAGTTTTATTTGTCTGCACACCCACTAGCCAAGGCTGGTGGGTATATTTTTTTACGATAAAAAATTACATTCAACATATGCTATACTTGTCTTGTGAAAGACACACTCAAACGGTTTTTACAGTCGGTACCAACTTCCACATATATTTTGACTTTTCTGCTACTTCTCATAGTGGCATTTACTATCTATGGAGCTTTTCAGTATCGCGATGTAACGACTACACTCAAAAACACAACATCTGACCTCGCTTCCACCACACTCACTCTGGAACAAAAAACAAAAGAACTTTATGATTTTCAAAATGCAAATAGCAACCTGAGCGCGACCCTCGGAGACGAGCAAACAAAAAACGATTTGCTCAACGAACAGATGCAGTCAATGTCATACACGCTCGGAATTTTGGACAAGCTGAGCAAGACAGACAGAGAGCTCCTGCAAAAATATTCCAAAGTTTATTTTCTGAGTGAAAACTATGTTCCCTCTTCTCTGAGTAACATCGACCAAACCTTTCTGTTTAGAAAAAACAAGCCGGAACAAATACACACAAATGTAAAACCCTATCTTGAAAATCTTCTCCGAACAGCAAATGCCGAGGGAGTATATTTTTCTGTCTTATCGGCTTATCGATCATTTGGCACACAAGCCAATCTCAAAGCGACATACAAAGTGATATATGGTTCGGGAACCGCAAATAAATTTTCGGCAGATCAAGGATATTCGGAACATCAGCTCGGCAGTGCCCTAGATTTTACTGCTACCTCAACCGGCGAGGCTCTGACTGGTTTTGAAAAAACAAAAGGCTATGAATGGCTTATGCAAAATGCGTACAAATTTGGTTTTATTTTGTCATATCCAAAAGGAAACAAATATTACATCTACGAGCCGTGGCACTGGCGATTTGTCGGAGTAGAGCTCGCCACAAAACTACACAACGAAAATAAATATTTTTACGATCTGGATCAGAGAGAAATAAATACCTACCTCGTCAAAATTTTTGACTGAAAACTTGTACTCGTTTTGTGACTTATCTTTACATAATCTTATTTTTGTATTAGTATTCCATCTGGAAAATACAATGCCCATTATCAAGGTGTGGTGTTTACCGAAGCTTCCGGAAGAAAAGCTTCGGGAAATTTTTCAAGCGATGATTTCTGCTGTTGAGTCCATCGAGGCCCTCGGACTCAAGGCTGGAAACTCTGTCACTGTACTATTTCCTACCGATATGATGTCCTACGGGATTGGTGAGGAAATTATTATTGAAGTATCCGGATTGTTTAAAAAAGCAGAACGAACATTTAGTGTCAGAAACCAACTTGCATACAATCTCGGCACAGCAATACAAGAATTTTTTCCCGATGCACTCATTGAATGTTTTATTCAGAGCTTCAATATGGATCAAGGATTCTGGTCGTCGAGACAAGAACCTTTGCCAAAAGACTTTGAAGGAATCTGCGCGCGCAGTATCGAGGAACTCAGTCTCGGTACACGTGGATACAATGCTCTGAAAAATGCAGAAATAAATAGATTGAGAACAATTTTCTTTAGGACCGAAGAAATGTTAAGTAATATCAGACATTTCGGTCCAGTAGAAATGAGCGAGCTCAAAAGTGCTCTGTACTCGATTCATCCGGCACTCCGTGTCGGAATGCTGTTAAAGAAGTAATACAATACCGCCTCTTTGGAACAATCCGGAGCAGGCGGTTTTCTTTTTGTAAAAATTAAAGAAAATCTTGCAACTTCTCCAAAAATACGTAGTATTTTGACTGGAGAAAAAACTTGCGATTCATCGAGTTCGAGCAATGGGGCTGGAACGCCGTTTCCATGAGCTTCATTGGGACGATTATATTCGGACTTATTTTTGGCTGGGGTTTGTACCAACAAATCCTCACCATCAAAAAATCCAATTCCGGGAAATCAATCCCGATGGTAATGAGTGTCTATTTCGCATTTCATTTTTTTGCCTTTTCTGTGTACGGCTTTCGCATACACAGTCTAGCAATGATGCTCAATGGCACATTCGGATTTCTCTGGCTCGGCATTTATGTCTGTGCCAGCAGAAAAGTAGATAGTGACGGGAGGACCAATCTCGAATATCTGTTTGCTTTGATGCCTTTCATTATGGCACTCGTCCCGAATCCATCTGTTTTTCTGAGTATTATGCTCGTCACAGCCAGTTTCTTTTTGCTCGACTCGCCAGTCGAAATCTTGCGCAAAAAAAGCGCCGGCTCGGTGGAGCCGAAACTGCTCTTTTGTTTTATGACAAGTGCTGTGTTCTGGCTGATCTACTCAGCATGCATTTCCGAGTGGCCACTGTTTACAGCAAATGTCTTTGGTATTGTGATTATGATTATTACCTTGGTACTGTGGACAAAATACAAGTCCCCGTATCAAACCTAACCACGCCCCGTGGCACGTCCACGTGGGTTTTTCTTTTATAGTATTTACAAAACATTATTTCTATGCTATTTTAGTCGCGGAGAAAAACCTTGAATCTCACTCAATTCGCAAAAGAGCCTATTGTTTTTATAGTCGTAATTTTATTTTTTGTAGTAGTTTTCTTCGCACTCATCTTTATTCCCTTTCTGTGGAAAAAAGATACATCAAAGGCACGAGAAAAGGCCTTTCATATGGCGCAGAAAAAATGGTACATCAAAGACTATTTTCTGCACAAATCAGGAAGTGCTATACTTCTCATTTATAGTGAGGGTCAAAAAAGAGAGAAAATCAAACTCGTTTTTAGACCGCATCATCCGAGTATCAAAGCAATCAGAAACCTCTGGTATTTGGATATTGTGGAATTTGAATTTCAAGACAAGCCACTTGAATGTGCACTTGAGTCAGAACTCTGCGCATACCTCAAGGTTAAGTCTAGTTATCATTTTTCTTAGTTCTTTCTTTGGTCGGTCTCCGGATCGGCTTTTTCTTTAGTTGCCGTACATTTGTTCCGTATATTGAAATATTTTTCCTGATATTGTTGATATAACATTTTCCAAACTAGAAAAATCTTTACCTTTTGTCATAACGCAGATGAGATATGGATGATTTGGGTAGTACACAAGACCACAGTTGTGAAGTTCGCGTTTAATAACACTTCCATCAGTTGTCTTTGCGGTAAACTCTCCAAACTTTTGAGCTATGGTGATATTGTTTGGTATTCCACCAGAAAGACCTTTTGTAAAATCAGTTTGAGAAAGTAGTGCAAGAGCTTTTTCGGACATCCGTGGGTCAAGATATGTTGCATTATAGAGAATTCTAAAGAAAAGAGAGTATGCATTGATTGTAATAAAATCCTTACCAATATCTATTTCATTGATACCTAAACTTTTGAAAAATTGACCTTGATAATCATAACTGCTCAAATTATTTAAATGCTGAACAAGGAGTGTGGCTGCATTATTGTCCGAATATTTTATCATATGTTCAATAAGTTCCCCTATTGAATATTTCTGTCCTTTTTGTAGTTGAATCGGCGATAAAATATTTTCCTGCGCATTGAGATCAGTATTCTCATTATATACAATTTCCTGATTCAATATAGCAGGATTCTCCTCAGCAAGTTTATAATACACAGTCATTATTGGAACCTTGAGAAGACTCGCTGGACTATATTTTTCGGATGAATTGATACTGAAACCGGCTGCGGTTTTTTCGTCACGAAAATATACTGATGCTGTTTCTAAATTATTTTTTTGTACTTCATCATGTACAAAAGAGTTGATGGATTGTTGCAAAGCAACATATTGTTTTGATGAAAAATTGTCCGGAATAGTGAGTCCAAGAAGAGGATCGACAAACTTGTAATTTGTCTTATTCAAGCTACTCTCTCTCAGAGGATAAATTTTTTGTGTAGCACTTGGGGTGAAATACTGAATCAGAGGAAAAACAGCGAGACCTATCAAAAAACAGAGTATGCATGGAATCCAAGATGATGCTCGTGGTTTTTTCTCCAAAACATTTTCGGTTATGTGGTGATGAGACATTAAAGTCTATATAAGTGTCCTTCTAAAAACTTCATTTAATTGTATCAAATGTGCCAGATAACAAAAGGCCACCTCTACCCGAGATGGCCCGTAACATACAGTGCGGCGAGAGCGCCTACTACCGCACCGATGATGAATTTCCAATGCTCGTCCCAAATCCAACTGAAAAACCGGCCGATCTGGCGACGAACACTATTGAAAATCGAGCTAACGGTACGACGGTACCACGCATGGCACCGTGCTCCGCCAACTCTCATAAGAAAATCGAGAACGACAATCGTGATCCCGATTATCAATATGAAATAGAAAAGAATTTGAAACAAATTCGGTTCACCCATTTATTATCTCCGCCTTATATTATACAGCATTTTGTGCCATATTGTCAAGTGTCACTGTTTTGTCCCCTCCGTGATACACTACATACATATGAGAATAGAAGAAGAGGTAAAACTTGATTATAAGGATGTTTTGATATGCCCAAAAAGGTCAACTCTGACGAGTCGAAAAGATGTCAACTTGTTGAGAACATTTAAATTCAAACACAGCAAAAGTGAGATCGAGGTACTCCCTATTATTTCGGCAAATATGGATGGAACAGGCACGATGCGCATGGCAAAAGCTTTTTTCCCGTACAAAATGATGACAGCTCTACACAAACACTACACTGTCGCCGAATTGAAAAAGTTTTTTGATACAATTGGCGAAGAAAATTCAAAATATGTTTTTTATACGATTGGACTCAGCGAAACTGATTTGGAAAAATTGGAAGAAGTTATAAAAAAATTGAAAAAAGATACAATCAAAAATATCTGTATTGATGTGGCAAACGGCTACACAGAACGATTTGTTGATTTTGTACGAAAAGTCAGAAACAAGTTTCCTGATAAAGTTATTATGGCTGGAAATGTTGTTACTCCTGAGATGACAGAACAGCTTATTCTCTCTGGTGCCGATATTATCAAAGTCGGCATTGGACCTGGATCAGCGTGCCTCACACGGAGAGTGGCCGGCGTAGGATATCCCCAACTCTCGGCAGTCATAGAATGTGCTGACGCAGCTCACGGCATCGGAGGCAGACTCTGTGCCGATGGGGGATGTGAAGTACCCGGAGACATTGCCAAGGCAATCGGCGGTGGTGCAGATTTTGTTATGCTCGGAGGAATGTTCGCGGGACACACGGAATCAGAAGCAAAAGTGTATACGAAAAATGGTCAGAAATTTATAAAATTTTACGGTTCATCGTCAGAAGAAGCAATGAATAAACACAATGGCGGAATTTCGAGCTACCGAGCGAGTGAGGGTCGTGTTGTAGAAGTTCTCTACCGTGGTCCAGTCGAAAAAGAAATTCAGGACATTTTGGGAGGTCTCCGAAGTGCTTGCACATATGTTGGCGCAAGCGAGCTCCGAGAACTTTCCAAACGTACAACATTTATACGAGTCAATCGACAAATCAGTACGTATTGGGAAAAATAATTATTTTTTCTCTAAATCTAAACAAACAGAATTGATACAATATCGCTTACCTGTTGTTTCCTGTGGACCATCGTCGAACATATGACCGAGATGTGCACCACATTTTGAACACACAACTTCTGTTCTCTTTACATCGAGAGAATTGTCTGGGATATATTGAACAGAACCCGGAATGGCATCATCAAAACTCGGCCAACCTGTCCCTGAATCAAATTTTGTGTCTGAGGAAAAGAGAGGGTTTCCACACGCCGAACATTTGTACACACCTTCTGTTTTATCATCAATATATTTTCCACTAAAAGGCATCTCTGTTCCCTTTTGTCTCATAACACGATATTGTTCTGATGTTAAAACATCCTTCCAATTTGTATTGTTGTCTGTGTTCATATGTTTATTTTGATTTATTTTTTAAAAGTGTTGCAAACTCTTTTTGAACCTTTTCAAGCTTTGGATTTATGATGAGCTCACAATAGGCCGAATGTTTGTTCGTCTCATAAAAATTTTTGTGATAATTTTCTGCTGGATAAAATGTATCAAACGGTACGACCTCTGTCACAATTGGGTTACCGAATTTATTTGAATCATTTAATTTTTTAATAAAAAGAGTTGCTTCATTTTTTTGCTCGTCACTCGTATAAAAAATCGCTGATCTATATTGTGTTCCAATATCGCCCCCTTGTTTATTTAATGTTGTTGGATCATGTGAGCCAAAAAAGACAGTGAGTAAATCGCTAAATGAAATAATATTTGGGTCAAACTCAACACGTACAGACTCTGCATGGCCAGTGCCACCAAGAGAAACTTCATCATATGTTGGCTCATCTGTTTTTCCTCCTGTATAGCCCGGCTCTACAGATATCACCCCTTGCAACATCTTGAAAACAGCTTCTGTACACCAAAAACATCCACCAGCAAACACAGCAAACTCCATTGTGTTATTCATAAAAAAGAGAGTAAATTAAAATTTATTTTATTGAATTTGCGTACTGGTAGATACGGCCATGGATGGAATATTATTTATACCAACTTTTGGGGCCTGATCCAAGATAATATGTGCCTCTTTTATATCGCAAGCTGCATCATTAAGAATTGAATATGCGTCTTCCATCTGACCTGAATTATTTTTATCTATTGCCTGACCAATCTCGGCTTCTGCTTCACCAAGAAGACTTGAAATCACTTCGACATACCCCTGATCATAGCTCGGATTTTGCGACAAAATATTTCTTGTAGTATTTATATCTTCAACCAATGTTTTTTGGATATCATCAATAGACACTTTATTTGTTTTTAAAACGCTTTCTTCGTCAGTTTTTCGTGTCTGGGATACTTCGTCTGCCATTCCAGATATATCTCGATAAAACGTACCCAATACACCACCTTGAGGTGTAGATGAACCAATATTGTGCATATTTTCTAGAATTTTTGAGTGAGCTTCAATAGCCGCCTCATAATCCAATCGAGCAGCGATTACAGCATCCGGTATACCAGCTTGTTCGGCATTTTTTATATGAAGAGAAAAATCTTCCATACTGTCGTTAATATTTTCTTTCAGATTAGTAGCATCATCAACAACAAATTTTCCTTGCGATGCAAGTTCCTCTGCTTCTTGTAATCGACGCTTTGTTTTTTCCACTTCCCATCGAGCACGATCCATCTCATTAAATATAAAACTGTCTCGTAAGGGTTCACTGACATTTATTTTTACAGAATAGAGCACATCTCCCGGAAGAGAATTCTCTGCCATAACCATACTACCGCCTGATACAAAAGCTACACCACATAACGCAATTGTTGCATACAACACCCATGGTGACTTTGGATGAAAAAGGCGACCAAAAAAGGATCGGTGCATATATGGACTTGGAACATTTCCGATATTTTCTGAGATTCGCTCAAAAAGAAGGCTCTTTTCTGTTGGAGTCATTCGTACAGTGTGTATTTCGGATATTCTTTTTTTGATTTCTTTATCTTTCATATAAATTATGCATCTTTTTTACTTCCCATTATATTTCGCAACTGTTCCATTCCCCTATTGATTCTAACCGATATAACATTTGGTGATTCTCCCAGAATTTCGGCGATATCTTTTGGTTTGAGATTTTCAACAAATCTGTAATAGATTACCTGATGATATATTGGCTCTAGATCTTTAATTTTGTCTATCACATACCTCGCTTCAGTCGATAAGTCGATGTCTTCTTTTGTATTATTATACACAGAGGAGAACAAATCGTCATTATCAACCTCCATCATACTATCAAGTGAAAAACTTTTCTTCTTTCTGTACCAGTCAATGACAAGATTTCTGGCTATGGTAAACAAGAAAGCTCGATCATTTTTCACATCTTTTTCTTTTATAAGAACATCCCAAAAACGCACAAAAACGTCTTGAGTTATATCGAGAGCAACCTCTCGGTCCGATGTTCGTAGTAAACAATACCTAAAAATTGCGTCGGACTGGGCGTCGTACAACTCGGAAAACCTATTTTTTACGACATCCATCTTTTTCATGTATAGAGACGACTTAGAGGACCATATCTTACCAAATTAAAGAAAGTGTGTCTAATTGAAAAAAATGAAAATAATTTTGTAAGAAATAAATAATAAGCGCGTCTGAAGGTATACAAAGGTCGATGCATTGTACAATACACAATCATGTAAAATAAATCACATAAATTACATATGAGTACAACAAATAGTTTCAAAAACTATACAAAGAAAGTGCCGATGAGCACATATGGGTATGCAAAGAAAAAATTTCTCTGGATACTCAATAACCAAAAAAAAGCTTTTCGTGTTACATACAACAATCAAAAGCAAAAAGTTAAAAGATATCTAAATAACATAAGGTATTCTATGACTTACATAAAACCAATATACAAAATGACAACTTCACCACCTTTTACATAGCAAGGCAACGAGCGAAATTATATCGCTCTCAATAACTAAATATAATGCCGCCAAAATAAAAAACTCAAAATATAATCTCTATTCTAAAAAGAAAACCCAACCTCGTGTTGGGTTTTCTTTTTGTCTTAAACTAGAGGAATCTCTCGTGTCTCCTTGGCTATACAAGACATTTCTTCTGTTCTCAGCACAACAATTTTCACCTGTGAGTCAGTTTTACCTATTTCTGAGTCCGTACTGTGTATATTTTCATTCTCCTGTCTATCCAATATAATTCCCAGACCTTGAAGTCCTTCACAAATTCTCTCTCTTAGAATATGAGATCGCTCGCCTATTGTGCCAGAAAAAACAATCATATCCACTCCACCAAGTACGACAATAGAAGAACCAATTTCTTTTTTTATTCTGTATTGAAACATATCAATTGCACGTTTTGCAAAGGGATTTCCTTTTTCCTCGAGTTTCAAAAGTTCTCGCAAGTCTGAGCTCAAGCCACTTACACCCAAAAGCCCAGATTGTTTATTGAAATACTGTTCTGATTCTTCTCCTGACATTTTGAGTCTCTTTTGTAAATAAATGACAGCTCCCGGATCTATATCTCCAACACGTGTTGCCATAACAGCACCCGACAGAGGTGTAAATCCCATTGTTGTGTCGATACTTTTTCCATTTTTTACTGCTGTAATACTAATACCACCACCAATGTGACAAAGAATAACCCTCTCAGGAATCTCATCATACATATTTTTTATTTTTTCAATGACAGATGAATGTGATATCCCGTGATAGCCATATTTAAACAGCTCAAACTTTTCTGTATCTTCCTTTGGAATTGCGTAATATTTTGCCATATCCGGAAGGTCTTTATGAAATTTGCTGTCAGAAATACCAACAACAGGAATATGTGAGAATATATGACCAATATGTTTTAATGTCTCCAGAACAGGAGTAATATGGAGAGGTAAAATTGTTTCTGCTTTTTTTAAGTTTTCTTTATATGTATCATCTATAACTCTATTTGTCTGAAAATAGGTTCCTGGAGCGACAATACGAAGTCCAATCATCTGTATCTCAGATTTGTCTTCTATTATTTTTTCTGACAAGAATTCTCCGAGCACATACTCTATATTTTCCTCGAACTGATTTTTTGATATCGTCTTTTGTTTTTTATCCCCACTCTTTGAAAGAGTAGAAATAAATCCATCACCCTCACTCTCCAGATGCACCATACACAATTCTCTTTCACTCTCGTAGAGTGCCAATTTTTTTGACGTACTACCTGTATTTATAATTAAATATTTTTTTTCCATTGCCATGTTTCTATTTCCTCGGTATCAACGCCGTACTGTTTTACATACTGGCGATGATCATCGATTTTTTGTTTATAAACCTTGATAAGCATACTTGCCTTCTCCGAATCCAAAACTCCTTCATCCCGCATCTTTTCAAATGTTTCAATTGCAAGATGATATCGACTTGTTTTGTTTCGCAAATGTAGATCAAATGGTGTTGTTGTCGAGCCATTTTCAATATATCCATGCACAGAAAATCTTCCTTTCATATTTTGTGCATCAAAGAGAGCTTGTTTGAGTGTCTCTGGATATCCGTGAAAATTGAATATAACTGGCCTGTCTTTTGTAAAATAATACTCGAGTGGAATGTTGTTTTCCTTGCTTCCAATCCCTGATGCATTAATTTCAAAAATATTTACAAATCGGACACGAATCTCTGGTGCTTCTTTTTTGACTATTTCAATTGCTGCCAGCGACTCTTTTGTCAGATATTCACCAACTGCCGAGAAAACAATATGTGGGTCTTCTTCACTGGCAAACTCCCAAATCATAATTCCTTTATCGACATTTTCTCTGACAAGCTCCGGTGTGAGCCACCGAGCTTCTTGAGTTTTGCCAGCCACGATAATATTGACACAGTTTTTTGACTCCAAACTTTTCTTGAGAAGGGCAAGTGACATATTTCCGTCTGGCGGGAAAAAAGCTCGGATGAAATCTCCATGCATCTGGAGCATATTGTCAATGAATCCCGGATTTTGATGAGAAAATCCATTATGCTCCTGACGCCATCCCGAAGAAGTCAACACATAGTTGAACGACGGAATATCTTTTCGCCACGAAATATCCCGCGCAACACGGAGGAATTTTACATACTGGTCTGCCATACTTGCCACGACTTGTATAAATGCCTCGTATGAAATAAAAACCATATTGCGTCCTGTGAGCACATACCCCTGGGCAATACCTTGGAGAGAATGTTCGGAGAGCATTTCAATCACTCGCCCTGTGGATGACAAATCCTTGTCCCATTCTTTTATTGGACCGGCAAACACACGTGATGTTGTTTCAAAAACCTGATCTATTTTATTTGAATATGTTTCGTCTGGAGATAATATTCTGAAATTATTTCTGCCTTCATTTAGTCTGAACACTTCATTTAGATACGCTCCTGTTCGTCGCATACAGCTAGAACCCACAAAACCTGGTGTCGGAACCTCTTCCATAAATTTCTCCGCTGTCGGCAAAATCAATTTGTCAGATTCTTTGTTGATTCCAAATGTATGTTTGTTGTCTCCCATTCGCAGGTGAGCAGGTGGTACGATATCACGGACATCAGAAACAAAACCACTTTCCTTTTGAAAAAGCTCGCCAAAGTTGTACGACTCCAACCATTTTTTGACCGCTTTAAATTCTTCTTTATCAGTCTTGGCCTCTGTACCAACAACTTGATGTGACAAACAGTTACCCTCTATTTTTTTGCCTTTGAGTTTTTTGATACCTGTCCATCCTTTTGGAGTTTTGAGAATAATCATCGGATATCGCGGAAAATCATGCTTCAAATCAGCCTCATCAAATTCGTTTTTGATCTTTTGAATTTGTTCATAGCATTCATCCAGTGCTCGATACATTTTTTCATCAATCGTATTTCCTTCAACAATGATTGGCTTGTATCCATATCCAGTAAACAGAGCTTTGAGGTCTTTATTTGTCATTCTGCCAAATATCGTTGGGCCAGATATTTTGTATCCGTTGAGATGTAATATTGGTAATACTGCACCATCCCTTTTTGGGCTCAAAAACTTGCTGAGATGCCAGGATGTAGCAAGTGGACCCGTCTCTGCCTCTCCATCGCCCACAAGGCACGCTACAGTGAGCTCTGGGTTGTCTAGGACAGCACCAAAAGAGTTTGAGAGAGAATAACCGAGTTCACCTCCTTCCAAAATAACCCCTGGAGCTCCTGGACTCGAGTGACTAGGAAAACCATACGGCCAACTGAAATTTCTGCAAATAAACCCTATTCCTTTTTCATCCACCGTTGCCTCTTTGTAGTACTTTCCAAGCGTTCCTTCCAAAAAAAGATTGGCCTGCACCGCCGGAAATCCATGACCTGGACCAAGCACAAACATCATCTCCGCATTTTTTCTTTTTATGAGACTGTTTAAATGAGCATATGTAAAATTGATTCCTGGGCACGTCCCCCAGTGTCCGAGAAGTCTAGGTTTGATATCATCCTGAGTAAGTTTGTTTTCCAATAAAAAGTTACTTTGTAAATATATCTGCGAAGCAGAAAGATAGTTTGCAGCACGCACATACTTTTGTATATTTTCAATCTCTTTTTCCATACTGTCATTATACACGATTCATTGTATTTTCAAACCATTTCATATACTATTTCTCTATGAAAACTGTCGGAAAAATGGATGGAATAATGCTCTGCTCCCGCTATTCATTTGGACCAAATAGACTTCATTATTGTGGTCCAGACGCAAATGCTGAACTCAAAAGCTACATAACAAGAAATCAAACTGACGGAGGGCTTTCTGTACTCCTCAAAAAATTTGAGACACTGTATCCATATTTGTGCCATATTGCTAGAGCAAATAATATACAAGATCCGTTTGACACACGAGTTGTCGAAGCATATTGGATAGGAAACGAACTTTTGGATCATATTTCAAAAAATGATTTGCATACTTTTCTCATCGACGGAATTAGCACAAAGAAAAAAATGAAAAGTGGCGAGTGGAGATGGCTCGAGGAAAAAATTTCGCAGGGTGCAATGCCTCATCATTCATTTCATGTGCTCAATGTCTGGCAACAAACCGGACACAATGATTTTTTGGAAACTGTAAAACGAATGGATGAATGCAGAATTAGCTCTGGCACGATCATAAGCACCAACGGACCAGCAGTGGTTGTTTCAACCGAGCCACTCATATATATGAACGGCAAACTTCTCCTCGGACCAACTATCACAAAAACAATTTATAGAAGTTTGGAATCTGAGTACGATATCGAGCAGATCAAACCCGGGGAAATAGTTTCAATCCACTGGAGTGTGCCGTGCGAAATTATTTCCAAAGAAAAAGCCGAGAGACTCCGCAAGTACACAATGCAAAATATCGCTTTTGCAAATCAAACTTTATAAGTGAATACGAAAACACAATGCAAAAAATATTTATTTTTGGAAATATAGATTTGCCAAATGACTCTCTGCCACTTCGTATACTACCCAAACTCGAGGAACTCTTTCCTCACATTTCATTTGAAATAAAAGATCCAAACGAGGAATGGGAAGTCGAAGAGAATATTGTAGTTATCGATACTGTTGTTGGAATCCAAGATATCACTATTTTTGACAATCTTGAATCATTTTCAAAAATACCACGAGTGGGTATGCACGACTTTGATGCACTGACCAATTTACGCTACCTCAAAAAACTTGGAAAAATAAAAAATGTTGTAATTGTTGGCATTCCTCCAAAAATGGATGAAAAAATAACTCTCTCCAAAGTTTCAAATTTAATTAAAGAAAATAGCGCCATCTTTCGATAACGCCAATAATTACAGTACTTCTATTACAGAATGACGATGAACAAAGACTTGTTGTCCATCAGTCAGAACGAGACCGTATTCATTAATAAAAGGAGCTCTTCTACCAGAAATCTCAATTCCTACTATTTTATTTTTGAACGCGGTATGAACAATCACACCAGCCGAGACGGCACAATAACCATGTTTGCCGTGATGATGTCGCCAATATTCGGCAACCACATCAAATGCCCACATATTTTCAAAATGACGATCTTTTGCAAATTTTCTGAGACCAGCGGTGGCGTCAGGAAAACAATGACTGAGAAAAGCTGTGTCAATTTCCTCCGACTCAGCCAACATCCTCAACAGTCTTTCATAATCTTTTTGAGTTATCTTATGCGCCCGAAGACGATCTTCGGCACACACAAAAGCATAACGTAAAAATAACATCATTCCTGTGATTTTCATTCCACTGTCCAAAATAACACACTATTTATTCCCAGTCAACTTTTAGAAAATGTGAGGCACAGGACATACATGGATCGTATGCCCGAATAAGTTTTTCTATTTCGAGTGTTATAAATTCCCTATCTTTTTGACTAAGTTCCCCCGGAATCTTGTCTATAAGTCCCTGCACGAGAGTGGCTACATCAATCTCGATATTTATTTGGTTCTGCCCGGTTGGTACAACAACCTCACCTTCCTTCACCTTTCCATCTTTACCTAGCACTACTTTGTGATAAAGTGTACCTCGTGGAGCCTCTACTACCCCAATTCCAATCGCGTCTCTCATCTCTTTTTTGATAATAGGTTCTGATTTAAATGTATTTTTGGATAGAATATCAATTGACTCATCAACTGAATGCAAAATCTCTATTGCTTGTGCGAGGTTGTTGTAATAAATATCTGTTGACGGAAAAAGACTGAGTGTACTTGCAAGAGACTCCTGAGTCTTTGGATGAAGTTTATATTTGGCGAGATTGATTCTGGCAAGAGATCCTACCATATACCCTTCGCCGTTGTACATATATGCTGACGCTTCTGAATACGGTAATACAGTATGTTCCAAGTGGGCTCTAAAGCCATCCTTCCCATATTTTTCTCCAGCACTTGTGATAATCGAGCCGTCAATATAACCAAAACTCTCTTCTGGAACAAGCGCCATATATTTTGTTTGCCTGTCAAAATGAAATGGTGCATTTTTGAAAACTTCCACGAGACGCAACACTGCTTCGCGTATAGATTGTAATTTTTTAATTGCTTCATCAATATCTTTTTGTTCTGGAAAATGCAAATATCCACCAATCACAGGATACATCGCATGCACACTTCTACCTGCAATCATTGTTGCCAAAAAGTTTCCAGCTGATTTGATATCAAACGCATCATGAAGCATTTGGTGTTCCTGCGGATTACTTTCATCAAAATCTAAAAAGGCATCCTTACCAAAAATATCTGGCATACTGAAAAGATACAAGTGCAAAGCATGGTCACGAATAATAAGACCGTGCATTGTGAGAGCACGGAGAAGTTTTGTTTGTGGTGATGGCTCAATACCGAGTGCATTTTCACATGCCTCGATACTACACATTACGTGTGCATTTGAACACGTACCACAAATGCGCGACAAATGTGCCGGAATAGCAGAAAGAGCTTTGCCTTTCATTGCTTCTGTAAAGAAACGTTTGTATTCAACAATCGCAAACTTTACATCAGTAACTTTTCCATTTTCCACTTTCAAATTGAGGTTGGCATTACCCTCAACTTTTGTAATATGTTCGAGATCAAGATCAAATGTATGCATGGTTTTTAATTTGTTAGTTTTTCAAAATTTAATTGAGACTACATCCTTTTTGGAGCATCCGCAGGCCGTGAGCATGGTCTTGTCAATGACCCGAGCACAGCGAGAGCTCTTGACAAGTCACGGCCGAGGACCGAATGAGTTTTTCGCTGGAAAAGCGAGTGTATCTGAAAAGGATGTGGTTTCGATTAAATTTTGAAACTATTTTCTAAATTCCGCAACCAATCCATTAACTGCTTTCAAAAAAACATCTGGACTCATTGGACATCCGGGAATTTCAGCGTCAACTTTGACAACGTCAGAAACTTTTTTGACACTTGGCAAAGCTCCAAAACGAGTAACCAAAAAATCGATTGACTCTTTTTGTTCTGGTGTAAAAGTATTTCTCTGTCCTGATGGCAATCCTACCACAGCACACGAACCAACTGCTACGAGCTTTTTTGATCGGCTACGAATATCTTTGACCGATGTTTCCTGTTCTGGACCAGCAATAGCACCTTCTATAAATGCAATATCAAATGCATCATAGATATTTTTTGTTTTCAACACTCGCACATGTCTGAAATCAAAAATCTGCTTCCACTCCTGCCAATGATCATTCATTATTTCCGTCATTACAACAGTGTTATCCTCACAACACGAGAATGAAAACCATGCTATTTTAATTTTTTCTTGAGAAGTCATATGAATAGTATATCATAAGTTAATTTGTTAGATTCAAAAACCGATAGGAGCATATCTTTCACGGAGCAATCTATCTAGCCCTGCTGGGCTAGCGAACTTCTCGTCGCTCAAGAAAACAATGTCGGTTTACCTCCTTGTTTTCTAAGCTCCTGCGAAAGGCTCCGGAAAAGATATGCTCCTATCGGTTTTTTAAAATCTACCATTACACTAATGTCTTTAAATCAAAATTTGGATCAGAGAGTGATGAATGTTTATCGGCCACCTTTATATTATTTTTGATGATCTTGGAAAAGGTTGTGAGTTCTCCGGTACGATTTATCATTGTGGCACCAACGAGTTCGTCTCCAACCATCACAACCTGACTGTATGAATTTATTTCTTTTGACCCACGTGGCAAAACTACCCTATTTGCTCCATAGGCAACATCTCCAACAAAGGCAATGCTGATCCCAAACCCTTGTGTTGTGTAGAAAGAAACAAACTTGAATGGATCGTGTGCTCCGGTCATATTACGTCCAGCAACTCTACCCTGCTCTACCGCATTGACCCAGTTGCCCATAATCACATTTTCTTCTAGCAAAATATCTTTGTATTCAGCAATGTCGCCCGCAGACCAGATATCAGATGCACTAGTTTGCAAATATTCATCAGTCACAATTCCTTTATTGACTGTGATGCCTGATTCAGCAATCCATTTTGTGTTATTAACAACTCCGATACCACACATAAGCAAATCGCATGGAATTTCTGTACCGTCTTTGAGAACAATTGATTCAACAAAATCAATTCCTTTTATTTCAGCAATCTCATTATTTTTGATGAGGTGCACACCATTTTTTGTGAGTGCATCTTCTATCATCTGTCCGGAAACACCATCGAGAGTCGGTGACCAAAAATGTTGCTCCCGAATAATCATAGTGGTATTGAGTCCAGCGAGCTTAAAGAGGTCTGCCATTTCGAATCCGATAAAACCTCCACCGACAACAACGGCATTTTTTGCATTTTTGATGTGTTGCATTATTGCTTTGCCATCATCGATTGTTCGAAGATAATGAATACCTTTTTTATCCGCACCTGGCACTGTCAATCTCCTGACAGAAACACCTGTGGCCAAAAGCAGTTTGTCATATTTGACTTTGGTACCATCGAGGAGTGAAAGAATTTTGTTTGCCGAATCGATATGTGTTGCCGTTTTGTTTTTCAAAAAAGTAACTTTGTTTTTTTTGAACCAATCTTCTTTTCGGAGCCATACCTGCTCAAATGGAACTTTGCCGAGAAAGAAATTTGGCTTCGAAAGCATTACACGGGAATACAATACATATGGCTCGTCACAGACAAGAGCGATTGATCCATCAATATCAATTTTTCGTATTTCTTCTGCCGCCGTCACACCCGCTGCCCCTCCGCCAATTATCACATATTTGAATGTATCCATAATTTTGTTTTAATCTTTTGGAAATATTTTTCCACCATCTTTGTCGAGAAGAATGATAGCTTTTGTTGGACACGACTCTGCTGACATAATAAGTGTCTCATCATCTATTGCGTTTGGATCGAGCACAACGACTTTGTTTTCATTATCGAGCTCATACACCGCACTGGAAACTGCAATACAAGACGCCGCGCCGATACAAAGATCTCTGTCTATAATTATTTTGCTGATAGTTGAACCTTCTTTACTTCGTATGTATTCTTTTTGATTTGCCATTTTGTTTCTCTTTAGTTAATAAAATAATTTCTTGTATAGTCGGAACCTCTTCTTTGAGTATTCCTCCGATAACTTTATTATACGTCAAATCCGCCAAGCTACAATGTGTACAAGCACCCGAGATTTCCAGCGTAACAACACCTTCATCGTAACCAACAAAAACCACGTCTCCACCATGCATTTGGATATACGGTCTCACTTTTGTAAGAACCTTTTCTATTTTTTTTATTTCCTTAGTCATTTTTTCCAAAGTATTTTTCGCTATAAAATCGAATAAGTTCCTCCACTGCCGGAATACATTCTGGGTAGCCAATGCCAACTTTTGTTCGTTTTTGAACTGCCGAAAGGGTCGTGGCGCCCTCGAGAACCGCCTCCTCGATATCTGCCTCGGTTGTTTTTGTGTTTGGATCGAGAACACGAGCACCATCTGTCACAATTCTCTCGTGCTGATTTGTTTTTTTAAACCAATCATTGAGTGCCATTCGGAGAGCCTTGTCTCCGAGTACTGAACAATGAATTTTTCTATTTGGCAGACCTCCAAGACGCTTCATAATATCTTGTGGACGAATTGCGAGAGCTTTATCGATTTTCATTCCTCCACGCTCGGTAACCATAACCGAAAGCATCGATGTGGCGGCGATGGCCGAGGCACAACCAAATGTACGCCACTTGAATGTTTTAACCCTATCTTTCTTTGGATCAATTTCGAGCCAAACTCTCATCACATCTCCACAGGCAGGCGAGCCAACAATCCCCTCGGCATCATATTTTGCCAATTTTGGATTTTCCAAAAGCAGATTTTTCGGCTTGAAAAAATGATCACGGACCTGCTTGGAATACGCCCAGCTATCACCGGTATATTTATTCACAACATCAGGTTTACTTTTTTTAGTCGTTTTCTTTTTCATTTGTATATTGAGAACTTACTCTCCTGCATAAGTTTTTGGGCACGGATATTTTTCTGCTGAAAAATTCCTCGTGTTCGCGCCGTCGCGCTCGCAATGACCCAAAAACTTATACAGGAGAGTCAGTTCTTATTTTTCTTTCTCAAAAAATACGGTGTTTGATTGCCAATGAAAGCACGTGGATCAGAAATTGTCTTTTTTTCTCCCATCGTGAGATCGAGTGGTGAAATAGCTCGCAATCTCTGTATAACATTCGGCAAATGTTTGAGTACATATGTAATATCACTCATTGTATTTTCCGATCCAAGAGAAAATCTGATACTCCCATGAACATACTCGTACGGGTTACCGAGTGCCGAAAGAACATACGACGGTTCGAGACTCTGCGAGTTGCACGCTGAACCGGTATTGACCATTATACCAAGCTGGTCGAGATGTAGTAGTATTGCCTCCCCTTCCACATCCAAAAGAGAGATGTTGAGAAATCCAGGAAGTCTTTTTGTTTTGTGACCATTTAAGACAACTTTTGGGATTGACTTAAAAATTCCTTTTTCCAGCGTGTCTCTCATTTTTTTTAGTTTCTCATTCTGGACCTTCTTATTTATTTTATTTATCTTGAAAGCTTCGGCAAATCCAACAATTCCCGGAACATTTTCTGTACCACTACGCAAACGACCTTGCTGACCACCCCCGTACATAATCGGTTCTATATTGACTCCTCTTTTCACATATAATCCGCCAATTCCTTTTGGGCCATGTATTTTGTGAGCAGAAAATGTCATCATATCCACACCAAGTTTCTCCACATCTGTATCCAGATAACCAGCAGACTGACTGGCATCTGTATGAAAATATGGAAAGGTGGAATTATTTTTTGTTCGAAAAGTTTTTATAATTTTTGAAATTTCTTGTATTGGCTGAATTGTACCTGTTTCGCTATCAGCCGATGTAATAGAAACCAAAACCGTCTGAGGTGTAATATTTTTTTGCAATTCTTCCAAATCAATCAGACCGTCTTTTTGGACAGAAATTTCAATAACCTCAAAGCCCTCTTTTCGCAACACTTCTGCAAGAGCCAAAACTCCCTTATGCTCTATTTGGGAAACGATAATGCGATTACCATTTTTTTTATTGGCACGAGCGACACCGAGAATTGCCAAATTGTCAGACTCCGTAGCAGAGCCAGTAAATACAAACTCATCTGGTCGACAATGTAAAACTCTCGAAATAATTTCTGTTGCGTTTTTCACAGCAAAACCGGCTTTTCGACTGATTTCATACAGATTTGATGGATTACCAAAGTTATTTTTTAGATAGGGTAACATTACTTTGAGCACATGTGGATCAAGAGATGTTGTGGAAGCGTTATCCAGATAAATAAGTCTTTTTTTCATATGATGAGTACAACTATACCATTTTTCTAACGGAAAAAACAAAAGACCCTTTCGGGTCTTTTATTTTGAAAACGTTATTACATCTGCTGTGGCATCTTATCTGTTCCGCAACATTTAGCACAGTTTGACTTGTGCGTAACTGCCTCGAAAATTGCTGATAGGCCAACGAGACAATAAATAATCATTGAAACTGTTGAACCTACTCCGAAAATCATATCTACAACGTTATATCCAAAAGCTGTAAGACCCCAGTTTAATCCACCAATAACAAGTAGAGTAAATGTGATCATGTGTAATACTTTCATTTTTTATAAAAAATTATTTTTTATTAATCGACCTACTACATAATTATATATGAAATAAAAAAAGAGTAAATGTGGGTAATTGAAAAAGCACCAGAGGCAGAAGTTATTTTTGAAGCAATCTATCTAGCCCTGCTGGGCTAGCGAACTTCTCGTCGCTCAAGAAAACAATGTCGGATTACCTCCTTGTTTTCTAAGCTCCTGCGAAAGGCTCCAAAAACAACTTCTACCTCTAGTGTTTCTTTTATTTTCTTTTCAACACCGTATCAATTTTCTCTGCAATTTTTTTGAAATCTTTTTCTTTTTTTCCACGAGTAGTTTCAGCTGGAGTACCGAGACGAATCCCTGACGGATCGACAGGAGTGCGAGTATCAAACGGTATCGTATTTTTGTTTACAATAATCCCAGCTCTCTCAAGTTTATCTCCCGCCTCTTTTCCAGAAATACCCTTTCCATTTTGCCACGTATCAACAAGAATCAAATGCGAATCTGTCCCACCAGAGACAATTCTCCAGCCACGTTTTGAGAGCTCATTTGAAAGAGTTTTTGCGTTTTTTAGTATTTGTTTTGTATATGATTTAAAAGATGAAGTACTTGCCTCTTTGAGTGCCACCGCCACAGCAGCAATCTGGTTTAAGTGTGGACCACCCTGAAGTCCTGGAAAAATCGCTTTGTCGATTTTCTTTGGTAATTCCCTCTCATCAATTTTTGAAAATATGAGTGCACTTCGAGGCCCTCGGAGAGTTTTGTGTGTTGTGGTCGTCACAATATCGGCGCATGGAAACGGTGATGGATACACACCACCAGCAACAAGTCCCGCAATATGTGACATATCTACCAGCACATACGCCCCACACAAGTCTGCAATTTCTCTAAATTTATTCCAATCAACTATCCTCGGATACGCAGTAAAACCAGCCACAATAATATCTGGCTTCTCTAGCAATGCTATTTTTTTTATTTCTTCAAAATTTAAGACTTCTGTCTCTTTGTCCACTCCATATGAAATCTGCTTCCATATTTTGCCAGTCACAGAAACTTTGTGGCCATGTGACAAGTGTCCGCCATGATCAAGGGACATTCCCATAATTTTCCCACTGAACGGAACAAGAGCTGTATACACAGCTAGATTTGCAGGCGAACCAGAGAGAGCTTGAACATTTACAGACCACTGTTTTGGGGAAAGTTTGAAAAGTTTGAGGGCTCGTTCTTTGCACACATTTTCAATTTTATCCACCACTTCGTTTCCACCATAATATCTAAAAGCAGAATACCCTTCGGCATATTTGTTTGTGAGTTTACTTCCGAGTGCTTTCAAAACATCATCAGAAACATAATTTTCCGATGCAATGAGATTAATTACCGATTTTTGCCTTTTCTCCTCGGCTTGTATAAGTTTTTCTATTTGTTTATCTTTCATGGTAGATCACCAAATTTGGAAGTTTTATCTAGGTCGCATAAGAGGAAAGGTTTGAAGTTCTCGTAAAGGCTTATCCGCCAAAATTGCGAAAAGTCGTTCGCCAAATCCGAACCCACATGTCGGAGGCATACCGTGCTCGAGCATTTCAACAAATTCCATATCGGCCATCATCGCTTCACTGTCTCCTGAATCAATGAGTTTCTGCTGGATATCAAATCTGTCTTTTTGATCAATTGGATCATTGAGTTCCGAATATCCTCTACCCACTTCACTACCGGCAATAATCGGCTGAAACATTTGGACTGTGTTGGAATTCGGATTTCCTTTTGCAAGTGGAGCAACGAGTGTTGGATGATTTACGAGAAATGCTGGACCAGAAATATTTTTTCGACAATATTTCCACAATGTATCAGTGAGTCTTTCTCTGTTTTGTCCTTCGTATTTTACGCCGAGCTCCTGGAGTTTCTCCATCATATCTTTTTCGTCGGCGGTGCGCACATCAACACCGGTTTGTTTTTTCACTTCTTCGCAATAGTCGATTTTCTGCCATTCATCTGAGAGATCAAACGTATGTCCACGGGATGTAAACTTTGTCACACCAAAAACTTCTCTGGCAATTTCAATATACAAATCTCGCACCAATTTCATTCCATCCTCATAGTCGGCAAACGACCAATAAAATTCCATATTTGTAAATTCCTGAGCGTGTTCTGGACTTGTGCCTTCGTTTCTATACACCCTACCGATTTCAAATGTTTTTGGAAAACCTCCAGCCATAAGTCTTTTTTGCCACAACTCACCGACAGAAATACGCATAAAGACATCGAGATCATAGTCATTGTGATGAGTCTTAAATGGAGTCGCTTCTGCACCGCCCGTAGTCACCTCCAGAGTTGGAGTTTCGACTTCGAGAAAATCATTTCTTTTCATAAACTCCCTAGTCACATCCCAAAACTTTGCTTTTCTGACCATAAGGTCATGAAGTTCAAAATTCATTGCAAAGTCCAAATATCGCTTTCGATATCTCTCTTCAACATCCTGAAGTCCTGCCCATTTTTCTGGCATTGGTAAAAGTGATTTGGATGCCATTACCCAACGTTCGGTCAAAATACTTTGTTCTCCCGTTTTTGAAACCATTGGCTTACCGGTGATTGAAATAAAATCTCCCATATCAACAGTATCAACAAAAAGTGTAAATACTTCATCGCCGAGCTCATCCTTTTTTATAATAGCTTGAATTCTCTCTGTGCCATCAAAAAGCACAGCAAAAAGTATTGCTCCCTGACCACGAATAACCATTACGCGTCCAGCAACTGAAACAGATGTACGTTCGTCTTCGTACTTTTTAAAGTTTTCTTTGAGAGTTCCGATCGAAAAATCATGAGGAACTTTTGATGGATAGGGATTAATCCCCTTTTCTTTCAAAATTTCCAATTTTTGGAGTCGCCCCTCTCTAATTTCTTCTAATGATGCCATAATAGATATATACTACCATTTCCTATAAAAAACAAAAACTCCTTGAATGTATCGAGGAGTTTTTGTGATTTTTATTTTACGTCGAGAAGTTTGTAGGACAATTCACCGTTTGGAGCCGTGAATGAGAAGTTATCGCCTTTTTTCTTGCCGACAATCGCCTGACCGAATGGAGATCGAATGGAAATTTTATTTGCTGATACATCTGCCTCCTCGGAACCAACGATAGTGTATGTAATTTTCTTGTTGTCTTTTTCTACAACTACAATAGATCCAATATTAACGACATCAGAGAGCTCGCGTTCAGAAACAATGGTGGCATTCTTGAGCAAGTCTTCTAGTTTGGCAATTCTATCCTCAATAACCGCCTGCATATCTCTTGCCTCATGATATTCGGCATTTTCTGACAAATCACCGAGTGCTTTTGCGTGTTCTAGATTTTCAGCAACCTCTTTTCTTTTTTCACCTTTTAAAAGTTCGAGTTCTTTCTTAAATTCATCAAACTTTGCCTTAGTCAAATATTCTTTGTTATCCATTGTAAGTTATGTAAAAAATACTAAATAATTGCTTGCATAGTACCAAAAAAAGAAGAAAAAGTAAATGAAAAGAAAATTCCTCCCAACAAAGAGTATTTTTGGGCACGGATATTTTTCTGCTGAAAAATTCCTCGTGTTCGCGCCGTCGCGCTCGCAATGACCCAAAAACACTCTTTGTTAAGGAGAATTTCCGCGAAGAGTAAAGAATCATCACTATCGTTCGGGTCGTTGACAAAACCATGCTTGCGGTCTGCGGATGTTCGAAAAAATATGTGTTGTACAGAAATTTTTGTTATTTATTTGAGATAACTAGCACCATAAATTTCTGCCCATTTGAAAAATTCTTGCATGACAAGTACAGCACCAAATTGATTATTTTTTGATCCTCGTTCCATTACAATCGTGTACGCATATTTTGGATTTTTGTACGGCCAAAAACCAACAACCCATGAGTTGATTTGATCTTTACTGACTCCAATCTGGGCAGTACCAGTTTTTGATGCAACTTCAACAAAGGGCAAATTGATAGCCTGAGATGTGCCGTCTGTTACGCCGAGTCGCATTCCCTCTTTGACAATTGTGTAATAATTTTTATTGAGATTTATTGTTCCAAAAATTTTTGGCGTCTCGCCTTTTATAAATGTCGGTACAAGAAGCGTACCCTCGTTTGCAATAGCTGAAACCCCTCGCACAACCTGGAGCGGTGTTACCTGAAAACCATATTGCCCAATCGCTGTGTTATACGTGTCTCCTACTCGCCATGGCTCTCCATTAAAATTTTTCTTTTTCCATTCTGGATCTGGAATCGTACCAGCTTTTTCCCCCGGAAAAGCAATGGTCGTTGTCGAACCAAAACCAAACATCCGTACATATTTTTCTATATTTGAAATACCAATTCCTTTTTGATCTTTGTATCCACCTCCAACTTCATAAAAATAGACGTTTGAGGAAACAGCGATAGCACGACGCAAATCAACAAGTCCGTGAGCTTTCCAGTCCATAAATGTAGATGACTTTGTATTGTCATACGGATTTGGTATTGAAATAGAACCAGTCGAAAGAATTTGTTTTCGTGGATCAATAACCCCCTGATCCAACACGCCCATTGCAATAAAGATTTTCATAATCGAGCCAGGTGTGTAGAGACCACTCACTACACGATTGAGAAATGGATTATTTGTATCTTTGAGCCAAGCATTTATTTTTGCACTATCATCTCCATCGGTCATAGTCTGTGAGCTGTATTCTGGATAATTGACACTAGCGAGTATTTCGCCTGTATGAACATCCATAATCACTCCAGCACCGCCCTTGTAGTTTGCACGATGAGCAGTATCAACAATCGCAGTGTACAACTCCTTTTGGACATCTTCATCAATAGACAATGTCAGGTTCGTGCCATCTTTTGGTGGTTGGATAACACTTTCCGATGTCACATTACCCTTTACGTTTGTCTCAACAATTTTTGAACCATCAGTGCCAGAGAGAAGAGAGTCATAAATTTTTTCCAGTCCATCTCTCGGATCATATTTATCTTGATAATAAAATCCGTTTGAATCTTTTGTAGGATATTTTATGTAACCCAAAATATGAGAGAGTCCGGTAGATGTTGCATATTGACGAAGAGAAAATTCGGACGTACTTGCACCGAGTGTATTCCAAACAAGAGGATTATTATTTCTATCATAAATGACCCCACGGTCGGCAAAAATAAGTGTATTGTGCAGTCTATTGTTTTCACTTTTTGTTTTGTAATCATCGCCATGCACTACCTGAAGAGACCAAACTTTATACAAATATAAAGCACCACAAGCTAAAATTATAAAAAAGAATATACTAAAAATATTTCTCCCAATTGGTTTTTCCAATCGACCTTCAAACTGATTGGTATCAAAATCAGGTAAATTTTTTGCATCTAGAAAAATTTCATCCGGATCAATCGAACTACTTCTTTTTCTTGTCTTTTTGCGTATATAATTTTTAAATATATGAAACATAAAACAGCATCAAATCCTTATTCTCTTTCTCACAGTCATTACTACCAAGAGAAATATGAGTGATAGTATAAGTCCTTTGTATGGAAAGACAAAATTTCCTTCATATAACACATCAAACAAAAAACCAAAGAACACAACTTCCAGATAAAATGAAAAGTACACTGTAAGTCCAACAAGAATCAATGTCGAAAGCCACCATGGCAAAATGATGACACAGACAAGAACAATTATGAAAAGTAACATTCTTAAATATATATTTGTCATATGATTATATTGTTTTTTCTACATATACCCATTTTGTAGAAAATACATTCCCTGGTGTGCGAATATACACAGTTTTAAATGAGCTCTGTGAATTGGAATCAATATAATATACACTTCCTATCACAGAGGATGTCGAACCTGGATACACAAACACATCACCCCAAAGAATATCTGCATCTTTCGGAGCTTCTAGAGAAAAATTGGCACCGCCTCTACCAGAAAGATCATACGAAGTGCCTGTACGTTCAAGCACAGAACTCTGTGTCTCCTCACCACTTGAAAAAAGAGTAACGAGAGACGTATGCGGAGTAATATCCGTCACAACTCCAATAATAATATTACCAGACAAATAGACTTTGTTACCTTTTACGAGACCCTCGGCAGAGCCAGAATTTATCACAAGAGTGTCATATGGTGATGTCGGAGGTTTTGATAATACTCGAGACAAAATTCTATTTTGATTGGTGGTCATACCTGCCATATTTTTGAGCTCAGCATTTTCTCTCTGTAAAATATCATAATCGAGCTCCTTGAGACGAAGCGAGGCAACTTCATCCTGCAAAGACATATTTTCTTTTGCAAGAGAATTTTTTGAAACGAAATAATTACCAACATTTTGTATAGAATTTATAAAAGAATCTCGTCCAGTCCAGATTGGTTTTGATACATAATAAAAGAAACTACGCGTGCCTTTTGGAAAAGCAAACAACAAAAACGAGAGAATACAAAACAAAACAGCCATGGAAATATACTTCCATTTGCTATCATTTTTTTGTTTAGTTCTTAAGGGGAAGTTCATCTTCATTTGCTATGAGCACATCTCTATACAGATCCAAATTTTCCAAAATAATTCCAGTTCCGCGACAAACAGCTGTCAGAGGATCCATCGCGATGTGTACGGGCATTTTTGTATATTCTGAAAGAGTTTCTGCAAGACCCCTAATAAGTGCCCCACCACCAGCAAGGAAAATCCCTCTCTGCATTACATCCGACAAAATTTCCGGCGGAGTAGTTTCCAATACCTCTTTAGTTGATTCAATCAAAGTATCAATCGATTGCGAAATCGCCTCACGAATATCTGAGTCAGTCACAACAACCTCACGTGGCAAACCGGAAATAAGATCTCGGCCCTTGATCGGCGCCTCGAGAAGTGCCTCGCCAGGTAGCACTGAACCAATTGAGATTTTTATACTTTCTGCTGTTTTTTCTCCAATCAAAATTTTGAATTCACCTCTGATGTACGAAATAATATCGTTGTTGAGTTTGTCTCCAGCGATACGCAAATTTTTTGAGCGCACAACACCACCGAGGGAAATCACCGCAATATCAGACGTACCTCCACCAATATCAATAACCATATTTCCCACTGGATCGAGAACAGGAAGTCGCATACCGATTGCCGCCGCCATTGGCTCCTCGACAATATGCACTTCCGAAGCACCAGCATTTCGCGTCGCATCACGCACTGCACGAATCTCCACATTTGTAATTCCTGATGGTACACCCACGACAACCCGCGGACCCAAAATCTTTTTATTATCTTTCTGTGCTTTATTCAAAAGGTACGTAATCATTTCTTCTGTCACTTCAAAATCAGAAATGACTCCATCAACAAGTGGACGAATAGCGGTAATGTGTCCTGGTGTGCGACCGAGCATCATTTTGGCGTCAGTTCCTACAGCCACAACACGACCAGTTTTCTGATTGACCGCCACAACCGATGGTTCGTTGAGCACAATTCCCTTGCCACGCAAATAGACGAGTGTATTGGCCGTACCAAGGTCAATTCCGATATCATTCGAAATAAGCCTCTTAAATTGTTCAAGGTTTTTAATCATTTTGCTTTCTACCATACTATATCAAAAAATGAATTTCAGCAAAAAGAATAAAACCATCATAATTTTTAGAGCAATCTATCTGGGCTTGCTAGCCCAGCGAACTTCTCGGCCCGTCGGCCTGCGAAAGGCTCTAAAAACTATGTTGGTTTTATCTTCTGCTTACGTCTTGAATTACATTTTCAAAACCTCTTCAATAGTCACAAGTTGTGATTCACTTTCTGTTCTGTATTTCATTTCCACCTTTCCTTCTTTGATTGTTTTTTCACTGACCACGAGCCGTACTGGAATTCCAATAAGATCTGAGTCGGCAAACTTTTCGCCGGCACGCAAGTCGCGATCATCATACAGAGTTTCCACACTTGATTTTCGGAGCTTCGCGTACATATCATCAGCAAATGTTGTAACCTCATCACTATCTCCAAGTCGCACGAGATGCACAGCAAACGGCGCGACTTCTTTTGGCCAAACGAGACCTTTGTCATCAGCAAACACTTCAGCAATCGTACCCATCACTCTGCCAAGGCCGATTCCATAACACCCCATTATGACTGACTGTTCCACACCATTTTCATCTTTTATTTTGAGACCAAGTGCATCAGAATATTTTGAGCCGAGCGGAAAAATATTTCCAACTTCTATTGATTTTCCTTCTTCCAAAGAATTTTTATCCAGACCAAATTTTGCAATGTTTTCGTCGGTGTACACTTCTTTATTAATCGCGAGTTTCTTTCCTTTGTCTATATAAATAGTATCCTCGCCAGCTTTTGAAAGTGTCTGGAATTCATCTGTGAGTCCAGTTGTAAATGACCCACCAGCAGCAATTGTGCGAAACGTAATGTCGCCCAAACCGACTCGCTCAAAAACCCTTTCATAACTCTGTGCACATTTTTCATAAAATTCTTTGAATTCTTCTTCTGTTCGACTGAAAGAATACATATCTTTCATAAGAAATTCTCGCGCTCGCATAATGCCACTCTTTGCCCGCAATTCATTTCGGAATTTTGTTTGAAATTGATACACGTACAGTGGCACGTCTTTGTATGACTTCACAAAGTTTGTAAGCATTTGAGTCACCGGTTCCTCGTGAGTATTTGCAATACCGATTTCTGTGCCAGTCACGAGCTGTGTTTTGAACCAATTATCAACAACACTATCGTCCCACCTGCCAGATTTTTTCCAGAGCTCTGGATCCTGAAGTGTTGTCATAAGCACCTCCTGTCCGCCGATCTCATTCATCTCCTCGCGAATGACATTTTCAATTTTTTTTAATACTCGCAAACCGAGAGGTAAATAATCATACACTCCCGCCATTTCTTTTTGAATAAATCCTGCGCGAATAAGTAGCTCGGCATTTTTCGAAACTTCATCCGCCGGTGCTTCCCTGCGTGTTTTTGTAAATAGTTGTGATTGTCGCATTCACCTATAATATCCCAAAACAAGTTTTCAGGCAAAGCAAAACTCTTTTCCGTCTTTTTCTGCAACTTATCAGTATGTATTTTATTTAAAAATTAGAATACCAAAAATATGGCTATAGCTAGCGCTATTCTGTACCAGATAAATACATCGAGATTGTGATTTTTCAAATATTTTATGAGAAAGTTGATTGCAATAAGTCCTGTGACAAATGCGACAACTGAACCGAGAAAAAGTGATAACCCATAACCAGAAGTAAATAATTCACTACGCACTTCAAAAAGTTTTTTGAGACCCGCGCCAAACAAAATCGGCAGTGACAAGAGAAAACTAAACCGTGTTGCCTCTTCTTGGGTAAGTCCCGAAATGAGTCCCCCAGAAATAGTTGCACCAGATCGTGAGACGCCAGGGAGAAGGGCAAGACATTGAAAAAATCCAATAACAATTCCATTTTTGAGAGTGAGTATTTTATTTTTTGTTGCCACTTTTTGTGCATACCAAAAAAGGAGTGAGCCGAGAACAAGAGTGAGTGCTACGAGGTGCACGTTGCGGAAAATCGTGTCCATATCTTTTTCCAAAAGCAAACCGAAAACTACCGCCGGTATTGTACCAATAACTATTGCCCACAAAAGTGTTTTTTCTTTACTTTCAACTGGTTTTCGCAGGACAATATTCCACGCGGTTTTGATTATTCTCAAAATATCTTTCCAGAAATACACCAGAAGTGCACAGGATGTGGCGAGCTGGAGTACCGCATCAAAAGCAAGACCCCCGACGTTGTTTTCGCCGAAAATTTGCCTGACTACGAGTAAATGTCCAGAGGAAGAAATGGGTATAAACTCCGTCGCTCCCTCTACAAACCCTAGAATTATTGCTACTAAATGCGTCATAGGATATAATTGTACCACATTATTATTTTAGGAAAAAATTATTATGGATATGAACAAACTCGCAGTACCACTTGCAATCATCGTAGCCGGAGGTCTTATGGCCGGAGCATTATATTTCTCAAATATTAAAAGTGCGGAAGTTTCAAAAAAACAAGCTCAGGCTGACAACACAGGGCAGGCACAGGTAACCGGTGATATGAGACCTGTCTCAGCCGACGACCACATTCTCGGCAATCCAAATGCACAGCTTGTTTTGGTTGAGTATTCTGATACCGAGTGTCCATTCTGCAAAGTCTTCCACCAAACATTACAGCGAATGATGAGTGAATATGGAAAAGACGGAAAAATTGCATGGGTATATCGACATTTCCCTATTGACCAACTCCATTCAAAAGCACGAAAGGAAGCGGAAGCGACAGAATGTGCAAATGAGCTCGGCGGACCGGCAAAGTTTTGGGAATATATCAATCTTGTATATCAAACAACAAATTCCAACAACTCTCTCGATCCAGCAGAACTACCAAAAATTGCAAAAACTGTCGGTCTGGACGTAAAAGCCTTTAACACCTGTTTGGATAGTGGAAAATATGCAGCAAAAGTTGAAGCAGACTACCAGGACGCAGTCAAATCCGGTGGACGAGGCACACCACATTCAATACTCATCACAAAAGATGGTACAAAAACACCAATCGACGGCGCATATCCATACGACCAACTCAAAACTATTTTGGATGCAGCCTTGAAGTAATTATTCTCTAAAAAAACAGCTGGAATATCTCCGGCTGTTTTTTTGATTTATTTTTTCAATTTACACCACAGACAATCAACATCCGCGCAAGTATCAGAAAATAAATTTCTACTCCACACCACGTCGATGAGAGATTGTATTTCGGTTTTTACCCTCAAAACATCATCTTCGGAAATAGACAGAGAAACTGTAGGACAACGACCCTTACTATCTGGTTTTACAAAAATAAGAGCAGGTTCGATTTCTTTGTCTGCATATCGTGAATTATTTTCGAGTAATAGTTTGTAGAAAATAAGCTGACGAAAATAATTGCCGTCGGCATCTTTCGTTTCTCCTTTTATTGCATTCACACTCATTACCTCTCGAGTCTTATAATCAAACACTTCTACTTTTTTATCTTTCTCCAAAATCACATCGAGCTGGCCATGCAAGTTTATATCAATTTTCTTCCCTTTGTACGTACCTGTATACGTTGTCTCAACCCATTTTTCCGTGGCAACAGAGTCAGTTGAATTGAAATAGTCGACAAGCGACACTGCGACCTGCGGAGCATTTTCAAGAAGTTCTGCAACAACCACCTCCTTTTCAAAAAGTGGTAACAATGAAGTTTTGAAATATTCACTGATTGTATTTTCTATCACATGCTGTATTGTTTCTACATTTTTATTTTTTTCTTTCCACACAAGTGAAAGTGCCTTGTGCATTGCAATACCTTTTTCGGAAGACGGCGATGGTGCTTCGGGTAATTTCAAAATACTTTTATAGAAAAATGTGGTCGGACATTCCAAAAAATGATTGAGTGCTGTAACTGACAGACCTTTTTCAAGAATTGTCTGTTTGGTGTATTCAATCATTTCCAATTCCCTATCGCTATTTATTTTTTCAAAAGAAAGAGATCTGACAGACACATCTTTTGCTGGAAGATTTTTTTGTATGATGTGGTTTGTATCAAGTTCATCTATAAAACGCAAAGGAACCAGTATCCTACCTGACATATCCATTTGACTCGAGATAATAACCGCATGTTTACGAGCACGTGTCAGTGCGACATAAAATAATCGTCTAGAATCTTTGACTTCGCCACTCTCATCTTTTTCTCTCGGTAATACAAAACTCGGTGTTTTAAATCGATGCATCCATGACTCTTCATTGGCACATGGCAAAAATACATAATCGTACTCGAGACCTTTTGAGCCATGTGCTGTCATAATAGTAATCGGTGCATCCGTGCTTCCTGACCCAATCTGTATGCTTTTTATCTCTGCTGATCTTTTGTACGCGAGCAATTCCTCGATGAGCAATCTCGAGTCAGAAATATTACTACGCTGTGCGATATCTCGCGCAAGTGAAATAATGTTTCTCCACACTTCAGCAGATACTGGACTTTGTGCAAAGCGCCCCGCAAGCCCCGAAGATTCTGCTACTACAATAAGATACTCGATAACACCAAGACGTGTTATTTCACTCTGCAAACGTACGAGAGCAGGAATTTCTTTTTGAATATTTCCATATTGTCCACTTCGCAATGCCCCAATAAGCTCGACTGATGTTTGAAAATCAATGTTCCAAAGTCCGACAGAAAGAGTGTCTGTGAGACCTTGTATATATGTCGGATCAATCAAATACTGTAACAAATCAAAATATAGTATTCCCAAGGAATGTGAAAAAATGTCCGCTCCACGCTCGGCCGATGCTGGCAATCCAACCGAATTACAGAGTGAAAGTAAGTATTCAACATCTCTGTTTCGTCTGACAATAATAGCTGTTTTTGCTTCTGGTTCTTTTGCAACAATTTCCTGCAATCTCTCTATCAAAAATTCATCAGCAGACTCATTATTGCCCGCACTCACACATTCAATCGGCTTTTGTGTGTTGCTAGATTTTGAGCGGAGTTGAATACGTAAATTTTTGTGTTCATCTTGGTCATAGTTTTTCTCTATCATTCCAAATGTAGCATCCAAAATACTTTGATGTGAACGATAATTGTCTGTGAGCGAGATAGTTTTCATTTGTTTCCACATCTTTTGAAATTTCAAAAAATTTTCAACAGAAGCACCTTGAAAACGATAAATCGCCTGCTTTTCATCTCCCACTACAAAAATATTTGGCGTATCAAAAAAGTTGGCGAGATGTGAGACGATGAGATTTTGAGAATCGTTTGTATCCTGATGTTCGTCGACCAAGATATACAAAAACTTTTCTTGAAGTAATCGCAAAAGTAACTCGTCGTGTTCGAGTGCATGTAGTAGTTCAAAAATTAAATCATCAAAATCGATTTTTCTCTCCTCTTTCTTTTTGGCTTGATATGCCGAATATACATCTGCAAACAATATCGTCCTCTCACATCTCTCTATTCGTTTCAAAAAATCAGCCTTAATCTGCCCTTTTGTCGCTCCTCGTGTGGAAAGTGCGTCCGGATCTTTTTGTATTCTTTCTATTTCAGCTCGAGCAAAATTTTTGACATACTCTGGCGACCACGCCTCTTTTTTACACTCCGACATTGCACTGAAAATTTTACCAATATATAAATCCGGATCTCCGAGCGGTCTCAGTTTGCTAAATTTTTTGTTTTCCAAAATAGCTCGCATAAAAACTTCTGCTTCAACATCTGTAATTTGACTCACACGAGCAATATGAGGAAAGTGATCATCAAACTCCGAAATAACAGACGCAGCAAATCCATGGAACGTATGTATTCTGACTTCATCAGCCCTACTACCTATGATTTCACGAAGCTTATTTCGCATCACTTTGACACCAGCATCGGTAAAAGTAAGGGCCAAAATGCCCGATGGAGGAGTGTCTGTTTGGAGGAGGATATTTGCTATACGAAGGGTCAAAATCGTCGTCTTGCCCGTTCCAGGGCCTGCCACCACCATTACAGGGCCCTCGATAGTATCTACGGCCAATTTTTGCTCTGTATTCAACCTTTCATATTTTTGTTCAAATACTTCTGTATTTTTCATACATATAGAATAGCACAAAAAAATAGAGCCCTACACCTTTGCGCAGGCGTGGAGCTCGGATTGGACTTGTTTGGAGGATGTATGGCTAGAAACGATTTCGTATTTTTCCCCAAACTTTTCAATAACAATTGGTTGTCTCACATGAGACTCAATTTTTCGTAAAGAAACAGAACCGTCTTTTCCACGGTCCACAACAAAAACGGTTACCTGACCCCTGTCCACAAAAATAATACGCTCATCCTCCAGCGGATGAGCTCTTGTTACAACTTCTGTTAGTCGTTCGAGATCAATCATAACCCTCCCATATATTTATATCATAAAATATTTTTATCACACAACAAAAAACCACTCGAGTGAGTGATTTTTTGTTACTACTATTAAAATTTCATCTCATCATAAGTTTTCCGGAGCAATTTATCTGGGCTTGCTAGCCCAGCGAACTTCTCGGCCCGTCGGCCTGCGGATGCTCCGAAAAAAGTGTGCTTGTGAGGAGATTTTAATAATAATTTCTCAATCTATTTATTTTGTCATGTTGGCGGATTTTTTCGTGTGCCTTTGCTTCGATTTGGCGAATGCGTTCGCGAGTGACACCAAACTCCTTGCCTACTTCTTCGAGTGTGTGAGTTACGCCGTCCACGAGTCCGTGACGCATTTCGAGAATTCGTCTCTCCTTTTCTGGTAAGTCATTTAATATTTCGCGGACTTGATCAGAGATAATTCGGCGAGAAGATTCTTGTTCTGGTGAGAGAATTTTTTCATCCGCCATAAAATCACCGAGCTTTGATTTGCTCTCGTCATCTGAATCCCCAATAGGACTCTCGAGAGAAACTGTACTCTGGTCGATTTTTTCAATCGTATACACTTTATCAACCGGTAAATTCATCTCAACAGCGATTTCTTCCGGAAGAGGATCACGACCGAGATCTTGCGAGAGACGTCTCACAACTTGTTTGTATTTTGCGATTGTTTCCACCATATGCACCGGTACTCGAATTGTTCGCGACTGGTCTGCGAGAGCACGAGTAATCGCCTGTCGTATCCACCACGTCGCATACGTAGAAAACTTATAACCTTTTTTCCAATCAAATTTATCAACTGCTTTGAAAAGTCCTATGTTGCCTTCTTGAATGAGATCAAGGAGTGTGAGATCAGCACTTCGTCCGACGTATTTTTTTGCAATGGAAACCACGAGTCTGAGGTTAGCACGAGCAAGCAGATTTTTTGCTTCCACGTCGCCGGCTTCAATACGTCGCGCGAGATCCTTTTCCATTCCTCCGGAAATAAGTTGATACTGTCCAATTTCCTTGAGATACATCTGGATTGAATCAAAAGATGAATCCCCTCCTCTGCCACTGTACGCAGAAAATTTTGATGTGAGAAGTTCATCGTTGTTTACTTCGAGAAGTCCTCCTCCTTCCAAAATATCAACTCCACTCGTCGAGAGTTTATCATAGAGTTCATCAAGAAAAAGAATGTCCTCTTCCACATGCGGAAATTCTTTCAAAATTTCATCATATGTGACATAGCCACGCTCCTTGCCTTTTGCAGTGAGACGTTCCATTCCTTGTTCCTGTCTGTCAGCTTTTTTCAGAATTTTTGGGGCAACGATGTGTTGGGCTTTTGTTGCGACACCTTTTTGTTTTTTGTGTGCACGCAATTTTGGAGCGACAACTTTTTTCGCTTTTTTAACAGCTTTCACTTTTGAAGGTTTTGTTTTGCCAGCTTTGGCTGGTCGTGCCTTCGTATTCTGTTTTTGCTTATTTTTTGTCATTGTTTTTAATATGATTAATTTTTTGTGATATTTTTTGACATTCTTCCAGATATTTCAGGACCAGTGCACTGTCTCTAGTTTGTTCCGCTTTCTGCAGAAGAATCATCATCTCAGAAAACTTTCGTTTCAAATATTCTTCTTCCAAACTCTGCAGAAGTTCAGCGATATCTTTTTCTAAATCTTTTTTTCCTCCATAATAATTTTCTATTTCAAACACCAGAGCATCTTTTTCTTTTTCAAAATCAACAATCATTTTCTCCATGGTATCACCAATAATTTCACCCACTTTTTCCTTGAGTTCAAGCGCATCGATCCGTGGAGTACTGTGGTTTTTCTGCCAGATAATAAGTCCTATGAGACGTCGCTCGATTGAGTCTATTCGTGAATGTGATGGGGTTATCTCCTTTATAATACTCTCTGTTTCTTTTTCGCCAACCTTTTTCAAATCCTCCCACAAGGCATCTTCTTTGATAAATGTTTTCTGTGCAATACTTTTTATAAAATTTGATCTCTCAATTGAACTTCCAATGAGCGCGACGTACGGCAACACATGTTTTTGAATTTCTTTTCCAAGATCTCTGACCGAAAGTCCGCGAGCAAGTAAACTGTCTGTGTAAAAATCAATAATATGTTTTGAGTTTTTTAGTATATTTCTAAGTTCATCAGGATTTTCTTTTGCAAGGTCTGCTGGATCTTTTCCTGTTGGCATTTGAGCAACCTTGAGATCCATATCGAGAGACAATGCCAGCTTGGCACTTCTATCCGACGCAGAGAATCCAGCATTATCTCCATCGAACGCCATAATGATTCTTTGTGACAATCTGCGAAGTTTAACAAGATGTTCTGCGGTCAGTGCAGTACCAGACGAAGCCACTGTATTTGTAATCCCTATTTGATGGAGCATAAGAAGATCCATTTGACCCTCCACAAGTATCGAATAGTCTTTGAGACGTATATCCTTCTTGGCTCTGTCCAAACCAAACAATATCTCTGATTTGTTGAAAAGCATCGTTTCTGGGCTATTGAGATATTTCGGTGATGTATCTTCTGCCACCAAAATCCTCCCAGAAAAACCAACAACCCTCCCCGATGAGTCAGCAATTGGAAACATAATTCGCCCTCTAAATGTATCGTAGTAGCTATCCGAACCTTCTTTCCGCTTGATCAGTCCGACTGCGAGCATATCTTTTTCGGAAACTCCTTTTGATTTCAAAAATTCAAACAATTCTCGCCATTCGAGCGGTGCATAACCCAAACGAAAATTTTTTATTGTCGTCTCTGTCACTTTTCTACCAGCGAGATAATTTTGTGCATCCTGATTCTCAGAGAGTTTTTTCTGATAAAAGAATACTGCTTGTTCCAGCACACTAAACAGTGTATCTTTTTCTGTTTTATTTTCACCTCGAGAATAATCCAGTGTAACACCAGCCCGATCGGCAAGCACTTTGAGTGAGCCAACAAAATCGAGTCCTTCAAATTCTTGCACAAATGTAAAAATGTCGCCTTTGGCCTGACAACCAAAACAATAATAACTGCCACGATCTGGCGACACAAAAAACGATGGTGTTTTCTCATTGTGAAAAGGACACCTACCTTTAAAATTGGCACCTGCCTTTTCCAGCTTTATGTATGAGCCAACAAGAGAAACAATATCTATTTTTGATTTTATTTGTTCAACGTTGGAGGACATGTTTTTTAACACTAACAAAATCTTGTCGAAGTAATGTCTTTTTTGGGGACTTCGGACCGCGACGGCGGGAGATTGAGCGGTCGGCTAGCAAGCCGAACCGCGTGCCCCAAAAAAGATATTACAAGAAAAAGATTTTGTGAAATATCAAAACCTTACCGAAAAAATACTCCCCTTTGACAAATTAGTTATTCTCCTCAAACTGTGGTCGATCAGCTTTCAAATCCAATATCATTTGCGCTTTTCTACTACCTACAAAACCTGTACCCGCAGGAATAAGTCGTCCGAGAATAACATTTTCCATAAGTCCAGCAAGTTTGTCATCATTGCCACGGATTGCACTTGAAATAAGCATTCGTGTTGTGTGTTGGAATGATGCAGATGCAAGAAAACTCTTTCGTGAGAGTGACACGTCTGTAATACCCATAACAATATCATCTGCCTTTGCTTCTTCTCCACCTGTTTCTTTGATTCTTGCATTTTCCTCGGCAAGGAAAGGAGTCTCTACAATATCATCAACTGAAAAGGCAGTGTTTCCTGGATTTTTAATTCTCTTTCGAGAAAACATTTGTCTCACAATTGTTTCAATGTGTTTTCGAGACACAGTTTCTCCTTGAAGTTCGTATGGTTTGTTGATCTCTCGAATGATATAGTCGATTGTCTTGTCTCTGCCAGCATATTTGAAGAGCTCGTCGATATCAGCTGAACCGTCAGTAATAATATCTCCCTTCTTTATTTCATCACCAACTTTGACCAAAATAACTCGGTTGAGGCTGATTGAATATTCGATTGAAGTTTTGTTTTTTGTTCTATCTTCAAGGTTTGGAGTGATTGTAATAACCTTTTCCTTTCCAGTGATTCGAATATCTGAAATACGTCCAGATACAGAAGAAACAACTGCTGGATTTTTTGGTTTTCTTTTCTCAAAGAGTTCCTCAACTCTCGGCAAACCTTGTGTAATGTCTCCACCTGTCTGAGCAATACCTCCGGCGTGGAATGTACGCATTGTAAGCTGTGTTCCTGGCTCACCGATAGCCTGTCCAGCAACTGTACCAACAGCTTCACCGAGCTCAACAATCTTGTTTCGTCCGAGATCAGCACCATAACACTTCACACAAATTCCGTTTGGTGTTTTACATGTGAGTGGAGATCGAACTTTGACAGAAGGAACACCAACTGACTCGATTTGCTGTGCCTCTTTTGTTGAAAGGAAATGATCTTTTTTGAACAATACTTTTCCATCAGATACAACGTCTTCTGCCAAAAATCTTCCTTTGATATTTTTTGCAATTGAAACTTCAAGACCTGATGCGGCATTCTTGTCGATAATAATAGAATCTTTTGTTCCACAATCTTCCTCTGTAATAATTGTATCCTGAGCAACAACGAACAGTTTTCGAGTGAGATATCCAGCCTTTGCTGTGTTGAGAGCGGTGTCTGTCAGACCTTTTCGTGATCCGTGAGTAGTAATAAAGTATTCAATTGGAGTCAAACCTTCTTTTGAACAAGAAAGAATTGGGAATTCAATTGTCTCTCCGGCTGTGTTTGTAATGAGACCTTTCATTCCGGCCATTTGAGTAATGTTTGACATCGAACCTCGAGCCTTTGAAAGCACCATATCTGACACAGATCCATTTCGTGGAAGAGTTGCTGGCATAAGTTTTTCAACTTCAGCCTTCGCTCCATGCCATACTTCGGTAATCTGTCGAAGTCTTTCCTCTTTTGAAATAAGACCCATATTAAAGTTCTCTGCGATTTCATCGCCTTTTGATTTTGCTTTTTCAATAATGTCTTTCTTTCCTTCTGGAATCTGGATATCATCAATACCCCATGTCACACCAGAGTGTGTTGCATATTTGAATCCAAAACTCTTTATCTTGTCGATAATTGGAGGAACATTTTCAATTCCGTATTTTTCGATGAGGTCATCCACGAGCTGTTCGATTCTGTTTCTGTTGATTTCCTGATTGATGAATGGATAGTCTTTTGGCAATACACTGTTGAAGAGAAGTCGTCCTACTGTTGTCTCAAAAAGTTTTCCATCAAAAATATGATATTTTGGAGATGAAGTTGGGAGAACTTTTATTTTTGATCGGTATGAAATTTCTTCGTAGTCGTATGCGGTAATCGCACTGTTTGGAGATGAGAATAGCTTGCCCTCACCTTTTTCTCCAGGTGCTTCTTTTGTCATCCAATAACATCCAAGGACAATATCGAGCATTTTTGCTGACACTGTTGGAATACCTGATCCTGGTTTCAAAATGTTTTTGTCTGCTGCCATTATTTCTCTTGCCTCGAGCTGTGCCTCATCAGAGAGTGGCACATGAACAGCCATTTGGTCTCCGTCGAAGTCCGCGTTGAATGCAGAACATACGAGTGGATGAAGTTGAATAGCATTTCCTTCAATCAAGATTGGTTTGAAAGCCTGAATACCAAGTCTGTGCAATGTAGGAGCTCGGTTCAAAAGTACATATCTGTCTTTGATAACATCTTCCAAAATTGCCCATACTTCTGGAACACCATCTTCAATAAGTTTTGATGCGCCACGAATATTGTATGAAAGTTCTTTTTTGAGAAGTTGTGAAATAACAAATGGTTTGAAAAGTTCAAGTGCCATATGTTTTGGCAAACCACACTGATTGAGATGTAACTCTGGACCCACAACGATCACTGATCGTCCAGAATAATCAACACGTTTACCGAGGAGGTTTTGACGGAAAATACCTCGCTTACCTTTGAGGTTATCAGCAAGAGATTTGAGAGGTCGTCTCTGTGACTGATTGACTGCTCCACTCGCACTACCATGTCTGATTGTATTATCAACGAGAGCATCAACAGCCTCCTGCAAAATTCTTTTTTCATTTCGCAAAATAACATCAGGAGCGTGAATTTCCTTGAGTTTCTTGAGTCGATTGTTTCGGTTGATAACTCGTCTGTACAAGTCGTTTACATCAGATGTTGCATATCGTCCTCCATCGAGTGGAACCATCGGACGAAGTGCTGGTGGAATAACTGGAATGAGTGTCATAAACATCCATTCTGGTCTCGAGTTTGAATTTATAAGCGCCTGTATTGTACTGATTCGTTTGTTGAGTCTGACCGCTTCGAGTGATCCGGCTTTTTCGTATTCTGCTGTGAGCTGTGTCAAAAGTTTATTCAAATCAATTTTTTTGAATATGTTGTAGATAGCTTCTGCACCAATGCCAGCCTCAAACATTGTGCCGTATTTCATTGAGAAGTTGTGATATTCGATCTCATCAAACACTCTACCCTCCTGAATAGATTCAATTTCTCTTTTTGCATTGAGGAGCATTTCTTTGACCGCTTCTTTTGTTTTTTCGTCCTGCAAAGATTTTACTTTTGCTTTGTATTCAGAATCAAGATCTTTCAAATATCGCACTCTGTCTTCCTCAGAAACTTTTGTGACAATGTAGCCAGCAAAGTAAATCACCTTTTCCAAATCTGCTGTTGGAATACCGAGTACCATACTGATTCGGCTTGGGAGAGATTTCAAAAACCAAATGTGAGAAACAGGAGAAGCGAGCTCGATATGTCCCATTCTCTCTCGTCGCACAATAGATCGTGTAATTTCTACACCACACTTTTCACACACAATACCTTTGTATCGAATACCGCGATATTTTCCACAGTAACACTCGTAGTCCTTGTCTGGACCAAAAATCTTTTCGTCAAAGAGACCTGCTTTTTCACTACGCTGTGTTCGGTAGTTGATTGTCTCAGGCTTTGTGACCTCGCCAAAAGACCATTCTCGGATTCTCTCCGGAGATGCAATCTTGAGAGCGATTGTCTCAAAATTATTATTTGATTGGGTTGATTTGTTTTTCATAATTTTTGATGGTGTAAAAATTAAAATTTCTCTTCCTCCTTGCCTCTTTTAATCTGCACATCGAGCGCAAGACCCCGGAGGTTATTGAGAAGAACATTAAACGATGCTGGTGTGTTGAGTTCTGTGATTGGCAGACCCTTGACGATAGCATCGAATGCCGCTGAACGACCCAAAATATCATCGGACTTAATTGTCAAAATTTCTTGTAATGTATGTGCTGCACCGTGACCCAAAAGTGCCCAGACTTCCATTTCTCCAAATCTTTGTCCTCCGTTTTGTGCTTTTCCTCCGAGTGGTTGTTGTGTAATGAGAGAGTATGGACCGATTGATCTCATATGGATCTTGTCCTCCACCATATGATGAAGCTTCATAATGTACATATATCCAACAGCAATATCCTGCTCAAATTTCTCACCAGTTCGACCATCAAAAAGCGTCATTTTTCCGTTTTCTGCAAAACCAGCTTTTTTGAGTTCTTCTTTGATTTCATCACCTGTTGCTCCTGAGAATGGAGGCACGATAGCCTGATAACCGAGTGTGTGTGCCGCAAGACCCAAGTGCATTTCCAAAATTTGTCCGAGGTTCATACGTGATGGCACTCCAAGTGGTGTCAAAATAACATCAATAGGTGTACCGTCAGCCATATATGGCATATCTTCGATAGGCAATATTCGTGAAATAACACCTTTGTTTCCGTGTCGTCCGGCTAGCTTGTCTCCCACAGAGACATTTCGGAGTTGTGCAACTTCAATATAAATTTGTTTTATGATTCCTGAGTCGAGTTTATCTCCTTTTTCTCGTGAGAAAACTTTGACGTTGATAACTCGCCCTCGCTTACCACCTTCCATTCTCTTTGATGTGTCTTTTACATCTCGAGCTTTTTCACCAAAGAGTGATCGGAGAAGTCTTTCCTCTGGTGTGAGTTGTGTCTCACCTTTTGGAGTAATTTTTCCAACCAAAATATCACCTGTGCGAACTTCTGCACCGATTCTGACAATACCGTCTTCTGCCAAGTTTTTGAGTTTACTTTCTCCAACATTTGGAATATCACATGTTGTAACTTCTGGACCGAGTTTTGTATCTCGAACGTTTACAACAAATTCCTCAATGTGAATGGATGTAAATTTACTTTCCTCTACAACTCGTTCCGAAAGAATAATAGCGTCTTCGTAGTTTGAACCACTCCATGACATAAAGGCAACGAGCATATTTTGACCGATTGCTGTCTGTCCATGTTCTGATGCACTTGTGTCAGCCAAAACATCTCCAGTTTTTACTTTGTCACCAACATCAACTGATGGTCTCTGGTGAAATGCTGTAAAGCCGTTTGTTCGAGAGAATTTTACAAGTTTGTATTCTTTTTCTTTTCCTTTTGAATTTTTGACAACAACCTTGCTACCATCTACTGCAACAACTTCTCCAGACTCCTCGGCAATAACAAGTCGGCCAGTATCTTTGAGTGCATCTTTTTCCATACCTGTCGCAACGAGTGGTGCTTCTGGAATAATACATGGTGTGGCTTGCTTCTGCATGTTTGAGGCCATGAGTGCTCGGTTTGCCTCGTCGTGGTTTAAGAATGGAATCATTGATGTTGCAATCGAAAATGCCTGATTTGTAGCAACATCTATATATTGTACTTTTTCTTTTGAGACAACACTTGGATTGCCTTCGATACGAACTTCAACTTCATCTACCAAAATTTTGCCATTTTCATCGTACGGAGTTGCAGCGTGTGCGATCGCATAACTTTCTTCTTCTGACGCATTAAGGAAAACAATTTCATCTGTTACTTTTCCATTTTTTACTTTTGCATATGGAGTTTCAATCATTCCAAAATCATTGATGCGAGCATAAATAGCCAAACGTAACACGAGACCAATGTTTGGACCTTCTGGTGTGTGGATCGGACAGAGTCTACCATAGTGTGATGTATGCACGTCGCGAACTTCAAATCCGGCACGTGTTCGACTGAGTCCACCAGGACCGAGTGCAGAAAGTGTTCGGAGATGTTCCATTTCTGTGAGCGGATTGTACTGTTCCATAAAATGTGACAACTGGTTTGTTGCAAAAAATTCTTTGATTCGTGCCTGAAGTGGCTTTGGAGAGATAAACTGGACAGGTAAAGTAACATCAGTGTCTATTGTAGACATTCTGTTCTGAATATTTCTCTTGATCTGAGCCATACCCTTTCGGATATTTTGCTGGAAAAGCTCTCCGACAAATCGCACTCGTCTCGAACCGAGGTGATCGATATCATCCTCCATCGCATGCGGAGTATTATTTAATGTTGAAATGTGAGAAATGATTGTGACAATATCGTCGAGAGAAATAGTTTTTCGCTCGAGTTCTTTCTCGTCCATTTTCTTGCCAAATCGCTTGTTAAATCGAAATCGTCCAACTCGAGAAAGGTCATATCGCTCTTTATCAAAGAGAGCAGTCACAAAATCCTTTGCATTGTCTGCTGTAGCGAGATCACCGTCTCGAAGTCTCTTGTAAATCTCTACAAAAGAATCATCAGCTGTTTTTGCATGGTCCTTTGCAAGAGTTTTTTCTATTGCTGTTTTTGCAAATTCATTCTCAGTAAAGAGTTTGAGAATATCGGCATCTGTGTGAGCACCGAGAACCCTGAGAAGAGAAACTGCGGGGAATTTTCGCTTGCGGTCGATACGTACATATATAGTACCGTCTGTGTCTGTCTCAACTTCTACCCATGCACCTCGTGAAGGAATCACTTTTGCACCAAAAAGCTTGCGACCCTTAATTTCAGATGCAGTAAAGAACACACCGTATGAACGTGCGAGCTGTGGCACAATAACTCTCTCAATACCGGAAATAATAAATGTTCCGTGAGAAGTCATAAGAGGGAAATCAGCCATAAAGATTTCCTGCTCCTTTTCTGTATTCAAAATAAAGTTCTTGAGTTTTACTTTTACTTTGAGAGTTGCTTCGTATGAAAACTTGTTATCTTTCGCATAATACTCATCGTATTTTGGATGAGCAAGCTCAAACCCGGTAAAATCGAGTTGGAACTTCTTTTCAGAATAGTCCTTGATTGATGAGAACTCTGAAAAAACTTCTTTGAGGCCCTGCTCAACGAGCCATTTAAAAGAATCTATCTGTGGTTCTACAAAGTTTGGTACTGGTACCAAAGGCTTCTTGAACCGATTGAAAAATTTCTGTGGACGAGCAGATGTTTTTTGAGACATAATATGTGTTGTACGTAATAAAAAAACTTCTTATAAATGAAAACTTTTCTTAAAACAAAAACCAGCCTTTCCCCAAAGGCTCTAACAAAAATATTCTCTTTTTAGCGATTGTTTCGCAAAATAGTGTTGAAAATACGCTAATCAACTGTACTTTGGCCACCGAAACTCAATCAAGTAAAGTCAAATATTAGTGTACTCCCCTAGTTGAAATCTGTCAAGCAAAGTCAAGAAAGTTATCCACAAGCTATCCCCAACAGCTTTGACAGCCAACTTGTGCACAGGGGGTCAATTTGACTATTTGAAAAAAGGCCATTTCTGGCCTTTTTTCAAAATTATTTTATATATTCCACAACCTCATCAAATTCCCTCCTGACTTTTGGGCGTTTACCTGCAGGATCATCACCTCTATATCCGAGTGCGAGCATTGTTGCCGACTTCAAATTTTTTACTTTGAGGCCGAGCACTTCATCAACTTTCTCGTTTTGAAAACCTTCCATTGGTGCATTATCAATACCCATAAGAGATGCAGTTTCCATCATAATACCGAGTGCAATATATGTTTGGGATCGCACCCATGCCTCGAGCATTCCTTTTGCATTCACGCCTGTCACAGCTCCTTCAACTGAATGTTTGAGTCCTTCCAAATCTTCTATTCTTACATTTTGAATTTTTGCGGTACGTTCCAATCTTTCCCGAACAATATTTTCTACCACATCAGTTCTGTATGTCAGTACGACGAGATGTGACGCATCTGTGATTTTTGGCTGACCATATCCAACCTCTTTGAGTTTTACTCGCACTTCTGGATTTTCTACGACAATAAATTTCCATGCCTCGATACCATACGAACTCGGAGAGAGACGCGCACTCTCGAGTATAGTTTTCACATCATCCTCAGAAACTTTTTTTGTTGGATCAAACACCTGCACCGCATATCTCCATCCCAACGCTTGTGTAATATTTTCTTTTGTATTCATATTTTTTATTATTAAATCGCTTATAATCTCAGACGTACAAATAACATTAAAATGTCATTATATAATTTTCTAATTTTAAAATATATTTATAGATTGAGCAATTGACTCCTGAATTTTTTATGTTATTATCTCCATCGGAGGCCAGGATGTACAACGACAAAGAAGTGGTTGCCAAGGGACTCCCCCGTTTGCGGGATTTCTTGGCGAAAAATCATCAGGTTTCTTTTATCATCCTACTTGCGGAAAGTCCGCGAGTGAGATCTTATATGCAAGAAATCGCCAAAGGCGAACACAATATCTCAAGAATATTGGGTCTTGCCGAAGAACTTAGCAATGATTTCAAAAAAGAATTTGATGTAAAATATACTGAGGTCAAAGAAGATGCTCTCGACCAGCTTCGTAGATTCGAGGAGTGCATTGCCTTCCTTCTCAAAAAAGAAGGTGTGTTCTCTGGGGTTGAGAGTGTCATCCAATCATCTACTGTGGATGAACTCATCCAACTTTTACAAGTCAGATTTTTTGAAAAACCAATCACCTGTCACTGCCTCGTCTGTGAAAGTTGTTTGGAAAGAATAAAAGAACCAGTTGAATATCTCTTTCAGTCTCTGCCGACAGAAGTCCAGGAGCAGATGAAAGAATTGAGAGATGCTATGTTTGAAAAAATTACCAGCACTTTGCCCGAAGATGCTAAAGTCTGTGCAATTATTCAAAATGCCGACTCCACCGAGTTGGAACAGCTCATTATTCACAATCCTCTCCCCGAGGATCGTCAAAAATTTCTCTTGCATGCGGACAGCTGTCCTCATTGCAAACAAAAAATACTTGATCTGAAACTGCTTTCCGATCTGGAAAGACAGTTTAGCAAGTAACACAAATCCCGCCCCACACAGGCGGGTAATTTTTTGTCTGAATTTGTTATATCGTCTTGTATGTTGGAGTGATGTCTTGTGGTACAGAAATAATATTGAAACGAATTCTACCAATAAGTTCCCCGCGAGTAGTTTCTACATTGACACGCCATTTACCTGCGAGATCAATATTTCGAATGGAATATGTACGGAAACCATCTCCTCTACCGCCGAGTACGGGAAGAAACACAAACCCTTCATCGAGCCATTTTTTGGCGGATTCATCATAGTACTGCCATTTGTGAGTAATAGTTGTATTGAGAGATGTTGGTGCAAACACTGCACTATATACATACACCGGCTCACCGAGCACGATATGAAGGTCGGGATAGATTGTTACAAAACTTTTCCAACCAATATCTTCAAATCCGACGACATAGTTTCCATCGGCATCTTTTTGTATTGAATGATATGCATCGCCACTTTTGAGAGAAAGCGGAATTGGTGGCAAAACGTGTGTAAAGTACAGTATATTCATTCCAGCAAAAATAACCACGATTGCAACAGTGATGATTTTTTTACTTTTACGAAAATGTTCGCGATTTACTCTCCACAAAATTCGAAGGAAAAGGAAAATAGTAAGGAGACTCACTGCTCCAGACAATAAAAAGATGACTGGACCAATTTGATGCAAGAGCACCGGCAAGAGAAATGTTGCAAAAGAAAAAATCGAAAGAAAGAAAAGTGATACTTGAAATGAGAGAATTTCATAATGCCTCTTGAGTGACTCGTTGGCCCAAAACGCGAGTGCGAGAATGAGAAGGAACGGCCAGCTGACTGACAAATCTCCACTGCGGAAATAAAATACAAGATATGTAGACAAAATTCCTCCAAAAAAGAATTGCAAAATGTTGACATACCAAAAATGTGCTCTTTCTGGATTTTTTTCATCCCCACCCGAGTTTTCAGTTTTGTTGACGAGCACAATAAACACTCCGACAATCAAAAGGTGTGCGACAACCCAGAAATTTTCCCAGAGTGTATCAAGACGTTTGAGTGTGAGCGCATCAAAAACGAATCCTCCAATGAGAGAGAGGGATGAGATCGGTCGTTCAAACCGCCCATAAAAATTCCTAACGGAAATAAAAAACGACATATACGTAGATACTCACAGTATAACACAACAAAAAGGTACAGTGACTAGAATGACAAAAAATACAGCGGGTGTATTATATATGTAGAAGGTTCCCTATGCTGACACCAGAGGAACAAGAGAAGGTTAATAATATGGCGGATGCTATCGGCCAACAAGCCGTCAAATATAGCAACCGTCTCAGAAAACAGGTTATCAAAGAGCTCGAGAGACTTGGTTTTGCCTCTGAAATTAAGCTCTGTGTGTCAATCGACCTACAGAGAATAAATAAAGGAGAAGAAACTCCCCACGTAGCCGAGGAGTCGCCTCCCGTGACCGAGAATCCCTCTCCTCCCACTGAGGCTCGGGAGTGGAAGCCCACTATCAAGGACTCTCATTTTCTGAAGTCCTTAGGAATTTATATTGAATAGCACTCATACCCTTCGCTCGCCACCACCCTTCTCCGGTCGGCGGGCACTTTTTTTACACGCAAAAACCGCAGAGATTCAGTCAGTGCGTTTTTGTAATTTTGGTTATGAGAGATGTTTTGAAACAAGCTTTGTCATTTCAAACATATTTACAACTGACTTTCCACCAAACACTTTCTTGAGAGCTTCATCAGCATTGATGTTTCTCTTGTTCTTTGCGTCTTGAAGGTTATTCTTTTTAATATATACCCACAACTTTTTTACAACTTCTGATCGGGGCATTGGACCTTTGCCTACGACTTCTGCCAATTCTGGACTGACAGAGAGGGGCTTCATAAACGCAGATGTAGCTTTTGCCATAAATTTGATGATCGCTCCTCCACGGGAACGATATAGCTTTTTATTTAATTATTAATTATTAACCCCTATATTCTACCACAAAGCAGAAAAATGTGCATCAAGCCTGTTTTGCACCTTCACGAAAAGATGTGATGACTATGATACTGATGGAGATAATAATAAAAAGTACGGAGAGACCGAGAGAGACGCGACCTTTGTCCACTGGCACGAGTCCTTGTGAGTAGTCAGGTGTGAGGAGAGTGAGAATAATTGAAATAGGAATATAGACGAGAGAAAACCGCGACCAAGCTTTGTACACTCTGTCTGGCATTTTGTATGTAATAGCGGAGAGGAGGAAAAGGGGGAGGAAAATTTCTAAAGATATAAGCAGATGATATAGAAAATCAACACAATTTGATTTAAAAATAGAAAGTAAAAAACTCGACAAAAAATTTCCTCCCTCTTCGACATTACAGATTTCATAAGTTCCAAAATAATTAACAACCAGAAGAATAATTGACACTATCCCAGAAAACCAAAATAAAAGTTTTTTACTCATAGAAAAACATTAAATTAAGTAGTAAATTTTGACATATATAGTATAACAACCAAAAGAATAATTGACACTATGTACAGCAAAGGGTTACTAAACACTGATGTCGGGTTTGCCACAATAACACTCGCGGATTGATTTGTATTTTGTTCCGGTACAGAAATTTGTGGAGCGATTTTGTTTTCAATTGGAATAATTTTTTCCGAAACTTTTTCTGGCGCCGATTGGATTTCATTTTGAACAACTTGTGAAGTACTCTGTTGGGTTGGATTCTGTACAGCTATTACTACTGGAAAACTTTGACTGACAATTGGACCGTTTGAAATAGCGAGTGGTGTCTGTGAAGTAGGTGCATCATTATTTATTACACTTTGTCCACCACCATTTCCCGAAGCCGGAGGAGTTGAAGTTGCTATCGGGTCCGTAACTGGATCTGGGGCTGGATCCGTCTTTTCCGGCACAGTTACAACATCATTTATTTTTGGTACAAGTGTAACTGTGTCTGACCCATCGCTTTTTACATCCACAACCAGAGGCAACAGTGTAGAAAGGTCTCCCGAGGTAGAAGTCTGAGCTGTCGTTCCTGATTCTGCTGGAATATCAGCAAAGGTTGTACTTGCCACCAAATCTCCACCTCGAAACTGCTTCACAGAAAATGTAAACAATGTTTGCTCCGGAGCAGATCCTCCTCCATATCCTGCTTGGTTTTGATTTTGACCAGAAATATATATTTTGTTGTTTGTGTTTGTATCGGTAAAAATATATGTATCATCCCCGACAGTTATCATATATGTATTTGGAATTTGTTCCTCAATTTTTTTTGTTGTTGTAGAAAAGCCTGTGTGATTTCCTTTGTCATCATATATATTTAGAGCAAGATTTGATTGAAGGGAATACAAAAGTCTTTTATCACCTATTTCTGAAATAGGAGAGGAAGTTGATATGTAAAAATAATCTGCCATAGGTCTTAAAGAATCTTTTACCAGATCAGAAATAAATCCTATAAGATTATCAACCTCAAGTATGTTTTTATGATTCAGTTGCCCAGCAGTATAAAATGGATGATCTTTATTAAACTTTTTTAAATCCACCCAGTACCTCTCCCCACTCGGCATCCACAAAGCACTCGGCACAACCACAGTCCCATCCCCGTCTATCGTCCACTCTGGCACGGGCTTTACTGTCATTTTCAAAAAACCACAGGACAATGAATAACATCTGCCTTTTTGATATACCAAACCACTCATTGTGCTCGGCACTCCCCATCCGGCGATTTCATACACCTTTGTTCCACTTGGCGCCGTCCAATTGTCGAGCGAGTCGTGCACAGCTTCAGCCTCTGTGAGAAGTGTCTCACTCAAACTATCTGGCAGAGAAACATTTCCACTTGTCTCGGACACTCGACCATAATCCCCGACCAAAAAGTTATGGAGTCTCTCGCGCGAATGTATAACGTCCCCATATTTGTCCGCCCAATCAGATGTAGAGGATGCAAACATCACGACCGGATTGTCTACGTATGTAAAATAGTTTGCCGAGGGCAGGAGATTGTATGCCGACTGCATATTGTGACCAAGCTCTCGCGCGGTGTGTTCGGAGATGGCAAGAGGCAAAAAACTTGCTGGTATTGCCTGATTTGTTCCGTGGAGGAGCGCCGGTATCGCCTGTGGAGTTCCAACTTGCGGTACTGCAACAAAAATAATTTTATCGATTTTTTCTGCCAGTGGATCCCCCGCATCGGCTAGTTTTTTGATGAGTGCTTTTGTCACGAGTCCGCCATTACTATGCGCGACGATTGTTACTTTGCCAGTCTTTGATGTTTCTGTGAGACGCCTGAGTTCCGAAATAATATACGGTGACGATGTATCATCGGTATACGAAATATTCCCTTCAGCATCTTTTGTCCCGCGACTGACAATGTCATCCAGAGAAAGTCTCCAGTCGTACGGCACAGCAGAGTAGTCGGCAATAGTTCCTGATTGTTTCAAACTATCCAATTCTGCCAAAAATGATTTATAAATATTTGGACCAAGCTCGGCGAGATACACTTCATCCACCACATCTTTCGTAAACACTTTGTGTGCACCGATTGGTGAGTCTATTTGCCGACCATCCTCTCCCAAAAACATATACTCGACATCAGTATTACTCAGCGGTTCCCACAGTCGAGAAACACCTCCACCCTCGTCGGCTCTTTTTTCGCGATACAAGCGACTCGCCTCGATTCCCGGCAAAAAAAGTATGTTTGACCCTTGCGCCGGACAGACTGGTGTGGACGAGCTGTTTATACCATCGACTTGCATAAAAACCGATCGGAGATTTCCGGGGAAATTTGTTGTGTTTGTGAGATACACCGGCGCGCAGGGCGAACCACTCGAACTCCCAGCGAGCGAGAGTGTGTAGTTTGTACCATTCACAGCATTCGCCATTATTTGAAATGTATAATAATGCTCTGGACTGAGTGCCAGTGTCATTCCTCCCCAACACGTGACAGTGGTGTCATCAAAAATGATATCTCTGTCAGCTAACCCTTTTGAGAGAAACTGTAAAGGCACAGGATTTTTCAAATAACATCCGGCACTACCACTGTACACATTATTTGTACCCATATCATGCAGAGTTATGGAGTATGATCCATTCCATTCATAGTCGGAATCCTGACCGATTTTTATGTTGACTCTTTGAATTGTTCCGGAATTTCCTTTGCCGATACTTTGCATTACATTTATATCACTCTTTGATGTGTAAATTTCTGCTGAGTCTGTCTGAGAGAAAATATTTCCGGTGTAGATATGTGGCGAGCTCTCCGTGGGTGTTACGAGAGACAAATTTTCAGGAGAATCATCTAGTCTGAAATAAAATGGCGATGAATAACATCCTCGATATATCTCACACCACTGCTGACTGGCTGTGTAGTCGTTGACTGTGTCGTACAAGGCCATATAAAAATCAGTCCCACTGAATTCTCCGACAACATCAGCAAATTGAAATTCAAAAAATTGATTGCCGTCACCACGAGCTCCCATTACCACGCCGTCCGGAAAATAAAACCACTTGAGCGTGTAATATGTGTCGGAAATAGAACTTGCCGAAACTGAATTAGAAAAAGCGACCGTTCCAGTCACCACATCTCCGAACGTGGACGTCAGTCGCAAACGAACATCCCTTGGACTGCCAACTTTTTTCATCCAGACGCCGACATTATAAATTTTCTGGCCGGCAACTTTGCAATCCAAATTGAGTGTACATCCAAAAGAAACAAACTGCGGTGAATTCAAAATCGCTCCGTGGGCAATTTCATTTGGCGGAGCTTGATCAAATACCACTCGAGCAAATGTATGCGGAACAAAGACAAAACCGGCACAGATAAAAAAGAAAACAAATTGAGGAAAAATTATTTTTAACATTCTCACAAAAAATTTGTGATCCATAGTTCAAAATATTTTATAATGTTTTTAGTATATCAAAATAAATTATTCCGACAAATTGAAAACTGACCAACATCCACAAACCTTGACAAAGTTGTTTATTTAGTTAATATAACTTTCGGAGAACACCGAAATGAGTTTCGAAATGTTTATGGGTTTTTTGGGGATTATCTTTATTCTTGAATTAGTCCCAATTTTCAATTATGCGAAGAAAGGACGAGACACTTTCTTTGAAATAATGACTATCTTCAGTTACTTTTTTCTTATTGTTATCCTTCCCTTCGCATGGTTCGAGGTGGGACGCGGGTATGCCAGACCCGACGACAAGCTGGAAAATGGCACATTTTATCGAGTCTTGGGCCAGCCTCATTGCTGGCAACAAGATGGAAAAAATGAGTGTGTCGCCATCCTGCAAGAGGGTGACGGAAACACCAGGTTGTACAACATTAAAGGGAAAACATTGGAGAATATCCCGACATACTTCATCTGGCGCTCAAATGGCAGGGTGATGGAGAAACTTCCTCCATCACTCAAATAACATACGTTTTTTCAATAACAGCTCGCCCTACCAAGGGTGAGCTATTTCATTTTTATACAAAAGGAAAGTGGCCCACGACGGGGCCACTGTATGATTGCAGGCGAGCGAAATAAACGAAAGACTAGTTGAGCAGATTGACGGGCGTGTTGTTGTTCGGAGAGACAATCGTCCCTACCAGATGCGACTTTTTCGGTGGCGCCTCGATCACTTTGGCAGATCCTCGAGCCACCTTCTTCAAAATAATACCCTCAATGATATAAAAATTGCGATCCTTAGGAACCGCAACAAAAAGAGCGGGGGTTGCTTTAGCCATATCCAAATATAAATATAACTCCTCTTTCCGGATTTTGTCAAATAGTTGTGGAAAAAATCGGAAAATGAAAACTGCAAGCCGGGTCGGCCTGCAGTCCTAAACTATGAACACCAAATGCGTCTTGGTGGAATAACTTTCGCAGGAATCGGAAAATCCCACGTGCCGGAATTTCCGACAGAAGTCTTTTTGATATGGGAGATAACTTCGCCCCCCATCCAAATCGACCCAAAATATGATGTTCCAGGAGTCGTATGACTCTTCAAGAATTTTTTGGCCTTTTTCCTCAGATCCTTCAGATCTTTGGCTTTGAGTCGTTTGACCTCAAATTTGCCACCGATACAATAAGAAAGTATGGCTTCCATTGTAGTCTCCAATTTTTAGTATATAAAAATTTTTACAAAAAGACAATTAAAAAATATGTTTACAAAAACTTTTTCTGTGGATTTCCGAGAGTCCATATGTTCGTATTGCCTCGCGATGCTTTTGTGTTCCATAGCCTTTGTGAATATGAAAATTGTACTGTGGAAAATTTTTATGTAGCTTTGTCATCAGGCCATCACGAGAAACCTTTGCCAAAATACTCGCCCACGCAATTATTTTTTCTTTCTCATCACCTTTTATAATTGTTTTCTGTTTTTTGAATTCAGCTGGAGCTTTGAGTCCACCGTCGAGTCGAACATCACAGTCAACCCCTGATAATTTCAGTTTTTTTATACCATCCCCCATTGCTTTTTTGATTGCAAATGAGAGACCTTTTGTATCAATGATTTTATTTGAAATATGAATAATCGCAAATGTAATAGCTGACTTTTTTAAAACCTGTGCATAGTTTTCGCGAGACTGTGGAGAAAGTTTTTTGCTGTCTTTGCCGAGTGGTGGTAGTTTTTTGTCTCGAGTAAGTCTTTTATACAAACTTGCCTCACAAGAAACCACACAGACAGTCACCGGCCCCGCCAAGGGTCCCCGCCCAACCTCATCAATTCCGACAATGTATTTCATCTCGCCATTTTATCATACAAAATAAAAGCCCTGACATTTCTGCGCAGGGACACATATTAAATATAATTATTTCAACCTGTCAGATCCAAAAACTTCGACAGGTGTCGTTGCATCGAAAGAACGATGTTTTGAACATTGCGCAGGACTAACACCTTTGTCCACAGCAATAATCCTGCCCCTCTTCTCATCGATTTTTTCGTAACACAGACGATGAGGGAGTTTATCAGGAGTTTCTTCTGATGACACAAACCAGAAAATCTCCCCGATCTTGACTCGCTCAAAAAATGTAAAAAGACGAGTTTTGATTTGCATATTTTCTATATGTAAACCTAAACTTTTTTGTGATTTAGTCAATACCAGCGGAAAAAAACAAAAAATGCTACAATGATTTCGACATGGCTTCCAAATTTACACATCTCCACACACACTCGCACTACTCACTTTTGAACGCATTGCCGAAAATTGACGAACTCGTCAAAACAGCAAAAAAAATGGGAATAACTTCCCTTGCTCTCACAGACAACGGAAACCTCTACGGTGCGATTGAATTTTATAAGGAATGTCAAAAACAGGAAATAAAACCAATTATTGGTATTGATGCATATGTTGCGTATAGATCGCGACACGACAAACAAACCGGTGTGGACAAAGACAGATTTCGACTTGTTCTCCTTGCAGTAGATCAGATTGGCTACAAAAATCTCATCAAACTTGTTACATATTCACACATCGAGGGTTTCTATTACAAACCACGACTCGACAGAGAACTGTTGGAAAAATATAAAGAAGGTTTGATTGCCATCTCGCCGTCATTTGCTGGAGATGTAGTCAAATCACTCACTCTTCGTGACAAAGAAAAAGCTCTGGAAAAAGTGGAGTGGTACAAAAAAACATTTGGATCGGAAAATTTCTTTTTGGAAATCACTCATCATCCAGAAATAAAAGGCCACGAGGAAAAAATGAAAAACCTTGTCGATTTTGCCCGCGAAACAAATATAAATATAATGGCAGCACACGATGTGTACTATCTAGACCCAGCCGACCGGCTCGCTCGCGAAACACTTATGGCAGTGCAAAACAACGCGGATATTTCTGACAAAATGAGCTCTGGCGACACCGAGGATTTTTCTTTTATTTCTCCAGAAAAAGCAGAAGAATTTTTTGCGAGCCTACCAGATGCACTCCAAAACACTGAAAAAATAGCCGAGAGGTGCAATCTCGCACTCACACTCGGTAAATGGCTTTTCCCGCAGTACATCGTGGAAAGTGGACTTTCTGCTGATGATGAGCTCCGCAAAATCACAGAGGAAGGAATAGCAAAGCGCGGAGTACCAGACACACCCGAGACTCGCGAGAGAATGAACTACGAACTCAAAGTCATTGGCGACAAAGGATATGCACCATACTTTCTGGTGGTGTCCGACCTCTTGCGATTTGCCAGGGAAAAAGGAATTCTCTCAAACATTCGAGGTTCGGTGTCCGGCTCTCTTGTTACGTATCTCTCCGGCATTACAAACATCAACCCAATTGAATATGAAATTCCATTCGAGCGATTTCTCAATCCCGATCGACCATCCGCTCCCGATATTGATATGGACTTTGCCGACGACAGACGTGACGAAATGATTGAATATGCACGAGAAAAATATGGTGCAGACAAAGTTGCACAAATCGGAACATTTGGAACAATGGCTGCGCGCGGATCCGTGAGGGACGTGACACGCGCAATGGGACTTCCGTACGGAGTCGGAGACTCGATAGCCAAACTGATTCCGATGGGTTCACAAGGTTTTCCAATGACCATCGACAAAGCAATGGAAGATGTTGAGGAACTCAAAGAAAGATACAAAAATGAACCCGACGTCAAAAAGATTATTGATATGGCGAAAAAAATTGAAGGTTGCGCCAGACATATGGGAGTTCACGCAGCTGGTGTGGTGATTTCTCCGATGCCACTCACTGATATTGTACCGCTACAATACGATCCAAAAGGCGAAGGGAAAATTATCACGCAATACGATATGTATAGTGTGGACGAAAACAATGCCGGACTTTTGAAATTTGACTTTCTTGGTCTCAAAAACCTTTCAATCATCGCCGACACAATCAACCTCATCAAACATACAACTGGTGTAGTTGTTGACCCCGACACAATGCCGATCAATGACAAAAAAACATTTCAGATGCTCGCCAAAGGAGACACGACTGACCTCTTTCAGCTCAATGGCGAAGGAATGACAAAATTTTTGGTTGATCTCAAGCCAAATACAATCCACGATATCAATGCCATGGTGGCACTCTACCGTCCTGGTCCAATTCAATTCATTCCCGACTACATCAAGCGAAAACATAATCCGAAACTCATCACATATCTCGATCCAGCACTCGAACCGATTTTGAAAAAAACAAATGGAATTTTGGTGTACCAAGACGACCTCCTCATGATGGCACACAAACTCGCTGGTTATACTTGGGGTGAGGTAGACAAATTCCGCAAAGCCGTCGGTAAAAAAATCCCCGAAGAAATGGAAAAACAAAAAGAAAAATTTATAAACGGCTGTGTCGAACATTCCGGGTGGCCACTTAGGAAAGCACAGGAAATCTGGGGCTGGATCGAGCCCTTTGCGTCGTACGGTTTCAACAAAGCACACTCGGTTTCCTATGGACGAGTGGCGTATCAGACTGCATACCTCAAAGCAAACTTTCCCGCAGAATATATGGCGAGTGTCCTCACACACGAGGCCGGCGATGTAGACAAAGTCGCCGAATCAATCGCGGAATGTAAACGAATCGGCATTAGTATTTTGCCACCAGACATAAATGAATCGTTCAAGGATTTTACTGTTATCAAATCAACCGGAGATGGCAAGGCAGATGCAATCCGTTTCGGACTCAAGACAATTAAAAACTTTGGCGAAGGAATTGCAGACTCTATTATTGCCGAGCGCAAAAAAAATGGACCGTTCACCAGTCTCTCAGAATTTCTCACTCGTGTGACAGACAAAAATCTCAACAAAAAATCTTTGGAGTCTCTCATCAAAGCCGGTGCACTCGATGCATTCAGTGACAGGCATACGCTCCTCCACAACCTCGACCGACTCCTGACATTTCACAAAGAAGAAAGCACAAAAGAGTCTGCTCAAGATTCCCTCTTTTCTCTTTTTGGTGGAGGTGGTCACTCAGAGCTAGCTCTAGAAAAAGCTCCGACGAGTAATCCGACTGATCAGCTCCTGTGGGAAAAAGAACTTCTGGGATTGTACATTTCTGGTCACCCACTCGACAGCTTCAAACAAAAACTTGCAACTCGTGACACAGATATCAAAAAAATAAAAGAGCGATCAAAAGATAAACAAACCGTCGTCTTTGGTGGCATTATTGAAGAAATGAAAGATATCGTCACAAAAAAAGGAGACAAAATGCTGTTCCTCCGTGTCGCTGATATGTCTGACTCGATTGAGTGCGTGGTATTTCCAAAAGTTCTTGAGGAATTTCAAGATGTGCTCATTCCGGAAGCCTGTATTGTCATCAAAGGCACATTTTCTACACGCAATGAAGGCAAAAGTGTTATCGCGGAGAAAATAAAAGCTTTGGAATAAAAGGAAACAAACTAAATTCTCCAAGACACGCATAAAGCCCTACTGGGGCTTTTGCTATGCTCGGAAATCAAGAAAACAATCGTCCTCACTCCAGAGCCTTCTCGCAAACTCGCTTTGCTCGCCCCTTCTTGCAGAGGGGTTGAGTGCTTCAGGCTTCTTTCCGTTCGTCGTTGTTTTCTAATTTCCTGCGCAATGTCTTGGATAATTCAGTTTGTTTCTTCAAATATCATAATTAATACAAAAAAAAGATCACTGGGCGTACCATATGATCATTATTGTGTCCGCAGACACATATCTATTTTAAGATTTTCGAATCGACTCCGGTCGTGTTGCAGATCCGGGCTTTCACATTGAACTTAGAAATTATGGATCGGAAATCGTCCTCGTGTACAAATCCGTACACAATTGCCACATTGGTTTTCCCTGTGGCTTGCATATCTCGGAGAGCTTTGGTGACAACATAGGCACTCCTCATCTCCGACAACGACGTAATAAGGGAACGTGTATTTGAAACCGGAAATTCCCTATTAACAAGTTTTGCCATAAGTGCAGTAAATGGCAGTGACTCGCCCGCCACAAAGTTTGCACTCGTGTCAGCTTCAATCTTTCTCCAATCATTTTGTGACGTCCATCTGCCACGCAACAATTCCACAAGCTTTGGAACAGTCTGCATTGGAGATGTAACATCCACTCCCTGATCTCGCAAAAAGCTTGCGAGTGGAGAATTCTTTTCATATTTCAATCTTCCAAATATCTCCATGGCTTCTGCTACTGGAGAGAAACCATCGAGACTTGATCCTTCCATCAGGATCATTTCGTATTTATTTTTTTGAATGAAATCCGAAATGAGTTTTCTGCTTTGTGATGGATCAAACCGAACCGCCTGACCCGTAGTAGCATCCTCATGGATCTGCAAAAGAAAATCTATCGAACCTTTTGTCTCAGAATTCGACAGTGCCTTGAATGAAGTACGAAGTCGTTCGCACTCATTAATTACATCAGATGCAAGCAGAGACTCTTGCGGAGATCTCTTGCTGACGACCTGCATAATTTCAATAATATAATCCAGCTCACGATCCAAATTGACCGCGCCTGTGGTTTGTTGTACCACTTCACAGACACCAACATCCGTCTGTTTGAAAAGTCTCGGAATGTACACGACGGCAATCCCGAGTACTAGCAAACCTACAAAAATCTTTGCTTTTTTCATTTTTGCTCCAAAAATAAAATAACATAAAATTTGAAGTATTGTCAATGTCTACCAAATTCACAAAAAGTGTTATATTTGTTATATGGAAAACAAAAATCTAGAGCTTGTTCGTCATTCCCTCTCACACCTTATGAGTATGGCGGTGCAAGAAATTTATCCGCAGGTTGGTCTCGGGGTTGGACCAGTTATTGAAAATGGTTTTTATCAGGACTATGACTTCCCCGAAGTCGTCACTCCGGAGCTTTTGCCAAAACTCGAAAAGAGAATGCGCGAACTCATCAAAGAAAACATAAAATTTGAGCAACACGATATAGATTTTGATACAGCTTTGAAACTCTACAAAAATGATCCATACAAAACAGAACTCATTAACGACCTCAAAACTGCTGGCGAGAAAAAAGTTAGCTTTTACAAATCCGGTGATTTTGATAACCTCTGCGCCGGTCCACACGTTGCCTCCACAAAAGAAATCAAACCAGACGCATTCAAGCTAACCCATATCGCCGGAGCATATTGGCGTGGCAATGAAAAAAATAAAATGCTTACTCGTATTTACGGTATTGCATTTGATTCAAAACAAGATTTGGAAGCGTATGAACTGCAACAAGAGGAGGCACGCAAACGCGACCACCGCATACTCGGCAAACAACTCGAGCTTTTTACATTTTCACCACTTGTTGGCTCGGGACTACCACTTTGGCTTCCCAAAGGTGCAACAGTTCGTCGTGTTATCGAGCGATTTATTGTAGACACAGAACTCGAATGGGGATATTTGCATGTAAACACTCCTGACCTCGCCAAAATTGATCTCTACAAAACTTCCGGCCATTATCCATACTACAAAGAGTCAATGTATCCGCCAATCAAAATCGATGACGAGGAATTTATGCTCCGTCCGATGACATGCCCCCATCATTTTCAGATTTTTACTGACAAACCGAGAAGTTACAAAGAATTGCCAATGCGTATTGCCGAGCTGGCAAAACTATACAGATACGAAGCATCTGGCGAACTTACAGGACTTTTGCGTGTTCGAGGATTTTGTCTTGCCGACGCACATATTATTTGTGCCGACAGAGACCAAGCAAAAATGGAAGTGACTCAGGCACTCGACCTTATTGACTACGTTTCAAAAGTTTTTGGTCTCAAACAAGACATTGACTACTGGTACCGACTTTCAAAAGGCGACAGAAATGATGAGAAAAAATATTATAAAAATGACCAAGGCTGGGACGAGGGCGAACAAGTGCTCCGAGAGGTTTTGCAAGAAAGAAAATGCAAGTTTTATGAAGCAGAAAATGAAGCCGCTTTTTATGGACCAAAAATTGATGTCCAAATGAGAGATGTGCGAGGAAAAGAAAATACTGCGTTTACCGTGCAATACGATTTCTGCCTACCAGATCGATTTGATTTGAAATATGTAAACAAAGAAGGTAAAGAACAACGAGCACTCGTCGTGCACAGATCATCTGTCGGAGCTATCGAACGAGTGATGGCATTCCTCATCGAGCATTACGCCGGCAACTTCCCTCTCTGGCTCGCACCAGTGCAAGTCAAAGTGATTCCTGTTCGAACAAACCACAACGAGTATGCAAAAAGGGTGTACGAGCTTTTGCGAAAAGCAGATGTGCGAGTGGAGTTTGATGATGCAGACTCAAACCTCGGTGGCAAAGTTCGTGACGCAAAAAATAACAAAATTCCATACTGGATTGTTATCGGAGACAAAGAAGTTGAAGCAAACGAAGTCACACTGGAGTCTCGTGACGCCGGACAAATCGGTAAAATGTCAGTCGATGATCTCACCAAAAAATTGACTGAAGAAATAAGAGAGAAAAAATAAAAAATAAAAACAACCCAAAACTTTCACAATTTGGATGAGATTCGACGTTGAGAAATAAAAAATACTCGGAGACGTACAAGAGTACGTTGACGAGTATTTTTTATTTCGAAACTAGAATATCGCCAAATTTGGAAGTTTTGGTTAGATGTCGAGAGTGGCAGTGTTGGCGTTTGACTGTATAAACGACTTTCTCGCCGGCACATCCGTACCCATAAGCACATCAAAAACTTTGTCGGCAGCAACAGTATCCGCGATAGCGACTTGGAGCAAAATTCTGCGAGCCGGATCCATTGTTGTCTCCCAAAGTTCCTCGGCGTTCATTTCTCCGAGACCTTTGTATCGCTGAATAGAAATTTTGGATGTTTTTGGTTTGTCGTCTTTTTTGCCTTTTTTGTTTTCTGTTTCTTCCGATTCCTCGTCTTCGTCAGTAGCTTCTTCGCCACTTTCTACCTCGACAATCTCATCTTCTTTCACATCTTTTCCGACAATAGCAAACTTCTCTTCGTCTGAATATGCATAATGAACCTCCTTTCCTTTTTTGATTTTGAAAAGTGGTGGCTGTGCGATGTACACAAAACCTCCATCGATGAGCGGACGGAAAAATCTATACAACAAAGTCAAAATGAGTGTGCGAATATGTGCGCCGTCCACGTCGGCATCTGTTGCAATAATTATTTTGTGATAGCGGAGTTTAGAAATATCAAACGTATCTCCGATCGCAGTGCCGAGAGCCACGACAAGATTTTTGATTTGCTCAGACTCGAGCATTCTATCGAGTCGCGCTCTCTCGATGTTGAGAATTTTTCCTCGCAAAGGAAGTATCGCCTGTGTACGTCGGTCACGACCGGTTTTTGCTGTACCTCCAGCAGAATCTCCCTCCACAATAAAGAGTTCTGACTCCTCTGCTGATTTGCTCTGACAGTCAGCAAGCTTGCCAGGAAGCGTCATTCCCTCGAGTGCACCTTTGCGGAGCACCGAATCCTTTGCGGCTTTTGCTGCCTTTCGAGCTTTGAGTGCGAGCACAACTTTGCCAATGATGGCCTTTGCGTCGTCAGGATTTTCTTCCAAAAAGTAATTGAACGCCTCTGAGAAAACAGAGTTTACACTCGCCTGTGCCTCCACAGTTCCGAGTTTTGCTTTTGTTTGTCCTTCAAACTGAATTTCACGGAGCTTTACAGAGATAACGGCAGTAAGTCCTTCGAGCACATCCTCGCCAGTAAAATTGTCTTCACTTTCTTTTATCAGATTATTTTTTCGGCCATAGGCATTGAGTGTTCGTGTCAGAGCAGTTTTGAAACCAGTCACGTGTGTACCGCCTTCTGGGTTATAAATATTGTTTGCAAATGGCAAAATACGAGAAGAAATATCATCAACATATTGGAGCGAAACTTCGACTGACTCGTACTCGTTTGTCTTTTTTTCTATATAGAAAACATTTTTGTGAATTGGCTTGAGCGTACTGTTATAAAATTTGACGAGAGAGAGCAAGCCACCTTCGAAATAAAATGACATTGATGGAATCTCCAAACCGAGCTCGGAAATTTTGAATACATCATCATCTTTTATTTTGCCAATATATTCACTCGCATCATTGACTGTAATATGCAAACCTTTGACGAGATATGCCTGCTGGCGAAGATGATCAACAACACGCTTGGCGTCAAATTTTATTTCTGGGAAAATCGCTGGGTCTGGCTCAAATGTTACAATCGTGCCTGTGAGTTTTGTGCTACCGATTTTTTTGACCGCAGCTTTTTTCTTGCCTTGTGAATATTCCTGCATGTAAATACCACCCTCCTTGTGAACAACGACTTTACAATAAATAGAAAGTGCGTTGACCACAGATGCACCCACACCGTGGAGACCTCCGGAAACTTTGTATCCACCATCCTCACCACCAAATTTTCCTCCAGCGTGGAGAGTAGTCATAATCGTTTCCAGAGCAGAAACTTTTGTTTGTTTGTGAATATCCACCGGAATACCTCGGCCGTTGTCTGTGACACGAATGCGATTGTCTGGGAGCAGAGTCACTTCTATTTCGTCTGCAAAACCTCCCATCGCTTCATCGCGAGAGTTATCAAAAATTTCCCAAATGAGATGGTGGAGTCCGTCTGGACCAGTCGTACCAATGTACATTCCCGGTCGCTTTCGCACCGGTTCTAGTCCTTCCAAAATCTGGATTGCATCTGCACCATAACTGTCTTTCTTTGACTCGCCGTAGCCTTTGCCGGAGGCAGTTTTGGCCGTTTTTTCAGCCTTTTTTGATGTCGCCATAGGTATATATTATAGCAAAAAAAGGTAAGGACAACAAGTGAATTTTGTGTGGATTTTTATATAAAAAAATCCCAGCAGAATGCTCTTTGAGCACCCCACTGGGTTAATTATTACCTACCTTTTGAGGGACAGACTAGTCTGTCCGGAAGCTTGAATGGAAACGCGTTGATCCGTATTTCCATATAACCCGGGCCGGTTTCTTTCCCGGCCGGATTTTTCATAAGCGACCACGTTGCTTCCGCAGTGGCCGGTGAAAAAAGTCCGTTAGGATCAGCTTGTGGAAGCCGAGTCGCTCCATAATGCCTGTCAGAACCAGGAGCTTTCAGGTTGTACGTCTGAACCGTCTCCGGTGCTGTGTACTGGGTAGCATACGGCAAGGGATACCCTACCGTTTCCCCCATATACAGGAAGCAGGCATTATAATCACTGAAGACATACGTATACGTGATCAAACCTGTCTGGTCACGTAGCTCCAGAATATCCTTAGCAAGCTTTCGCTCACGGAAATTCTTGATATTCGGCATACCCGTCTGGGCAGTAGCCTCATTCAAAAGTTTATTCTGCTGATCCCGTTGGACGTCGTTACTCGTCGGAGGCGGGGCACAAGCACAGCAAATCAAAAGAATGAAAATCGAAATGATTGCGATGATGTTTTTCAGCATGATGACCTTTTCTCTTACAACGGAACCTCAATACTACCGAGCTTCCATTCGTTCCTTGGTCAATTGTGCAATGAATGATCTCAGATCCGCCGGAACAATCGGATCTTCCATATTGAAACCAGATGTGCGATGCAAAATGATGCTAGCCAGAGCATCCTTTGCATTCTTGTCCGGGGTCTTAATATAGTCGAACCTCATGTTTTGAAGTTCCTGTACCATACCCGCGTTCCAAGAACGCGTTTGCTCGAAGACTTGCCGTTCGGCGGCAGCTTGCTTCGGCGCGAAATATTTGTACATAAAGAAATCATTGCCCTGGAAGACCCACGTCAGGGCCAAAACAACGATAACAAAAACGAGAAGATAAAACACCATCTTCCCTATCGAAATATCATCGTAATCGGACATTTGCAACTTCCCTTTCAGAGAACAATTTCGTGATAGACATCACGAGTGAGCGGGTCACCAAGAATAGTTCCCGTACCGCGCGTATTTATAGCATACATAATTTTGCCTGTCAATAATAGTTTTTATTGACCTTTCGGGGTATTTAGAATAGTCTTTGTGGCGGAAGTGACAAATGATATATCTCGCACGGCATGGCCGAAGTAAATATAATAATGAGGAATTGCTCAATGGGCAATTTGATGACCCACTCATTGAACAAGGAGAAAAAGAAGCCGAAATTTTGGCAAAAAAAGCTAGGATGTTGAGAATCGAGGAAATTTATTCTTCTCAACTCATCCGAGCATTTGTGACCGCAAGGATTGTTGCAACTACACTTGGAATAAGCAAAATAACTTCTCTCAAAGGTTTAAACGAAAGAGACTTTGGTAAGCTGACGCACCAGCCTGTCAGCAAAATCATTGAACTCTCCGATGTTGTTTTGAGAGCAAATGAAAATTCCATTTTTTGTTTGTCAGGACTTGGTGTGGAAACTTTTCCAAAACTCATTCAACGATTGAAACCAATATACCACGAACTTGTAAAGTGGAGATATTCAAAAGAGAGCATTCTTGTTGTGAGCCACGGCGATGTAATGAAAGCACTCGAAACAATTCATCGGGATGTTGACTACCAACAAGTCCTGATGGAAGGACATTATCCGAACTGTCACATTGTACATTTGAAATAGTTCTGTTTATTTTATAATACTGCCGATAACGATCGGTGGTTTTTCTTTTTCCGGACAAACACCGCAAACCTTGAATTGTCGGCGAAATTGATTTACAATAAAAAATTATGGACAATATATACAATTCTAGTGATCTAGAACGCAAAGATTACAATGTTTCTCTCGGCGACGAAAAAAAGTTTTTAACCGAGCTTGCACAGAGGACAGATACAGAGGCACGCAGAATGGAGCGATACCTTGCGATGGCAGATCTCGCACGCACACAGGACAGCCCCCTTTCAGAAATCATAAACAAAGTTCTCGGTCTCCCAACATTCAAAAAATTCCACAACATTCACATTCCGGAGATTGTACCCGCATCAGAGAGTTTTGATCTCTTTGACTTCCCTGCAAATCATCCCGCACGAAGCAAGTCAGACACATACTATGTAGACGAAAAAAATATTTTGCGTACTCACACAACAGTGATGTGGTATTACTATTTCGGTCTGCCAGAAATCAAAGAGAAGCTCAAAGCGCGCAAACCTCTCGGTGTTGTTTCATACGGAAAAGTATATCGCAAGGACGAGATCGATCGCAGACATATGAACATCTTCCACCAGATCGACGGACTCTTTGTGTGCCCAAAAGATATGCACACAATCACACAGCAAGACCTCAAAAATGTTTTGATCGAGGTTGCTCAGGGAGTATTCGGCGAAAAAATAAAATACAGATTTAATCCAGACACATTTCCATACACGTGGGATAGTTTGGAAATGGAAGTTGATAAAAACAGTTTGAATGATGAAAAGAAAGACGAGGAATGGGTAGAGGTGCTCGGCGCCGGTATTGTACAGCCGACAGTTTTGGAAAAGCTCGGTGTGGACTCATCTGTCTACAACGGCTGGGCATTCGGCTTTGGTCTCGAGCGACTTGCGATCATCAGTATGGAACTCCCCGACATTCGCCTCCTTTGGTCACAAGATGAGAAGGTTAAAAAACAACTCAAAATGGGAAACAAGTTTGTGGAGGTTTCAAAATACCCAGCAATTGTTCGCGACATCTCTTTTGTGGTCAAAAATGACTTCATCCCAAACAACTATTTTGACCTTGTTCGTGATGTTGCCGGCGATCTCGCCGAAGAGGTTCTGCTACTAGACAAATACGAAAATACAGAAAAATTTGGAGCTGGAAATGTGAGCTATGCGTACCGAATCACATACAGATCTCTGGATCGCACACTGACTAGCGCCGAAATCGACGCTCTGCACAAAAAACTCGAGGAAATCACTGCCTCTACATACCAAGCCAAAATCCGCTAGAGAGATTGAAAAATGAGTGAAAACGTGATATATTTGTAAAAATTATGGAGTTACAAAATTACCCTCTGTATGTTTTTCTATTTCTCTCACTTTATTTTGAGGTTTTTTTGCTTATCACCTACTTTGAAAAGAGAGTTGACTTGAAGGAGGAAAATCTGCGATCCAAACGAGCTATCAGAAAATATCCAACGGTTACCATAATGGTTCCATGCTGGAATGAAGAAAAAACACTTTCCAAAACAATCCATTCCCTTCTCAATTTAAACTACCCGAAAGACAAGCTAAAAATAATGATTATTGATGACGGCTCAACTGACAATACATGGAGTGTGGCACAAAAGTTTGCGGGCAAAAAACAAGTCGAACTATATCACAAAGAAAATGGTGGAAAATACACCGCACTCAACTTTGGACTTTCAAAAGTGACTTCTGATCTCGTTGGATGTCTCGATGCTGACTCGTATGTGGACAAAGATGCTCTCAAAAATATCGTCATTTATTTTGAAGACAAAGAGACAATGGCCGTAACTCCGAGCGTCAAAGTCTGGAAACCAAAAACAATCATCCAACTCATACAAAAAGTCGAATACGGCTGGGGAATTTTTGTTCGAAAACTTCTTTCATATATTGGCGCAATGTATGTCACTCCTGGACCATTTTCAATATTCAGACGTGAAGTTTTTGAAAACCTTGGAGGATACCGACATGCTCACCAGACCGAGGATATGGAACTCGCCGTTCGTATGCAATCAAACCATTACAAAATAGTAAATTCTCACAACGCGGTCGTGTACACAGTTGCACCAAGTACATTTTGGAAACTCTACAAACAGCGTCTGCGATGGACCAACGGCTTCATACACAATGTTGTCGACTACAAACATTTATTTTTCAAAAAAGAATATGGCAACCTCGGTGTATTTATTCTACCCATGGCAACACTTTCTATTCTCTCTGCTATTTATGTACTCAGTGTCACGGTTATCAGTATCGTAACAAAAATAATAAATGAGATAATAAAAATCCGGACAGTCGGTCTCGACTTTCACTTTGATGGATTTAGTTTTGACTGGTTTTATATAAATACACAAGTTATGGCAATCGGTTCTCTCGTCGCACTCTTGGGTACAATTATTATCATACTGCTCTCCCGCAAAATGGCCGAGGGCAAAGTCAGATTTGGACTTGATTTGGTTTACTTTTTTGCGCTCTATGCCCTCATAGCTCCGATTTGGATGGCAAAAGCACTTTATAATTCACTGTTTGCTGTTAAAACTACCTGGAGATAAATTATATGGAACACAACAAAATTGATTGGAAAAAATATCTGTTTACTTTTATTATCACTGCAATTATTTTTGCAACGGCTATTTATTTGAGTAATTATTTCAACCAGAAAAAAATAGATGAAATCCGTGGTATTCAAGACAAAATTTCGATAGACATTCTTTCGAGTGAGACACAATTTTCACTTTTGGAAGATTCTTCCTGTGCAAATATTGGAGGATCCAGTGCCCTATCGACCGAGCTCGGCACACTGGAGGAAAAGCTGACATACGCAGAAAAAAATAATAGTGTAAATGATACAGATATTCAGACTCTCAAGAGATACTACTCACTTTTGGAAATCAAAGACTATATACTGATGAACAAGATTAGTGAAAAATGTAAAAAGACACCGCTCACAATTATCTATTTCTATTCCACAAAAAATGACTGTTCTGATTGTGAAAAAGAGGGATATGTGTTGACACAACTCCGCCAGGATTATCCAGAGTTACGCGTCTATTCATTTGACTACGATCTCGACCTCTCCGCCGTAAAAACGTTTATATCTATTTACAAAGTGGAGAACAAACTTCCAGTAGTCTTTATCAAAGGCAAACCATACTACGGCTTTCAAAGTATTGATGATATAGAAAAAGCTATGCCAGAACTTTTGGTTCTCAAAGCAGAGAAAAATGCATCTAGCACGACAGCAACAACAACTCAAAGTAAGCCGATAAAAAAATAATATGGACTCATTCCCAATGCGGATAAACAAATACTTGGCTCACAAGGGTGTGGCGACACGCACCGGTGTTGACGAACTCATCAAATCGAGCAAAGTACTCATCAACGGCAAAATCGCCAAACTCGGCGACAAGGTTTTGGAAACCGACAAAGTAGAGGTGCGAGAAAAACATATCAAAAAAGATTACGTGTATCTCGCCTACAACAAACCCGTCGGCGTCGTCACTGCAAATCCCCAAGGAGATGAAAAAGATATTATAAGCTCGATTGCATCAGAGAAGAAAGTTTTTCCTGTCGGCCGACTCGACAAGGATTCTCACGGACTCATTATTTTGACAAACGATGGCAGAATTACTGACAGACTACTCAATCCAATGTACGACCACGAAAAAGAATATGTGGTAGAGACCGACAGACCATTTACTCCCGCATTTTTGAAACATATACAAGACGGCGTAGTGATTGACGACTACACAACACAAAAGGCAAAAGCAAAAAAACTCGGTGATACAAAGTTTAGCCTCATTTTGACTGAGGGAAAAAATAGACAAATCCGCAAAATGGTTGACCGCCTCGGCTACACAGTGATCGATCTCAAACGAATTCGTATCCAAAATATCAAACTAGAAAAAATCCCCGCAAACTCCTACCGACAAATCGTCGGCGAAGAAAAAGAAACATTTTTGAAATCAATAGGATTGTGATATTTATTTTAATTGTGAAATTTCTCCAACAATTTTTTCAATGTTTGGAAATTCTCGCTCAAAAATCTCAGAAATTTTATCTGCACCTTCCGGGTTTCTTTGAAGTCTCTTATTGTCGGGAAAGAATTTGTTCATTATTAAATCTACCACTCTCTCTTTAGTCCAATGATCTATTTTGTATTTTTTAATTAAATGCTCAATAGTTAAATGCACAATTTCGTGAGCAATGGTAAATGATGATCTGTTTGTTTGATTTAGATTCAGTTGAATACGATTTGGTGTTCCATAACTACCACCAGTTCCATATTTAGTAATAGAGAGAAAATATTTTTTTTGCAGTGGTAAATTGAGAGTTTTCAGATTTTGAAAAAAACCTTCTTTTATTTTATCCCATTCTTTTTTTGTCTGTGATATTTCTTTTTCATTAACAGAAGTATCAAATTCACTTTTAACTGCGTCAGAAATATCGTCCTCCGTTATACTTTCTCCACTATCTAATTTTTCTTGTATAGCTTTTGGATATGTTGGCTCATATCTATTTTCTTTATACCAACTATATTTACTACACAAATATTTTACACGATTTATTTCATCCTTAACTAGGCAACCAAAAACCACTTCAATTGATGATTCTGATTTTTGTGTAGAAGTATTTTCGATTATCATAATTTTATTTTATAAATAACATCAACAATATTATCCTAATATTTTATTAAAAAACGCGTATTTTTTTCTCATATACTCTTTGAAATCGATCGGGCCATACGGCATTTTTGTTTGTTCGTATTCACCTCGTAATCCTTTGTTTTGTGAAAGCATTTCAAATACACGAATCTGATCTTGTAGATTTGGTGAATTTTTGTCAGTCAAATATAATTCAACATCAAAACCTTCCTCTACAAATTCCCATTTGATCGATGTTCCTTTTCGTTTTGGCTTACCAAATAATTTTTCAACGATTGGAAAATATTCATCATACTTTTTTGGAACTGTAAGAATATTTATATCTATATCATTTTGTCCGGCTATCCCTAGTGCAGCTGCACCACCAAAATGAATCTGCAAGTCAGGCAACACTTTTTGCAAATTACCTACTATTTTTCTCGCAACTTCCTGAACTTTTGGATCAAATGGTTTTACGACAATAACCTTTCCATCTGGAAGTGTTGAAAGATATTTTTCTTGTGATTCTTTTATCATAATTATTCATAGTATACCATTTTTATATATCAGGCTAACATCAGAGAAATTATACCCAGCTTGTAGTAGAATATGTGAATGGAAAGAAAAAAACTTGTATGGTTTGGACTTTTTGTAGGATCAGCTCTGGGAGGATTCATTCCAACTCTCTGGGGAGATAGTGCTTTTTCAATGAGCTCTGTGTTTGGCACTGCTATTGGCGGATTTGTTGGCATCTGGGCTGGTTGGAAAATCGGAGAGTAACATTTTATAAAAATTTACATAACAAAAGGGAGTAACTCTTTAATCTGGTTAGCCTCCAGACTGTATGCTCGTACAAACGAGTCATCTACATGAGCATACAAAATCCCGTGACCATTTTCCGTCTCCACAAACTGACTGGCAAATGTAATTGTTGTTGCCTCACTATCTATGATAAGTGGCTCGGGAGACACCCAATCTATTTTGCCGTGCTCATAGTCGTATATAAATAGTCCAACAGAAAACATTCCATATTTTGTTTTGCCTCCGATTTTTTTATTCGCTTCCCGTCCATTTAATATTCCCACAAGTTTGTTTTCTCCGACGTCAATAAATGTTTTCGGCAAAAATGGTCCAGGAGATGCGTGTCCACCAATCCACGAAATATTATGATCCTCTGGATTAAATATTGTTTCGCCAAATTCCCATGGCTTTCCCATATCATGAGCAATAGCTACTCTGACCGTCGAGTATGTCCAGTGTTTTCCTTTTTTACTCGATTCAATGAGATTAAGTCTCACACCTTTGCTGTTTACTGGAGCGATAGATAATTCCTTTGCACTACCATCACCCGTATCAACCAACGTCGGCTCTGTCATTTCGAGAGAATCAATATTTTTTCCGACAGCATGCCCGAGATTGATAGAAAAATGATCTTTGTGTTTGTGCTTGGTCGGCAGGGTAAAATAGACATGCATCAAATCAGTTTTTTCATCAATCCAAATGTCAGGATCCTCAAGTCCAATAAAATCTCCGTCTTTTCCTGTAAATTTTTGTATTATTTCTTCCTGATTTTTTATTACGATTTTTTCGCCAATATCAAAATGTTCTAAAGAGCTACCTGTAGCTTTGTACAAAGCACTTCTGTCGACGTATCCTCCGACCGAGACATCTCCCTCACGACTCAAAATGCATCTGACAATTCCCTCCGTGTAGCCTGTTCTAGGGTCGAGAGCAATAGCCATGACGTGTTCAAAACGGCTACCAGCCTCTACCACTTTCCCCGAATGTTCAAGGTATGATTGTATTTCCATATGTTTGTTTTATTGAATTAAATTTTTCCAATACTCAACAAGTTTTTCTTTTTCGGCGTCGTCCAAAACTCCTTTGATACGTGGGTCTATTATATTTTTTGACCAGAGCTTGTATCCACCAGAGAAAACTTTATCAACCATTTCGGAATACATTTTAAATTTTTCTTTTACAGATGAGGCTCTGAGACACGTCGTGTAGAGAGTGTAAAATTCTAGATCATTTTCTTTCAAATATTTTACAACTTGCTTTTCCCCTCTCCACGGAATATTTCTGAATTCAAAATAACCCATAAAAACAGTATACGTATCCTGTAACAACTTGAGCTCTAATGCTTCCAAGTATTCCGGGTTGCCCGACTCAAAATATCTTCTGTTTGTAATATATCCAGAACTTATAAGTGACTGAAATTTCTTCATCTCGGCCACCGGCACCTGCATTTTCTTTTTGAGATTAGGCACCATTTCTTTCATGCGAGTCGCAGTACCCGATTTATCAAACTCAATATTCGCTTTTGCCAGCCAATCCACGAGCACCGCATCCATTGTGTTGGCCGGTATCTCTGCGTCTGACATTAATTTCTCGAGAAGTGGAATATCATAGAAAAATATGTCGGCAGGTATGTCCTCAATAAATTGAAAAAGTGAGAAGAGTTTTTGTGTGTTTTCTTTGAAAATAATAACGAGATCAATATCACTGTATGGCTTTTCCTCTCCAATCCCTCGTGATCCTGTAACAAATACAGCATCTACTTCGTCTTTCAGTTTGAGTGCTTGAATTAGGTTTTGTAAATTTTGCATACGTATATGATACCAGATTAAAGAAAATTTGTTTTGTGTACATTATTATTAAAAAATATTGTTATGAATACTCAAGAAGAAAATAAAAATCTCGTCAAAAGATTTGTTGAAGAAGTAAAGAATCAGAGAAAGCTTGATAGAATGGAAAATTATTTTGCAACTGACTATGTTGAACACAATCAGACTGTGGCCTCGTTTGGTCCGAGCATAGAAGGCTACCAAAAATTTCTTGGACACCTGTTTACTGCTTTCCCGGATGACGTCTTGAAACTGGAAATGATTTTGGCAGATGGGGATATGGTCTCATACAGAGCCACGGAGTCTGGTAGTCACCAAGATACCTTTCTCGGCATACCAGCTACAAAAAAGTCAGCAGTCTGGACCGAGATTCAATTCTTTAAAATAAAGAATGGCAAAATAGTGGAACATTGGGTGGACGTAGATATATATTCTTGGTTTATGCAACTCGGGGTTATTCCAAGTAATACCTAAAAGGTGTTGCCGGTATTCAAAACAGTATCAGTTTTTGGCTCAACTTTTCGTACACTCTTAAAAAACACGGCGCAATTGTAGACAACCTGAATAAATACAAGTAGACAAACAGCGAGAATCGGTTTGTGAGTTATTCCAAACACAGCTGAGCCAAAAATCACAGTAAACTGTAGGAAAAAAATTCTTGCATACAATGTGTTCAGTTCTTTTCTTGCATTCTTACTTTTATTTGAAAGTGGCGGTTCGTACTCCTGATTTTTTATAAAATAAAAAAGTTCGTATGCGTAATTTAACAACACAAGAAAAATACCAAGCGAGATCGATCCTAAAGCGCTAGACAATATTGTCTTGACTTGTGCCCATTCAAGCTGGGTCACTCCATTGAAAATCAATGTAGAAATAACAAGATGAATATAAATAAAGAAAATCAGTGGCACAGTCACAAACATTACAAACAAGGCAAACCATTGACCTTTTATAACCCTAAAAAGTAATTTTGCTTGAAATGTGAGAAAAATAATAAGCGTCTCAAACCAAAAAATAAGTATAGTGTTGAATGGACTCCAACCGAGAAAAAACAGACCATACAAAGGAAAGAGGTTTGAGGCGAGCATAAGCAGAAACCGAATTGCATTTCGCATAAATTAATTATAGCAAAATATAAAAAAATACTCACCAAGCTATTGCTAGCTGGTGAGTTATTATACAGTGATGTCGGTAACCATCTCGTCGTCCCAGACAACTTCATTGTCCGGAATAGCGAGATTGCGTTCCCATTCAACTGGCTCACTGTCCGCCAAAATATGTTCCATAAATTCTTTTTGCGGGTCTTCCGACTTGCTATCCTTTAGTCTCCAACCCCTCAGAACAAAAGCAACAAAACTCATATGACGAGAATGTCGCATGTATGCCTGATAGTCCTCAACGGACCTAAAAGAAACAAAAAGTGCAACATCGTATTGATTATTTCCGACAACTCGGACGAAGTCGACAACTCGACCAACCCAGAAGTCCTTCACGAGTAGCGGAATATCTTTGAGCCATTTTGTGGCTTCATTGATTATCAGATCCACAGCCTGTGGATTGCCAGGGTAGGCTTTATAAAAAACGATGTGCAAGATCATTTTCGTTTTAGACAGATTGGATGAATACCAAATGAAGAGAAGAAGTATTCACCCATGTGTCTTTGACGCTATTATTGCCCGGATAGGTCCGGTTGTTTGTCATGAGAACCATCGTGCCATCCACGGCCGACACGGTGGCCTTATAGGGATTAGGCATAAATTTGTCCCGTTCCCAAGCCAGGATAGAATATAAAACTTCCTTACCTATCAAACTCGTGAGATTCATGTTTTTTCTCCGCGGAAAACTATACCATATACAGAAAAAAACACAAGGCATACATAAAACCCTCTTTACTTTGTATTCAAAAATGCATCTATCAGCTCGATATCCTTCATATCCTTTTCCCTACCGAGTTTCAGTTTTATCTTTTTCAAATGCTCGAGGTTTATAAACTTCACACCGTGAAAAGTGTCTGCATGCCCAAACATTTCCTCGAGTGGCACTATTTCTGAGTTGCCAAATACCGATTGATGCGGAGAGAGAATTTCAATATCATCTGGGAGAACAACACGATCTACACCACTTTGACTGACAACCGGATATTTCGTAATAAGCTCGTCCCACAACTCCTGCGTCACAACAACATCTATATCTTTTGCCTCCCGTATTCCCCGCACAGCGAGCGCACCAGAACTCACAACTAAAAACTGACCTGCCGACAGATTTAGTTTTTTCAAATTTGAGAGCTGAGTGGAGAAATCCATAAATTAAAATAGTTTCTACTTAATTGTTTCGGGCAATATAGTCTTCCAATCGGTCATTCAATCTGGCCACCTCCTCTTTGGTGGGAGAATCTTCACAGCTATCTAGGAAACTGCGTATAAATACACAGTATTCGTTGTGGGTAAATTTTTTTAAATCATTCTCTCCTGTAAACGCTCCGATAAACTTTACAAGGTGTGATTTAAAATCTGCCAACTTAATCATTTTTCCGCCCCATGAGATATGTTTAATTTTTTCGTAATACTCTTTTTTCTCTTCTGCGTTGTAGTTTTTTGGATGAGAAACTTCCTCTACCATCTGAGCTACATTTTTTCCAAAAATATTTTCAATTTCGTCATATGTAGTATCGGTATCTTCCAATGTATCGTGAAGCAACCCAGCAATTAAAATATCTGGATCATTGACCCCAAAATCTTCTTTCAATATCTGGCATACTTCCAAAAAATGATTTCCTGTGCCAGCCTCTTTAAATTTCCTCTCTGCAAATTCTTTTGCCAACTCTATTTTATTTTGATGTAATTCTTCCATATGTATAGTATATCAACCGGTGCTGCGGGACTTGGAATTTCTCCTCCGAATTTTTTCGTCTCGACAGACGAAAAAATTCTAGGCGCCGGATTGTCGACAAGCCGTGGTCGGCTCGTAAACCGCCAATCCGTTCAAATCCAAGTCGCAAATTTTCAATTTGCTTCCCGTCAGCAAAGCTAATGCTTCGCCTTTGCTTTGCTGACTGACTCGGTCTAGAACCATCCACGGTGAGACACCGTAAGGGTTCCTTGAGTACTTTTAGTGTAACAAATTTAGGGCTCTCAGTCGGGCTACCTCAAGCGCGAGTGTTACAAATGTTACGACTTTTTCCGTCGTTTCGGGCGAGCCGCCTTTTTGGCTCGCTTCTCCTCCCATTTACGCTTCTCCTCAGCTTCCCGGGCAGCCATCTCCTCGGGAGGAACCACTCTCATATGCTCCAAGATCTTATAGCCCTTTAGGTGTTTAAGAGGATCAACAAAGTGGTACCACGGATGCATTGTGCTCCAAGTCTTACCGTCCTTCACCTCACTCGTCGACTGGGACTTAACCATGTCCTTGGGAGGCAAGAAGTCTTTGTTATCTTCCAACAGAAAGATTTCGCAATGAATACCCTGACCGTAACGGCTGATAGTACGAGATTTAAGGAGCCCATCCTTGACCCACTTTTTGAGGGTTTGGTGCTTAAGGTTGAAAGCTCGATCAAGATCCCACTTGCTGTACCAGCTATCTTTATCCTTCGCTAAGGAAGCCGGGATCTCTCCCTCATCGATAGCTTTCTGACAGACCAAACACTTCACGCCGTACTCGTCGTACCAACTGCCATCATCTTGCGATGACTCTCCGCATATAGCGCAGTTGCGACCACGACCTTCAAGAATGAAGCCCTTCGGATTTGCCTTTAATTTTTCTGCCCACTCCTCCTCTTGTTTCTTGAATTCTTCCATGAGCTTGCCGAGCTGTTCCATGTTGTACTTGGACTGCTCATACTCCCGACCTTCTTCGTCGGTCATACAGAAACGATCACGATCAGTGGCGAAGTTTGGATCAAACTCTTCGTCTTTAGGCGTTGACCATTCGTGCTCGTCGACTTCAACATGTCCGCACTTCGGACACGTACGAGTGATAACGCATTTCTTTTTGTCGTCCTCTACTTTTTCTTCATAGGCAACATCGCAGCGCGGACAGAGGTGCGGCTTTACTCTCCACTCCTCACCATCAGAGAAAAAAGAACGCATCGGCAAACACTTGTTCGGGCATTCGTACATAAAGAGCACTCGGTCTGGCTTATCCATCTCCATCCAAAGTTGCGAGAATGTCGGCTTTACCAAGTTGCGGCATGTGAGACAGCGAATGCCTTCTGGTGCTTTCGCATTCTCAAGTAAGTCATCGCGATTACGGTCGGCATCCATCCACTCGCGAATTGTTTTAGACTTATTCGTATACCGCTCTCCCTTGTCCATGTAGAGCATGAACTTCTTTACTCCCGCCTTAACGCGCTCGTGCTCCTCTTTGTCTGTCCCCTCGGGGATATCGTCATCGCCGTCAAAAAGCTTTTCAGTCCTGCGGCATTTTTCAACCGTAAAACGGTCGTATAGGTCAGAATAGTAGAGATGGTCTTTAAGGTGTTTAGTCATATCTATATTAAAATTATATAAAATATGAAAAAGAAGAAAAAGAGGCAGCTTACCGAGACCGAAGAAAAGGACGTGGATCGCTTTGTAGATAGGCTTGCGGAGATTTTACTCATGCAAGTTGAGCAGGAAGCACTAGCTAAAGAACTGCCAGGGAATGATAAGAAACGATAGGAATTGACATGAGTTGATAAGCGTGTGGTTATCCACAGTTATCTTTTTTAAGACCGGACAGATTATTTTGAGAAGCGTACAATGGTTAGTGAGAGCTATCCCTCCTAACGGTCTTCGTTTTGGATATAAACAGCTAACTCTCTTTATTGAAAAAAAGAGCGTCTTTTTGCTGTTACCAACTAACCAATACTAAGCGGTCGACTTATATCGCTGATGCGAACTCCGCGTCACGAATCTTTTATCGAAATCAATTCGACACTCTTTCATATTATCCAGCTAGTTTATAACCCCATGATTAAAAACAGTCTAAAGATTGAGTACGTTCCTATCGACTCACTCCATCACGTGGAATACAACCCACGTATTATCAACGAAACTACGAAAGCATCAGTACGCGCGAGTATTGAGATGCACGGTATACAAGACCCCCTCATCATCAACCGTGCCCCCGAACGCAAGGGCGGTATTATCGGCGGCAACCTCCGCTACGAGGTCATGAAGGATCTCGGCTTCACCGAAGTGCCCGTTATTTTTGTCGACATTCCAGAACTCGAACGAGAGAAAGATCTGTGCTTGCGTCTCAATAAGGCCGTCGGAGAGTGGGACCTCATCTTACTCGCCGAATTCGATGAGTCCTTCCTAACCAATGTAGGCTTCAACAGCGAGGAGATTGATGAAATATTTCCGGTCGACGAGACTCCGACTGAGTTCTCGCTCAAGCACGAACTTGAAAAGATAGGTATAGACGGTGTGACCGTAAAGAAAGGCGACCTATACGATCTCGATGGCTCCCGGCTCTATGTCGGCGATTCAACCGTCGAGTCAGACATGCTCGCCCTCTTTGGTGAGCACAAAGCAGATATGTGTATGACCGACCCGCCGTACGATCTTGCATACCTCCACGGTAAAAAGCGTAACGGCAAAGCGACCGAAGGGTTCGGGCTCAAGCGTGATCGTAAGTATCTCGAAACCGATGAGTTGCCGGATGACTTTACGGATTTGTGGATGGCCAATGTCGCTAAAATTCAAAAGCCCGACTTCTCGATTATTGTCTACGAAGCTCCGAAGAACCTGCGCACCATTTGGAACGCGCTCGAGGCTCACTGGAAGTACCGCAACACGATAGTCTGGACGATTCCGAATCGTGTGCAAGGATTTTCAGCCAAGCTCAAGTTCTTCAATAAGCACGACATCGCTGTTGTAGGGACTTCGGGTGAGGTCGCGCTCCATACCGAGCCGGAAGACAACTTGCTATTCCAAAACGAATATGAGACAGCTCTGTTTGCCACCTCAGGTAGGCCGCATTGGGAGTCGTATGGAAAAGACAAGCGATACTGTCCGACCGATGTTATTGACCACGTAGCTGCCGATGAAAAAGCATCAGGGCAAGGCATCATCTTTGGAGTGAAGCCGCTCCCTATACTCATCCCGTACATTAAGGTGCTGACCAAGCGTGGTGACATCGTTGTTGAACCCTTTGGAGGAAGCGGGTCGACCCTCATCGCCTCAAACACTATCGGTCGTCGCTGCTTCATTATGGAGAAGGTGCCGACCTATGCTGAGGTCATTCTGAACCGCTGGGAGAAGTTCTCGGGCAAGAAGCGGGTAAAGATCCATGCACAAGCGTGATCAGCAAACCACACTGATTAAAACCCTCGCTGAGGGATACACCATAACCGCCGCCTGCAAGCGAGCGGGTGTCTCTCGCATGTTCTATAACCGGCACTACAAGACAGATCTTGAATTCCGAAAGAAAGTAGACCGCGCGTATGTACTTGGCAAGCAAGTGAATGACGACCGTGTGTTGTCTGTGTACATGAAGCAGATAAATGAGGCTAGGGACTGGCGGCCCATTAAATATTATCTAGAACATAACGTGGGACCATACATGCAAAAAAATACTCCCTCACCGCCTGCGGCGGGTATGCTCAGTAGAGTTGAGGCTGCAACGTCTGAAATAGAAAAGTACACCCAGTTCATTCGCTGGAGTTCCATGACTGCTGAAGAGCGTGCGTGGCACGGTATTGAAACGCGAGAGCAGTTTTGTAAGGCATACCAAGTACCAAACCTTGGCATGCTTGCAATCTGGACACAACGTAAAGACTTCGAGCCACGAGTTAAAACGCTTCGCGAAGAATGGGTCTTTTCTAAAACCAGTGAGATACTCGGTGGCGTATATACAGCCGCTAGCAATGGTGATCACAAAAGTCAGAAACTATGGCTAGAGCATGTGTATCACATGACCGAAAAGAAGGAGGAAAATGTTCCAGGCCAAGTAGTAATTGCGCCGGGTGATATTAGATTCCTCATTGAGTCACTACCCGAGCCTCTCAAAACGAAACACTATTCGAGACTGAGAGAGCTCCTCGACGACTCAGCTGCAGCTGCTCAAGCAGGGACGCTTAAGGACTATCAGGACGCAGGGATCTTGGATAAAAATGGAGAAATAATAAATGACCTCGAGGGCAAGGAGCGTGACATAAATCACAAGCTAGACATCTATGACATCTAGCGTCTCTTACGAGGTTCACTAAAAAGGTTGAGCTGGCTGGAGGGAGGTGGTGGCTTCTGCCTCTTCTCAATCTGCCACAATAGCTGCAAGAGCTTGAGTAAGTAGTGCCATATGGCATAGGCCTCTCCGAGCGAAATATTGCGCCCTGTGGCCTCCTTGATGATCCGCCGAAGCTCGGTAGCGCTTTGCTTGGAGAGAATAGCCATAAGGCCATTCCAGCTTAGATCTGGAGGTTTGCGAAGTGGGTTGTCTACACGCTACTTTGAGAGAGATTGAATATCTGCGCGAGCCTTTGTGATATCGTCAGTGACCTTCTGCTCATCTGCACGTAACTTAGTAGTTGTTACTTCTTTGATCTGCCAACTAACTGCGTCGCCAGCCCAGAGACAGATATCGCTTGCCGCGTTATTGATATCCTCATTCCAATTACCGAGCGCATCGGGTGAAGTGCCGGAGTATAAGTTATCGGCTTCTTGATAGGCACTCATTGCGTTAGTGCCCGGATCATTCTTGAGGCAGGTATTGGTGCGGAATGAACCGAGCTGGCTTGCGGCCGAACTTGGATCGTTAAGCGCTTTCAGACCTGCGTTCGCATCTGCGTACTGCGTTGTGCCGAGCACAGTCTTGGCAGAGCTTAATAACGACACGTAGTGGTCGGTGCTTGCCGAAAGAATTGCAGCAACCTTTTGCTTATCTGGAGCAGACGATGTCGCGACTACTACAGGATTTTGCACGGGCGCACTTTCCTGTGCCTGCTTGATAGGCTGCGGCGTATTTAGACCAATTATAAGTAACAAAACAAAACCGAGAACAACTACTCCGACAACGGAGTAGAGAACTTTTTTAGCCATAAAATCTAGCGGGATTTTAGATGGTGGGAACCCTCAGGTAATCAAAAGGCTCCTCGCCATTGCGATGAGAACCTTTCGGCCCCCACCCATACCGGTTTCCCGATATGACCCGCTAGAGTGACTCTGACGAGGAGTCCTTTGATCTCTAGCGGGATTTGCAACCATATCCTAAGAATTTGACTTCCTAGGGGTTAGGTCGGCTTATATTCAATTGTGCAAGTACATGATAGCAGAAATTGCTATCGTTTGACCACCTTAGCTTAGCTTTGAGAGCTTGCAAAGTAGGTTATCTACTCCTCAATTTTAATGAAAAGTGACACCGCTCTTTTTGAGCTCATTACGTACCTCAGCATAGTTCGGAATAGTCTGTGATACGAGTTTCCAAAACTTCTTTGAATGATTAAATTCTTTTAGGTGGCAGAGCTCGTGGACAATTATGTAATCAGATAGAGGCTTTGGTAAAAGTGCGATTTTATAGTTGAAATTAAGGTTACCTTTTCGAGAACAGCTACCCCAACGCGTCTTCTGATTTTTGATATTGATCCGATTGAAATTAAACTCCCGTTTCTGATTGAAGTAGTTAACTCGATTTACTGCCAGTTTATATGCCTCGTCTTTGTACTTGAGGTAGTCCTCTTGGCTATACCTCGCAATTGCCTTACCCTTGAACTGCTTGAAAAAAGCAATTTTTGAGAAAAGCCATTCACTTTTCTCATTAATGAATTTGTCGACAATGGTTTCTTTGAGATCAAAAGGGGTCGTGACCACAATGCTCCCATCACAGTACACAGCAAGGCGCATTCTTCGTGCCCGATGACTTTTTCGGAGAGTATAGGTAACTTGTTTATTTTCAAGTGCTATATGTTTCTTCATGGTTAGAATTTTTTGACCACAATATCGACCAGACGGTTGAGATATTTATGAAAGTCGTCAACCTTAATTTTTTCTCTATATTCTTTAAGTACCAACTCTTGAACAATGCGCTTTACTTCTTTCAAGAATTCATCACGTTTCGAGGACTCTTGCCAACCCTCATCGAGCACATCCTCAAGTCGTGCTGTCATATCCTTTATGAAGTCCCTGATCACGTCTTTATCTCCCGTGATAAATTCCTCAGAGATAACAAACAGGCCATATTCATTGAGGGAATACCCGAGCTCCTTAGCCTCGTCTCCTTTTTTCTTTATATCTTCAAGAAGCCCTTGGTATCGCTTGATACGTTCCGATAAATCAATTTGATTTTGTTCAAACTCTTTCCTGATTGCTGAAAGTCGTTCACTAAACTTTTTATACGCAGGATTAGTATCGACATTTATAGAGATTTCCTGCTTAAGCATTTTCTCAAGATTGAGAGCTTTCTCCTCATCATCCATCTTATTAAGACGCTCCATAACGTAAAGGTCGTTGACATTAAGCTCACGGAAATTCTTAGTGATGCCTTCGTAGTCCACACGTTGCTGGATAAGAAGTTTAACTTTCTCGCCAAACTCAGCAAGAAGTTCTGCATCAGTTGTTCTCGCTCCGTATTCTTTGTCAAACGCAATATAAACACTGGCAAGCCACTCAAATGCTCGGATATGTGTTTTCAGGAAGGGGTCTGGCGAGAGTACCTCAAACAAAAGCTTAAGACGGGCATATTTTTCACGGAAAAACTTCTGCTTGTCTGTATTCTCCGCAAAAATCTTCAAACAGCGGCGCAGGTTTTCAATTGAAGGATCTTCAATATTTACACCCACGAATACATCCATAATTTCGTCAAGTACGTCGACGAATTCTTCTTTGAGTTTATCGATATTGATCATCGCAGAATCAACCACACTCTCGTCAAAATTGAGTGCCTTGTGAAGACTCTTGGTAATGCCGTAATAGTCAATTACTTTTCCAGCACCCTTGTTTGGATACACGCGGTTTGTGCGTGCGATTGCTTGTAGAAGATTATGATCCCAAAGCGGCTTGTCGAGGTACATCACCTGTTCAATTGGGGCATCAAAGCCAGTGAGAAGCATGTCGCAGACAAGCAAGAATTTGAGCGGACTATTTGGATCCTTGAATTCATTTATGAGCTTTTCTCGCTTAGCTTTAGTCGTATTGTATTTCTGAAGGTCCTCAGCACTTGTGTTGGGATCGCCAGCAGAATAGATAACCGCAGACCACTCTTTCGGAATTAACTCATCCAGTATTTCTTTGTATTTTGCCGTCGCTTCACGGTCATAGCAGACAACTTGAGCCTTGAAACCAGCAGGCTCTACATAAAGCTTAAAGTGCTCGACTATATCTTGAGCAACAGCACGCATACGCTTATCGAGTTTAACGATTGCTTCTTTCTTTCCATATTTCTTTGCAACTTGATCCTTCTCTTTATCTGAGAGTCCTTGGGTCAATTCTTCAAACTGCTTGTCTATTTTCTCCTCATCAATAAAGAATTTTGAGAGTCTAGCCTCATAGGTAACAGGGAGTGTGGCTCCGTCTTCTACGGCTTGCTGAATAGAATAATAATCCAAGTAACGTTCGCCCTCCTCGCCGAAGTTACGATGAGTATTAAGTGTTGCCTTATCGATAGGAGTACCGGTAAAGCCAAAGAAGAACGCGTTCTTTAAGGAACTGCGGAGATTAATTGCCGAAACGCCTTCATTATCTCTATGTGCCTCGTCTGAAAGTACGATAATGTTCTCGTCGAGGTTTTCTGTTGTATTTCCAAGTTCAGAGAATTTCTGGATTGTAGAAATGAAGATTCCTCTCTCGGAAGACTTTATCTTCTTCTCAAGATCTTGACGCGAATCCACACGAACGACGTTCTTGCCACCACAATTTACGAAAGTCTCGTAAATCTGATCATCAAGATCTATACGATCCACTAAGATAAAAATCTTTGGGTTTTTGAGCGCCTTATCAAAGCGTAGCTTCCAAGCCGTAAAGAACATGGTGAGCGATTTGCCCGACCCTTGAGTATGCCAAATGAGCCCACGCTTCTGGTCACCTCCAGCAACTCGCTCAACAATCTTGTTTGTTGCTCTAAGTTGCTGGTATCGTGCAATTTTCTTTACAGTGCGCTCCTTTTCTTTTTCAAAAAGAATAAAATTCCTGACTATATCGAGAAGCCTCTCTTTTGAGAGTAGGGCTGTAAGCGTCATTTCCAACTCTCCCCCTGTTTGTTTTTGAAGCTCTTCATCACGCCAACGTAGAAAGTACTGCGCAGGTGCGTAAGTAGCTCCGTAGACGGTTTGAAGGCCATCTGTAGCTATGTTGAAGCAGTTAGGCCAAAACAATTTAAAAGCATTTCGCTCATATCGCTTTATCTGTCCAACAGCATTGGAATAGTTCACGCTGCTTGCTGCAGTAGGGCTCTTTGCCTCTATATCTACCAAAGGCAAACCATTCAGGAAGACCATTATGTCTGGGCGGATATTCTCGGAGTTTCCCTCGAAGTAGAACTGATTGGTAGCGACAAACTGGTTGTTATCGGTTGTCTCAAAATCAACGACGTAGTAGTCGCGCATCTTGCCAGTCTGAGAATCTTTCAAGTTCACACCATCACGAAGCATTTTAAGAAATGCCTCGTTATTATCTATTTTCTTCACCTCTCGGACAATAGAAATAGCCTCATCTTCCTGTATTCCGTTAATTCGCTTAACGGCCTCAAGAAGTAGCGGAGTGATAATGTATTCGTTCTCAAACTCACGGAGCTTCGAAAACTCCTGCGATTTGATGTATTTGTAACCAAGCTTCTCCTGGAGAAACTTAATGACGTGATTTTCTACTGTGTGTTGTTCGTTGAATTTCATATGGTTCTTTTCTTACCGGTCAGTAGATCTTGCATGAGGCCTTTTTTGAGAAGAGATAATTTTGATTTCAGTTCCTGATTAGTCGCAATCCTTTCTTCAATCGAAGAAAGGATGCTAGCAATTTTTTTCTGCTCCTGTATGGACGGAACAGGGACTTTATAACTTTTCATATAAGAAAGATTCAAGTGTGAGATATGCCCCTGAATTCCACCACTACGCAGTAATTCATATTGGCTTTTCAAAAAAAGCCATAGATACTCGGAATCAATTTCTGTATTCGGTTCAATAGCAGCGGCGTTTTGTGTTGTGCATGCCTCGATTTTAAGGAGTGCAGTCTGTCCCCGTGTCTTTCCTTGACCATACATTGCAACAAGGATCGTTCCTGGCTGATATCTTTTTAGCCGATAGTCCTGAACTGCTTTATCAGAAATATGCACCTCTGCCCGTTCAATTTTCTTATTTACAATCTCTCCCGTTTTGATAAAAGGATTATTGCCTTCGTAATACTCTTTTTTGCCTGTAGACGGCGTGGTGCCGGTTGAGATAGTAGCTAGTTCTTCTAAATTTCTAAAAACAAATTTGGTTTTACCTGTTCCACTAGTAAAGAGATCTTTCATTAGCCCGCGCTTGAGTTTATCTGTCGCTTCAATAACTTCCTGTGTTTTTGCAATATCCTTATCAACTGTTCCCAAAATCTCTGCAATTTTCTGCTGTTCTTTTTTTGATTCCGGAATCAAGACTTGAATGGATTCAAATTTGCCTTTTGAAATAGTGTAGCGCGTTGCACCAACAGACGCTTTTTCAAATTGTCTAAGTACATCTCTAGCATTACAAAAATACGCTCGAAAATTAATGTCGATCTTATTGTCGTACTCCTCGTTAAATCTCAGTCGCGCCAAATGATAACTAAAGAGAGTATTCGGCAAATCCTTAGCCACTACAGCTGAGTGGCCAATATCATCAGGCGTTTCAGAAGAGGGGGTGAATAACATATCTCCAACCCTGACCTGTGCTACCTTAATTTCACTATCGCTGGCAGTCACTTCCATAAAATTAATGGAGTCATCAATAAATCCATGCTTGTAGACATCCATGTAGTTAACGAGCCTCACAGGCTTTTCGTCCCGCGCTATCTTTTTATCCACTCCACCGGTCTTAAACTCTCCCAAATCTGAAAGGTTTTTTATAACCCAACCACGCGGAATATTCTGTTGTTTCGTGTTAGTTGTCATCTCGTTTTTCTACGGCAATTTCTTGCTGAATTTGCTGCAATTGTTTTTTGACCATCGCGTCCTTTTCATTCTTTTTTGCTTCTTCTATTTTCTGATCGAGAATCAATTCAATAGAGAGTTTGATAGGCGCAAAATATCGTAAACATTCTTCTTCAGTTAATTCGTGTACACCCTTGCTCAAAATAGAGTAGACACCTTTCATTTCCACAAGTTGGCTAGGGAGAAAAGTTTTCAATGTCTCAACCTTATCCAGCATTCTTTGTTTTTTGAAATCGATTTCGCTTATTTTAGTAGCGCCAGCATTGTTCGTGTATGTTTCAAGAATTAATTTCTCAAAAATCCTTCTGAGATAAACAAAAGAGCCGGCACCAGCCCCATGGGAAACCAGTCCAATTGCCTTTTTGAGATTTTTTAGGTCCTCAACTGGCAAAACCTTGTCATACTTCTTACCAATCTCTGCGAACTGTAAATCTGCTAACGATGGCCATTGTCCTATCTTCATGACGATTTCTCTATTTCGAAAAACTATAAAGCGTATTACATCGTTATCCTTCCGCTTACACTTCAAGGTAATGAGAAAGAACCCAACATCAACACTATTACCTTTTTCTGCTGACCAATCGCTCCATGTATCGGTTGAATCAATGCTGATGGAATAGGTCGTTTCCGTACTATTCTTTGCGCTATACGCATCCACGTCACCGCCGAAGGCATTTTTTTCTAGCTCACTAATTGACACAACCTCGTATAAAGGAGTTTCAAAATAGAAATCGTGTTTGCTCATTATTTTAGCCTCTCCCAACTGTAGTTCGTTAGCCATAAATTTAATACTTCAATTCCTTTAGATACCCTTCGACCTTTGTATCAATTGCCGTACGCTCCTTTTCGAGAGTAGCTAACTCCTTGCGTACAGCAGACACATCAATAATTTCCTCTTTATCACCGTTCTCAATGTAGCGGCGAACGTTGAGGTTGTACTCATTCGTTTCTATCTCCTTCAGGTCAACGACGCGGGCATAACCATCAATATCCTTAAAACCATCGTAAGTTTTAACAATTTTCTGAATGTCCTGATAACGGAGCGAATTCTGATTCTTACCCTCAGAGAAGTCCTTCTCGGCATCTACGATCAACACTTTACCTTTGTGACCTCCCGCCTTGTTCTTGTTGAAAATGATAATGGCCGCTGGAATGCCCGTGCCGTAGAAGAGCTTTGACGGAAGTGCAATCACAGCTTCGATGAGGTCATTCTTAAGTATTTGTTCCCGAATACGGCCTTCGGAACCACCTCGGAAGAGGACACCGTGCGGGAGCACAATACCGGCACGGCCATTAGAGTTCATCGACTTGATGATGTGGAGCACAAAGGCGTAGTCAGCGTTTTTGTTTGGTGGCAGTTCGTACCCGTCGATGCGACCGTATTTATCGGACTTGAACATCTCGTACTCCCAGTCGTTGATTGAGTAGGGTGGGTTTGCAACGCAAATATCAAATGTCTTGAGACTACCGTTTGGGTTCAAAAACTGCGGGTTCGCGAGTGTGTCGCCCCGCTGAATGTCGGCGCTATCAAGTCCGTGGAGAAACATGTTGATCTTGGCGATCGCATAAGTGCCAATATTAATCTCCTGGCCATAAAGATAGAGCGTGCGCGCAATCTGCTCGCCCTCTTTCTCTTTCAGATGATGAAAAGCCTCCAAAAGGAATCCGCCTGAGCCGACCGTGGGGTCGTAAATATGATCTTTCTTGTGTGGCTTAAGTATCTGTATGATGACGCGTTCAACTTCACGCGGTGTATAAAACTCACCGCCTTTCTTTCCGGCGTCAGCCGCAAACTGTTTGATGAGGTATTCGTACGCATCGCCAAGGACATCGGAGTTGATGTATGTGTCGCCAAAGTTGTATTGAGAGAAGTGGTTGATGAGGCGCTGAGTCGTTTCGTTCGGGAAGCGGTCCTTGTTGGCAAAGTCGAGGTCATCAAAAATCCTGTCGAGCTTCGGACTATTGGCGTTGGCAAGCTTTTCAAAAATCTCATTGAGTTTCTTGCCGATGTTTTCTGCTTTTTCCTCAACAACCGACCAACGACACTCCTTCGGCACCTGAAAGCGATGGTTGTAGTCGGCGCGAGCGATCGTTTCGTCTTTGAACTCTTCCATTACCTTCGCGTACTCTTCATCCCAGACGTCGCTGATGCGTTTGAAAAAGAGAAGGCCAAAGATGTACTTCTTGTAGTCAGAACTGTCGATTTTGCCGCGGAGAATATCCGCACTCTTCCAGAGGAACTGCTCGAGCTGTGGAAGAGTGAGCTTGCTACCCATCTTGTCGACTATTGCTCGTATATCTTCAGGGCGATATTTACGATCCCCGCGTTTACCGGCACGCATGGGTACTAAAATGCCCTCCTTTTCCCAGTTACGGAGGGTGTCTGGATGGATATTAAAGATTTCAGCGACCTGTCCTATTGAAAGGAGGTCGGGCATTTCTTTGAGTTTTGCTTGTATATCTTTGCGCATATTGTTAAGTACTATCCTATCGCGGGCTAAATATAATGTCAAGCGTTCATAGGTTATCATAGGTCTAAACCTTAGCTTGCTATGTAAAATAAGGGTAATTTGGCTATCAACAGGTGTCCTGGACTCCCTAGAGCCTTTACGTCATTGATTGATGTATATGGAAACAAAGCAATTGGAGGCCCTCCGGTACTGCCTCTACGCACGCAAAAGTACCGAAGCAGAGGATAAACAGGCCCTTTCAATAGAGTCGCAGGTAAAGGAGATGCAAGTGCTCGCCGAGCGGGACGGGCTCCATATCGTAGAGATAAAGCGAGAGTCACACTCCTCCAAGGAGGTAGGCCAGCGGCCGGTATATAACCAGATGCTCGAGGACCTACGCTCACAGAAGTTCAATGCAATACTCACATGGGCTCCGGATCGGTTGAGCCGCAATGCCGGAGACTTGGGGTCGGTCGTAGACCTCATGGACCAGAAGCTGCTGCATGAGATACGCACCTACGGGCAGAAGTTTACCAACAACCCGAATGAGAAGTTTTTGCTGATGATACTCGGGAGCCAAGCGAAACTTGAGAACGATAACAAGGCGGTGAATGTTAAGCGTGGATTGCGCACACGATGCGAGATGGGGTGGAGGCCCGGCGTTGCACCAACCGGATACTTAAACGAAAAGCACGTTGATAAAAAGTGCCAATGTAGGGTTGATCCAAAGCGCGGACCGGTCATCAAACAGATGTTTGAAAAAGTAGCCAATGAACAGTGGAGTGGGCGCAAGCTATATCGCTGGTTGAGAGAAATCGACTTCAAGACGCATCGCGGCAAGCCGTTGGTGCTGGCGAATGTGTACATAATTTTGCGAAACCCTTTTTATTACGGCGACTTTGAATACCCGGTCGGTGGAGGCAAGTGGTACACAGGCAAGCACACGCCAATCATTGATAAGGAGTTGTATACAAAAGTGCAAATGACACTGAACGCGAACTTTATACCCAAAACTGAGAGTAAAGAGTTTGCCTTTACCAAGCTCATACGATGCGGACACTGCGGCTCGGGCATATCCGCAGATGAGAAGTTCAAGAAGTTAAAAGACGGCGGTGTAAACAGGCACGTGTACTACTTCTGCACCAAGGCTCGGAATATAGACTGCAAGAATCCGGCCATAAATGAGCCGGGTCTGATCGAGGAGCTTATAGGTCTCATGGATAAGGTCAACATGGACGAACTAGGCATACGAACCCGGATAGAGGATGAAATAAAACGGTTTAACAAATTTAGGTCAGGCGTACTTGGACACAAGCAAGACAAAATAGAGATCGACGTAGATGTAAGAAATTACACCAAGTACCTATTGAGAGAAGGGACGCTTATAGAGAAGCGCGAACTGCTCGGATGCCTTCAAAGCAAACTATTTCTGAATGACAAAAAAATCAGAATGGATAATTAATTGCAGTCCAATCGAGCACCAGAGGGTTGGGTTTTCCTGAATTAGAATCTAACTCAAACTTAGGAATATAAAATTCCTTTTCATACTTCTCAAAACCAGTCGTAACAATCTTGAATATATTCCTAATGAGGGGGCTCTTCTGGTCAAAAAATCCAGTGCCAAAGTTAAGTCCGAATTGCGCATGGAACATTACTACCGCAGCGCCAACTGCGTAGACTGCATTTTCCAAAGTCGCGAACTTTAGATTTTCCTCTCGGTCGTGTTTAGTCTTGTTATAGGAGTCATACCAATTCAATGATGTCGTTGGATTACTAACATCCCACCCCTTAAAAGGTGCAAAAGCTGGGAAGTTCGGATATGACTGCAAAGATAGTTCGTATCCGTCTAAAAGCATCGGGTGATGCAGTTTTACATAGTCATTGGTAGTTAACCTCGGTGAGGAATACGTATTCTCTTTTAAGACCGCCGTCCACGATGACTCAACTTCCATAGATGCCAGTAGAATGATCTCCCTGATTTTGTGACCATAGACTGATAAATTATCCTTGTTTGGTTCAATGGTTTCAAAGAGATATTCCAATTTGCCGAGCAATATACGCAGTGAGACAAAAGACTCATTTAATTTTTCTTGATAGGCAATATTAAATGGACGCCCTCCACATGCAAGAGGCCTCCACATTCTTTTGTAATAAGTGCCAAGGACGTAACTTGATTCAACCGGTTCGCTGTCACCAAAACTCTTTGTAACCCAATCTTTAATGTCGGTGAAGGTTGTATTTGGAACTTTAACGAAATGTACCTCACCTCCATGATTAACTCCCGAGGCAAAGAGGACACCCTGACCCTCGAAAGCAACTCCGCTCTCGTGGTGAAAAAAGAAGTCTTGATCAAAATTTGGTCCTTGTTTCCCATTAGGGAAAAATTTGTTTTGAAAAAATAATATCTTCATAATCTGCGACCGACGTGTCTCAGTCACCTGACTTAGTATATGTTGGCTGTGTCTCCTGAACAAAATCCGAACTTTTTTCCAAACTAATCCGACTGAGGATTAATCTGCGCGCCTCGCCCGCTCCCTTCGGTCGCGGGAGCAAAAACCAAAAATTTTCCTTACCTTTCTTATTTTCTTCGGCGGGGGGTGTGGGGGGAGCCGACAAAAAATGGAAAGGAAATTTTTGGTTTTGCTTCGCCGCTACAGACTACGAAATGAACATTTACATTATATCATTTGTGGTTCTTTGGAGTTGTTCATTTCTCCGTCCTTGCGGCGATACGAGGCGCTTCCTCTCCGCGTTTGGTGATAGCTTGAAACTTTGTGCCTCCGACCGAGTTTAGTGGTACCTCACAAAGCGGATTGTGCTTGGCACAAACAAATCTTATTGTGCTTGCCCCGCCCGCCCTGTGCGCGCACAAATCCCCGCCGTTTTTAGGAAATATTATAAAACGGCGGGGATTGCCTCCCTTATGCCGACTCAAATGCTTTTTTGAAAGCTGGTTCTTGCATAGCGGCATGGCTCGCGCCATACACGACAAAAACTCGCTTGTGAGTTTTGAATGCTTCAAGAATATCTCCAACAATTTTTTTATCTCTAAAAAGCGACGAGGCTTCGCCAATTCGATTCAAAATTGTTTGTTTTTCTTTTTTCTCGTCCCACGGTATCGGGTCAATCCGATCAAGTGCATTTGGGTCATTTTCAACATCTACAGCTTCGCCGAAAATCTGCTCGCCAAGTTTTATAGCGCGTTCGTATGAGTAATCGAAACCTTCCCAATTAGTTGTTCGTTTGAATCGGTCAATAAATCCAGAAACATATTTTTCAAATCCCTCTCGTTTCATTTGTCGATTATATTGCGGAAGAATGTGGAAAACATCCCATGCAAATATTTGGTCTTTTGAAAATCCTTTGGCGAGCAAGTCGTTATACAAATCCTCGTCGGTTGGTTCGGGAGATTCCCAGTCAATTCCTTTTTCAACTCCTAATTTCAATGTAAGACCTGACTCGCCCATACGGTCAATTGCTTCCTCGCGTGTGGCAGATTTTACTCTCTCATTAAATTTTGTTTTATCTCCGCGAACATTCATACCCTCGACAAAAACAATATCAGGATTCGCTTTATTGAAAGCGGCCTCAATTTCTGCGAATAGAGGATTACTTGGGTCGCTTGTGTGAGGCGAGCCGAAGTAATAAAGTTCTTTATCTCCCGCTTTCAATTCAAAAACATATGGTGTTGCGTGTTCAATTTTGCTGTATTCCTCGGCAGTCATTATGCTACTCAAAACTGATTCTGTCGTTTCGGATTTATTTTTTGGTTGTTCAAATGTTTCCATAATTATTTTTTGGAAACATAATCAATTATCTTGTCCCAATCGAGGTTATCTTTTGTATAAAAAAGGTCAATGACATCTTTTGTCATTTCGTTGATTTTCTTTACATAAAGTTGTTTAAAACTATCGTCTCGTTTCTTAGCTTCCTTATCCAGTGGTTGAATGATTTTTTTATACAATTCGTTATCGCCAGAGATAAGTTCCCAAAAAGCTTGTCCGCAAATTTTGTAATAACTAAGGTCGGGGTCTTTATTCACCTTATGTGGAACATTGTCTCGTCCATAAATACAGCCGTTTACAGAAACAATACTATTTTTATTGAGTTCGGCACGAAGTAACTTTTTAGCAATTTTCAAGTTTCTTTTCAATGTATTTACTTGGTCAGAATTTCCCCAGTTTGGTCCGGATTTAATACCAACGATATAGGTTTTTTCATCTCGATCAAAAATTAAATCAACGCTACGATATTTCCCTTCCTCCGCTTTTTTGCCCTTAAATACTTCGTGGCAAACATGGATAGCCAGATTTTCCATCAAATCGCCGAAAATTGTTTCCTCTTGTGATGACAAAAAAGCGTCAAGAATACTTTTTGCCAAATCTCCTGCGGTCTCGATGTTCTTGGCCTTAAATAAGTAAGGATTTTTTCGTTTTGAAATATAAGAAAGTTTTGCCGATTCAAGTCGAGCAAGCCGTATTTCATAAAATGGTTTTATAACATCAGAAGCGATAAAGGTATTTAGTTTTTCGTAGTTTAGTTTTTTCATATTATTTCGTTTGCTCGTTAATATTTTCGACAGCCAGTTTGTGATATTCCTCCTGTATTTCAATACCTATTGAATTACGGTCAAGCTGAAAAGCGGCAATAGAAGTCGTGCCGGAACCCAAAAATGGGTCTAGAACGACGTCTCCGGGTTTTGTAAAAAGTTTAATAAACCAACTCGGTAGTTCTTTGGGAAAGACTGCACTATGTTTTTTGTTGGAACTTTCGGTCGCCATTGAAAGTACATTTGTAGGATAAGCTAAATCGCGACCTACCCAATTTGATACATTTTTTCCAAAACCGCTACCAACTTTTGAGTTATCTCGTTGCTTATCAGTTTCGCTAAGATTTTTCAAACGAGTTTTTGCCCAATCTCCCATGGGGACTCTTACCTCATCTTGATACATATTAAAATCTTTTGATTTATTGAATTGCAAAAGTCGTTCCCAAGAATCACGAAAACGGTTAGGCCACTTGCCCGGAAAGCAATTTTTTTTGTGCCAAATAAATTCTTCTGTCCAAAGCCAGCCCTGTTTTCGCATTGCGATAATTAGCTCCATGACATAGGTATGACGCTCACCATTTGCAACTTTTTCTTTAATATTCAAAACGAACGTTCCTTTTGGATGTAAAACTCGTAATAATTCTGCCGTCATAGGCAAAAACCATTCAACATATTTATCAGGACTAATTCCGCCGTAAGTGCTTTTCCTTTGGTCTGCGTAAGGTGGTGATGTGACGATAAGATCGACGGAATTTTCTGGCAAACTTTTTAAAACATCAAGACAGTCGCCAAGAATAACATCCGCTTTTACTTTGGCTTTTGTCTTTGCATTAAACAAGTCAATTTTTTCTATAGTGTTAATTGTCATAAAATTTATTTCAGCAATTCATCTGTTGAAACGCTAAGTGCTTTTGCAATATTGGAAATGGTAGAAAGAGTTGGATTTGTTTTGCCATTTTCGATATTGCTCACAAAACTTCGGCTAACGCCGAGTGTTCGCACAATATCGCCTTGTGTAATGCCTTTTTCTGTTCTGATTCGCTTTAGGTTTTTACCCAACTTTGCAGACTCGCTTTTCATATCCACAAGTATACCACTTCCAATTACATTATACACCAATATTATAGTATAATGTAATAGGTAGCGGCGAAGCAAAACCAAAAATTTCCTTTCCATTTTTTGTCGGCTCCCCCCACACCCCCCGCCGAAGAAAATAAGAAAGGTAAGGAAAATTTTTGGTTTTTGCTCCCGCGACCGAAGGGAGCGGGCGAGGCGCGCAGATTAATCCTCAGTCGGATTAGTTTGGAAAAAAGTTCGGATTTTGTTCAGGAGACACAGCCAAGTTTCGGAATTCGTTTTTTCGCCAAAATTCGGAGCGTCGCAAAGCGACGCGACTGGGGTTTCCGCCAGAATTCGCCAAGGGTTTTTGAAATCCAAAAGAAGCGAGCGGGACGCGAGGCGGGGGTTTATGATGAGTACATCATTCAAAACAAAGTTTTGCGAGCCAATCTTGAAGCGATAATTATCAATATTTAACATAAACCTTTTTCTATGAACAAATTCTTTCTGTATGCGAGAAAATCTACCGACGAGCCAGATCGTCAGATTTTGAGTATTGAATCGCAGATTGACGAGTTGAAAGAATTTGCAAAGCGAGAGCAGTTGGAAATTGTTGAAACTTTTATTGAATCACAAACCGCCAAAGAGCCGGGGCGACCTATTTTCAACAATATGCTCTCGCTTATAGAAAAAGGTAAAGCGTCAGGAATTTTAGCTTGGCACCCCGATAGATTGGCGAGAAATAGTATTGATGGTGGAAAGATAATCTATCTGTGCGACCTTGGTAAAATTAAAGAGCTAAAATTCCCGACGTTTTGGTTCGACGCTACGCCACAAGGTAAGTTTATGTTAAATATTGCTTTTGGGCAGAGCAAATACTATGTAGATAATCTTTCAGAGAATGTGAAGCGCGGACTTCGACAAAAAGTAAGACGAGGCGAACAGAGCGGTCAAGCTCCGACGGGATATGTGAATGATAAGTTGAACAAGAAAATTATTCCCGATGTGGAAAGATTTCGCCTCGTCAGGAAAATGTTCGAAGTCTACGCCACGGGAAATTATTCTCTGAAAGATACAAGGAATTTGCTCGCCCAAAAGGGCTTGGTGTCTAAAAATGGTAAAGTTCTCACTGTTTCAAACACGCAAATGATATTGAAAAATCCGTTCTACTATGGAATGTTTTTCTTTAACAAAGAACTTTACCAAGGAAAGCACGAGCCAGCGATTTCAAAGAAACTTTTTGATAAATGCGCTGAAGTATCGGCGAGGAATGCTCACCCGATGAAGCGAGGAATTAACAAACATATCTTTCGCGGAATACTTTCGTGTGCAGAATGCGGATGTGGTATCACTAGCGAAGTGCAAAAGGGTCATACCTACTATCGTTGCACCAAAAAGAAAGGTGTCTGCACACAAAAATATATCCGCGAAGAATTCCTCGCCGAACAAGCTAATGATATTATCAAAAAAGTTTCTTTGCCGTCCGAGTGGAAAGAATTCATGCTCGCTGAACTCGAAAAGGAACAAGCGAGCAGTTTCCACTCTGACGCCCTTTTCGTTCAAAATCTGAAAAATCAAATCAAAAGTGTTGAGGAGACGCTAGACAAGCTCCTTGACGCTCATTTGGATAGCACAATTACGAGCGAGGAGTATATCGGCAAGAAGCAAAAGCTCCTCAACCAAAAAATTGATTTTTCAGAGAAATTGAAAGATTTTGAACGAAAAGGCAATCGCTGGCTCGAACTTTCTCGTCAATTCATTTTAGACAGTAACCAAGCCATAATTATCGCTTCCGAAGAAAATCTCGAAGCCAAAAGAGATTTTCTTAAAAAGATTGGCTCGAACCCCCGCCTCGCGTCCCGCTCGCTTCTTTTGGATTTCAAAAACCCTTGGCGAATTCTGGCGGAAACCCCAGTCGCGTCGCTTTGCGACGCTCCGAATTTTGGCGAAAAAACGAATTCCGAAACTTGGCTGCGGGACTTGGATTCGAACCAAGATGACACGATTCAGAGTCGCGTATCCTACCATTAGATGATCCCGCAATATAAACGTCATTTCAGAATACCCGAAAATTGACTTTTTTACAAGAAAAATGAGACAAGATAAAGGGCGCCACACCCCGCGTGAGTGTTTGGCGCCCGTGCGACTGTTTCCTGAGGGGGAAAGGTCTTTGGCTGGAACGTCGCCCAAAGGGCCAATTAATACTGACCTGTTCCAGTAATAACTATACCATATCCAGAGACGATTTCAACCAGTTATTGATGCCAAAATAATAGCAGAAATGACAGCCAGAACAAGACCACATTTCTGATGAAATTTTATTTTTTCTTTGTTGACTGTTAGTCCCAAGATGACTGCAATAATAATGTAGCTTTCGGACAGCGCCACGACAATACCGATCGGGGCGAGAGACATTGCAAATGCAAACGCGACCCACGCAATCTTGTCCGGAATAGACATAAAAAGCAAAATCTTTTTATTCTCAATCATATGTTTCATCATAGATTTCATTCTGCCTGTAACTAGCAGGAAAATTGCTGTGCCGACAAGTAGAAATAGATCAGAAACAAAATTTGCTGTAATAGGGTCGCTGAGACGCGCGCTCCAGCCCATCAGAAAATTTGCAGCACCCATAAGTATTGCAGCAAAAAAAGCGATGACTGTTCCCTTTTCAAATAAAATATTTTTGAAATTAAGTTTGTCTTTGACAGATACCAGAGCGAGACCGACAAGCAAAAATACTATGAGTAGAATTTGTGTAGAGTTTATTCTTTCGCCCAAAATAAAGAAAGCGAGTAGAGCCGAGACTGGTACCTCAAACGACCAGATAGGTTCTACCACTGCTAGCTTGCCAAGACGGAGAGATTCAAAGTCTAGGAGAGCTGCGATGAAAAGAATTATGCACAGTATGACGAGTACAATCACAGTACTCAATGATCCGGAGAGAATCGGTCCAATATTTCCGTACGCAAAGGGTAACAAAATAACCGCACTAAAAAGCGACATAAAAAAGAGAGCTTCCCAACTACCAATTTTTCTGGCAGATTTTTGAATGTAAAAATCGCCAATCCCCCACGCGAGCATTGCTACAAAACCGAGCGCAATACCGATATGAATAATACTCATATTTATTTTTTATTTTTTAAACACGCTTCAATAAATGCAGAGAAAAGTGGATGTGGATGCAGTGGTCTAGCTTTGAATTCTGGGTGAAATTGTGTACCGAGCAAAAATGGATGCATATCCTTTGGAAGTTCTGCGATTTCCATAAGTCTGCCGTCGGGAGATGTGCCAGAAAATACGAGGCCAGCTTTTTCTATTTCCGCGATGTATTCTGGATTGACTTCGTATCGATGTCGGTGACGCTCAGAGACTTCGGTTTTCTCGTCCGCCTTCGCCAAGGCTTCGGCGGACAAGTATGCTTTTTGTGCTATTGTTCCATCTTTGAGTACGGCAGGATACGCGCCGAGACGCATTGTTGCTCCATATTTATTTTCCTCCAAAAGTTTTTTCTGCTCTGGCATAATATCAATAACCACATGAGATGCTTTCGGATTTATTTCTGCCGTGTGTGCATCTTTCCAACCGATAACATTTCGGCAAAATTCAATCACAGCAAGTTGCATACCGTAGCAGAGACCGAGATATGGAATCTTGTGCACACGAGCATACTCTATCGCCATTATCACACCCTCGATACCACTCTCACCAAATCCGCCAGGGACAATGATACCATCATAGTTTTTGAGTTCCGATACTTTTTTTGGATCCTGTTCGTAATCCTTTGAGTTTATCCACGTGAGCTCTGGTCGCGCATCCTTCCAGTATGATGAAAATTTAATTGCTTCGATGACCGACACGTAGGCATCGGAGAGAACAAAATCTCCTGTATCAAAATATTTTCCGACGACTGCGATTTTCAATTCCTTTTTCGCGTTCTTTGATTTGTTTACAAATTTCCTCCATTCGTCGAGCTCGCCATTGTGCGCTTTTGTGCGCATATGAAGTGTTTTCAAAATAACTGATGCGATTTTGTCTTTTTCAAAATTGAGTGGCACGTCATACACACTTTTTATGTCCGGTGCAGAGATAACATTTTCTGGTGGCAAGGCGCACGAGAAAGCAATTTTCTCTTTGCGTTTGTGGTCGAGAGGCAAAGCACTGCGCGCAATAATAATGTCCGGCTGAACACCATACGAGTTGAGCTGACGAACGGCGTTTTGTGTTGGGCGGGTTTTCATTTCGCCGAGAGAACCCGGAATAGGCAAGTACGAGACCATAATAAACATCACATCTTGTGGATATTTGATCTTGAGAATTCTAGCCGCCTCGATGAACATTATGTTTTGGTAGTCGCCGATTGTTCCGCCGATTTCAATGAGGGAAATGTCCGACTCGTGGAGGTCTGCTGACTTTTTCCATCTGCGAATAATCTCCTCTGTGATATGCGGAATCGCTTCCACACATTTGCCACGATAGCCGAGATTGCGTTCCTTTTCGATCACATATTTGTAGACCATTCCGGAAGTCATATAGTCGTCCGGTCCGAGATTTGCTTCCAAAAATCGCTCGTAGTTGCCCATATCCTGATCTGTTTCGAGTCCAGAATCAATCACAAATACTTCGCCGTGCTCTGTCGGATTCATATTTCCAGCATCAACATTTAAATAAGGGTCAACCTTTATGGGGTTGACCGAGAAGCCTTTGCTTTGAAGGATTTTGCCGACTGATGATGAAGCGATTCCTTTTCCGACTCCTGACATAACGCCACCTACCACAAAAATATACTTATGATTTTTCTTTTTCATACTGAATTCCGATTAACCAATAAAAAATAAAACTCCATTAAAAGTTTTGAGGATTTTTGCTCAAGTTCAAGGCGGATGAGAAATTTGATTGGAGCCGTACTTATGATACGGTGAGAATCAAATTTTGAAATCCAACGCAGAAATTGAGCAAAAATACCAAAACTACACTTTCAAATACTTGCGCACAGCTAAATAACTCGATATCGCACCGATCGCAATTCCCGAACCGACAACGATAAGAAATATCTGTCCGAAATTTGCCGTGTAGTAATGAAACAGATTGAGGCCCACAAAGAAGCTCTCTGTGGTACTGCCGAGCCACAAAGTGACTGGGTAAAAAATAATAAGTGTAATGATGCCCGAGATACATCCATAAATAGCACCTGCCACAAAGAATGGTCCGCGAATGTAGCCGGTAGAAGCACCGACGAGTCGCATCACGGAAATTTCATCACGCGACATATAAATCACAAGCCGAATCGTGTTGAATGTAATCAGTATTGAAATAATAATAAGAAGGAGTGTCAGCACAAAGCCAAGCTTGTTTGCCGAGTTTATAATGCTGGTCAGCCGATCAATCGCATCTTTGTTTTGAGAATAATTTACTTTGTCTATAATACTCGTACCGTCACTCGAGAGTGCGCTCTTGCTCTGCAAAAAGGTTGCAATACTTTCGTACTGTGATGGATCTTTTGCGCGGATGTTGAGTGTTGCGCCGAGCGGATTGTCACCGAGCTCATCGAGTGCCTGCAGTGTCAGATTGTCATTCTCGTGACGCTTTTTGAATTCAGCTAGAGCGACATCTCGCGATGTGTAGATGACCGGCGGAGCGACTTCGGGGAGCTGGTCGAGGCGTTGTTTGATTGTATTGATATCATCCTCGCTCGCACTACTTGCAAAATAAACATTGATATCAACTTTGTCTTTGAGCGCCTGAAGAGTTGATTTTAAAATAGCTCCGGAGAAAATAGTCGAGCCGATAACAAAGAGTGTGACTACCATCACAAGGACTGATGACAGAGAAATAAAACCATTTCGCCAAAAACTAAAGAAACCTGATCTGATTATTCTTTTTGTTGTTATCCACAGCATAGTTTTAAATTATATATTTACCCTCCATATCATCGCGAATAATTTTGCCGTTTTCCATCGTGATCACGCGCCTGTTCAGAGAATCAATCACGCCTTTGTTGTGAGTCGTGAGCACCACTGTCGTACCGAGGTCATTTATTTTTTTCAAAATTTGCACGATGTCGTATGTGTTGAGCGGATCAAGATTTCCAGTCGGCTCGTCGGCAATAATAACATCTGGCTGGTTTACGATGGCACGTGCTATTGCCACTCGCTGTTTCTCTCCACCCGAGAGCTCGTGTGGAAAATTCCAGATCTTTTTGCTGAGATCAACAAGCTCGAGCACATGTGGCACATCCGCCTCTATCTCGCTGTCTTCTCTGCCAGCTGCCTCCATTGCGAACGCGATATTTTCGTACACATTCTTGTCCGGCAACAGTCGAAAATCCTGAAAAACGACACCTACCTTTCGACGAAATTCATTTATTTCTTTTTTTGATAACGAATGAACATTGGTTGATTCAAAAAAAACTTTTCCTTCGCTTGGCTTTTCTTCGGCCAAAATCATTTTGATGAGAGTTGTTTTGCCGGCACCACTATGACCGACGATGGAGACGAATTCTTTTGGTTCGACACTGAATGATACATTTTCCAGAGCGATGGAATTGTCTGGATATACCTTTGAGACCTTATCGAAATAAATCATATGTCCATTATAACTCATATGGCGAGATGCGCAAAACTTTATTTGATATCTTTTTCAGCTTCAATAAATTCATCAAGCTCTCCGGCCAAAATCTTGTCCACATTGCCGGTCTCGACGCCTGTGCGATGATCCTTTACTAGTTTGTATGGATGAAGCACATACGAGCGGATCTGATTCCCCCATTCAATCTGAGTCGTTTTTGAGACGTACATACCCTTTTCCTTGGCCACCCTATCCTCCTCAAGCGCTTTGTAGATTTTACCCTTGAGAATCTTGAGCGCAGTCTCTTTATTTTGAGCCTGAGAGCGCTCCGTTTCGCTGGCCGCCGAAATGTTGGTTGGAATGTGCACAACGCGCACAGCGGTCTCACGCTTGTTTACGTTTTGTCCACCCGGGCCGGATGAGCGCGAGGTCTCCACACGGATTTCGTCCTCGGGAATTTCAAAATCTGTTACTTTTTCAAATTCCGGAATAACCTCCACCATCGAAAACGATGTGTGACGTTTTGCATTTGCATTGAATGGCGAAATACGTACAAGTCGGTGCACACCAGACTCGTTTTTGAGCGTACCATATGCCTGCTTGCCTTTTATTTCGATAGTAATATTTCGAAACCCACCATGATCGTTTTGATTTTGATGCACAATCGTGACAGCAAAATTTTTTCGCTCGCAAAATTTGAGATACATATCCAAAAGTATTCCAGAAAAATCCTCGGCGTCGTCTCCACCCGCACCAGAAAAAATAGTCATAAGCGCGTTGCCTTTGTCGTATTTTCCCACACCTTCAATTTCAACTTTCAAGTCTGCAATTCTACGAATAGTTGCTTGCGCCTTGTCCTTGTCCACCCAAAAATCCGCCGATATCATTTCGGCTTCAAGCACTTCGAGTTCTTTTTTTAAATCTTCTATATTTTTTTCCATAATGAGCCAAAGGAGAGAATCGGACTCTCGTTCCTGCTTTACGAAAGCAGTGTTCTGCCACTGAACTACTTTGGCATAATAAATGGAGCCGTTGACCGGGATTGAACCGGTGACCTCGTCATTACCAATGGCGTGCTCTACCAACTGAGCTACAACGGCTTGCAAAATATATTACATTATTTTCAGACATTATCCACTCCGATTGCTTCGCTCACATTTTTGAATCCATCGCGGGATAATTTTTCTGACAATCCACGATTGATTTCGCTTATGAGCTGTGGGCCTTCAAAAATCATTCCGGTAATCATTTGAATCAGTGTCGCACCGTTGCGGATCGCCATATACGCATCGTCAGCAGAGAAAATTCCTCCACAAAAAACATAGACAAATTTTGTTGGCTCTTTCTTATACATATATGAGAGCAAATCCATCGCTTTTGGAAACACCATTTTGCCAGACAATCCGCCGTGTGGTGGGATCGGGTCAAGAACGTCTTTTTGTTCAAATCGTTTTGTCAGGTTGGAACAAATAATTCCGTCTACTTTGTGTTCTCGACTAATTCGCAGAAACTCATCAATCGCCTCTTTGCTCATATCCGGAGAAATTTTTACAAAAATAGGTTTTTTGGTTTCGATCTTGTCCAGATGAGTCATGAGCTTGTCATAATTTTCCAAAATAACAAACGGTTGACCGCCGGATGTGTTTGGGCAACTGATATTTACGGTAATGTAGTCAGCTATTCCAAACACCACACCGAAACCGGCAACGTAGTCGGCGATCGCCATATCAATGTCCAAATTTTCTTTGCAATTTGTAAACGCGACACTGACACCGAGAGGTAGTCTGCGTTTTTTGCCGTACAATTTTTTCACGAGTACTCCGGCACTTTTATTTTTGAGTCCATACCACACACCGAGAGATTTTGATTTCGGCAAACGCCAGAGTCGTGGTCGAGGGTTGCCTTCGTATGGCTTTGCGGTCACAGAACCGAGCTCGGCAAATCCAAACCCAACAGAGTCAATAATATCTGTGAGTACACCATCCTTGTCAAAACCAGCAGAAAGTCCCACAGGATTTGCGAATGTAATTCCGAGTACATTCTGATTCAACATCAGATTTTTGTATCCAAACATCATTCGTGTCTTCCACCGAGTCAAAGAAAATTTTCCGAGCAGTGTTCCAACAAACAAAAAACTGTCATGGATATTTTCCGGATCATTCAAAAAAAGAATCGGTTTCAAAACCCGCGTGTAGAGAAAGTGAATGACCGCATTTCGATATTTATAATATGTATTCATTTTTTGAGTATACCATATTACTTTAATCCCTTGCAGTTACCGCCTGGCACGTAGCCAGCTGAGCGAGCATCTGCGATCGAGGCAAACGTGACCTGATTTTCTGGTTTGATCATTTTGACTGTGCCACACCACGGAAAGTAGTATTTTTTGCCAGACTTTGAACCGATAACCTGCTCACTACCTTGTCCGGATGCAGGATTTGCACCGGTTTGACCACCCCCTATCCCGGCACTCTGGGAGAGAGAATTTATGGTAGAGCCAGTTTGTGACCCATTTGGGTAAAATATGCGTACAGGCGTTTTTTGCTCCTCTAGGGCCGAAATACGGCCTAAAGCAAAGAAAATACTGGCCACAACGAGGAGTAAAATAGGGGTATAAAACCGGGCTATTTCGGACTTTACTTTTTCTGCGATTTCCTTTATACTCATATCACTGTAATTTTAGCAATTATTTAGATTTATTACGAGGCATACGCAGATGGATGCTATTCAAGGTGGACGAAGAAAAAGGCGAGGAGATGTACGAGAGTACATTGACGAGAATTTTTCAAGTCCAACGCAGAAGAGCGCCATATGCGTGAGCCGTAACATTTATGGCACATAAGAAATCCGCAGGTACAACAAAAAACGGTAGAGATTCCAATCCAAAGTATCTCGGCGTCAAAATAACAGAAGGAGACAAAGCACAGGCAGGATCTGTGATTATTCGCCAGCGTGGTACAGATGTCTTGGCAGGCAAAAACGTCGGCATGGGAAAAGACCACACTCTCTTCGCTCTCACTTCCGGCACAGTCAAATTCAGCAAAATGCGAAAAACTCATTTCGACAACACAGTCAAAGTTAAAAAAGTAGTAAATGTTATCTAAATCTGTTATACACAAAAAACATTCTGATCTGCAGAATGTTTTTTTGTATGTGTGGTTTCAATATTATTGAGACACAACTTCCCTGCTTTGACTTCTGGAAATAAATGCCGTACTGATAAACAAAACTCCGAGGACAATAAACGTCACGATGCGTAAAGTAAGTTCCATATTCCAAACATCCACAAAGACGAGACGAGCAACAACAGCGATGAGAAGTGCCATTCCATAATTTTTCAAAACCAAGTGGCGGTTGAAAAGACCGACGAAATGTGTAATCAAGCCTATGATTGTATACACAAAGAGAGAGATAAATACTGCCATGTCTTTCTGAGTTAGAAGGGCGTGGGATGAAAGCCAAACGAGCGCGTACAAATAGACTGTGGAACAAATAAACATAAAGTGGCCCATTTTGAGCTCGGATTTTGACACCTCGCCGTTTGCTCTAAAGAATACACCAAGCACGGCCAACAATATTGTCATAATAAAGAGTACAACAAAATCTGAATGCATTATTCCGGTATCCCATTTTGACGAGAATAAACTCGAGAGCGACAACAGAAATGGAACAATCATAAGCGCGGAGAAATTTTCTGCTATTTTTATTTTTCTCGTTACAACAAATGATGACAAACAAATAATAACTGCTTCAAATTCAGATGCGATGACCATTGTCTGACCACTAAATTCAATTGAGGTCGCAACGGCCAAAAACAGGGTTGAAGCTAGTGTGTGAATATAAAACATCTGATCATTTTGAGTGGTCTTGTAAACAAAATATCCCGAAATCGCATAGAACAATGTCCAACCAATCAAGAAAATACTTTGATAATCTTTTGTTACAATACTTGTTGTGAATCCCAAGATAATTATTGTATTTACAATAGTCAAATATACATCTCCACTGTTTATGGCAATTTTATTTTTTATCAAACCAAACATATTCACACCTAAATACAAAAGTGACATTATGTAGGAAATTAACAGAATAGTATATTTTGTTGTTTCTATATTTGCCACTCCTCCCCAAAACACCTGCAAGCTGTACAATAACACTCCGGTAATACCCATAACCGTCGGTGATTTCCATTTTTTGAGAACAGAAATCCAAATAGTACCGATTGAAACAACAAGAAGATATGTATACAGAAGTACAGGATCCATCGAATCGGTGTGAGAAAAATATGGTGCACAAAGAGACAGAATGAGGGCATAAGCGACCAAGTCTTCATATGATTTATACAGAGCGGTAATACTTACATATACCGACACAATAAATGCTATCGCGAGAACAATAATTGGTGAGAAAAAATTATAGAAGTATTGACCAGCGAGGACACTAATAACAACAAGTGCCGAACCTAAAATGGTGAAAGCAACTCCTTGTACTTTATTTTTTCCAAGTCTAAATGATCCAAATATTGTAAGAAGTACCCCCAATGCAACACCTAGAGAAATTCTGCCTTCTGGACCAATCCAGTTGTGCATAAACGCATAACTAGCAAACCAGCCGAAACCAGCAAGAATCATGAGAATTCCAATTTTTATAATGATATTTTCTTTAAACCAATTTTCCAACTGATTTTCCGCTCGTACTTCCTTTTTTATTTCATCAACTTGGGAAACGGAAATTTTTACGACATTTGAAGGTTGTGAAAGTGGTACAGACTGTACTGTGTTTTGGGTTGAATTTGAAACATTACCTGCCGACAGATTTGCTTTGATAATTTGTATTTCAGCCTGCAGTTTTTTTATAGAATCATCTAAATGAGCAAGCCGTGTAAAAACGACAACTAATAAAATTAAAGCCAATATAAAATAAATCATAAAAATGCTTATAAATAATATGTTTAAATTATATCAAAATATTGTTTAATTTGATTCTTATTATCCACACAAGTTTTTCATAACAAAAAAGACCAAGGGCTTTCCTTGGTCTTTTTTTATTTAAATGTTACTCTGCCTCAACGACGACTGTAAATTCTGCTTTTTTGCCGAGAGCCTCGACTTTGATTTTATGCTCGCCCACCTCTTTGAGCGGTTTATCGAGCTTGATGAAATCTACATCAAGATTGACACGTGCTGACTTTGTTACTTCGTCAGCGAGCATTTCTTTTGTAATACCAGCAAAGAGATGACCTTTTTCGTTGGCTTTGCCTTTCAGAGTTACTTTGATACTCTTTATCATCTCAATATTTTTTGCCAAAAGTTCTTCCTGAATTTTTTCCTCCGCTCGCGCTTTTTCTTTTTCGGCGTTTATTTTTGCAATCGCCGGAGCTGTTGCAACGACTGCCAAACCGCGTGGAATAAGAAGGTTTAGCGCGTGACCCTCTGCCACATCTTTGACATCAAACCGTTTACCCAACTTTGGAACATCTTTAAGTAATATTATTTTCATATGACCCCTATACTACCACAAAAAACTAGTCAAAGTCGAGTAAACTTTTCCAAGACACGCATATTCGCTTGCTAGCGAATTGCTATGCTCGGAAATCAAGAAAACAATCGTCCTCACTCCAGAGCCTTCTCGCAAACTCGCTTTGCTCGCCCCTTCTTGCAGAGGGGTTGAGTGCTTCAGGCTTCTTTCCGTTCGTCGTTGTTTTCTAATTTCCTGTGCAATGTCTTGGGAAAGATTCCCTCGACTTTTTAGTCCTTGAGTAGTTCCAGCGCTTTATTCATCTGTGTGTCGTTGCCTTTTGCAAACTCTTTGTCATCTAGCTTTACAACAACATCAGGAGTGAGTCCACCGTGAGAAATAGAGATGCCGTTTGGTGTCAGCCATTTTGCAATCGTGACCTTGAGTGATGTGTCGGGTGTAATATTGACGAGCTCTTGCACAGAGCCTTTGCCGAATGACTGTGTACCGACGAGTGTACCAACGCCGTTTTCATGGAGTGCACCGGCAAGAATTTCTGATGCGCTCGCAGAACCACCGTCAATGAGTACAACGAGTTTCAATTTGTCATTAAATATATTGTATCCTTTGCTTCTATACACCTGTGCGTCCTGCGCGTTTCTGAAATCTTCTTTGACAACGACTTTGCCGGCTGGGAGAAACCATGACGCCATATCAATAGCGGCATCCAAGTATCCACCAGGGTTGCCTCGCAAATCCAAAACCATTTTGTATTTTCCAGATTCGATAAATTTTCTGAGTGCATCTCTGAAAAGATTTGGGGAGATTGCGGAGAAGTTGTAGAGACGAATGACAAACACGTCCCCTTTTATTTCTGTATCAATTGTAGGAATATCGATCACATCCCGCACAACCTTGACTTCAAATGGATCTTTGACACCTTCTCGTGCAAGCAAAAGAGTGACCTCGGTTCCCTTTTTGCCACGAATCATTTTTATGGCTTCGTCGGTACTCAGTCCATTTGTGATAGTGCTGTTTATTTTGAGAATCTTGTCTCCTGTTTTTATACCCGCTCTGTATGCCGGTGTCCCTTTGAGTGGAGCAACGACAGTCAATATACTGTCTCGGATACCAATCTCCATACCGACACCTTCAAAGTTACCTGCTATTTCATCGGCAAAACTTTTTGCCTGCACTGGTGGAAAAAATGTTGTATATGGATCACCGAGTGATTTTGTCATTCCTTCTATCGCTCCCCATACACGATCCTGATTTGAAACTTTTTCTGTTGATGTACTGTTTGTTGAAACATATTTCTCGTCGAGCACCTGCCATGCTTTCCAGAAAGGAGCAAAATCTGCCTTTACACTTCCATTCATATTTGAAACTTCGTCAGAAAGTCTGTTTGAATCCGACACGGTTTTTCCAGAATAAAATCCAATAGTAAAAACAACGATAACAACGAGTATGCCTACAACAACATACTTTGATCTGAGCTGAGTAAGAAAGTTTTTCATTACACACAATTATCGCAAATAAATATATTGTGGTCAAACCAAAATAACTATATAATAAATGTATGATTACAAAACGCACGTACAAAAATGAAACGTGGGTTGATATAGATCACGGCACACCAGAAGAAATTCTCTCTATTATGGACACGTACGCCATACATCCTATGGTGGCGAGAGACCTCACATCAGCGACTCCAAAATCACGCATAGAATTTCACAACGGATACATATATTGTATTCTGCATTTTCCTGTGTACAAACATTCACACTCCGACACCGAACAAAAAGAACAGGAGGTTGATTTTGTGATTGGCAAAAATGTATTGGTGACCGCCCGCTATGACACCATAGACGCACTGGACAAATTTGGCAAAATCATTGAGGTCAAAGAGATTTTGGAAAAGAAAAATTCTACTGAGTCTGAAATGGCAATGTTTACTGGTATGATTCGCGAGTTATATGGATCAATTTTTGAAGAGTTGGAATATATCGAGGACGTTACCGATGGTATTACCGCAAAAATTTTCAAAGGCAAAGAAAAAGAAATGGTTGTGTCAATTTCCGAAATGATGCGAGTACTCATCGACTTCAAAAAGACAACCGACTTCCACAAAGAAATACTCGAGATGATTTATCATCGTGGTGGCGAAATGTTTGGGGATAGTTTCGCAAAAGATATGCGACTCATTATTTTGGACTACTTGAAAATCAACACGACAATACACAACAACCTCGAAACACTCCGCGAGCTCCGTGACACAAACAACTCCCTCCTCACCAGCAAACAAAATGAGACAGTCAAACAACTCACGGTTTTAAACGCTATCGTTTTGCCACTCGACCTGATCGCCTTTATTTTTGCTATGCGCACCAACGGAATGCCTCTCATCGACAATCCCAACGCGTTTTGGATTGTCATCACACTAATGTGTACAATAACACTCATTACACTCACCTTTATAAAACACAAAAAATGGCTATAATTGCCAGGACGTGATTTCGACAAAATCTTGTTATTTGTGGTTTAATAGAGTTATGGACATACATTTACACAACACGCTCTCGGGCAAGAAAGAAGTTTTTAAGCCTATCACGGAGGGCTCAGTTTCAATGTACAATTGTGGACCGACAGTCTACAACTATGCACATATCGGAAATCTCCGAAGCTACGTTTTTGCTGACACACTCAGACGAATGTTCGAATGGAACGGATACGAAGTCAAACAAGTTATAAACATTACAGATGTCGGACATTTGACTTTTGACGGTGCAGGAAATGAAGACAAAATGGAAAAAGGAGCAGAGCGCGAAGGCAAGACGGCAAAAGAAATAAGTATTCAATATACAAAATCTTTTTTTGATGATTTGGATGCACTCAATATTTCTCGCGATCATATACAATTTCCTCGAGCCACAGAGTACATTGCTGAACAAATAGAAATGGTTCAAACTTTGGAAAAAAATGGGTACACCTACAAAACAAGTGATGGAATATATTTTGATACCAGCAAGTTTCCAGAATATGGAAAATTGGGAAATATAGATTTGAAAGGTTTGGAAGAGGGTGCTCGTGTCATGATAAACACAGAAAAGAAAAATCCAACCGATTTTGTTCTTTGGAAATTTAGCCCAACAGATCACAAACGAGAAATGGAATGGGAATCTCCGTGGGGTGTCGGTTTTCCCGGCTGGCATATTGAGTGTTCGGCAATGTCAAAAAGTCTCCTCGGAGCAACCTTTGATATTCACACCGGTGGCATCGACCACATACCAGTCCACCACAACAACGAAATCGCCCAGTCGGTCTGCGCCAATCACACTCCATTTGTTCATTACTGGATGCATAACGCCTTTTTAACAATCAACAGTGGGAAAATGTCAAAATCAGATGATAACTTTATCAGACTCCAGACTCTCGTAGAAAAAAATATAGATCCTCTCGCTTATCGCTACTTACTTTTGACTGCACGATATTCATCACCACTCCAATTTAGCTTCGAAGCACTCGAGGGCGCACAGAATGCACTGCGAAAACTGAAAGCAAAAATAAACGAAACAAATGAATCAGAGAAAACAGAGAATGAAACTGTTCTCATTGAAAATAAAAATACATTTACTGAATATATAAATGATGATTTGGACACACCAAAAGCTCTGGCTCTTGTGTGGGAAATTTTGAAAGATGATAGACTGTCCAGTGCTGACAAACGAAAACAAATTCTTGATTTTGACAAAGTCCTCGGACTCAACCTCGATTCAAATGAAGATGTTGAGATACCTGAAAATGTCCGCGAGCTCATTTCAGAACGCGACAAAGCTCGAGAAAACAAAGACTTTGCCACAAGTGACGCTCTCCGTAAAGAAATAGAGTCTTTTGGTTTTGAAGTAAAAGACACTCCCGAAGGCACAAAAATAGCACGAAAATAGCCTGTCCACACATTTCCCACAGTTTATGAACCTTTGACTAGTAGCGGTCGAAAACCTGTGCGTGGTAGAATGTCTCTATGACTCAAACTATCATCACACAGACAGTCAAAAATCGACTGCGAATACCTCCGCAAAACCTGGATGCCGAAATGGCACTTCTCGGATCTATTATGCTCCGTCCAGAAGCAATGTACGAAATCATTGATATTATTTCTGTTGATTCTTTTTATTCCGAAAAACATCGCATTGTGTTTGAAACGATGATGGATCTATTTACAAAGAGACAGCCGATCGATATGCTCTCTGTTTCTGCAAAACTCAAAGAGAAAAACTGGCTCGATCAAATCGGCGGAAACACATATCTCACAGAAATCGTAAATGTCGTTCCCTCTTCGTCAAACATCGTCTACTACGCGCAAATCGTCCAGAAAAAATATATGATGCGACGACTCATCGAGGCGTCTGACTTCATTTCACAAATCGGCTATGATGAAAATAAAGAACTCGAAGAAATTCTAGACGGTGCAGAGAAAAAACTTTTTGAAGTCACAAATTTCAACACATCACACAAATTTGTTCATCTCAAAGACGAGCTCGCCGAAGCGTGGGAGCGACTCGACAGATTGCACACCGAAGGCAAAAGTATGCGAGGAATCCCGACTGGCTTTGCTGAGATCGACAACAAACTTTCTGGTTTGCAAAAATCAGATCTGATTATTCTCGCAGCGCGACCATCAATGGGAAAAACTTCGCTGGCACTCGACATTGCTAGGCAGACAGCGGTCAATCACAACACACCAGTCGGAATATTTTCTCTGGAAATGAGTAGTCAGCAACTCGTGGACAGAATGATGGCAGCTCAAGCAAATGTGGACGCATGGAAACTCCGCACCGGTACACTCTCACGACAAGATGATTTTGATGCGCTCCGCGAATCTCTGGACAAACTCAACAAAGCACCGATATTTATTGATGACCAACCAGGAAATAACATTCTCAAAATGCGTTCCGTCGCACGCCGTCTCAAGAGTGAGCATGGCCTCGGACTTCTCGTTGTCGACTACCTCCAGCTCATGGTACCGACACAGACCAAAAATGATAACGTCGTTCAGCAAGTCACAGAAATTTCACGATCTCTCAAAAACCTCGCCCGCGAGCTCGACGTACCAGTTCTCGCTCTCTCTCAGCTCTCCCGAGCAGTGGAACAACGTGGTGGTCGCCCTCGTCTCTCTGACCTTCGAGACTCTGGATCTATCGAGCAAGACGCCGACGTGGTAATGTTCATTCACCGCGAGGACAAATACAAAGACGAAGCCGAAAAAAACAACATTGCCGAAATACTCATCGAGAAACATCGAAACGGAGAAACTGGCAAAGTGGATCTGTTCTTCAACGACAAAAAGGCCACGTTTCAGAGTATTGATAAGGCGGAGTACAAAGGCGCAGAAAAGGAGTTTGCGGAGTTCTAGTTTCTGGCTCGTTGTACTATTTTTGGAGACTCAGAAAAATACAAAAAATGAATAATACAGAAAAACTTATAGAATTATTCAAAGAATTTCCTGGGATTGGACCGCGACAAGCCAAGCGGTTTGTTTATTTTTTGCTTACCAGAAACAACGGCTACTCTACCGAGCTCGCCAAACTCATCTCGGAAGTAAAATCGCATGTTGCGATCTGTGATTCGTGTTTTCGATTTTTCACAAAAAATGGTTCAAAGAGTGACACCTGCTCAGTTTGCCGAGATGAGAACCGCGACAAAACTTTCTTGATGATCGTCTCTCACGATATTGATTTTGAAAATATTGAGAAAACAAAATTTTTTAACGGATACTATTTTATTCTCGGTGGCACAGTACCAATCCTCGAAAAAAACCCAGAAAACAAAATCCGTCAAAAAGAATTACTGGAAATAGTCCAGAAAAAAATAGATGGTGGTCTCAAAGAAATTATTATCGCCCTCAACTACAATCCTGAAGGCGAAAACACACTGACATATATACACAATCTACTTCGCCCAATTGGTCTCACACATACGATAAAAATCTCAACACTCGGTCGTGGACTCTCCACAGGCACAGAGCTCGAATACTCTGACTCCGATACAATCAAAAACGCTCTCAAAAATCGTCAGTAAAATTTAGATAAAAAAACCTGCCACCCCTATGAGGTAGCAGTATTATCCGAAACGCGCGTCTGGTATCCGCCCAGAATGTGCGTATTAATTCTTGTAGCCAAACCGATCGGAAAGACCGGATCGTGCTTTTTGAGCACACAAGCAATAAATTTACATATAAACTTAAAATCTCCATCCTTGCCGAGCAACTCATCTCTGAAAATCAGATGAGTCTCATGCTTCGGCTTCTTGTGACGTAGAGTAAGGTCCATCGTCACGACCGTCCCCCGATAATAAAAGAAACAATCAGCGCCGTGCAGATCTGCCGGCCTGTTGATTCCTAAAAAAACAACTACCAAATTGCGCTCCTCGGGAGCAAAGTGACTCCTCACTTCCCGAAGGACATATTTGATATGAGGCTGTGGGTCGTACGGAAACCCAAAGTCCTGTCTCTTCATTGACTCATACAGGGCACGAACAAACTCCATCGTGCCTCCCGGGTAGATAATGTGCCGTGAAGGCTCTCCCAGCATAAAGGTCTCAAAAGCCCGACCCTCCTGGGAGCAACCCCCGAAATCCCAACTGTGGTTTTGATTTCCGTTCATAGGAAACCTCCAAAAATTACTCTACCACACAATAAAAATCTTGTAAAGTACCCTATTTTTTGTATTCCACAATCTTCCCTGCCTCGATTTCGATAGGATCTGCTTTGCGCAGATGTTTGATTTGCTGACTGTTTAGTATCGGATAATGCTTTACATCGTCCAAATGCGATGGAATTTCAAAAAGATTTTTGTCCGATGTTCTCCACTCCAGAGTATTGAAAAAATTGAGGTCAAACGGCTTTGTGTATTCGCGCAGAGTTTTCTGTCCGTTGCTATTCAAAAAATATTCGTGAAAATATGAAAGCACAAGCTCACGGATAGTTTTGTACACCGGCTCACGATATCTGAGCACGGCGTGATTTGTTTTTGATATCGCACCATAACAACCAAATTTTTTATACACCGCGATAATGTGATCAAAATCAAATGGCTTTGTCGAGGATCGCAAATCCATCACAAGGGGTTTTTCTCCATGAAATTCGAGTACCGCTCCCGCAAACATCGCACCTTCCATACAATGTGCCTTGCCGACTTTGAGCACCTCTCGCGGAGACATACAGGTATCCCCTTTTTCTTCAAAATTGAATGGGAGTGAATTCAAAAAATCTTGAATCTTTGCTGGAGAATTTAATTTTTTGAATATTTTTATTTCCTCTTTCGTATACTCAATCCTTTTTTTCATATTTATTTTGATATGCAGAATAAATTATATACGACACAACAACTACAACAAGCAACGATCCAACAGTAGTAACAAGACCAGAAATATTATTCCAATAATCACCAATGAAATAGCCGATCACCACAAGCAATGTGATTTCAATAAAATTTCCAAGCAAGTCATAGATAATAAATTTTATTGGAGAAACCCCAACGTATCCTGAAATAAAATTAACCATTGGACCGAGTACCCCGACAAATCGAGAGATAAATATTGTAAACCCAGAATGTTTCTTGAAATACTCTTCCAGATTCAAAAAGAAAGAATACTTTTTTATATATCTTTCTCTGACTACGATATGTCCATATTTTCTGAATATAGCATAGTCGATAAGATCACCGAGAAAATTTGCAGAGAGTGCTACAAAGACAGCCATTTTGAAATCAAAAAATCCCTGACTGGAAAATGCACCCACAGCGATGAGAGTAATATCTATTGGCAGTGGCAAAATAACGGCTGCAGAAAAAACAACCAGAAACAAAGCTGTATATTTGTAGAGAAGTAGGTATGAAAGAAGAAAAGATAGTATAGAACTCATTGATGTGATTTGATATAGTCGCCCACAGCATTCTGCAGAGTTGTCATAAAAATACCAACATCAAATTTTTGATTTTTTGCATATTTGGAAATAACAACTTTTGGATATTTTGGATCAATGATAGTGAGAGAATTTTTCAAATATTCCGGTGGCAAATTGAAAACCCTGTTTACATAATCAAACGTCATCCACTGCTGAATCACAGACACATCACCCGAAGTAAGAGATCGATTCTTTTTTATATTCGCGATTAACTCTCTGTATGAATTTGCTACTTCCACTCTCCGAAGATGATCATACTCTTTGACGAGCCTATAAAAAAGAATTGCAAAGACGATGAGTAAAACAACCAAAATCGTCTGGACGATATGGAGTGTGTTTTTTGATTTCATACCAAAATCATAGCATATTTTCCAAATGAAAAGAGACGCTCGAGACGTCCCATTGAAATCACTTTCCCATATTTGACTCGCCGACGAGCACATACGAACCGGCAAAAATAACTGGAGTTCTGTTGCGAGGAAGTACAGAACGTCCTCTTGTATTTTTTTCATATTCAGCATCTAGAATGCCAAACTGGTCAAGAAATTTATTAAATTTATGAGACACTCTGATGCATCCCTTTGATCCAACTTCACCGAGTCTGATTTCTCCATACACCGGATCGGTCGAGTGGAGGAGCATACGAATCTGGTATGGTTCTCCTTTTTTTGTTTGGGTCTCCCGCCAGCCAAAATCCCACACACGGCTCCCTTTGAGTCCAAGTCCTCGCCAACCTTTGGAATTAACTGTACCGAGAGCACGATAACTCATATGCTTTGGTGAGTTTTTGTGAAAGCCGAGAGGTGTGACAAAATACCCTTTTCGATTTGGATTACCAGTCGACACTTTGTCAGTACCAATGATAAAAATCTGTCTGGAATCCGGCTCGACAAATACCAGTGTCCCCAGCTGGACAGTAGGATTACGGTCAACAAACAAGACATATTGTGGTGACTCTATGATGTGCGCAGTCTGAATAACTGTCCGAATTATTCCCAAAATCTCCGCTTCATATGTTGCGGAAATAGTGATTCCACCGACTCTCTCCGCAAACCACTCTTTGAGTCGCTCCGGCTCGCTTAGGGGTGAAATTATCGGAGAAGACAATCCTATTGGAACAACAAAAAGAAAAATAACACCAAAAAACCACTGTGTCATTTGAGAACCTCTTATTAAAGTCTATACCTACTCAAAAATTTGAGCAATGACCTCGTCTGTCTCATCTGCTGATAGTCTAAAATCTTGGCAAGCCATTATTAGTAGAGCTTCCTTTTCTCTATCTGAAATTTTTCGCCCAGTATTTATCATTTCCACTTCTTCCTCTGTAAGGTTTATTTTACTTTCTGGGGCAGTACTTCTTTCCATCAAATACTCAACAAATTTTTCTCTTATCTGTGGTAACAATTCTTCCACTCTTGATTTTGGTGCTTGTTCCATATACATATAATATCTAATTTTTTTCAAATTTAATAGTATCAAATCCACCAGAAAGTGCTTGTTTGGCGACCTCTGGCTCTCTCGTAAGCCAATCCTGACAAAGAAATGAAGCGAGTGTGTTTATTCCCATTTCTGTGAGTTTTTTGACTGTATACCCTTCTATTTCGATATCTTCGATTTCACCTGCCTCTAAAAATTTAAAAATTCTTCTTTTGATCTCAGAATTAGAATTTTCAATATCTTTTATCATCAAATCCATTTTGTAATCATTATAGACTCCAGGAAATCTCAATTGTATTAAATTTTTTATTTGTTCTTTTTCCATATCAAAATTTTACCACAGTTTTTGGATTTAATACTACCTAAAAGTAGAACTTTGATTAACAAGTTCTACTTTTGACACACAACAAGAATGTTTGACACCGGCATATAAATATTATATATTTTTGTGTAGAAGAAAATTCTATGGCCGACCGAGAAGTTGTTAGAGTGCATTTAATAGACGCTTTTGAATGCCTGCAAACTCGCAGAAATCAAAAAGGCGAGTTCAGCGATCTTGAGCAATTTAATAGAAACCAGCACGACAGGCGACGCCTCTTGGGCAGAGTCCTGTACTGTCGGCAAAATGGTTTTTCGGATGAGGAAATTATAGCCATCATCGGCAATGATTTGCTTGTCGCCTGCGACAATTCAGACGACGAACCAACATAGAAAATCGACTTTATACAACCTCACGTCAAACCACAAAACCGACGTGGGGCTTTTATTTTGCGCGACCGGCCGGACTTGAACCGGTAACCTCCCACGTGACAGGCGGGTGCTCTAACCAGTTGAGCTACGATCGCATAATATGAAATCTATCAGATTTCTTGCTTTTCTGCAAAAACCTTGTGTCGGCGCCAAGACTTGCACTTGGGACCTTAACTTTATGAGTGTTATGCTCTAACTACCTGAGCTACGCCGACAAAATTTGATTTTTAAGAGCTTTTATTAGCCCTACCATTTTATACTTTAAATTTTTACTTCTGCGAACAAACAATCTACAGACACCAAAATATGTATCATAATTTTCATAGACCTTATTTACCTTTGTATTCACAAAATAAGGCTTCCTGATCTGACTACCTTTCAATCCTAACAGTTTTTTCCAAAAAATCAACACCTTCTTGATTCTTTGTTCATGTATTCTGTTAATCTGAATACAACAAACAATATCTTCTTGAAGAACATCCATAACATCAACCAAAAAATTATTCATCAATAGTATCATTTCTGGATCAGAATTAACAAACATCCATGTACTAGTAGTATCAGTTTTTGATCCCTCACTCCAATACAATGCTGTTGCAATAAGTAGTAATTCACGTTTTGATATTTTGCTTACAATTTTTTGTCCTTCTTTTTCTGCAAATAGAATTGCATCAAGTTTTTTTTGTTTATTTCGCTCAGCTCCTATCCTTTGACCCGTTGTAACAGAAACCCCCTTATTCTTTTGTAACCTTTCATTTTGTTCTTTGGTCAAACTAATATCACGACACCATGCGCTAACCGAACTTTTGGTCACATTAAGATCGTGAGCAATTTTTAAAATTGAAATTCCCTTTTTTCTCATTTCTCTCGCTTGTATTCGTTCATTATACTTAGACATATATAACATTATATCAAAGGTACAATAATACTATCAACATCAAATCTGTTGATAGTATTTAATATACCCTAGATTGTTACAACACATCTAGAATGAGTTGAATTTTGTTCGAGTCATTGGTCCCATTGTGCCGTAGCCGACCTGACCACTCTTTGCAATACCGTATGCCTCCTGAAATCTCTGCACCGCCTTTTCTGTTGCTCGTCCAAAATACCCTGTCACGAGACCCTCTGGATAGTATCCATTTTTTGAGAGAAATTCCTGCAGAGCCGAGACACTGTCGCCCCGAGAACCAAACTTCAATAGTGTTGTGATTTTTCTTCTTGGGGAAATAATCACACTGTCTATCATATTGTATTTTGTTGTACCAGATGTGGAAAGTGTCGAAGTTGAAACACCAGTGAAAATAACCGGCTGACCTTTTGGATTTACATTTACAACTATTCGTGAGGCATTGATTCCATCAAACCCTCCATCTTGAAGCTGTGAATACAGTGAAAGATTGGCTTGCTTTATCTGGTTTGATGAGTTTGAAATTGCCACAGTTATTGATCCATTTGGCGCGAGATATGCACTGGACAGTAGAGCACCACACGCAATTGGGGTTGTCGTAGTCGATGTCACGATACTCAGTGTCAGCGAATCATCACATGCCATTTTTATATTCACTCCGGTTGCATATTTTGTCGTCCAGATGAGCGTGAAAGAATCATCGGAGGTTATCTGTGGTTGTGATGGTACAAAACTCAAAATCTGTCCTGGCAGTGTTCTGTCAGAAGCAATATCGAGCGTGAGAGATTTTGAGTGTGAGAGATCATACGTATTATCCGAAATGTATGGCAGAACAGTCAGATTGACCGTGGCCCTATCAATATTTTTATTTTTGAACCACAAGTCAGCACTTCCCGAGCCAGGGAGTTTTGTATCAAACGCATTTTTTCCACACTGCAATATCGCTCCCGGAGTGAGAGTGCTCGAAGAAGCTGTCACACCGTCCACACAAGAGAGAATCATATTAACTCCGTCCAAATATTGCGAAGTCCACGTGACAGTAACCGGCACTCCCGAAACCGTACTCGTCGCAGACGCAAACAAATCAGATAGTGGGTATGGTAGTGCAGAAACTCCGATGGTTATGTCTTTTGAAGGTGAATATTCTGTACCATTACTGTCCTTTGGAAAAAGTTTGAATGTGACATATCTGTATGAACCACTCGTGTTGATGAGGATAAACCCAGCGGAGTCGCCGGACTGATTTGTAGTTGGATTTTTTGAGTCGCATGGATAGATCGATCCGTCATCTTTTTGAATTTTGACCCCCGGAGTACACACAGCGAGCATATTAAATGAGCTGGCGGTTTGTGATGACCACGTCAGAGAAAAAATCTGTCCGGCAGTCACAGAATACGCCGAAGACGTAAACACATCAACAGTCGGCGAAGCAAAAACAAATCCGGAAAAACCAAAGAGAGCAACGAGAACTAATAAAGAGAGAACTATTTTTTGTAATCTCATATATAAAAAATTATTTTGTTAATATAATTGGATCTGTATCTGTGATCGCTATTGTGTGCTCAAAATGCGCGGAGTGTGAGCCGTCAGACGTTTTGTATGTGTAGCCATCGCGTGCCAAAATGATCCGCGAGCTTCCCTGTGCGATCATAGGCTCGAGGGCCAAAACCATACCAGGTTTGAGTAATTCCCCTCTGCCCTTACTTCCCTCGTTTGGAACAAAAGGCTCTTCGTGGACCTTGTAGCCTACGCCATGGCCTGCTAGACCCTCTGGTATACCGTAGCCCAAAGGCCGTATAAAGCTCTCTATTGCGTGACTGATATCGCCTATATGTCTTCCCCCTTGCGCAGCTTTTATTCCCAAAAAGAGGGCTTCTCTGCAGTGTTCTATCATTTTCCTATCCTCGTCCGAGATGTCGCCTACACCCACTGTAATAGCACTGTCTGTAATCATTTTCTGATGAATAATACCGAGGTCGAGCGAAACAATGTCGCCATTTTGCAGTATTCGTGGTTCTTCGTTTGGTATGCCGTGCACAATCTCGTCGTTTATGGAAACATTAAGCGCTGCCGGATATGGTCGCTTGGCTCCGCGAGGTGTGTAATTCAAAAACGCCGGAGTGTCTCCGCTTTCTTTGATGAGCTCACGTGCGTAGTCCTCGAGGTGTTGCGTCGAAACTCCAACCATCGCCTTTTTTGCAACTTCGGCCAAAATAAAAGCATGGCGTCGTCCACCCTCTCTCAAAATTTCTATTTCTTCTTGTGTTTTGATTGTAGTCATTTAAATTTTTATCTGTCCGATAATATCGGTGTGAATATCCTCGATTGTTCGCTCGCCATTAATATCAAAAAATTCAACATTTGGATTTGTTCGCAAATAGTCAACCGCCGGAGCCACATCTGTATCAAACCAATCGAGACGTTTTTTGATTGTCTCGAGTGATGTATCATCAACTCGCCCACGACCAAGGAGTCTTTCCTCTGACCATTTTCGAGAAACATTCAAATAAATTATTTTTGGCTTTCTACCATAAAATGTCAGTGCCTCGGTAAAAATAATCGCTTCGCCAAGTTTTCTCGGAGTACCATCCACAAACAAATGTTCGGTGCCTTTGAAATCATCCACCAAAATATGTGACCACATCCAGATCGCCAAAAATGCCGGCTGGAGTCCGCCCTCTTTTTGAATCTCTTTTGCAAATTTGTTGGTATAGCCATCCTGTGCAATAAAATCGCGAAATCGCTGACCAGTTTCCAAATAAAATATTTCTCCGGACGAATCTTTCTCTTGTATATATTTTTGCAAAAGCTCTACCTGTGTTCCCTTTCCGCACCCCGATCGCCCAATAAAAACAAAAGTTTGTGGAGACATATAATATGATAAATTCTAATTGGTCTTATTATACCAGAAAGTTAAAATTTAATGAATTTCAACTAACCGCAAAATTTAAAAACTCTCAAATTTAAACCACAGACAAAAGACTTCCAAATTTAATAAAAATATCGCATAACCACAAAGTAAAGACGCTCAGATTTTGGCAAGGTCGCGTATAAAATACAAAAATATGCGAAGCCATACTTATAGTATGGTGACAAATATTTTTGTATTTTAGACGATGAGATTGCCTAAATGTGAGCGTCTAGTATTCCCTAATGGAGATTTGAGCATCAACCTTTTTAATAAGATCAATAACCACGGAAACCACAATGAGGAGCGCCGTACCTCCGACAGACACAGATGTAATACCAGTCACACCTTTGACAATGAGAGGCAAGACAGCAATCACTCCGAGGAAGAGTGCGCCGACGAGTGTGAGTCTCGTGAGAATTCGTGCGATGTGTTCTGATGTAGAGTGACCTGGTCGTACGCCTGGGATAAATGCGCCGTTTTTCTGCAAGTTTGTAGAAATTGAATCTGGATCAAATGTCACTGCTGTGTAGAAATATGTGAAAATAAAGACGAGAAGGAAATACATCACACCATAGAACCATGGGTTTCCGAGAAGTCCCAAGATAAATGAAGAAACATTTTTCACAACTTCGTTTGGTACGTTTTGCAAAAACTTCAAAATCATTTGTGGAAACAAAAGAATCGAAAGGGCAAAAATGATCGGAATAACTCCAGCCTGATTGATACGAAGTGGCAGATATGTTGATGTTCCACCATAGACTCTGTTGCCACGAACCTGCTTTGCGTAGGTAATCGGTATTGGTCTTTCTGCTTCTGTAATAATAACCACACCAACAATCACGATCGCTGCAACAGCGAGAAACGCGAGATAGAGCGGAAGTTGTGCAACATCAAAGACATACAAAATTTGTGATATTTCTGCAGGCAGAGCTGCCACGATACCAGAAAAGATAATGAGCGAGACACCGTTACCGATACCGTACTCTGAAATGAGCTCACCAATCCACATTAGCAAAACTGAACCCGCTGTAATAATGAGAAGGTTTGTGATGAGTGCAAATGGAGAAAGTGCTCCGAGGACATTCTGGTTTTGCAAGAGTTTGATAAAACCGAATGACTGTACGATTGCGAGTGGTACTGTGAGAAGTCTGCCATATTGTGCAAATTTGCGTCGGCCTGCTTCACCTTCCTCTTGATACATCGCCTTAAGTTTTGACGACATAATAGTGAGAAGTTGCATAATAATTGATCCGGTGATGTATGGACCAACTCCGAGCATTACAATAGAAAGCGCTGAAAGACCTCCTCCAGAGAACACATTGAGAAGTCCAAAGAATTCATTGTTTGTGAAAAATTGTGCAAGGGCTGATTGGTTGACTCCTGGGATTGGAATGGCTGCGAGCACACGAAAAAGCACGAGCGCAAAAAGCGTAAACAGAATTCTCTTCCTCAAAATTCTGTCCTGCAAGATTAGAGAAAGTTTTTTGAAAAAATTTGTCATAGGATTACTTTATTGTTCCGCCGAGCTTTTCTACTGCCACCTTTGCTCCACTTGAAAACGCACATGATTCAAAATTGAGTTTTTTGTCGAGTGTTCCTGTGCCAAGAATCTTGACCTGAACATTTGCATTTGGAATAAGTCCGTGTGCGAGAAGTGATTGTCTGCTGACTGTCTCGCCTGCTTTGAAAAGCTTGCTGAGTGTACCGAGGTTGAAAACAACCGCTTTTGTCTGCACACTTGTGTTGAGGTTCTTGCCTCGTCCTCGGAGTTTTGGAATTCGTTTGATAAAGTCACGAATCTCTGGTCGCTTTTTGTGACCCGCTCGTGCATTCTGACCTTTTGTTCCTCGTCCAGAAGTTTTTCCACGCTGACCAGCACGACCTATTTGTCGCGCTTTCTTGTTCTTATGTGTTCTTTTTAAATTATGTTTCTGCATATTATTTTTTGAGCTTACTGAGCGCTTTGATAGCTGCTCGAGCATTGTTCACTTTGTTTTTACTTCGTGAAAAGATTTTTGAGCTGACTTCCTTTACTCCAGCAAATTCCAATACTGTTCTCACTGATGATCCGGCCAAAATACCTTTTCCGGGAGCTTTCATAATGTGTACTCGTGAGCTAGAATATTTTGCGTCAACTTCGTGGGCAATAGAACCTCGCTTGTCCATTTTGATGAAAATCATATTTTTGCGAGCATCTCGAACTGCCTTGTCGATAGCGAGTGGTGTATCGTTTGCTTTGCCGAGACCAACTCCGACATGACCTTTTCTGTCACCGATAACAATACCGACAGAGAAATTGAATCGTCGTCCTCCAGTCACAACACGTGTCACTCGGCGAATGCTGATGATTTTCTGGTCAAACTCTGGTTTGACGCGAGCAGGACGGCCAGCAACAGGCTTGCGAGAATTTCGCTTGAAATCACGAGGAGCACCAGCTGACTGGTTGCTCTGTGCAGGAATCTGATTTTCTTTTTGTATATCTTTTGTTTCCATAATGTTTAAAATGTTAGTCCGCCAGATCGTGCTCCGTCAGCAACCTCTTTGACACATCCAACGTATTTGAAACCACCTCTGTCAAACACAACTTCTGAAATTTTCTTTGCAAGCGCTTTCTTTGCAATATCAACACCAACTGCTTTTGATTTTTCCAAAAGTGTTCCAGATTTTATGTCCTTTGAATGAGATGCGAGAAGTGTTTTTGAGTTTGCATCATCAATAACCTGTACAGAAATGTAACGGTTTGATTTGAAAACAGAAAGGCGAGGTTTTGTAGCTGTACCAAAAACTCGTGAGCGGATTCGCTTCTTTCGTCTTTCTCTCTTTTCTTTTTTTATATTTGTTCCTTTCATATTGTTTTTACTATCTCCTAAACTTTCAAATTTGACCAAGATCGCGTATAAAATTTGCTTTGGAATTGGAGCTGTACAGTTAGTACTGTGACAATTCCGAAACAAATTTTAGACGATGAGATTGGTCATAATTTGAAAGTTTAGGCTGATTTTTTGCCTTGCTTGCGCTTGACCACTTCAAACTCTCCTCTAATTCCTTTACCTTTGTATGGTTCTGGTTTCTTGAGTGCTCTGACTTTGGCAGCAAACTCACCGACAACCTCTTTGTCCATACCGCTCACTGTAATAACATTTTTCTCTGCAGTTACCTTGAGTGTTTTTGGTATTGCAACATTGACTGGGTGGGAAAATCCGAGTGCGAGTACGAGTGACTCTCCTTTAACTTCTGATTTGTAGCCGATACCCTCGATAACAAGTTTTTTTGTAAATGGAGTAACAACACCAGCAATCATATTCATAATATGAGACGCATATGTTCCCCAGAGCGCTCTGTCAGCAATACTTGTTGTTTTTGGAGTTAATGTAATTTCCTTTCCATTTATATTGATACCTATGTCTGATTTCAAATTACGTGAAAGAGTTCCTATTGGACCTTTGACGGTCAAAACTCCTCCGACAAATGTAACTTCGGTTTTCTCTGGAATTGCTATTACTTTTTTTCCTATTCGTGACATTGTGATGTGTAAATTAATTTGAAATTACCATATCTTGAACAACGCTTCACCTCCAAGTTTGTTTTCTTTTGCTGTCTTGCCAGTCATAATACCCCGTGGAGTTGAAAGGATGATTGCGCCGAAACCGTTTCTCACCTGTCGAATATCTTTTGCTTTCATATATATTCGCTTTGAGTTTTTTGAAATTCTCTGTACGCCGTCGATTCGAGGAGAACCGTCTGTATGTACGAGACCAACATCAATAAACTTTACAACTTTCTTGCCTTTCTTGCTGAAAGATTTGATGAAGCCCTCTTTGAGCAATACATCGAGAATCGCGAGTTTTATTTTTGAATACGGCAAGACGACAGATTCTTTTCCTAAATCTGATGCGTTCTTTATTCTGATAATCATATCTGCGATTGGATCGTTCATTGTGTGTGTATTATATCTTGGTGGTATCTCGAGCTAGTGCTGTTGACCCTCCAAGACTTCTTAAATTTACCAGCTTGATTTCTTTACGCCTGGTATCTTGCCTTCGTTGGCAAGCTCGCGGAAGCAGATTCTGCAGAGACCGAAATCTCGCATAAATCCATGTTTTCGTCCGCACTTAAAACATCGGTTCACCGCTCGTGTGCTAAACTTTGGTTTTTTTGCAGCTCGCGCTTTGACTGATGTTTTCGCCATAAATAAAAAGCTTTTTAAAAGCTTTGGATATGCTATCAAAATCGCAACAAAAAGTCAAACAAAAGAGGTAATGTGCACACACATATGTCACTTTTTAGTAGAGTTAATTAATGTGTACAC
>JBAXLH010000002.1:0-125184 GCA_037134875.1 bacterium
AAGTTTGAAAATTTAATATGGGCCCTTAGCTTAGTTGGTAGAGCGCCTCATTTGCAATGAGGAGGTCAAGAGTTCGAATCTCTTAGGGTCCACAAATAAAAAACTGCCATTGGCGGTTTTTTATTTGGGGCAGAGATTCGAACGGCGGAGCGGGGTGCCCAGTCAGCAGACTGGGTCGCGAGCCGGTGCCCAGACCAAAATGTTTTGACGAAAATATTTTGAGTCGCGGGCGAATCTCTTAGGGTCCACCACAAAAAACAGCACGGTAGTTCCGTGCTGTTTTTGTAACAAAGAGAAGTTTAATTAGTCATCGTTTCCACTCCTTGTATGTGTTCGAGTATTTTGGGTGCTTGTAGTATTTTGCGACAAATGGTTTTCATTTTCGTGCTTATGAATTGTACGTGGTGTAGTACTTGCGTGACCATTTTCATTCTCATTTTCACCTCTGTTGTTTCCACCACTATGCTCGTTCTCATTTTCAATTTCTGTGCCTCCATCATCTCCATGATGATGTCCTCCTGTACCACCTCCACTTCCGTTTGAATTTGAAACTGTCACAGTCACCACAGTTGACGTACCGACATTTCCATTAGCATCATACGCTTTTGCCGAAAGTGTATGTGATCCGTTGGTGGCGGTAGTTGTGTTCCATGCAAATGTAAATGGCGACGTGGTAGATGTTGCACTAAAGAGGTTGTCTACATACAACTCAACTTTTGTAACACCAACATTGTCCGTTGCAGAAATCATCACGTTTGTGGTACTCGAAACCGTTGCGCCATTTGTGGGCGATGTAATAGACACGACCGGAGGAATAGTGTCCCCAACCGTTGTAGTCGCATTGTTTGTTGTGACAGTCACGGCCGTACTATCCTTCATATTGTTTGCAAGATCAAACGCCCGTGCGACTAATGTATGTGTTCCATTTGCAACGGTCGTTGAATTCCAAGAAAAATTATATGGAGAGGTCGTGGTCGATCCTTTCATTGCACCATCAACCCACAACTCCACCTTTGATATACCAGCCGTGGGTATCGTATACGGTGCCAGTCGAGAGACATTTGTTCCGTGTTGACCTTGATACACAGCAGTCATATCTGTTCCACACACAAAAACATTTCCTCCTGAATGTGTAGTTTGTAATGATGTCACGTCATATTGGATTCCAAATATTGTCACAACACAATCCGTTGATGGGATTGCCAAGTCAGTCGCAGTTGCAGATACCGGAACCAAGCCCGAAACTGTGGCACCATTTGTAGGTGCGACAATAGAGACCGATGGGGGTGTGGTATCTGCCACAGCAAAAGCAGACAGAGGTAACATCAAAAGTGAAGCTACTAACATAGTTCCAGTTACCAACTTCGGAATATGTGCCCTATCTAGGGCTGATTGTATAGATTTCATAATTTTACTGTATTTATTAGTGATTAATGGACTGGTAAGATCACGGAAAATATTCCCCGTGCACTAGTACGACGTATGTATGTTGCCGAGCTTACATCACTATTTATTAACTTAAAGCAAGAGAAATTATGTGGTGAATGAAATCTTTATTACTCATTCCAACAGCAGAGAGACTTTTTGGAAATGTACATTCATCTGTCAGGCCAGGCAATGTGTTGACCTCGAGAAAATAGATACCCCGTTTCGGAGAAATAATAAAATCTGATCTGGAGTAATGTCGGAGGCCGAGAGCCTCGTGTACGAGTGCCGAAATCCGCTCTATTTCTTTCTTGTCTTGCCCACGAAAGCTTGCTGGACATACTTCCCTACTCTGTCCATTATATTTTGAATCATAATCAAAAAAATTATTTTCTATCGGTGGAAAGATTTCTACAGGAGGAAGTGCATACGTTTTTTGTCCACGAAAATTATCCAAAACTCCACAGGTCGCTTCCCTACCAGCAATGAATTCTTCTACGATCGCCGAGTGTCCACCAGACATCGCTTTTTGCAGACCTTCCAAAACTTCGACAGGAGTCTGCGCTATTGTCACACCAACTGATGATCCACTGTCCACCGGCTTTATCACAACAGGATGTGGCAAGTTTTTGAAAATATCTTTTGCTCTGACATATACATCCTCACCGTCGCGCACAATAGTATACAGCGGAGTTTTGACCCCAATCTCTTTCACTCTTTCTTTTGTCAGAAATTTATTCATCCCGAGTGCCGAGGCAAATTTGTTGGAGCCGGTGTATGGCACGCCGTGATGATCGAGAAGAGCTTGAATACCTCCGTCCTCACCGTATGCTCCATGGAGCGCGTTGTAGACAACATCAACGTTTTTCAAAATTCGTTCTGGTTTTCTTTCGAGACCGTTTATGTGCCATTTGCCGTCTTTTGAAATGAAAATATCAATCGGTCTGTGAGTTTCCGACAAATGTTTCAAAACATTCGCACCACTTTTGAGCGAGACTTCATACTCTGCCGATGGACCACCCCGCACGACTCCGATTTTGAGATTTTTTGGAAGACTTGTCATAGGTTCATTATACCTTATTTACATAAACACAAAAGCACCGACTAGCAGTGCTCGATTGTAAAGTGACGTCCAGCTATTGAAAGCTGGACCAAAACAGAAAGCTGATTCTTGCAAGAATCGGTTTGCGGGGACAATTGTCTCCGAAAAGAACAAAAGTGGACAACCTGTGCCCACGTCGAAGAATTATATTCGATTTTTCGGGTTAATGCAATGTGGATAAAGTGTAAATACTATTTTGAAATAATACTTTTCCCGAACATTCGCAGGTTTTTGACTCAGATGACAACAATTTTTTCTAGTCGTGAGCGTTTAGTCCTGTGTAACAAGGACCGACCGTAGGGAGTCCGCGGAAGACAGAAAAAATTGTGCTTCATCTGACAAAAACCGAGGACGTGAGGGGAAAGTATTATTTCAAAATTTTATTTCTCAATTCTTTATGAAAACCGATTGCAAACCTATGTGCCTCCGAATTTGAAAGTAAAATTTCTCTCTCGTGTATGAGTAGTCTTTTGTCCCCCAAAATCTCACGAGCTTTGTGATGCTCATTTTTGACAACAGACATTACTGGAATATCCAGCTTGTTTTCAGTGAGTACTCTCTCAATCGCATTTTTTTGTGCTTTTCCACCATCTACCACAATGAGATTTGGCAGTGGCCATTCAATATGTGTGAGACGACGCGACAAAATCTCTGACAGTGCCTTTGTATCATTAACTCCGGGATTTTCTTTTATTTTGAATTTCCTGTAATCCGATTTTTTGATTTCGCCATTTTCTATCACCGTCATAACACCAACGACGTTTTGTCCTGACATATGTGCAATATCATAGCTCTCAATACGAAAAGTCTTTTCGGACACCGGTCGCCCTGGCAAGTCACCATTTTTTATGAGCGAAACGTCGTGAATGTGCCCGAGAGCAAAAATTTGTTTTTTTATTTTTTGTGCTTTTTCAAATTCCTTTGCCTTGACATATGTTTTCATTTCCTTTTCCAAATTTTTTACAATCTGCTTTTTATTTCCGTCAAAAAACAACATAATATTTTTTACTATTTTCGCGTAGTCCTTTTTTGAAATCGTACCATCACACACTCCCGGACAAAGTCCGATTTGTTTATTAAAACAAGGTTTACCTTGTTCCGGCAAGCACTTGTCTCTGTATGGAAAAAGTCTTCGCACTATTTTCAGTGCTTCCTTGAGTTGCCCTCCGTTTGTAAATGGTCCAAATTTTTCCAAAACGTCGTATGTATTGTTTGTAAGAAGTTCCCTACCACGCACAGTGAGAACTCGAGGAAAATCCTCTTTTGTAACAATCACAAAATTGAAACTCTTGTCATCTTTTTCGGCTGTGTTGGCATACGGCTGATATTTTTTAATGAGATGTGCTTCCAAAATGAGAGCTTCAAGTACAGAATCTGTCTTTTGAAATGATATCGAGTCAAACTCCGACAGCATTTTGGAAATTAGTGGTCCACGTGTTATTTCAATATCCGCACTAAAATAACTTCGTACTCTATCGCGGAGTGACGTAGCCTTCCCAATGTAAATAATCTCACTACTTTTTCCATTTCCACGCTTAAAAAAGTACACCCCCGGTGTGTCAGGAAGTTTTGATATTATTTTTTTAATTTTTTCTATAGGCACGGTATTGTTTTAATGCTTTCTTCAAATACCTTCCTGTATGTGATTTCTCATTATTTGCAATTTCTTCCGGCGTTCCTTTTGCCACAAGTTGTCCCCCACCATTTCCACCTTCTGGACCGATATCCAGCACATAGTCAGATGATTTTATAACATCCATATTGTGTTCAATGACAACCACAGTATTTCCTTTGTCTACCAATTTTTGCAAAATTTCAATGAGTTTTTTCACATCCTCATAGTGTAATCCGATCGTTGGCTCATCCAAAAGATAAATAGTTTTTTGTAAGTGTGGTCGATACAGCTCGCTCGAAATTTTGACACGCTGTGCTTCTCCACCAGAAAGAGTTGTGGCAGATTGACCAAGTTCGAGGTACCCCAAACCAACCTCGTCGAGTGTTTTGAGGCGATCATAAATCGCTGGAATATCTTCAAAAAATCCGAGCGCTTCCTCCACAGTCATTTTCAAAATATCGTGAATATTTTTGTGTTTGTATTTCACTTCCAGAGTTTCTTTCATAAACCGCTTACCACGACACACATCACACGGCACATAGACGGTCGGCAAAAAGTGCATTTCCACTTCTATTTCACCATTTCCTCCACACGTCTCACATCTGCCACCTTTCACATTAAAAGAAAATCTATTCGCTTTCCAGCCACGAGCACGAGCTTCGGCTGTTTCGGCAAAAAGTTCACGAATAAATGTCCATGCTCCGGTGTATGTCGCCGGGTTACTTCGCGGTGTACGTCCAATCGGCGACTGATCAATCAAGATCGTTCTGCCGAGGTATTCCGTACCAGCAAATGATTTGCAATTGTAGACTTCCGCCGATCTGTATCTGCGTTCGAGTCTCGCTTGCAGGTTTTTGTGTAAAATTTCATACACAAAAGATGACTTGCCGGATCCCGACACACCAGTCACCACAACAAACCTACCGAGAGGAACATCGACATTCATATTTTTTATATTGAATATTTTGCCACCGCGAATCTGAATTTCGCCCCTCTGTGCAGTTCGTCTTTCCTCTGGTACTTCTATTACTTTGTCTCCACGCAAATAGTCGAGTGTAAGTGAGCCTGACGTATTTTTCTTTTCAGTGAGTAGACCATCGAGATATCCGGACACAACCACTTCACCGCCATGGACACCAGCACCTGGACCAATGTCTACAATATAATCCGATGAGAAAATCGTGTCCTCATCATGCTCCACGACAATAATAGTATTACCCAAGTTTCTGAGCTCGAGGAGTGTTTTTATAAGTCGATCATTGTCACGTGAATGAAGTCCGATTGTCGGCTCATCTAGCACATACAGCGCACCAACGAGTCCCGAGCCGAGCTGACTTGCAAGGCGGATTCGCTGTGCCTCTCCACCAGAGAGCGTGTGAGCCCTACGGTCGAGTGAAAGATATTCAATTCCGACGTTGAGCATAAAGAGGAGTCGTGACTCAATCTCTTTCAACACAACTTTTGAAATATTTTTTTCTCGTTCAGTCAATTTGAGTTTCTCAAAAAAATCATATGCATCTTTGATAGACATTGCCGTCAAATCCACAATGTTTTTATTACCCACAAGGACATGCAAAGCTTCTGGTCGCAGTCTCGCTCCATTACATACAGGACATACTTCATTGCCGAAAAAGTGACGCGTACCGAGACCATTACATTCTGGACAAGCACCATATGGAGAGTTGAAAGAAAATAAACGTGGCTCAATTTCTGGATATGAATACCCATCTTTCGGACAGGAAAGTTTTGATGACATGAGGAATGTATTTTTCTCGAGTGCATTTTCGGCTGGATCTTTTATGTCGTTGAACATAATCCGCACTTGACCATCCGACTCAGTAAGTGCTTTTTCCAAATCCTCGGACAATCTCTCCTCAGCACCCTTTTTGTCAGTTGCAAAATCAAAGAGAGAAATGCTGTCCACGAGAACATCGATGCTGTGACGTTTTGTTTTTGACAAAATAATTTGTTCGCGGAGAGATTTCTTTTCACCATCCACGAGAATATGTGAGTAACCCTTGCCGAGAAGATCGTACAGGAGCTGGTAATACTCGCCTTTTCTACCTCGTACAACAGGTGCATAGATTTCTACGTACACAGGAAATGGAATAACTTTTTCTGTCTTTTTGTACTCTTTTCGTTTCTCATCAATTTTTTCCAAAACGAAATTTTTTATTTCCTCATTTGAAAGTTTGCTAATTTCGTCTCCACAAATGAGACAGTGCGGATGACCAACTCGTGAATACAAAATACGCAAGTAGTCATAGATTTCCGTAATAGTTGCCACAGTCGAACGTGGATTGTTTGAGCGAGATTTTTGGTCAATAGAAATTGCCGGAGAGAGTCCAACTATCTCATCCACATCTGGCTTTTGCATCTGTCGCAAAAACTGTCTGGCATACGACGAAAGCGACTCAACGTAGCGACGTTGGCCTTCAGCAAAAATAGTATCAAAAGCAAGTGATGATTTTCCCGAGCCAGAAAGTCCTGTAAAAACAATCATCTTGTTTCTTGGCATTTCCACCGTAATATCCTTGAGATTGTGAGTCCGAGCACCTTTGACTATGATCACGTCCTCTTTTTTATCTGTATCTTTTTTGGTCATATTTTTGGCTATAATATACACAAACACACCCCCGATCTGCCGGTAGGGTGTAGCTGTAACAAAATGATAATATCACATATTAGAAATGTGTAAACCTAATCCTCTTTCATTCTCTTTGTCAGTTCTGCTATTTCATCACGTAAAAGTGCAGCTGTTTCAAAATCTAAAATCTTGACCGCAGAGTTCATCTGCTTTTCTTTTTGTCTAATGAGTTTCATTGGATCTTTCTCAAAAAGTTTTTTGTCTATTTCGAGTAGTGTCCCAACAGTTTTCTGATGTTCTGACTTGAGTTGGTCCGTAATATCCTGAATTTTCTTTATAATTGTCTTTGGTGTTATGTTGTGTGCAGTGTTATACGCAATTTGTTTTTCTCGTCTCCTATTTGTCTCACCTATTGCCCGCTCCATTGATTTGGTCATAGTGTCGGCATACAAAATAACTTTGCCGTCGGCATTTCTCGCGGCACGACCGATGATCTGAATAAGTGATGTGTCACTACGCAAAAAGCCCTCTTTGTCAGCATCCAGAATTCCGATGAGAGTTACTTCGGGCAAGTCCAAACCTTCTCGCAAAAGATTAACTCCAACAAGAATATCAAACTCCCCTCTTCGCAGGCTCGTCAAAATTTCAATTCGTTGAATTGTTTTGATATCGCTATGCAAATATTCAGCACGAATTCCTTTTTCTTTCAAATACTCTGACAAATCCTCTGCCATTTTTTTTGTGAGCGTCGTCGCAATAACTCGACCACCTTTTTTGATAGCTTTTTCTGACTCATCTATAAAATCTTTTATCTGACCTTTGTACTTTCCTTTTTCAATAATCGGTCTGACCTCAACAACCGGATCGATAAGTCCTGTTGGTCGGATGACTTGTTCTGCTACTTGGCCGTTTGGAGGAACACTTCTCTCTCTTTCATATTCACCCGGTGTTGCAGATGTATAAATAGTCTGACCGACACGTTCCTCAAACTCCTCAAATTTGAGAGGTCGATTGTCCTTGGCCGATGGCAATCGAAAACCAAAATCAACGAGAGACTGTTTGCGTGATGCGTCACCGGAATACATCGCACCGATTTGTGGAACACTGACGTGAGATTCATCAATCACAGTCAAAAAGTCCGGCTCACCATTTGCTTTGTGTGGAAAATATGAGAGTAGTGTATCAGGTGCCTCGCCAGCTTTTTTACCAGAAAAATGTCGTGAGTAGTTTTCAATACCATTGCAATACCCGATCTCGCGAATGAGGGCGAGATCATAGTTGGTTCTACGTTTGAGTCGTTCTGCCTCGAGGAGTTTTCCCTCTTTTTCTAGTTCTTTGAGTCGTACAGCGAGCTCGGCTTTGATAGTTTTGAATGCACGAGTACTCTGCTCACTATTTGAAATAAAATGTTTTGCTGGGAAAAGAAAAAAATTATCCACTGTGTTTATTATTTCGCGCGTGACTGCATCAATTTGTAGAATTTCTTTTATTGAGCCATTATCAATCTCGATCCGATATATAAACTTTTCAGAGACGGGCATTATTTCCACAGTGTTACCGACTGCACGAAACATACCCGGAGAGAGGTCCGCGTTTGTTCTTTCAAAATGTATGTCAATGAGTTTGCGAATAAAATCTGCTCGAGAAAGTTTTTGATTTTTTACAATTTTCAGATTCACTTTTTCGTATTCCACCGGCGAGCCGAGACCGTAAATACACGAAACCGATGCAACAATAATCACATCCTTTCGTGTGAGAAGTGCCTGTGTTGATGCGTGACGGAGACGATCAATCTCCTCATTTATCATCGCTTCTTTTTCTATATATGTATCAGAGACTGGAATGTATGCTTCTGGCTGGTAGTAGTCATAATATGAGACAAAATAATGCACGGCATTTTCGGGAAAAAATTCTCTGTACTCCTGTGCGAGCTGTGCAGCGAGAGTTTTGTTGTGAGCTATAACAAGTGTCGGCTTTTGGATTTCCTGTATCACATTTGCCACTGTAAAGGTTTTTCCTGATGCGGTCACACCTAAAAGAGTCTGATGTTTCAGACCTTTCTTTACTCCACTTACCAGCTTTTCTATCGCTTGTGGTTGGTCGCCTGCTGGCTCAAAATCTCTTCGGATTTTAAAATTCATAGCAACACTATACAATAAATTACAATTTTTGGATACAAAAACGACCGCCAGTAAGACTGGGGCCGTGACAAACAGGAAACAAGAACAAAAAAAACAAAATAAAGAACTTCTTTAACGTCGCGAGGGGAAGCCAGAGGCTTCTTGTTCCCCCGCGACGGGCCGAGGACGCGGACATTGCGGTGTGGCGGGATCTTCGTGACCCCGCCCCAACCAGGAACCCTTGGCTGGAGAGGGATTCTCTCCAGCCCCTACTACTGCGGCGGAGACTCCATTCGACTCTCCTTGCGGTGGCGGTGGTGGAGCGGACCGGTGTCAGGAACCGGCCGCCCCGGTGGTGCGCGTTGACTCAACTACCTGACATTACAGTATCATAGGTTGTTTTTGAGTGCAAGTAATTCCCTACATTATTTTATGTGTAGTATTTTTCCAAAAAATCCTTTTTGTATGTATCAAAATTGTCATTTGAAATAGTTTCTCGCATAGTATCTACGAGATGAATTATAAAATACAGGTTGTGTATTGATGCGAGTGTCCCAGCAAGCATTTCCTTTGCACGGAATAGGTGTGCTACATATCCTCTGCTGAAATTTTGACACGTGTAGCATCCACAACCCTCATCAATCGGCCGTGAGTCTTCTCTAAACTCTGCATTCATAAGACAGACTCTGCCATTTTTTGTATAGACGTTTCCATTTCTTCCGACACGTGTCGGAGAAACACAATCAAAAAGGTCACAACCATTTTCTACTGCACCAAAAAGATCTACCGGCTCGCCGATACCCAGCAGATGTCGTGGTTTTTCCTTTGGCAAAATACCATTGCACCACTCCACCGCTTTGCTCATATCTTCTTTTTCAAAAGATCCACCGATTCCAAATCCATCAAAATCCATACCACCAATGACTTGCGCACTTTCTTTTCGTAGTGACTCTTCCCTACCACCTTGAACAATTCCAAAGAGACCTTGAGTTTGGCAATTTTGTTTTGATTTGTGATACTCCAAACTCTCTCGTGCCCATCTGTGAGTTCTGTCCAGAGCCTCGGCTTGATAGTGATGCGACTCGTGTGGCGAGGTACATTCATCAAAAGCAAAAATCATATCCGCCCCGAGTTTGTGCTGGATATCAATTGACTTTTCTGGAGTGAAATAATGGGCTGAGCCGTCAGAGTACGAGCGAAATGTTACGCCGTTTGGGTCGATAGTTGCTCGTGTTGGTTTTATTTCCTCATCCTCATCTCGCCCATGACTTTCCGGCAAAAGTAGCTCCTCGTGTTTTGCCACCTTGCCACCTTTTCTATTGAGTCCCGCGCCGAGAGAAAAAACCTGAAAACCACCCGAGTCGGTCATAATAGGTCCTGACCAATTCATTATTTTGTGCAGTCCACCAAGATTTTGTATTATTTCCTCGCCCGGCTCCAAATACAAATGATATGTGTTCGCCAAAACAACCTGTGCACCGGTATCTTTTACCTGTTCTGGAGTGAGCGCCTTTACTGTCGCCTTCGTACCTACCGTCACAAACGCCGGTGTTTGAATATCGCCGTGAGGTGTGGAAATTGTTCCTGTGCGTCCAAGTTTTCCCGAAATCTCTTTGTGTATCTTAAATGAAATAGGCTTCATTATGTCGAGCATATCATATTTGAATTAAAATTTGAAATATGTTTTAATTTTTTATAGAACCTGTATGGAAATGACGACCACCGATTGGGTATTATTTCTTTTTAATCTCGGAAAATTTATTCTCGCCCTTATTGGTTTCTCTCTTTTTGGACACCTCATTTCAATAGGCATCCGATGGATGGAAAAGAAAGGAGAGAAAATTTCATGCGAAGAGAATTCGCAGAAGCAATCCTAATCCTTTCTTCAATGGTCTATCTCGGATATTTTCTGAGATGGGCACGGACCACTATCAAATATAGAAAATTTGAATGGCAAAATAAAAAGGTCTGCAAAGACAGACTCTGCGGATTTATCACATAAAACACCGGACTCACGTCCGGCATTTTCTTTATCAACATGTAGTGTTTGAACTTAAAACTCTTACTCAACATATTCTTTTTTGAGTACGAATATTTGCCTGCTGGCAAATTTCTCAAGTCTCGGCTACCCGCCTGCGAAGCCTCAAAAAAGAATATGTTTTCGACGAGTTTTAAGTCAGTTACGAATTAAATTTTTTACTTTTCGACTTTGAGAAGCTCGACATCAAAAATGAGTGTAGAACCTCCGGGTATTGGTCCGTAGTCGTTCATACCATATCCGAGCTCCGGAGGAATAGACAGTGTTCGTTTGCCTCCAACTCGCATTCCGACGATTCCCTCATCCCACCCCTTTATAACCTGACCTCCACCGAGAACAAACTGAAATGGCTCGCCCCGAGTAACAGAGCTATCAAAAACTTTTCCATCAACAAATCGTCCTGTGTAGTGCACAGTCACTCTGTTACCGGTAAGTGCTTCATCTCCTGTTCCAACAACGACATCTGTTGAAACAACTTTTGGTTTTGTTGAATCCATTTGTATATTAGTGTTACTTGTAAAAATTGACATAAGGCTTGGACCGAACATAAAAAAGAAACCTACAACGAATAATGAGATAACAATAGCTATCCATTCTTTTTGCTCTAATTTTTTCATATAGTTTATTATAAGTATTAAACACAAAAATGTAAATTGCCAAAAGAGAGCACAACCCCTATAATTGATACATAACAAACAAATATATGAGCAAAAAAATCGTAAACCTGCCAGCAAAACATTTGAATATCAAACCTCTTACCCGAGAGGAAATGCACAACGCTGCACATGAGAGAGTCGCGCTTATCACAAAAGAATTTATGGATGGTTTTGAATTTATCCGACATTATCCAAAATCAGTTACTTTTTTTGGTGGGGCCCGTTTTACTGAAGATAATCCGTATTATATAAAAGCCCGCAGTTTGAGCGAACGTATTGCAAAAGATCTTGGCTATTCAGTTTTTACCGGTGGTGGCCCAGGAATAATGGAAGCGGCCAACAGAGGAGCATTTGAATCAGGTGGTCAGTCTCTCGGCCTTACGATTGAGCTTCCAGAAGAACAAGCCACAAACCCGTATCTCAATCGACATCTCGGTTTTTATTATTTCTTTAGCCGAAAAGTTTGTATGTCTTTCTCTGCCGAGGCATACATCTTTCTCCCGGGTGGTTTCGGAACAATGGATGAATTTTTTGAAATCATCACTCTTATTCAAACACACAAAATCGAGCGAGTGCCTATGATTCTTGTTGGTAGTGACTTCTGGAACAAAATTGATGAATTATTTAGAGCAGAATTTGTCAGCAGAAAAATGGTTGACGCAGATGATCTCAATCTCTACACTATTTGCGACAGCGAAGATGAAATTATAGAAATAATCAAAAACTCTCCTGTACGCAACGGTCTCAAGTTTGAAGGACCAATAGTAAAAAATTAATTTTCTGATCCGGTTTTTTGAATTTCCTTTTTGATCTCTTTGAATTCATTCTCGATTTCCGAGAGTCTTTCGCGTGAAGACTTTATAAGTTCGGCACCTTCTTTGACATATTGTAAACCCTTTTCTACATCGAGCTCCGACTGTGACTCAAACCAGGATACTATCTGTGCCAACTTTTTTAATGTCTCGTTCAAATTTGTTTGTGTTGTTTTTTTTGTCATAGTTATATTACTTTTGTTTCTATTGTACCATCAGAAACCATTACATCAAGCTTACTCCCACTCGGTGCGTCTTCGACATTTCGCACCACTTTACCATTTGTTTTGACAATACTATACCCCCTCGAGAGTTGCCTTTCCGGACTTGCCATTTGGATCGTCTTGCCAGACTGCACCAGCAAATCTCGGGTACCAGCCTGGATTGTCTCAAAACCTCTCACAATATCCTTTATTCCTCGAGAAATCATATCAGAAAGTCTAGAAATCTGCGATTCAATTTTGACTACAGCGTGTATCATTGTTTTTTCTGCATTTTTAAATACATCGAGAAGTGATGAAAAACTTTTTTCAATAGTCAGATGAGAATTTTCTATCATATATTGGTTGTCTCGGAGACCAGACTGAAATTGTGAAAATATTTTTTCCTCAGCAAGTCTCACTTTTGCTATTGCTTCACTCCATGATGAGTTCAAAAGATTTGCCACAGCAGTCGGAGTCGAAACATTTTTATCAGAAACCATAGAAACAAGAGGGATATCTTTATCGTGCCCAATCCCAGTCAGAACAGGTACGGGGAAATTTGCCACAGCTCGAATGAGAGTCTCGTTATTGAATGCGAGAAAAGATTCCAGAGATCCTCCTCCGCGCATTATCACGAGCACATCAATATCTTTTTTCCTGAGAGTCTCTACTGCCGAGAGCAAATCTTTTACAGCGTCTTGACCTTCTACTTTTGAATCAACAAATAAAATTTCAAATCCGTACTTGCCAACGTTTGTCAGAAAGTCATTTATAACAGCACCAGATTTTGATGTAATCACACCAATTGTTTGTGGATAGTCTGGAATAGCTCTTTTTCGTGCGAGGGAAAATAACCCCTCCGACTCAAGTTTTTTCTTGAGTTCTTCATATGCGATTTTCAAAGCCCCTTCCCCAACAAGCTCAATCTGTTCAACTTGGAGAGTCAATCCCCCGTTTGGTTTGTAAATATTTGGATATGCAGTCACAATAATTTCCATACCGTCAGCAATAGTCACTCCGGAAATCCGATAATCATTTTTCCACATAAAACACTTGACCGTACTCTGATCCTTTTTATCACGAATGGAAAAGTAGAGATAGCTTCGTCCGGGATATTCTTGTACTCCCGAAACTTCTCCAATTATTTTTGCTTTTTTGCTTTTCAGTGTGGTATTTAGATCATCCAAATAACTACTCACTGAAAAAATTTCGTCTTTCATAATTATTTTTTCTTTCTCCTAAGTACCTCAATAATTGTTGGTAAAATAGAAAGGAATACAATAATCAAAATATAGTGGGTTATATATTTTTCTGCCCCTGGCATTATTCTACCGAGATAAAACCCAGCTGATGTGATTCCGACAGACCAAATAATAGTTCCAATGAGATCCAGAACAATAAATTTCTTAAAATTAACATCTGCGACCCCAGCGAGTGCCGGACCAAAACTCCTAACTATCGGCACAAATCTACCAATAATAATTGTCTTTGCACCATATTTTGCAAAAAATTCTCGTGTATACTCGACATATTTTGGATTGAAAATTTTTGAATTTGGATTATTAAAAAACTTTTTTATAATTTTCTGTCCCAGCCAATAGCTAAATATGTATCCAAAAAAACCAGCAATAAATATTGTGACAAATAATACAGGAAGAGAAAACACTCCGACTGACGCAAGAAAACCAACCGAAAAGAGAAGACTGTCACCTGGCAAAAAAAACGTCATTGGAAATGACTCAAGAAAAATAATCCCAAAAATTCCAATATATCCAACTTTCTCTAAAATATATACCAAATCAGGCATAGGAAAATCATATCATATTTACTCATCATTATCACTGTCTTCAACCTTTTGACCGTCGAAGTTTTTCATTGCTTCAATAATCGGCTCTATGTTACCAGCCATTATTTTTTCTATATTGTGCCACGACTCTTTGATGCGATGATCTGTGATTCTATCCTGCAAAATATTATATGTACGAATTTTTTCCGAACGATCTGCAGTGCCGATTTGATCTTTGCGATCGGCCGAATATTTCTTTGCTTCCTCACTATCTTTGAGCTCCTGGAGTTTGGCAACCAAAATACTCATCGCTTGCTCTCGGTTTTTGAGCTGACTTCTCTGTGCGGTTGAACGAACATCAATACCCGTTGGTTTGTGAATAATGCGCACAGCAGTTTCCACTTTGTTCACATTCTGCCCACCTGCTCCACCCGATCGGGATGTTTCTATTTCCAAGTCCGACGGACTTATAACAATGTTTGTCTTTTTGCGTATTGGCAAAATAGCGATTGAGGCTGTAGACGTATGAACACGTCCCATTTTTTCTGTTGCAGGAATTCTCTGAATACGATGCACACCAGTCTCAAATCTGAGTTCTTTGTACACATCTCTGCCACGTATTTCAAATGATGCTTCTTTGTACCCGCCCACAGCACTAAATGACTCATCAACAACAGCTACTGACCATCCTCTATTTTCGGCATATTTTGTGTACATTCGTGCGAGTTCCTCGGCAAAAAGTGAAGCCTCTTCTCCACCAGCACCCGCCCTCACTTCGAGAATAACTTCGTTTGGAAATTCATCTTCCTTTTCCTCGGTCGCCAAAATTTCCTCCATCTGTTTCAAGATCGCCTCTTTTTGTAATTTAATTGACTCCAACTCCGAACTCGCCAAATCAGCAAGTGATGGATCCTCCTCTACCATTTTTTGTGTAGCAAACTCATCCCTATCAAGCTTTTTGTAGGTTTCGGCAAGATATGATGTCTTATTATTTTGTAAATATTTTTCTAGGTCCATTTGTATATTTATATCAATCATAAGTATCTTAACAAAAAATCGTCAAAATAACATTAGATGCTAGGCGCGGAAGATTTTGCGACTGAGCCGTACATTAGTACGGTGAAAGAGCAAAATCACACCGCAACAACGCAGATGATGTTATTTTGACGATTTTTTAGCTTTAGCTTGTTTAGCTTTGAACTTCTCTACACGTCCCGCAGTATCAAGAGTTTTCTCATTTCCTGTGTAAAATGGATGTGAAGCACTTGAGATTTCAAGTCTGTAAATTGGATATTCTTTGCCGTCTTTTGCCTTACCTTTTTCTGTTGAATTTACTGTAGACGAAATGACAAACTCAGTGTCGTTTGAGTTATCAATAAAGAGAACTGGTCGGTAGTTTTTTGGATGTATATCTTTTTTCATTGCCGTACTAGCATACCAAAAAAGCTTTATTTTTGCAACCTAGAGACCGAAAAATGGCTACACGAGGTCTTCTGGATGTAAAACGAGTTGAGAACCCTGCTTTATAGAACCTTCAATTATTTTTTTTGCCACAATTTGCTCAATTTTCTCTTGAATAACACGATTGAGAGGTCGTGCACCAAACTGCGGATCAGAACCTTCTTTTGCCACATAATCTACAAGATTTTGATCAATAACCAAATCAATTCCCTTCTCCGCCATTCTGCTATGAAGTTTTTGGAGCATCAGTGCTGCAATTTTTTTGAGATGCTCTACGTTGAGTGGATGGAAAATCACAACACCATCAAAACGGTTGAGAAGCTCTGGCTTGAATATTCCATCATGAATGACACTGTCAATGATTTTGTCTTTACTCTGAACAAGATCTCGTCCCGCTTTCATTTCTTCCCAAATCAGATTACTCCCCGCGTTTGATGTTGCAATAATAATCAAGTTTCTCGCATTTACTTTTTTACCAAGTCCGTCAGAGAAAAATCCTTCATCAATTATTTGCAAGAAAAGATTCATTACCTCTTTTGTTGTTTTTTCAAATTCATCGAGAAGCAACACACCGTACTGATGTTCGCGAAGCATTGACGATAACACCCCCGGATGTCCGCTTTCAAACGAACCGATGAGTTTTGATGTGGCCTCGTATGATGAATACTCGGACATATCGAGTCGCATAATCTGTCCCTCCTTTCCAAAAAATATTTCGTTGAGTGCCTTTGATGTTTCTGTCTTTCCTACACCGGTCGGACCAAGAAAAAGAAATGATCCGAGAGGTCTGTTTGGGCTCGAAAGTCCAGAGCGGGCACGCCTGACCGCATTACTGATAGTAGAAATAGCGGCATCCTGACCGATAATTTTCTTGTGCAAAATATCTTCAAGGTGTAGGAGTTTATCTTTTTCATCAACTTTAACACCACTCGTCGGAATGCCAGTTTTACTCTCTATCATCGCAAAAATATCATTTCTCTCTACCACCTGCTTTTTCTGTGACTGAAGTCTCGGTACAATCTCCATAAGCAAATCAATCGCCTTGTCCGGCATTACTCCGTCAGAAAAATATCTCTCTGCACTCTCCGCAATTGCAACGAGTGCCGGATATGTGAAAAAGAGTCCATCGTTTTCAAAACGGATAAGCTCGTTTTCCAAAACTTTGATTGTATTTGAATCATCAATTTCTTTTACAATTATTTTTTCAAAATACTGCATAAGCAAAACATTTTTTTCTATGACTTCGTGGAAACTCTCTGTGTCGGACAAACCAATAATCTGCAAATGTGGAGATGACAAATACGACTCAAGGAGGCTTGGCAGATCAATTCCGAGTAGAGATGCTGATTTTATAAACGATGGCATTTTTTCTATGACCAAAATAATATTTCCAGCGGAAATGGCATTTTTCATTATGCCGGAAATTTCTGTTTCAAAATGTTCTTTGATACTATTTTCTGCCACAAACAAATCAACGTCGAGAAGTACTACTTCTTTGTGTTTTAAAGAATTAGAAACATTACCTTCCAAAATCAATTCTTCCAAAACAGAAATTATTCGTAGCTTCCCTGCATTATCATTTCCCACCAAGATAGCGTTGGCCTCTCGTGTTCGGGATAATACTGACTGAATTTCTTTGAGCTCATCTACTCCGTATGATGAGTGCACTTCATATCGCTCTGGAGGTGCCGGTGGCAAGGATTTCTTGTATTTCAAGAGCTGATAGGCTTTACCATATGACCAATCCTGACCTATTCCAGGGATTCGGTTTATAGAATTTTCCGACCACCACCATTCGGCATTTCTGTATATTTCTTGTTGTTCCAAAATCCAATCAACAATAGCGAGTAAATCTTTTTTCTGAATACTGTATCCAAAGAGAAAACCGGCAAACTCTGTATCCTGATCAAAAATCGCTCCAATAAAATCATCATATGAAAAACTCACACCAGAAAAAGTACATCTGAAGTCTGTCGGAGAAAGAATTTTTTGTCTTTGAGAAAGAAAATCCGCAAAAGTTTTTTGACCTATCCCACACCTAGCAAGCACCGCTTGGCCGAAGTCTGTTTTGAAAAACTGAGCTGTAATATCACTCGGCAAAACCGTATTTGCAGGCAAAATAGAATGTATAATGTATGCCAAATCAAAATCAATAAAAACCGTTTTCAAATTTTTCTTATCCAAATGATAGTACGAATAGTAAAATGCTTCAAACATAAAAAATAAAATCCAGAGACTAAATACGAGAGCCGACGCGCCAAAAATTTTTGAGGAAATATGTATGTAATTTGTATTATGAAGAAAATTTTGCAAAAAATACAAAATAGCTGAAGTACAAACTCCAAGCAACATCAAAACCAGCAAACCGAGCTCAGCCTTTTTTCGAGCTGAATGAGAGAGCACATCTTCAAGGAAAAAGACGGGTGAATATAGTGTCTCTCCAATTTTTTTTATTTCTTCAAAATTCATATGTTATGAACTTACTTTTACAATTCCCCACGGAATGAGGTACACCAAAATGGCTGGTAATAAAATCCAAAATGCAAAAAACGCGAGACCAAGAATCACTCCAATAATGAGAGCGATAATCCCAGTGAAAATAAATATGAGGCGAACAACCGCACCGACACATCTCATAATCGTATTTAACACAAACGTACTCAAAACTTCTGACATTCCCATACCTTTTGAATATGTATCTCCCATACGACGCCACGAAGAAAACAAGGTCAAAAATAATGTTTTGATTGAGAAAAAATTGTAAATAAAAAGGAGAAAATTTTTCCAGATGCGCACACTATCAGAAAATGCCCGACTATAGTGCCAGACTATATAATACGGAAACATAATTAAAAGATTCATACATATATAGTATATCTTTTTTGGAAAGTTATTGAAACCAATTATCCACTATTTTAAAAGAGTTTTGTGTTTCTTTTCCTTACGGTCTATAATATATCATATTATGAAGCCTGCAAAAATAGTCTCGTTTGAAGAATTTGATGCTCTCCGTGATAGTCTTGGGAAAATTGTCTGTACCTCTGGAGGTTTTGATCCGATTCATCCTGGCCACGTATCTTGTCTCCATGAGTCAAAGAAATTCGGTGATACCCTCGTGGTCATAGTCAACGGCGACACTTTTTTGAAAAATAAAAAAGGTAAAGCGTTTATGGATATCAAAACCAGATGTGCCGTAGTTTCGTATGTCAAAGGAGTTGATTATGTTGTGCCATTTGAAATAGAAAATGATCAGACTGTCTGCAAAGCACTGGAGAAAATTCGTCCACATATTTTTACAAAAGGTGGCGACAGAATAAACGCAGAAACAATTCCTGAGTGGAATGTCTGCAGTCAAAATAATATTGAAATTATTTCTGGAGTCGGTTGGAACAAGGAGTGGAGTAGCTCGGACTTTCTGCGAGAATGGGGTGAATTTTGGAGTAATAAAAATAAAAGTATCTCCTAGAATTTTATATAATTTTTATTTTTTTAAGATTTTGTGGTCTAATGTTTTTTTGTGCACCCAGATCCAAGAAAATAACGTAGTACTATATGTGGCAATAAAATCAAAAGGATTTGCCACAAATTATAATTAATTTACATAAAACATTATGAGCAATAAATACGGTAAATATCTCTTATTATTACCAGTGGCTCTCGGAATCACGGGAACACTCGCAATGGCCGTGCCAGCACTTGCTGACACCACCACGGGAACGACCAGCACCACAAAACACCAAAATGCAATGTGGATACGAGGAGGAAGAGGTCCGGGGATAATGGGTACTGTGAACTCAATATCCGGAAATACCCTCACTGTTACAAGCAATGCACCAGTAGCTAGTGGTACCACAGCAACTGTCTACACAGTTGATGCGACAAATGCAAAAATTACAAAAAATAATACAGCTGGAACAATTGCAAGTATTCTTGTTGGTGACACAGTATCAGTCAAAGGTACAGTGACTGGTACAAATGTAGTTGCAACAATGATTCGTGATGGAGTTGTTCCAAATAATAAAGGAATGATGGGGAAAAAAGATGGAACTACTCCAAACATTCCAATGATGAAAGGTAATGGTCAGCCGATAGTTGGTGGTACGGTTTCTAAAATAACTGGTTCAATACTCACTATAACCAACCAGAGCAACATCACCTATTCAGTTGACGCAACAAATGCCTCAATCTACAAAGGCAAAGCAACGACAACTATCTCGAGCATAGCAACAGGAGATAGAGTTATAGCCCAAGGCACAGTCAATGGTACATCTGTCGTAGCGACATCAGTCATTGATCAGGGTCAGCCGGTAACAACGACAACCGGCACAACAAACAGTGGACAATCTCCACCAGCACATACAGGATTCTTTGGTGGAATTGAAAACTTCTTTGGTAAACTTTTTGGGTTCTAAAAACTAATACAAAAAAACAGGGCGTCATATCCCTGTTTTTTTGTAAATCAATTCTAGAAACTTGTCTTCAATTACCTTTTTTAGGTCATTGCGAGCGCGACGGCGCGAACACGAGGAATTTTCTAGCAAGAAAATATCCGTGCCTAAAAAAGGTAATTGAAGACAAGTTTCTAACAAATCAAATTTTAAACAGTAGTCGAGTCAGAATAATTGCAACCGCATAGAAAAGCCAATGGAGAAAATATGAATACAAAAATCCATTTTTCACACGCAAAATAAGATACGGAAAGATAAAGGAAGCAATCACTGCCGACAAAGTAAATGTAATCATATACACCATTCCCCCACCACCAAACACGAGGAGAAGATGTGCGCCACCAAACAAAATCGCACACCAAATCGATGTTGTTCTCAGACTAAATTTTTGAAATGAAAATGCGAGTACCATTGCGGTCACCAGAAGTTGTTGAAGGAGGATGTCGATTGATTTTGGAAGAAAATACCACGGCGTTGCATACAAGAGCTCTGATGCCGGTTTCCATGTCTTGGCCCAAGTGATTGGAGGGAAAAGCGGAAATACATACACAAGATAACAAACAATAATCAAACTAACAATAACTGACAATAGATATGTCGGCCAGCGATTTTCCACCATATCCCATTTTTTATAGATTTCCCAAAAAGAAAAAACTGTCAGAATGAGCCACAGGAAATAATATATTGTTATTTGAATCGGATTGGCGGTATACCCTCCTCCAAAACCAAGTGCTGGTAAAAAAAGATAATATCCAACATCAGAAATAATCCAAATAGAAGCAATTTCCAAAAGTGTTTGTAAAAATGGAGTCTCTTTCGGATTGTGAGTTGTGTCATTTTCCATACAAATATAGTTACCAAAATTATACCACGCATCTTTCTACATAAAAACTTCGTACAAATGAAAAGCCGGCCCGGAGGCCGACTGATTGCAAACTACGGGAGCATCAACATCCCGTCAAAACGATGCCAGAAGACTTCTCTGGTATCAGTTACCAAGACAGCGTCCGGATCATAATAGTCGCGAGTAATTTCTTCTCGACCGCTAAAATTTTCAAATGTACCTGACCAACGATTGGTATACTGCAAATCATTGATCTCGGGATCACTCAGTTCGGGAAATTGCGCTCCCCGCCCGCCGTAAAATTTCTTTTCGGCGTAGGCCTTTGCTAAAATCTTTTTGAGATATGCAATCACCTCGGGATCGTCGTTCTTGCACCATCCCTTGTAGTGCATCATCCATGCCAAGGTTTGGCCGTGGTCCACATAAATGAGAGTTTGCCCACCGGACTTTTCCCCATTTGTGCCGTAGGAGTCGATGTACAAATACTCACCCCGTGGGTAAGTATAGCCTTTCGACCCCGGCAAACCCGGAATGGTCGTTTTTTTCACGGTGCCAGTAACATACGTCGCAATGGCGGCCTCAAAAAAGAAATCCATTAATTCAAGCGTTCGTGTGTGCATTCCGGTGTCTACACTAACATGCACACGAAAAAAATCAAATTATTTTTCTAGAGAAATTGTATAAATATTGAGCGGCTCTTTTCTGCCTTTGACTGCGACCGAGCCGAGATATGTGAGCGGATATGTATCGCCGAGTTTGTTTTTTGTCGTCTCACCGACAATAATATTTGTTTTGTACTCCTTGTTGAGACCTTCGAGACGAGATGCTACGTTGACCGTGTCGCCGATGACTGTGTAGTCAAACCGAGTGTCCGATCCAACGTTTCCAACCACCGCCGGACCAGTGTAGAGTCCAATGCCGATATTTATTGCCGACTCCCCGCTTGCCACAAGTTCTTCATTCAACTTTTTGAGTTCAATAAGCATAGCGAGCGATGCATTGAGCGCATGCTCGGCCTGCTCGGGGTCGTCAATCGGCGCACCCCAAAACGCCATAATCGCATCACCAATGTATTTGTCCACCACACCACCCTGCACGAGCACCTGATTTGTCATTGCAGTAAAGTAGCGATTCAAAATCATAATGAGCTTGGCCGGTGCCATACCTTCGGACAAATTTGTAAACCCGCGAATATCAGAAAAGAAAACTGTCACCTCCTTTTCTTCTCCACCGAGTTTGACTTTTGTCGGGTCTTTCAAAATCTCATTCATTACGTCCTTTGATACATATTTAGAAAAAATATTTTTGAGATTTACTCTGTCACGCTCCGTAGCAAAATATCTGTACGAGAAAATCGAGCCCGTCGAGAGAACCCAGCCGAACGTAATGTGTAGCAAATTTACAACGACTCCATTATCAAAAAGAATAATAACTGCAACAACATACAACATTCCCACGACAATATTTACTACAATCGGCTGGATAACTCGTCTAGAAGACAGGATTAAGAAAATGAGAGCCGGGATAAGTGCCGAAAGTAAAATCCAGAGAATTTGGAGGAATGTTGAAATAGGTGCCAGACGATAATTTTCCAAAAACATATTGAGAATGTTTGCTTGAATCTCAATGCCCGTCATTTTTGTCCCACGCGAAAGTGGAGTGAGCTGTTCATCGTGGAGGTCTGGAGATGTTGCACCGAGGAGAACAATTTTATTTTTCAAAAGATTTACAGCACTACCATCGAGCACTCTATAAAATGGTATTCTGTGAATATACCCGGTCGGTACGGAATAAAATATTCGCGTAATAGACTCTGATACATCAATCTTGTTTTGGAGTGCTGACGCACCAGATATATTAAAAATTTCATACGCAAGAGCTGGCATTGTGTCTCCCACACTACTTCCTTTTGACGGAATAAAGAGCGGAAGTGATCGCGACACCCCATCAGCATCGAGCACGAGATTGACGTGACCTACTGATACATTTTTGTAATCCGTAAAAATCTGAAGTGGCAAAATCCAATTTCCCGCCTCAACCGTTTTTTTGTTTATAATAAGTGGCGAGGCTTCGGCAGAAAGCACGATTGGGTATGTTGCATTTTGGAGCGCGTTCGAAAATTTTTGGTCATCAGCTGTTCCATATCGCGATGGATCAGAAAATACAACATCGACACCCAACACTTTTGGTTTTGATTTTTCCAGATTTGAAATAGCCTCTGCAAACACACTTCTCTGCCATGGCCACTGCCCTATTTTGGCAATTGATTCCGAATCAATCGCAACAATCACAATTTCTGGACTGACCTTTTTTGGAGAGAAAAGAATATCCTCAAAAAAGTTTTCGAGGCCCCGAAAAAGTCCGACAGAAAAAGAAATTGAAACTACTATTCCAATGAAAACTCCGATGAGTGGGATTATAACTTTTTCTTTTTTCATTTTACTGACCTTGTGTATTTATTGGTGTTGTATCAACCGCGGCATACACTGTAAATGTTGGTGATTGGGTTTTGAATTCTGTTTTGGTCGTCGGATCGGTCCAGACAACAGCGACATATCCCGCCGACTCGCCGAGCTCGGAGACAGTCGGATCGAGCTTTGCCGTGAAAATGCCCGAGCCGGAGACACTCCCCATAAGCCCTGCAACACTCCACACAGCAGATGAGTTTGCAAGAACTTTTGATGTTCTATCAATGTAAACAACAGAAAGAACAAATGGAATTTGGTCTCCTTCTGTCACACCAACAAAAGAGCTTTTGGTCGTCAGACGCAAACTTTTTGGTATTTTATTTGTAGGAGATGTAACTCCTGTGGCACTCGTATCAGTACTTGTTACTGTGGTGTTTTGTGCAGGAGTGGTTTGGTCTGTCTGTACTGGCGGATTGGCATCAATAAAATTCTGTTTGACTTGTTTTTTGAATGCTTCTCGCAAATCGTTTCCGGAAAGTCCTTGCGACTGCAATTGACTCTGTAGAGTGTCGAGTTTTTCGTCGGCACTGACCGAGCGACTAACCCATGACTCGTTCAAAAATTCAATCGATGGTGTTTTTGTAGCGAGAATAATTTTCCCCGAGGCAATACCTGCGACATCACTATTTTTAATTATGACTGTTGTGTTTGGTGTAATACTCACTGCAGAATCTTTTACAACTGCACCGGTTTTTGGATCCAAGACACTCACAGAAACAAGACCTTTTGAGCCGATAATTCGCGTCTGACCATTTATATATTCCACGCCCAGCGCTGTACCTCGCACTGTCGCTACTGCATTTGATGTTTTGATCTGCCACACTGAGTCCGGAGTCACCAGTCCAAAAACTTTTGTCCACACACGACCAGAGACGAGCTTTATCACAACACCCACTTTCTGACTGCCCTGATCATACTCTTCCTGTTCAATATTTATTTTTGTACCCACGTCAACTCGTGCAACAGAACCATCTGTCAGATAAATATTACCGAGTCCAACATCTCCAGTTTGAATCTGCGATCCAGCAAGTACCTCATCTCCAGTCTGAAGTTCACTTGTTCCGAACGTCGTGGAACTCATAATTTTTGGAGTAATGATCTCCACCCATGGCTTTGTATCCGTCGAGGTGGGTTCTTTTGTATACACTGAGGGTTGATTTCGCCGACTCATCATCACACCACCTATGAGCAAAACAGCGATTACTAGTAAAAAGAATATTATGTATTTTTTCATACATTAATACTACAACTACTGGAGAGAAAAACAAAGAGGCCATTTACAAAATAACTCAATTGTGTTATTTTCGACCCAGAGGATTTTTGTATGACAGACGAAAAGATGAAAGAGATTGCCTATAAAATGGCAAAAAGGGAGCTTCTGGATATGAAGTTTCCTATCGCCTCCGATCAGGCAAAATGGATGACGGACTCTTCCAATAGATACAATATACCAGTGAGTGACTTTGCAGAATTCGTGCAAATCGCACTCACGGAAGCCGTTCAAGAATTGACGGATAGCTTCAAGACATTCAAAAAGAAAAAGCGTGAATTGGGATTCTGTCCGCCCAAAAAATAATACAAAATTTATAGTTTTTTATGATAGTTCACATCACGTATGTGGACTTTTTTATATATTTCCCAAAAATACTTTTTCCAAAATTCCAGAATCCATTAGTTCTTTTGGTTTGCCTTCGGCCACAACTCTACCTTTGTCCAAAATGTATGTCCTATGAGCAATCTCATTTACTGATTTCAAATTGTGCTCGACTATCACGATGGATATTTTGCGAGCCTCATTTATATGACGGATTTTTTCAAACACTTCTTTGACGATTTTTGGTGCAAGACCTATTGATGGCTCGTCGAGGAGCAACACTTTTGGATCTGTCATAAGTCCCCTCGCAATAGCGAGCATTTGTTGCTGACCACCAGAGAGATGTCCCGACGACTCTTTGAGTTTTGACCGCAGTGCAGGAAATAAATCCAAAACTTCTTCAATTCTTTCTTTGATTTCGTTCTGTGACTCTACGGTGTATGCTCCAATTTCTAAATTTTCTTTGACAGAAAGACTCGGAAAAACTCGTCTGCCTTGTGGCACATACGAAATCCCTCGATCTATCATTTCCCTCGGCATAGGAGTGATTTCCTTTTCGTGCCACAACACTTTCCCTGATTCTATTGGGATAAGTCCAAACATAGATTTGAGTATGGTAGATTTGCCTGCGCCATTTGGTCCCATAAGCGCCACAATCTCACCCTCGTCAATAGACAAAGAAACACCGTGCAGAACTTTCAAAGTCCCGTAGTTTACATTTAGATCTTTAAGTTTTAATAATTTTTCTGTATCCATATTTCTATATTTATTCCCCCAAATACGCGTCCATAACTTCCCTCTTGGATAACACTTGATCTGGTTTGCCTTCGGCCAGCAGTTTTCCATTATCCAAAACGATAATGTGGTCGCAAAGTTCACGAATAATATCAATATTGTGCTCCACCAAAATCACAGTTTTGCCTTTTTGTTTCAAATCTTGAATTGCAAAAATTACAATTTTTCTCATCTCTGGAAACAACCCAGCAAATGGCTCATCCAAAAAGAAAATGTCGCTATCATCTCCAAAACTATTTGACATAGCGAGCACCCTGCCGATTTCCAAAAGTTTTCTTTGTCCGTATGATAATTCGCTTGCAAGACGATCCTGTTTTCTTTTTCCTTGCCCGCCCGAAGCTTTAGGCGAAGGAGGGTCCCACAAATCAACTTTTTTCAAAATTTCTTCCGCTCTGTCCAAATGAAATTTTTTGTGTATTTCAAAGAGAGATGCAAACACGTTTCGTTTTGTCAGTACCACCAGAATATTGTCGAGCACGGGCATTTGTTCGAACAACCTTACTTCCTGAAATGTGCGTGTGATACCGTAGTCAGATACTTCGTGAGGAAGGAGTTTTGACACTTCCTCCGCAGAAGAAATAACCACCGATCCACTGCCGATTTGAATGACACCGGTGAGGAGATTTATAAGTGTTGATTTGCCCGACCCGTTCGGACCAACAAGCCCAGTAATTTTTCCTTTTTCAAATCCAACCGAAAGACTATCAACAGCATACACTCCATCAAAGTGTTTCGTCATTTTTTTGGTTTCGAGAATGTTCATATTATTTAATTTCAACAAAATCACTTCCCCTGACTTGATATAGTTTTTCAAACTTCTCTGAATACTGCCCTCCATTCATATTTATTTGTGAGTCAGTACCAGCAATATTTACTTGTCTCATCGCATCACTCACAGAAATATTTTTTTCCTGTGAAATTTTGACTGCTTCCAACACAGTTCTCATTCCATCATACCCAAAAGAAACAAATACTGATGCACCAGGAGCTTGTCCGTACTTTGCAAGATATTTTGCATCCAAAGCTTTAGTGTTGTCAGCATAAAGGTTTGTAAAATAAATTCCTTCTGCCCCTCCATTTGCAGTTGCAAGTTCATCGGCAGAGAAAGAATCTCCTGTCATAAATGGTTTATTGAGTCCCAGATCCTTCATTTGTTTGAGTAATGGCCCAATTGTTGTGGGTAGTAGCGGAGCATACACACCATCAGCTTTTATATCTTTTATTTTTGCTATTTGTGTTCTAAATTCCTTTTGACTAGGACTAACCTGCTCAGTCAAAACAATTTTTCCACCAAGTGAAGTAAATTCTTTTGTAAAAGCAGAAGCGACTAGACTAGACCATTCATCGAGTGCATTTACTACAGCCACATTTCTCAAACCAAGAGTGTTGTATGCATAGTCCGCCATCTTTTTTCCTGCTGCTTCAGTCGAAAAACCGATTGTAAAGATATTTTTTCCTGCATTTTTTATATAATCATTACTATCCCATGTCGCTAAAAGTGGAATTAACCCATCATTAAAAATGCTTGTCATTGGCTTAACTTCTTGCAGTGTCGCTGTTATAACCGCTTTTACTTTATCAATCTGTGTTAGTTTATTTGCAGAATTCACAGATCCTGTGGGTTGAGACTTATCATCCTCGCTAATAAGTTGAATATTTGTACCATTCTTTTGAGCTTCATCCAAAGCAATCTGCTCACCTCTGAGAATTTCTCCGCCAAAGAAAGCAAAATCTCCAGTCAGAGGTAGTATAGAACCTATTTTAATCGGCCCATTTGTTTTTTGTAATTTACCATTTGAAAGTGCAAACCAAATGACACCACCAACCACAATTACTGCAATTATTATATAAAGTATTTTTTTCATATCTATTGCACTACTTGTTCAAACTGGTTATTGATAATTGTTTTCATTATAAATGTCACATCTTGAAGTTGGCCTTGTGGATTGAATGACAAATTTTTTGATCCGACACCTGCCACATTGACTTTACTGAGTGCATCTCGAATTTCTGTTCCTGTTCTCGCGCCACCTTTCAAAACTTCAAAGAGCATCGTGGCAGCATTGTACGCATTTACAAACGACGGACCTTGCGATGCATCTGCACCATATTTCGTTTTGAGTCGAGTGACGAGATCACTGTACGATGGATCTTGTGCGTACGAAGGAAAAGCGTAGAGAATACCATCAAACGCATTTGGAAATTTTGTTATATTATCTACATTTTCAGCATCAGGAGTTGCATACACTTTTATATTTACATTTTGTTCTTTGAGTTGCTTCATAAACGGCCCCATAGTTGAGGTATCAGTAACTTGAATAAAAACAGCGTCTGGCTTGCTAGTTTTTATTTTTGCAATAACCGTACGAAAATCTTTGGTTGCAATCGACACAGTATTTCTGCTTGTGACCGCAATTTTTCCGCTTGCATTTATAGAAGCTGACAAATTATCGACAAGTTGAATATCAAAAGGGTCTTGGTCATTGACGAGAGCGATCCGAGTAACCCCCGATGTAGTCATATGTGTAATAAGAGTTTTTATTTCCGATGCTTCTGGCCACCATGTCGAAAAGAAATATGAGAATTTGTCTTTGTTTTGTATCGTCTCAATAGCAGCGCTCGGTGTAATCATCGTTACTTTTGCACTCTCGGCAATCGGCATAGCTCCCTGGTAACTATCTGCCCATGTTGGACCAACAATAGCCTGCGCGTGATCTATTTCTATGAGTTTCTTTACAGCATCCACCGTGCCCACATCTGTTCCTTTTGTGTTTTCAATAATGAGCTCTACTGGCTGATTTATGTTGTTTTTGTATTCATCGAGTGCGAGTTGTGTCGCCTTGACTTCGCCCTCTCCCCAGTTTGCTGCATAACCACTCAAATCCACCGCTACACCGATTTTGATGGCATCCTTTGGTGTTTTATTTCTCGTAGCAAAAATCGCAATACCTAGTAACACCACTATCACTACTATTATCCAAATTGTTTTTTTCATATGTGTTTTAATTAAATCTTAATCTTTACAAACTCCCCTTGTGTAAACATGAAATAAGTCGGGGTTAATTTGAGTATTCTATCAGATCCAAAACCTGTTGCATCTAGAGCCGGATTGTGATGTGTCTCTTTGATAAGCTCTGCTGTAACACATTCAGGAGCATAACCTGGGCATCTAACTAACGCATTGTATAAATACATAACCTCATCATATCCGTAGGCAGATGATACGAGATCCTTTTCAGTAATATTTGGATATATATTTTTTATTTTAGATATGAAATTTGGGTTTATATTTTGGTCATATGTTATAGTTCCTTCAAGTATTTCTGCGGGTAATTTTTTGTATATATTTTCATTAAAATTATCTGGTCTACCGCCCGCAGCAAATACTGGGACATTTAATTTCAATTCTGCTTTTTGTTTGAATAAAGCTATTGCATTATCTTCATACGCAACCGTAACTAAAGAATCTATTTTATCTTCTTTCATTTTGGCGATGATTGTACGAAAATCAACAACATCAACATTGAAGTCGTAATAGACCACTGTCGAATTTGTATTTTTTAGATTTTCAGATATACCACGTTTGCACTCTGCCCCCATATCGAGATTGAGGATAAGCGCTCCTATTTTTTTATAACCTTTATCAACAAAATATTTTGTAGCAACACCGCATTCTTTTTCTATATCAAAATACATTTTGAATGCATATGAATTACTTGAAAGTGGGTTTTTTATGAATGCATTGTACAATAATGGAATTTTATTTTTTTCTGATATAGGAGAAACTGACGATGTTGGCGAAGTAAATTCAACACCCATAGCATTAACCTTATTCAGACTAATCAACTTTTGAGCAGCACTTGCGGATTGTTTTGCATCAGTCTGACCATCCTCAACAGTGACTTCGACTGCACCTCCTCCTATAGCAATCTCTTTTTTTGCAAGTTCAATACCTTTTAATTCTCCTTCGCCCCAATATGCTCCCCAACCAGTGAGAGGAGCTACTATGCCAATTTTTATTCCAGAATTTCCCTTTGACCTACTGAAAAAAACAATAGAAATTCCTATTATTATGACCACTATTACTATCCAAATTGTTTTTTTCATATGTGTTATTATAAAAATTTATCTGATTATTATACTTGACTTTATTTTGCTTACCTAATATACTATATGAACAAGTGGCTTCGGCCTCGCCCTGCAAAGGGCAACCAGTGGAAAATCGTCAAAGCATATCTTTGGCGATTTTTCGTATATTTTCAAATACTTTCTTGTCTAAATATCCCATTTTTCTAACCAATCTTTTCGTATCAATAACTCTTATTTGTGACAAAAGTGCACACGCTTGTTTACCTTCAACAAGACCTACTGATGGTCGCAATGGATGAATATGGTCAGACGCAGTAAGAGGTATTATGAGAGACGTTTGTTTACTGAGACCTTTTAGAACAAGAACAGGCCGTCTATATTCTGTCTCGGAGCCATCCTGCTCAAAACCAACATTCATTCCGAGTGTACACCACCACAATTCTCGATCATGACAAAATGGACCAGATTTCTGATTGTGAATTTCTTTTTTCTTTTCGTTCCATTTATCAAAATCCTTTTTCATATGTGTTTTTTGATTATAATTTATATTCTCCCAGCAACCCCTGTGGCCTGTACAGCATCAATACTATCAAAATAAGGCCGTATGTCACTTGGCGCATTTGGGCGGCAATGTCCGATGGAAAACCGACAAAACGAAGTGCCTCCGGCAAAATAACCAAGCAAATTGCTCCGAGCACCGCGCCTTTGTTGTTTGCAAGTCCGCCGAGAATAATAATTGCCAAAATGAAGATTGATTCTGAAAGTGCAAAGCTGGTCGGATCAACGTATGTAATGTACGAGGCAAACAAAGAACCAGCAACGGAGGCAATCATCGCTCCAATAACAAAAATAGTTAATTTGAAAAACAGTGTGTTGTATCCAAAAACTTTGATTGCTTTTTCGTCTTCTCGTATCGCCTTGAGGACCCGACCAAAAGACGATCGAGTAATAAATTGTGAAATAAAGTACACACCAACTGCAAGCACGATAACGAGAATGAGGAAAATCAGATTGTCGCTAAAGTCCAGTCCAAACAACACAGGTTTGGAAATTCCCGGGATACCCAGAGGTCCTCGTGTTAGAGATTGCCAGTTGAGAAAAATACTGTACACAATAATATTGAAACCAAACGAACCGAGCGCAAAATAATCTCCATCAAATTTTGACAACACATAGCCAATAGCCAGACTGAGAATGCCTGTAATAATCATTCCAACAACTATCGACAAGAAAAAATTCATACCAAATGCCGTGAGCAGTATGGCTGTGGTGTACGCCCCGATACCATAAAAAGCGGCCTGTGTGATAGAAAGTAGTCCCGTGTATCCCACGATAAGGTTGAGCGACAGTGCCAGTATCGAGTATATTCCTATGAGTATTGCGATGTGTACAAAATAATCCATATTTATTTTTTATAATTTCTTTCCCAAGATTCCGTTTGGACGAAACAAAAGGAAAAGAATGAGCACACTAAATGAAATAGCATCTTTCCACTCGCCTGATATTTTCCAAATTCCAAAGTTTTCAATAAAGCCGAGAAGAAATGAACCAAGTACTCCACCATATATATTTCCCACTCCACCAATAATAGACGCGATGACACCTTTGAGGAGCAGAGAAAATCCCATCGTTGGCTCGATGCCCGTATCAAACCCAACGAGAATTCCGGCAAGCCCAGCAATCGCCGAACCAATGAAAAAAACTTTGCTGATGATTGTGTCCGTATCTATTCCCACCATTTTTGACACCTCAGCATCATCCGAGACCGCTTTGATCGCCTTGCCAAATTTTGTAAATCGCAACACAAGGACGAGAGAAAACATAATCAAGATACTTAGCACGAGCGCGATACACTGCACACCGGTAATCACTCCGCCGAAAATCTGAAATGTTTGTGTGCTGATTGTTGCCGGAAATACTTGAAACTGACTGGAAAAAAGTATTGCAATAATAGCTTGCAGTGTCGTCATCACACCGAGCGCGGCTACCATAAAAACCATACTGGATGCTTTTCGTGCGCGTAGTTTTTTGTAGACTATTTTCTCTATCACAAATCCCACGAGTCCGGCGAGCAAGACGCCAAGCACAATGCTGACATAAATATCAAACCCGAGCGTTCGAGAAAAATAGAAAACAGCATATCCGCCGACAGCTGTCAGCACTCCATAGCCGAGATCAAAAAATTTGGCTGTACCATAAATAAGGTTGAAACCCAAAGCGACAAGCGAGTAAATAGCCCCAGCAATAATACTATTTACGATGAGTTGCGGAATTATGTCCATTGGTATAAATATAGCAAAACCAGCCTTTTTTCTCAATACAAAAACCCGCTTGTGGCGGGGTTTTGTGTTTGAGCTATATATAGGCTATTTTATGAAATCAACAACTTCGCCATTTTTGATTTGTCTAAATACAAGACCAAGTCCGACAACATCTGGTTTTTCTGGATCAAGTGAATATGTTCCAATACTTCCACTATAGTTTTTCAAAGAATGCAGATAATTTGCAATCTTTGATGTATCTTGACCGACTTTTGTAATAGCGTCGACAAGAATATGTGTAGCATCATATGATGTTCCGACAAAGAATTTATAATTTGGCTCACTATTATATTTTGCCTTGTATTCTGTGAGTAATTGCTGTCCCTTTACATCCGTACTTAATCCTGGAACATCAATAATGATCGTACCTTCTACTTCTGGGTTAGCCTTTACGAATTCAGGACCAGTCAAATACGCTGTAAAAAATTGTGCATTTATTCCTTGCTCTCTCGCTTGTTTTGCAATTTGACTTGCATTTGAGCCAACTTGAGCATTAATGAATAACGCATCAACTCCAAGAGATTTGATTTTGGATACGATTGAACGAAAATCTTTTGTGTTTGAAACATAACTCTCGTCAAAAACAACCGATGATCCGTCAGCTTTCACAGCGTCAATAAATGTCGTTCGTATTCCCTGTGCATAATCTGTTTGTTCTGAAACAATTGCAATTTTTTTATATTTTGAAGATATGTACTTGGCCAACTCCTGTCCGGCAAGATTATCGCTCGGATGATTTCTAAAGACATAACCCCCGAGTGTACTAACTTTTGCCGCAGATGACACTGATGAGAAGAGAATGACTTTTGCTGGAGTGGTAACTGGAGCTGCACCAAATGTTTCTCCACTACACATGCCACCAACAATCACTTTTACTTTATCAATGTCCACAAGTTTCTGTGCAGCAGATGCAGCATCTTTTCCATTACATTTTCCATCTTCGTAAATTGCTTCAACTGTTCTACCACCAACTCCTCCTGCACTATTTATCTCGTCTAAAGCAAGAGCTACTCCATTGCGAACCGCCTCGCCATACACAGAAGCATCTCCAGTGAGTGGAGCTATGACTCCAATCTTTATCGGACCAGTTTCTTTTGACCCGCCACGAAATGCAAATATAACTACGAGCACCACAACAATAATACCCACAACCCACCATATTCCTTTATTATTTGTCTGTTCCATTTTTTTTAATAATAATTTTTAATAATTTTTAATACTCAGCTTTTACGTACTGCTGATTTTTTGCCATTTGGAGTTCGAGCTGGTAAACGACTGTGCGGTCTGACAAAAATTTGAAGTTTGTAATTGCTGGGTTTGGATATGCGTAGTCCAAAGTCGCTGTTGTCACATCCTTTGTTGGCTCGGCTTGTATTGCTTGCACGACATATTTTGTTATATCATATCCCATCGCCGACACAACATCAGGTGTCGTGTTAAACTTTGTTTTGTAAGCAGTTGTAAATGCTTCCGAAAACTGACTTGGAGCAATACCGGGAGCAATCGTTCCCTCTCCAAATGTTCCGAATTTCTGTAAATTTTTATTATCAACATCAACAAATGTAATGGCAGTACCTTTGTATCCGAGCTGTCGAAGTTCCTTTACAATTTCGAGAGCATCGGTCGGATTGTCCATTGTTACAAACACCGAGTCTGCTTTGCTCGCGATTATCTTTGTGGCAAATGTTCGATAGTCCCCTTTGCCGTTTGGTGCGAGATCATTGTAAACCACTGTGTAGCCGACAGTTCCCGCCTTTGCAAGCATCACATCTCGAGACTGCATACCGAAGTCACTGTTGGCGTCGATGAGTGCCATTGTTTTGATACCTTTTTTCTGAATAAGTGGCACGACTGTGTCGAGCTGGATACTTGCGTTCGGATATCCACAGAAAACATTTGTGAGTGGCTTGAATGAATCGCTACAAAATGAGAATGAAAATACGTCTTTGTTTGCTTTGAGAGCGAGTGGAGCGACGGCGATCGTTTCGTCTGGCGAATACGTGCCGACAATCACATCAACTTTATCAATATTCAAAAGTTTTGACGCGGCAGAAACTGCATCTGTTGGTTTCGAATGACTATCCTCCACAACAAACTTCACTCCATTTTTTTCGAGCTCTGCCTGTGCGAGCTGTACACCTTGAAATAATTTTTCTCCTGTTACCGAAAGTTCTCCAGTCAGTGGCAAAATGACACCTACTTTCAAACTCGCCACAGTGGTTGTTGCGGGTTTATTTTTTACCATCCAAACACCTGCGACTATTACCAAAATGACAATCAAAATACCGACAATTTTTTTCATAATTATGTGTGATTAATAATATATAATTCTGCTAGATAGTATACCAAATATTAGTGGGACTTTTCAAATGACCCTATTTTGCATTTTTCACACAAAAAACCCAACATTTCTGCTGGGTTTTTCGCCAATATTCATTGTTTTTTACATTGATACAACTTCCAAAACTTCTACACTGCCACCGTTCGCAAACACAGGGCATTCTTTTGTCATTTCCACTGCTTCCTCCAAACTTCCCGCTTTGACAATAGAATATCCATTTGCCTGTGACATATATGATCCACCAACTGACTGACGAGATCCGAGTGGATTTCCAGGATCAACTATACTGTCCCCAAGTTTCTGAAAATACGCTCCCCACTGTGCATTTACTTTTTCCATTAACTCTTTGTTGTTAATATTTGCACCGCCAGTAAAAAGATATACAAATTTTTTCATAATGTTTAATTATATTAAATAATAAAACTACACGACCAGATTTCTCTGGTCGTATAATGATACTGTATGATGGGATTAATGCAACTAGGCTTTAGTCAATAAATGTGAGGGCTTTGCCTACCTTGCCCGCACGGCCAGTTCGGCCGATGCGATGCACGTAGTCGTCGTGAGTTGCAGGCAAATCGTAGTTGATGACGTGACTCACATCAGCAATATCGAGGCCTCGCGCAGCTACGTCTGTCGCCACAAGAATTTGCACTCGGTTGTCTTTGAAAAGTCTGAGGGCTTGCTGGCGTCTGCTGTGATTTTTGTCGCCGTGAATTGACTCTGCCTTGAATCCTCTGGCGGTCAAATTTTGTGAAAGTTTTTCCACGCCGTGTTTTGTTCGTCCAAAAATCAAAACTTTTGAAAGTTCTTTTTGGCTCAGCAAATCGTGGAGCACGTCAATTTTTACTTTTCCGCCACTGACACGTACAATATCCTGATCAACATTTTTTGATGTGTCCTGAGTTTTGACAGAAATCCGCACAGGCTGTCGCAAAAATTCTCCGATAAGCTTTTCAATATCCGGCGAAAGTGTTGCAGAAAAGAAAAGTGTCTGTCGGCTTGCTGGCATACCAGACATTATCGCTCGCATATCATTTACAAATCCCATGTCGAGCATTCTGTCCGCTTCGTCCAAAACGATCGTGTTGAATTCCGCGAGTTTTATGAGTTTGCGATCGATGAGATCTTTGATTCTTCCCGGCGTACCGATGACAAAATTGTATTCATATCGCAAATCTCGGATTTGTTTGCCGATCGGAGCACCTCCGACGCAACAGACAGAAAATATTTTCATACCCTGTACAAACATTTGCAACTCGCTTTCAATTTGAATCGCAAGCTCGCGTGTCGGCACAATGACCATCACCTGTTCGCGTCTGTTTTGTAAAATTTTGTGAATAAGTGGAATGAGAAATGCAGCGGTTTTGCCTGTACCAGTGTTTGCAATACCGACGATGTCACTGCCCGCAAGCACGACAGGTATCGCCTTGTCCTGAATCGGAGTTGGCAACAGATATCCTTTTGCTGTGATAGAATTTTTGATGCGCTCGTCAATAGCAAAATCTTGAAATTTATTTACTGGAACAAACTGAGTTGTTGGTGTCAGAGCTATTGCTTTGTTTATAAAACGTGCAACGTCAATGCGCTCGCTCTTGCCACGTCGGACTGGACGAGAAAATCTCGGACCAGAATGAAATGACTTTCGCGCAAAACTACCCGACCCTGTGCGGTTTTGTGTGCGATTATTGGACGGTCTCCGAGAGAGACCCGATTGTGTTCGTGTGTTTGTATACATACTATTTAAAAGGCCAGAAGCCTGTATAACTTCTGGTCTTTATAATAAAAGGCGACCAAAATGTCCCAAATAGTAAGTGCAAATCAGAAAAGATGCGAAAACTAGTGAGATTTAGTTACTGCATAAGTATATACCAAAATGACTATTTTGTCAACTATTTGTGTATATCACGCTTTTTATGCCCTGTTCTTTTTTGCAAGGAGTCTAGCTTTTTTTATTGCCAAACGCTTCTTTGTTTTGTGAGAACGTGACGTTCTATTTTTTGTATTTGTTGCAAGTCTTTTTGCCATATCATAAGTATATACTTTTGTGGAAAATAAAGATATAGGAAAAAGAAAAATCTGACTATTGGGTCGCGGAGCAACGAGACTGTCCGGAATCTTTTTTTATTATGGTTGAGAGGTCGAGCGTCACAAACTGTTCTATCTCGGCGCCAAGTCCACCAGCAGAGTATTCGGAGAGTTTGGGACAATTTACATTGTTTGGTTTTGTGACAGTAGGATTCCAATACCTCACCGTGCTACTACTGACCACTAGCGGTGCCGAATATTTGTCTGTGTACACTTTTTTGTGTGTATTCAAATCATACACGATCAAACCGCGCGGATACGGAGCGGTGCCTTTGTCCAAGATCAGAAAGTGACCAGTGACAGCCAGAAAATATTCAGCCTCAACATTTTTTATTTCGAAATCATTTTGTCCCACCGTGTACACACACGACATACTCTGACTTTGGCTGGTTTTGTTTTTGACTAGAATGTCACTACCGACAGAGTCGGTCAAACTCTTGCTGATAATAAAATAGTTTGGACTGTCTTTGCAGGACAGATTGCCGGAAAAGATTGTGCCGATTGAGCCATCAGGCATAACTTGCACCGTGACTGGAGTAACTATCGGAGCGCCTTGCCACAAGAGAATTTGATTGACCAACATTGGTACCCAAAAATTTTGTGAGAGCAAAAGTCCAACGCCAATAATGATCAGCACTAACAAAAATATTCTAATGAACTTTATATATTTCATACCCTCTTATTTAAACGTCATTGTTCCGGTGTCCAATTTCAAATCAAACACCAGTTCCCCTTTTGAAGTGAACAAATAACTTTGTACCTGGCTCAGCATTTTTGAGTAGTCTTGCTCTTGCGAACTTTCACAATACATCTGAGTAGACATCATTTTGGTAAATGTGATTTTGTTTCCACTGACCGTATACTCCCCGCCGACACCATTGCAGTCCGTCGTCGCAGAAAAAGTTTTGTCGGCTTTAAACGTCAGTGCAAATTTATTTGTTTTTGGTGTCACAGTCGTGTCGTTGTTGTATCTCGTGTTTACCCAATTCCACGTTTTCATTGTCAATGTCATTTTGGACGGATCTGCCTCTCCTTCAAAATGTTGCGCCACCTCGCCAAACTGCATTGTCTTTGGATCGAGTTTGAGCCAAATACTTTTTCCGATTGACGGCGATACGGCAAAACTTTCTCCGGGCTTTCTGTCCGCGTAGTTCACTACAATCACATTGGGCGTAGTCGGATCTTGCGACATCTCGGTCGTTTGAGGAGCAATGCGATCTCCGAGGAGTAATCCGTGCGAGCCAACATATCCATTGACCGTATTGAGCGCCGCTACGACATAATAAAATGTACCAGTGCCACCAGTGTTTTGCGTGAGAAGGAACACAGTGTCAGGACTTCCATCGCCGTCGAGATCGTGCGTCACCTCATTTCCAAAATATCGAGTTGTTATTTGTGATGCCGAACCGGGAGCAGCTGGCACACTGGACACACCGTTGGTTAGAGTTACGGACTGTCCATCGATAGTATATGTTGCGTTTTTTGGACTCGTCGCACCGTGCGTTGTAGAAATATTTTGATCATCCGGCGACTGTCTCATAGCATAAAACACAAATGCACCTGTTCCCAAAATCACAACAATACCGAGCCCCACCCACAATAATATTTTTGTATTCATATATAGTATGCCGTTTTAAAGGCGAATATATTTCATTCTAATAAAACAAAAGTTGCACCACAAAAAGTAGTATTGCAAAAATCGCTACGAAACATGCAAAAAATCCAACAACTTTACCAAAGAAAATAATCGCTTCTCTCTTTCGATTTTCAATGAGTAAATACACCGACTCCGATAAAAATAAATATCCCATAACCGCAGCTGACAACACAAAGAGACTCAACATAATCATCGGAATAATAATTGTCCCGTTTTGATCCTTGAGAAGAGAAGCTACGGCCTGCACAACAAAGACAATAACAACAATGTAGGCCATCGCCATAAGTGCATGTAAAAATGGTTTTTTCATACTCATAGTATAGCAAAATTCGAAAGATTGGACAGATTTTACAAAGAAAAAGCCGGCGAGTGGGTACGCCGAGCATTACAAATAATTTTGTTATTAAGTTTTTTCGTTCTGGTGCAACCGACGCAACAACTCACGCTTGATGCTGAGCTCTCTCTGGTAGAGAGAACTTCTTCCAGGATCCATTATTTTCCCTCTTATATTTTCTGCCCATGAAAATCTCACGGCTACCGTGTATTCTGACACGAGCTCCTCATGAGTCATATCGACAAGCTTGACCTTGGCTCGTTTTGGTCTTATCACGGGAATTTGCATCCCGTCACCGATTTGCCCCATTTGTCAAAAACCTCCTCGCACATAATAATATTATTTTCAAAAAAATCAAGCCCAAACCAATCTGCATATTATTTCTCCACAATCTTTTTAAGTTCCACAATAACCGCTTTTTCCCAATATTTCATCGAATACCAGCGTATGAGTGGCACAGCGACTATGCCTAACCATTTTTTATGAATAGTGACTTCGTATGTGTAGTCGATCAGCGTTCCTTCGGCATGCGGAGAGAGCAAGAGCTCTTCGTGTCCAGAAGTTCCAAAATCCAAACTCTCGTTGTCCGAAATAAAGCCCTTCCCCGGAAGAATCTGAATCTTCATTGTTACCCGAAACTTTTTTCCAAATGATTTTGCAACGGCAACAATTTCCAAGAAATTTCCTTCCCGTTTATTTATCTGTATTGATTCGGCAACCTTTGGAAAACGCTCCGGAAATTTTTCAAAGTCAGTCATTATTTGAAATACTTTATCTACTGGAGCTTTAACAACCCACTCTTTGTGCAGTGTTATTTGGTTCATGTATTGTATTGTACAGTAATTTGCTCTGGGTAACAAAAATTAGTTACCTCTTATCACTTCGTAATAAACTATATATTTTACTATCAAAAAATTTACCATTTAAAAATCTATCCTGCCGTAATATTCCCTCGTAAGTAAATCCTAGCCTTTCGGGTATAGCAGAGCTTTTAACATTCTCCGGTATTACCCTTATCTCTATTCTATTTATATCTAGTTCTTTAAATAAATAATCTGTAAAAGCTTTAACGCTTGAAGTCATTATTCCTTTTCCAGTATGTTCTTTGTCTAACCAATATCCAATATCTGCTTTTTTATGATAGTGATCAATCTTATTCATATTCACTGACCCAATCGGTTGATTTTTATAAAAAATTCCAAAATCAATACTGGTCTTACTTTCAAAAGATTCTATACTTTCTCTGATGTATTTTTTTATATCTTCTATACTTTTTACACTATCAACCCAAGGAAGCCATTTTTTTATATGTTCTCTGTTCTTATCTATCAAATTAAAATATGATTCAGCATCCTCTTGCTGTATTAATCTTAAATCTAAATCTTGAGTAATTGATACTTTCATATTATTACACAACTTAAGCGCACAAGTTTCATTGACAAATAACAAAACTCGTGCTGTTATTTACTTGGCTGGGGGACAGGGACTCGAACCCCGATTCTTTGGACCAAAACCAAATGTCCTGCCATTAGACGATCCCCCAATATTGAAATACTCAATCAGAATACCTAAAATTTGGCCATTTTACAAGAAAAATTATACAGGTGTTATTTCCCCTCTTTCTCCCCCACAATATTTACGAGGGCGAGTTCGAGTGGGAGAGATGGAATGTATGCACCGGTGGTATTTTCATACGCGGTCAAAAGTTCGACGAGCACAGCGGACGAAAATGTTTTGCCGAGTTTCGCTGTGTCGCTCACAAACGTAAATTCTTTTTCCGAGAGGTCGGCTCTGACGACGCCAGGCGCATCCAGCTTTGTGAGCATTACGGCGCGCGCAGTTTGCAAAATAAGTTTGAGAAAAATCGACATATCAATATTTTGACTCGTTGCGGTTTTGATAGCAGTCAGCCCGAGTGCGAGGTCCCCGCGTGCAATCGCCGAAATCACATCGTGCACGAGACCCACCGCTGGCGCACCGGTCACGAGACGTACTTCATCTTCGGACACTTTTTTATCTGTGCTATACGACAAAATTTTCTGGAGCATTCCCTCTGTGTCGCGGAAAGATCCGTCGCCGAGGAGCGCGATGAGCTCGGCTGATGGCTCGTCGATGGTGTACCCCTCTTTCTTTGCAATAGTTATTACAACTTTTTTCAAAACTTCCTGTGTCGGCTTTTTGAATGTGTAGACTTCGCATCGCGACAAAACAGTTTCAGGAATTTTGCGAGTCTCGGTTGTGGCGAGAATAAAAATAACGTGTGCAGGTGGCTCCTCGAGTGTTTTGAGGAGCGCATTGCCAGCGGACTTTGAGAGCATATGTGCTTCGTCCAAAATGTAAATTTTGTATTTTGATTCAAATGGCAGAGTATTGACCGACTCGTTGAGAGCGCGAATGTCGTCCACACCTGTGTTTGATGCGGCGTCGATTTCGTAAATGTCGTTTTTGCTCGTGCCGATGCTGGACGCAAAAATGCGCGCGACTGATGTCTTGCCCGTGCCTCGTGTACCAGCAAAGAGATATGCGTGGGAGACATCGCCGGATTTTATTTGTGACTCTAGCACTTTGACCACATGGTCCTGACCGATCACATCTGCAAATTTTTGTGGGCGATATTTTCTGTATAATACTTCTGACATATGGACATCATACCAGATTTTTTGACAAACAAAAAACCCTCACCACAAAGTGTGATGAGAGCGGTTGGGACCGGCGCGTGCGCTGGCGTCGTGTGAGAGCCGATGGCCTCGCGCCGATCCCTGTTTTCCAGTCTTTTTTTTCGCGGTTTTTGCTCCGCGCCGGACTATATCAATCATCCGGAATTTTTAGTGGCTGGTACCAGCCCGACTACTTTGCCTCCAGTAGAGATCTTTCGTGTATAGGCCGTAGCCCGCGACACTACTAGATCAATACCTTCAACGGCGTTTCGTCAGGGTCTTGGTGTTTAACTCCTTTCTGGGGAGAACCCCACCGAACCATCCCTTTGCTTCGTTGCGCAACCTCCGCTGAAGGCGCTAGAGCGCGGGCCGCCGGGTCTGGGGAACATTGTCCATCACCATGCCAAGGGAAACTACCGGCTATGATTGCATAGCCACAGTGAACTCTTGATCCCCAGAGTTCGTAGGGGTTTCGGGCCCGCGCTCAACGGCGAGGATTTATGCCGGTCACGATTTCCGGCGCCCGTCTTGAAGTGTTGAAGAACATTACATGATAATAATATCACACTATAAAAATATTGTCAAGCGAATTTTGACAATTTTCAATTATCTTTTTTAGGATTCAAAAATAGCCTTATTTTGAGCCACTTTTCAGATAGTCAAAAATAATTTCTTCGACTTCACTTGCCTGTTCTGCTTCCATTAGTTTGATACGAAGTTCTTTTGCTCCATCAAAGCCGTTTACGTACGCTTTGAAGTGTTTTTTCATCACAGCAAATGACTTGCCTTGTCCGCCGTAGCTTTCAGCGAAGGCGGAGCCTTGCCCATCAGCAGGTTTTGGCTGGACCAATTTCTCAAAAAGTTTTGTGTGCTCCACGAGTACCCCTAGTTTCTCCTCGGTCGTCGGTATGTGTCCCGAAAAAAGCCACGGGTTTCCAAAAATCGCACGGCCAATCATCACGCCGTCACAGCCAGTCGCCAGCGCCTTCTCGCGAGCATCCTCCACACTTGTCACATCTCCATTTCCAAAAATAAGTGTCTCACTTCCCTTTCCACCACTCGCTCGTCTTTCGTTTCTGATTTCAACAGCTCGTGCGATATGTTCCCACCGCGCCGGCACGAGCGACATTTCTTTTCGTGTTCGTGTGTGGACAGTGATCACGGCCGGCTCGGTGTCGAGGAGGAGCGGAAGCCACGTTTCGAGTTCATTTTTGTTCCAGCCGATACGAGTTTTGACGGACACAGGAATCTTGCCTGCACCCTCTTTTGCAGACAAAATTATTTTTTGTGCGAGCTGTGGATCTGTCATTAGTTTTGCGCCAGCACCTTGCTTTTCTACACTCTTGTCCGGACATCCCATATTGATATCGATACCGTCAAAGCCGAGCTCGACTGCGAGCTCTGCGGATTTGCGCATCATCTCTGGTTTGGATGTAAAAAACTGCGCCACAATAGGTCGCTCCTCCTCCGTAAAAGCTAGATCGTTTATGAGAGCATCTCTACCACCGAGAAAAAGTCCGTCGCCAGAGACAAACTCCGTCCATATCACATCCGGTTTGCCGTACTTTGCGATGATTGCGCGAAACGCTCGGTCGGTCACATCTGCCATCGGCGCAAGACATAGTATTGGCTCATATTTGCCGACTTTTGTTTTTTCCTTTTTTAATTTCTGCCAAAAATTCATATCGTTGACTATAATATATTTTTCTGATATAAACAACCACGGAAAACGACGATGAAGATCTCTGTCGATGTCACTCTTGATCAGGTCTGTAAGACTGTTTCTAAAGAAGATTTTGAAAAAGATTCTCCTGAGGATGCAAGTCTGCTGAATCAGACTTTCTATTTGGTAGAAGCAACCTCTCTTGAGATTTGCCACCTCTGGGAACACTACAAAGGCAAAGGATTTCCTTCATCATGCACAACATCATTTATGACTCAAATTGGCCAACTCGCCGAGTTCGAGGTTTGGATCACTTTGTCTTATTATGAAATCAAAGGAAAAGTCATCTGTTTCTATGAGATGACTGGAAACTATGCTTTCGGAGCGATATGCGAATCATTTTTCAAAAATGTTGTTCCGCGTTGTCCAACAACAAACGCGGATAATTTTCATAACGTAATGCTCGCAATAGAGTCTGGCAAATAAGCCAGCTCTTTTCATTTGAGCCGATAATATAATTTGTTTCCGAAACGCAAATCGATGTAGTCGATGTTGGTCGTCGGATCGGTGTTTGTCGCTGTCACGAGTGTCCGCAAGAGTGCCCCGAGATTGCCCGATGCTTTGGAGAGTGGCTCTCGCATATCAAAAAATATTTTGGCACCGCTCGAGAGCACGAGAGTAAATTCATTCTCATTATTTGCCGAGAGATATGTGGGATCAACCGACATAGTTTTGAGCGACGCGATAAAGTCGGCAAGGTCGGTGAATTCTGTGGTCGATGAAATGTATTCGGAGCCGAGAAGTGGCGAGCTGGTAGAAACCGGTCCATAATATTTGAAATATGCATCACCCGAAAATGTCGGTGCATCGGCAAAGATAGTGCTGTTGTTGTCCATAAAATAGCAGTGCTCATCAGCCGGCACCTCTGGCGACGAGGACGCCAGTGCAAGAGCCGACTTGGAGGTTTTGGATTCCCCACACCAGAGCGCAAATGGTTTTCTTTCGTTTATTTCTACCACAAGAGTCGTAAAACCTTTTCGCTTTATATTTATTTTATCAATACGTTTGAATTTATTTTTGAGAAATGTTTCGAGTGCGCCACGCGGATATATAAACGAGTTTCCTCTCGGAAACAGCCAGAAAAAATACGAGCCGTACAAATACCGGAGTGTTTCTTTTTCAACATCCGGCTGTGTCACGAGCACACCTCCCACAAGCTCGACTTTGGAAATACGGATCGATGGTCTGTAAGAAATATATGAAGCAGTTCCAATGAGTATCAAGAAAATAAGAAAAGCCAGTCCTATGTTTATAAGCTTTTTGTTTCTCTTTTTTCGATTGTACTCATCATGTTGCAGTGACATGACAAAAAATTATTTTTTTGAAATCACGGTCTGACCGCCCATATATGGCTGGAGAACATCTGGAATTTTTATACTACCATCCTCTTGCTGATAGTTTTCGACAATCATAATGAGTGGTCTGCCAGAGAGAGCAGTGTTGTTGAGCGAATGTACAAATTGCATTTTGCCGGATTCATCACGATAGCGAATATTGAGTCTGCGTGTTTGGAAATCATGAAAATATGAACACGAACCGGTCTCGCGATATGTGTTTTCTGATGGAAGCCAAACTTCGATGTCATATTTTTTGACTTGGCCGAGTCCGAGGTCTCCACCACAGTTTGCGACGACGTGATATGGCAATCCGAGTTCCTCGGTAAGTTCCTCTGTGTTTCTCTCGAGCTCTTCGTGGAAAGCAACTGACTCGGTATGGCTCGCTTCGCACAAAATAACTTGCTCAAATTTGTAAAATTCGTGTACGCGCAAAATACCTTTTGTATCTTTGCCATGTGCACCAGCCTCGCGACGAAATGCCGGAGAAAAAGATAACATTTTTATCGGCAAATCTTTTTTGTCGAGCACTTCATCCATATAAAATCCCATTGTCGCAACCTCGGCTGTACCAGAGAGATATTCGCCGTCTTGTGTTTTGTACAAATCCTCCTCGCCTTGTGGCAAATAGCCTGTACCCATAAGTAGCTCTCTGCGAAGAAGCGATGGAACAATCATTGGTCGATATCCTCCTTTCTTTTGGAAAAAATCTGTAACAAATTGCCAGAGAGCAAACTGTAGTCGCGCACCATCTCCTGTCAAAAAATATCCACGAAAGCCAGCGACTTTTGAGCCACGGTCGAGGTCGAGCATTCCGAGATTTGTCATAAGCTCGATGTGAGTTTTTGGTGTGAAAGAAAACTGTGTCGGCTCGCCCCATGTTTTGACTTCTTTGTTGTCTGCATCACTCTCCCCCTCTGGCACAGACATATCGGGAATATTTGGTACAGCGACCATAAGTATCTGCCATTCGTGCATCACGGCTTTGAGTTCTTCCTCTTCTTTTTGGAGTTCAGCTTTGAGAGATTGCATTTCGGAAATCATCTGAGACTTTTGTGCAGGATCATTTGTTCTGACAATTTTCTCGCTGACATCATTTTGCTCCGCGCGTTTTTTCTCGATCATCGAGATGAGTTCGCGACGCTTGTCGTCCGCTTTAATCAGCGCTTCTACATCAAAATCAATGCGTTTTTTCTTGGCGCCCATAGCTACGAGCTCCTTGTTTTCTCGTATAAATTTTATATCCAACATAGTATATATAGTGTATCAAATATGAGATAAATGAAAAGCGACCCACCTGGGTCGCATCAAAAATTAGTTTACCACTATTGCGTCGGGCCGAATATGGCTCCCGTCGAATTCCCTCTTCAGAAAATAATATTCCTGTCCGTTGTATGTAAACCGAACAGCGCAACAATCATCGTGATTGTACACCATCCGAAAAGAACCTTCGACTTCGACAGTATCGCCGGGAGAAAGATATGTATCCGTCCTCCGGAGTAACGAACTGCGAGGGTCAGTTTTTTCAAAGACTCTCAAATCTTTTGTGAGTTTGACCGTCATATGAGTCCAAAGATCATACTATCCGACATTACATATTATTGCAACAAAAAACCACACGACGTGTGGTTTTTTGCAAACGAATGAATTTATTAAATTGTTTTCTCTATTTTTGCCTTTGCCTTGAGTGTAGCGATGAAATCCATTACAAGTGTCTGCTCTTTGTTTGAAGTGAGCTGTTGCTTGATCTGAGCACTCACATCTTTGAGCGCTGGCAATGTTGTCGTACTACCTGACGCTTTTTGTGATTTTGCATAATCATTGTAAAACTGTGATACTTCAGCATCAGTAACCGTGATTGACTTTATATCAATATTTTGGAGAAGGTATGTCTGAGCTGCGAGCTGTTTTGTAATATTACTTCGAAACTCTGCATCAGTCAGATTGTTTTTTGCAAGCTCCGCTTTAAATTTGTCTGCTCCACCCACCTGAGTCACCACTGCCTGATACTGTTTCTCTACTTCGGCAGGGTCGGCTTTGATACCAGCGGCAGCCACGGCCTGATTCAAGAGCTCATTGTTGATGAGACCATCCATAATCTGTGTTTTGACCGCAGAAAGTTTTGTCGCATCGGCGTTGAGATCTATACCTTGCGCTTTGTATGATGTGATCGCAGCGGCCATTTGCTTGTCATAATCTGACTTTGGAATTGCAATCCCATTTACAGTTGCAACACTTGGCACTGTCGTTGTGAGACTTGGCATTTTGCCTTTTTTGAATGCAACAAACACAACCACCGCCAAGATAATCAAAATAATAACTACTGGAATCACTTTACTTTTACCTTCCTTTTTTACTTCTTCATTTTCCATATAAAATGTGTATTAAAAACGAATAATTATTTCACTATGTATCTGAATAATATATCATCTGGACGGCAAGCGCACAACCCACAAAAAACTCTGATATAATAAAACCAAATGAAAATTGAGACTTTGCGAAAAAAAGATTTTCCGCCACTCCTCAAGGAAATAAATGATCCGCCAGCAGAAATGCGGATTGTCGGCTCACTGCCCGAGACAGAAAAATATCTCTGTGTTGTCGGCTCGCGAAAATATAGCGAGTATGGAAAGTCTGTCTGTGAAAAACTCATCGCGGGTCTCGCTGGATATCCCATTACCATAGTCTCTGGCCTCGCACTCGGAATGGATGCGATTGCCCACCGGTCGGCGCTCTCTGCCGGACTACCGACTATTGCGGTGCCTGGCTCTGGACTTTCCGAAAAAGTTTTGTACCCGAGCACCAACCACGGACTCGCCAGAGAAATCGTGGAGGAAGGCGGAGCACTCCTCTCCGAGTTTGACGACAATTTCATTGCCACCCCGTGGAGTTTTCCTCAGCGCAACAGAATAATGGCCGGAATGTCCCACGCGACACTCGTCATCGAGGCCGAGCTCAAGTCCGGCACACTCATCACATCAAAATATGCAATCGAGTACAATCGCGATGTATTTACAATCCCCCACTCAATCTTTTCCAAAACCAGTGAAGGACCTCATATGCTCCTGCGACTCGGTGCGACACCTATCACAGACAGTGCCGATATTGTTGCAGGGCTCGGACTCAAGCCAATCGAAAATTTATTTGAAAAAAGAGACTATTCGGACTGTTCCAACGACGAGCTCGAGATTATTGATATGCTATCGGAACCTCTCTCGCGCGACGAAATAATTCGCCGACTGGAAAAGCCAATTTTTGTCACACAAACAATACTTGCGACCCTCGAGATCAAAGGTCTCATCGGCGAACATATGGGAGAAATTCATCTCGCCTGATTATTGTATAAAAAAACGCCAGACAGATTTCTCTGCTGGCGGATATTATACTGGTCTAAAATTAATCCGGGCGAACGTACTCGATGATGCCGGACAGGAGAACCTGCTCAGCCTCACCGAGGGTCTTCCCTTTGTACGTATCCCAACGAGGCACCCATCGTGCCTCAGTAAATGGTACGTACAGCCGATCGTCCATTTTGACAATCGTCCTCGAGAGAGATTGACTCATCCTCTCGACGAGGTCAAAAGAATACTTCCCACCAAGAAGGTTATACATGAGGCGGGTCAGAAGATCCTGCATCTCACCCACGGTCCCGGTGTGGACCCCCGACACAAACTCTTCCGAAGTGGTAAAAATGAAAGAATTGGAAGTCATAATAGCTCCCTTTTTCCACTCTTCGGTAGGGTTACTAGCTATGACATGATTACGACGACCCAGAGCCCATTGGAGGTGGGTCATGGTCGTCATAATAATCACCTTATTTTTTTCATTAGCAACGAGAAGTTTGCCAAACTTGCGAAGTTCGACACGCATCGCCTTATACAACTTGCGGTCACGACGAGCCTTGGCTCTATCGCACCACTTGAAAAAACGAGCAAGCGTGGAATACGCCCCCGCTATAATATTGATCATCGCCGAAATGATGACAATAACCAAAATACCGACAAAAAACGCTTCTTCCGTCTTTGACATCTTGACTCCTCATCCTATCATCCTCATTCTCCGACCTCAGTTTGGGGCCGTGACGGGTGATGGATTCTGGCACAATTTATATATCAAAATATAGATATTGTCAACCTATTTTAATTCCAGCAGATTTCAGCTTTTTCGCCGAGTTTGTTGGTAAGATATTTTTCTGCATCAGTCACATCCCCGATACCGTCGATAAGTCCGGCTTTTTGTGCCTGCACACCGAGCATTGATGATCCGTCGGCAAGCGAGCGAACTTTTGTCAGAGGCAAATGTCTGTTTGTAGAAACCGCCTGCACAAAATTGTCCAAAATAATATTGAGGTCTCGCATATACAAATCCTTTTCTTCTTGGGTCAGCACGCGATCTGGATTACCCATTTCTTTGTATTTGCCGACAAACAAATCTACATAAGTCAAACCTGCTTTTTTATTTTTTTCCACATCGCTCAGATATGATGCTGTCACACCAATACTACCAACATCAGAATTTTTTGAAGCAAAAATATATTTTGCACCAGTCGATGCCCAGTACGCAGCCGATGCACCCTGCTGACGGATCACTGCGACTGTTTCCTTTGGCGAATTTTTCAGCGCATTTGCGATCTCCTCGCCAGCGACCGATGAACCTCCTCCAGAATCAACTTCGAGCAAAATTGCTTTTATATTTTCTTTGTCATTTGCTTGTCTAATATACGAGAGAACTGTATCTGCCGAAGCAGTACTGTTATCACCAGAGAGTGCGTAGGTGTCGAGATATCCGTGCATATTTATTCCCACCACATTGCATTGCGAATCATCCCACGATGAAGTAGTGCTGTCGGACGACGAATAATCGCTCGAGCCAGATGAACTGCCCGAAGAATCCGCACTCATACGTCCAGAAAATAATGATTTGAGTTTAGAGCCATAGCTGTCGTACATTGCATAGCTGAATGCATTGAGCAACACAAAAATAATAATCAGAGCAAGCGCAGAAAACACACGCGAATAATATACTTTACAAAAATTTTTAAAACATTCTAAAAATTGAGACATATTCATAGGATAAGTATACACTATGTCAATCTTTGATAAAATGCACAATCGGCATATACTGAAATAAGAGGTCAAAACAATGGACCAGATTGGAGAAAGGCGCTTTCAAAATATCCCGGGCGATCCGGACAAAATTTACGAGTTGCCACCACTCATTATGGCCGGTGAAGTGACCGAACAAATGTCCGGCGAAAAAGTGATTGATATTGTCGAGAATGATGGTCTCATAGAATTACCAGAGTCCATCGTACCCGACGAAAATAGTATGCGCGCAGTCGAGATGGCACGCATCGACCTTGCGCACAACTTGACGGAACAATACAAAAAGCTCATTGCCGACTGGTACCTCGGAGAATTTATTCTCGAGTGGATTCGTCAGTGTGAGACTACATTTATGTATTCGACTGTATTGCGCACTCTCATTCCGCCAAACCTGTGGCCGAGAGCCGACCGAGTCAAAATCGCGACTCTGCTCACGGATAAAAGTATTTGCGAGGAAGAAGATCTCCGTCAGGCGATCGGGATGCGACTGTCATTTCGCAAACTTCCGCCCGTCGAAGTTTTCTCCGACCATTTTCTTTTTTACATCGCGCCGGTCGTGCTCGACACCGCGTACAACACATGGATCGAGCGCTCGCCATCACGCGCCGTCGCGCTACCGCCGGAACGTTTTCATTTCGAAGTTCTTGTAATGTGACGGACATAGCGTCTGCCACGATGTATACCACAGCGACCCTTGCACAGGGTCGTTGTTTTTTTATTTTTGCGCAGATGGGCACATGAGCCGACGGCGTATCTTATCTATTCAAATATGTGACAGTGAGTTGCAAGACTGTTGCAAAGCACACCCAGAGGAGGTACGGAATGTTGGCGAGAGCAATCCAGCGAGCACTCGGCCAGATAGCGAGCATTGCCCAGACGAGTGTCCCGAGCACGAGCAAAATATCCACCGCAGCAAGCATATTATTTTTCAAACCAAACTGAATCGTCGTAAACGAAAAATTGAATACGAGATTGAGCACAAACGGGAGTGCGACTGTCCACGGTATCTCTCCTTTTACAAGACGATAGAACACCGTGCCAAATGTGCCAGCAATAATAATATACAAAACCGTCCACACCGGACCAAACAGCCAGCTCGGCGGTGCCCATGATGGTTTTGTAAGTGTCGAATACCAATTGTATGAGTTGTTCATATATATAGTATAGCAGATTTATCCACCCAGAGCGCCTCGGTATCTGTGAGAGCTGTGACAGAATACGAAACTTTTTTTTGAAACTCGGCAACTTCGCCGGAAAGTTCTGCACGAAAATGCGGAAAAATAGAAATATCTGTGAGACTGAATCCAGAAAGATTTTGGAGATTTACATCATTTGGATCGCCCTCGCTCCCCCATCCGGCAATTTCAATACTTGGACCTGCAATAATACTGCCCGCGCTGACACCCACATAGAGCGCACCGTGCTCGCACACTGCAGACTCTATATATGTATCGATACCAGTTTTTTTCATTCGCTCCAATATTGCAAATGTGTTTCCTCCGCAGACATATACGACATCGTATTTTTTATCACTCGAATCATCCGCCGACTCGGCAAAGGCAAATTTTTCTTCTGTCAGATTAAAAACTGTCACAGAGAGACCAAGGTCAGTGAGCTCCTGCACCGATTCGTCCACATATCCCTGCTCGTGTGCATTTTGTGCGTACGCTACAATGAGTGCTGTTGCATCGGAAAGCGATTTTCCCTGCCCCACCATTTTCTCCACAACCTTCCGCACAAAAAATTCTTGAATTTCTTTGGTGGATAGTCCTGTTGATGTGAGAAGGAGGGTCATTTTTTATCACAGATAACATAATGTAAATATTCGACTGTTTTGTTTGCTGTATAGTTTCTATTTTCTGATTTATCAGCTTTGAAACGATTATATTCTTTTGTAAAAAATCCATACTTACCACGTGAACTCATTATTTCCTTAATATCATTTAAATTCATCAAACCTTCATTGTTATAACTTAAAAAAATATACTTTGCATTTGCTTTAGAAATTAAATCCTTGAAAGCTTTTTTGACCTGCACTCGTGAACAATAAAGTGACTTCTGATTTTCATAATCACGAAGACCTGTTTTTCCATGAATCTTAGGTTTGTCATATTTGGCAATAGTTTCCAAAATATGATAATTGGTAGCATATTGACGTTGATTGTATGGTGGATCTAAATACAAAATATCCCCTTCAACCCTTTTTACAACTTCATTTATATCCTCATTAAAAACTTCATGTTCATGATCATTAATAATTAAATTTGCAGGTTTTAAAATCAAATTATTTTGTGCAGATTTTTTTAATTTTTTTAGAAAAGCACCATAGACTGAGGCAGTATTTGCATATTTGTCTATAGACTCAACCAGACTAGTAACTAAAAAATAATATTCATCATCTGAAATTAAATTTTGACTTTTCCATTTTTCAATCTCTTGACGAATGGCGTCACATCGCATACCATTTTCATCAGAAAAATACTGACGTGTTTCTTTTTCTCCCTCGGTCCCTCCAAGGCAATAGTTTTTATAAATAAAACCTTTTATACCCTTCAAATCTGATAAATAATTACAAACAAAGTTTTTCCTATTTTTTATTTCAATTTTACTTAAATCTGGAATTTCTTTTGTTAGTTTCGAAAATATTAATTCTTTATGATTTCCTATATAGTGTCTATTTAAGACATAACTATAGTATTGAATGTCATTTGCAATCACTTTGAAACCTTTTTTTTTAAAATAACTACCCACAGCACCAGTACCAGCAAATAAATCACAAAAAGTATTGCAATTTTTATCAACCACTTTATTTATAGAATTTTCCAAAAATTCTAGTAATGATAGTTTGCTACCGATATAATTCATGATTTTAGTTGTGTAATAATATTACAAAACAAGGCACTTTATAATTTTTTTCACCAAGATTTCTGTGTTTATAAGAAAAATTAATTTCAATCGGATTATTTAGATCTGTTTTATTTATAATCTCCCTAATTTTATCAATCGAGACATCTTCATCAATATATACAACCAATAATCGAGGGTCTGCACCAAATCTACCCTCATCTTGATATTTATAAAGGTATTCCGCAACAAGTTCTGGTTTCTTAATAGCTATTTCACGCCAGTTATCTTTGAAATGTCTCTTGAATTCATTTGTAGGACTTTTTGAAACTTTTTGATCAAACGAAATTCCGTTAATAAAAAAATCTACGCCACGTCTATGATTCAGAGTTGGTAAAATATTATCGTTTTTTTCAAAAATCAATGTCTCGATAAAGTCATTTCTTACAGTATTAATTTCTTTTATTCGTCTATATTTAACAGCTGCAATTTTGACTTTTTCATCCTTAATAAATCCATTTCCTTTCTCAGAATTCACTCTTTGGACAAACTCATCAAAAGCACCTTGGGAAAATGGCCACGCAATATCTCCTAATTTTAGAGATTTCCATTCCTTAATAAGCAAATCCATTGCATTATCAGCCTCTTTCCCACTTTTATATTTTTCAGTTCCTTTAAAAATATCTCTGATAATTTTCTTACTTTCATCATATGACCAACTGTCCACAATAATTTTCCAAAGTTCTTTTGTATTAATACTTAAGACCTTTTTACCTATGTTTTTTCCGCGAGTTATTGTTTTAAATTTCAAAGAAGAAATTGTTTTTATACTATTTAAACGCAACAAATATTCTGTGGCCTTTTCTTGATTACCAATAATTTTCTGTGCCAAATCATCAGATAACTTTGATTTAATATATTCCATAACTATTTTTTAAAAATTAATATATATTCATGCTTAAAAATATAATAATCACTCGATAATGCTCTATATCTCCAAATTCCTTCTTTGTTTTGTTTAGCACGATTTCCCTCCATATTCTTTATAATTATACTCTTTAAAATCAATCCTTGCTTTTGAATCTCATTCATACAATAAAAACCAAGAGGAATCCACTGACCCTTGGAATATTTATCCCCAATAACTACTGCTAAATATCCTTCTTTTCCCAGAATTTCTACTGTATTTTTAACCACCGCTGAAAATTTTTCTAGAAAATCTTTCAGTGATTTTGTATTTGATAAATCTTCCTTTTTATCACTAAATTTAATAATATCAGCGTATGGAGGATGTAAAATTGCAAGATTTATGTTATTTTTTTTTCTATCTTTTAAAATTTGTTTGATTTTTTCTAATGTCTTCTGACTACCACTATCTGAAACCAAAAGCTCTGAGAAATATTTTTTATTGTCGACTTTATCTTTTACATGCTGAATAAGACTCGACTGTATATCAACACCTATAAAATGACGTTCTAAACTTTCTGCTTCATAAGCAGTTGTTCCACTTCCAACAAATGGATCAAAAACAACATCGCCTTTTTTTGTATATCTCAAAATCAACTGATGTGGTATCTGAGGAACAAAATTACCATGATAGAATCCGTCATGTTTTCCACTCTTATCTCTTCCAGAAATAATCCATAGGCTATCTGTCCAAATCTCAGATTCTTTCCAATTATTTATATCTAAATCGTTAAAATTTGGCATATTATTTGGTCGCTATATTTTACCAAAAAATTAACACCCTTGATAGGGACTCTGAAAACAAAAGAAAAAGACTTCCCCCGGGGAAGTCTTATTGAATCAGATGATTGGCCAGGCGGGTTAGTTCACTCACCCGGTCATCATTTACATAGTCGGGGTCCAAATATATGTTGAAGCGGTACACCGGTTTCGGGTCGCTTTCGTCAAATGTAATATGGCCCGTCTCACTCACAAATGGGAGCTCGATCCTGCGCACATCCCGACCCTTGCCGGCATAACAACAAACCACGCTGGTCGGAATCGCGAGTTGCTCGCTCATATAGTCGGCAACCAAACTCCGCGCGTCGTTTTGTCTCAAAAGACGAGTCAGTCCCGCCGGCGGTTCAGTCGTCTTGAGCGAGTACACCAATGGGTACCACTCGTTTGCCATCGCTCGCCTGACGAGATGAGCAGAAAGATAATTTGAGCGAAAAAGAAAATCGACTGCTTCTGTATCCGACAAGTGAAAGAAATCTTCGTTGATCTCTCCACGTTCCTGTGCCAGATACAGAGCGCGATATATCATTGAGGCAGAATTGAGATCGTACTCGCCGTAGATCTTTTCATATACGTGAGCTCTCGCCGTCTGCCATTTTTGAGTCTCTTCTATGCACTCGGCACAGAGAAACCATTTATCATTTATTTGCGGATCTGAAAAAGTGATGAGTCCAAAGCGAGAAGCAATGGATTCCGCATCAAAGAGTATTTCTCCGTACGAGCGCGCAAACCAGTAGCGCCCGACGTTATCGAGATTGTCCACATCCATACTGCCGTTGAGAATATCGGAAAATGGTTTCCTATTTCCCGTCACGATTTTGACAACTTGCTCTGGGTCAATCCCTAGCCGGTCAAACATATGAGTAACAGCAAACCGCGAAATGGTTTCTTCCAAAAAAGATTCGCCATCTTTGCCGGTCTGCTTTTTCAAAAATGTTTCGCCCAAATGTGAAAGAGCTGGGTTGCCAGCGTCATGCAAAAGTGCCGAGACGAGTAGTAGTGTCTCGTATTGTTTCGATGTCTCGCGATTGGTACGCAGGGCATAGTCCATAAGGTGACAGACGCCGACGCAATGTTGAAATCGCGACGGAATCGGCCACGGCACCATACTCTGTGGCAAAACGCCCTGAGAAATATCTCTCAGACGTTGCATAATAGGTGTCGCCATTATGTCGCCGATGTAATCCGGCAACTCAATGGGACCATATAATTTGTCGTCGTACTTCACGTTTGGTTCCCTTTCCAGTCAGAATACTGCGATATTTCCGGCAAAAAAGCAATGCCGCGCAAAGTTATTTTGTCACACAGTCAGAAATAGTCGTTGTGCCGTTTTGCTCCACAAATGCTGTGTTGCCTTTGTTCCAAAATACAAATGACTCATCCGCGTTGGCATAGCGAGCACCGGACGCGGAGATAGTTTGAGTCAAATAGATTTCTGATACGCCGGGCAATTGCAGTCTCACAGCTCGAGGATAAAAGTCTGCAGAAATAATCCGACTGACTCCCCCGCCGAGACCACAGACAAAGCGTGCTTCGGTTACCCTCTCGCCCAATATCATTTCTCTTTCAAGTTTTTTACCAACAGTTAGTCCGACAAAAAATACTGCAACAAAAAGAATAATTGCGACCACTTGCGAAAACCACGTAACCTTGTTCCAAATTATTTTCATAGATTTTTAATTTATTACTTTAATAATTGTAAAATAAGTTTAATTATTTTTTCTTTGTCTTTTGGATTACTTTCAGCAACAAGAATAGTCAGTGCAGTCAAAGCAGGAGGAGTCATTTTGGTAGTATTCAATAATTTAGATTGTTTTAAAAACCATACAAAAGCATATGCGCCACTACGTTTATTACCATCTACAAACGGGTGATTCTTTACCATAAAATACAAAAGATGTGCCGCTTTTTCTTCTACGGTTTCGTATAGTTCTTTTCCCGCAAATGACTGCATCACGTTGCCAACAATACCAGCAATGGTTCCCTCATTTCGTTCCATACCAAATATGTCCGTAGCTTCATCTTTTTCAATCAGAACATTTTTGAGCTCAACCAAACTTTTTGAAAGTTTATCGGCTGTGAGACTAACACTTTTTCTGGTAGCTCCTTTTGTTACTAACACATCTCTATCATATGCATCAAGTGATAGCCAAGTATCAGCAAACATATGTATAAGCTCGATAACACTCTCTGTATCAATGTGTGCTCCAGATGGCAGAAGCTTTTTGATAGTACTTATTGCTTCCAAAAATTGCTCGTAATTCTGAGTAATTCGTTTTTTATTTATTGTATAACCATCAACAATATGCCCTCGAAGAGTTTTTGTTGCCCATTGACGAAACTGGGTAGCTTTTTTGCTATTTACTCGGTAGCCAACTGACAATATCATATCCAAATTATAGTGATTGATTTCACGTTCTATTTTTCTTTCACCTTCTTTTTGAACTATCCGGAATTTCCGGATAGTTGAACTCTCAAATAATTCCTTTGTTTTATATATATTTTTTATGTGTTCGTTAATTGTTCGAACATCAACATCAAATGCAGAAGCTATTTGTGCTTGTGTAGCCCAAACTGTGTCTCGTGAAAAATCACCTCGGAGCTCGATCGCCCCGTTTTTTGCTTGATATATCACGACTGAATTTTTTGATATTTCCTTTTTCATTATATTCAATCATATCACAAGACAAATCTATTTCAGATATTTTTTCTTTTTCAACTTTTCGGGCAGATAACTTTCCTCGGTATACATTTCGTAGCCTTTGCTATAATCCAAATCTTTCATCAGCTTGGTGGGTGCGTTACGAATCTGGAGTGGCACGGGTAGGTTGCCGTACTTTTTGACGTCCGCCATTGCGAGGAGATATGCGTCGTATGCCGAACGATCTTTTTTGGCTTGCGAAAGGTATACGACTCCGTGCGCCAAATTTTCCGCGCACTCTGGTAGGCCGATCGTCTCCACAGCACGGAACACGGCGTTTGCCACGACGAGTGCAGTCGGCTGAGCCAGACCAATGTCCTCGCTCGCAAACACCACCATTCTGCGAGCAATAAATTTTGGGTCTTCACCAGCCTCAATCATTCGACACATATAATACAGTGCGGCATCCGGCTGACTCGCACGCATACTTTTTATAAACGCCGAAATGGTGTTGTAGTGCTCCTCGCCTGCTTTGTCGTATCGAATAAATTTTGATTGAATCGCCTGCTTCAGATTGTCTACAGAAATTGTGCCGTACAGATTGAGCGTCGCTTCGATGACTGAGATCGCTTGCCGAGCATCACCATTTGCCATCGCCACCAGCCAGTCGCGCGACTCCTTGTCGATTTTTATCTTTGCTTCTTTTTTCGTTCGGTCAATAATCGTCGCCATTTCCTCCGGAGAAAATTCGTTGAGCACAAAGACTCTGCATCGCGAGAGGAGTGGCGAGATGACTTCAAAGCTCGGATTCTCTGTCGTCGCACCAATGAGTGTCAGCTCGCCCGACTCGACATACGGCAAGAGAAAGTCTTGCTGAGATTTGTTAAAGCGATGAATTTCGTCGAGAAATAATATTTTTGGTTTTTTGTTTTCGGTCGGATTTTTTGCAGCCGAGTCAATTATTTTTCTGATATCATCCTTGCCCGCCGATACAGCCGAGAGTTCGTAAAAATCTGCGTCGAGCGAGTGCGCGTACATACGTGCGAGTGTAGTTTTGCCAACGCCCGGTGGCCCCCAGAAAATAAACGAAAACAGGTGTCGCTTTTCAATAGCAACACGCAGAGGCTTTCCCTCGCCCACGAGATGGTTTTGGCCGACAAAATCATCGAGGGTCAATGGTCTGATTTTTGAAGCGAGCGGTTCCATACCGGTATTGTACTCCTTTTATACCAGAGTGCCATTATGGGTTGATTATATATTTCGAGCGTCGTATGCCCAGTGCAAGAGAGCCTGACGTTGTCGCGGTCGACAGTATGTGTCTCCGACCCGACAATGTTTTGCGATTTGAGCAATGTGCCGACGCATTTTAGACCAGCGATTGATTTGCCTTTCATCCTCATCTGGAATTCTCCTGCCTGCATAATACCGACAATACCACTGAAACCATCCTCGTGGATCATCGGCATATATCCAGCCATTGCGTCTCCAAACAGAAAGAGATTGACTCGCGTTCACCTTAAAAAAATTTAGATTTTTGTCGCGCTTGTTGGGCGCAAATTTTACTTTGACAAACCACTGTTTCGGAAACTCGTTTGTACAATCACGCATATACACTCCACCAAATACACCGAGCTGGAGCATTTGTTTTGGAGTGAGATCTGGTTTAAATCGCGCATCAAAATTTTTACCTTCTGGTTCGGAAAGTTTGTATCTATAATTTTTCTGCATTTTGTCATGTACGATGACAATGTTCTCTTTCATATACTTATTTTGAATCTGAATTTTTGAACATACCAAAAAATGCAGTGATGAGCGAGAGAGCTATCGCAAACCAAAACGCCGACCAAAAACCAGAAATATAAAATCCGGGAACGATCCGCGCAGCAATCACAACAAACAGCGCGTTGACAAACAGAGACGAAATACCAAGTGTGAGAACCGTAATCGGGAGTGTAATAAATTTGACGATGGGTTTAATAAACAAGTTGATAATTCCGAGCACGACCGCGAGCAGGAACGCTCCGGCAAGCGTGACGGTCGTCCCAGCGACAAGATATGATGCAATAAAAATCGCAAGCATTGATACAAGAAGATGTGATATGAGTTTCATATCTTCAATTATGATACAAAAGAGCAAAATTTTCAAATAAAAAACCCGGCCAGTTGGCCGAGCATACAAATAAACTTTTTATCTTGTTTTATTAAACTTTACAAACGCGTTCGCGAGATAGCGTCGTGCTTTCTCGACAACGAATTTGTCATTATTGTCGCGGAGTTTGCTCTCCACATCAATACTCATCATTGGATAACTCGAAATAAGTGGGCCAAGACTGAGAAGATCAAATTTGTCCGGACCGAGACCACCAGCAACTCCGAGAGAGAAACTGGGATGCGCCCATTTGATCGCTTGGAAAGTTTTCAAAACCAGATATGGATCAAAATCTCTTGCAAGACCACAGCTCGGATCAATAAGAACGTAGTCGACAAGCGACTTGTAATGACCGACCCACGAGGCAATCATCCCTGGCTCATTCATTACTTCTGCCATAGCGGGACTCCCCACTTGCAGAACAATTTTGAGCCCAGGATAACGCACACGAATTGTTTCAAGAGCCAAAACCGATGGCCACGCAACATTGAATTGAATACCATGGAGATTTTTTCCTCCAATTTCCACCACCCGATTGACCTGTTCGACAAACGAATTGGTCGTCGGATCAGTTGTGGAATAATGAATGAAATTTAAGACCTTTGAATCTTTGATGAAAATATCCTTGATCTTTTGGACCTTTGGATATCTTTCCGGAAGTTTTTCCAGTCTACCATTCAGTGTCTCCAAACTTGCTAGCACACCCACCATCACCGAATGAGTATGACCTTCCGGGATATTGTCTTCAATACTGCCGATCACCTGACCTTGGTCAGTAAAACCTGTCATCCCAATATAGGGAGGATTTTGAACGAGAGGTTCTGGTACCATATTCCGCCTGTAATAGTGCTACATCCAAAAGAAAAAAGCAATTTTGAAAAAATTATTCCAAGAAAAGTCGTGCGAGGCGGATTTTGAGATAGGTTGGTTTCTTTTTTTGTCTCTGCAAAATGTTGTAGACAGGTGCAAGCGTAATCGTGCCAGCTTTTTTGAATGCAGACAAAATATCATCGAGTTCACTGCGTTTGAATTCACGACGCAAATATGAAAAGTCCGGGCACTTGTCCTCCTCCAAAAGTTTTTCGATATGTGAGACGATTGTTTCCGACTTGAGTCCCCTACTATCCGCAATTTTTTCGAGAGGCATTTCTTCACGGAGCATATCGGCAGTAATTTCCTCTGTACTTTTTTTCAACAGTTTTTCTTTCTTTTTGATTCTGACTTTTTCTTCCGGCTCGATTGATTTCAAAAATTCGTTTTGCTTTTTTGTGATTTCATCTCGTGACATTTTTTCTAATTTTTCTCGGGCCTCATCCGACATTTCTTGAAACTCTCTGTCGTATTCCAACACCTCTGGATCTACTTCGAGTGCTGTCGTGTTCCAACCGATGAGTTTTATTCCACCGAGAGATCGCACACGCGAGAGTGCCACATATCCCATTCCGCGAACAAATGATTTTGAGAGATCGACTTCCATAGCGTCGAGGGACATTCCTTGACTTTTGTGCACCGTAATAGCCCAAGCCAGCCGGAGTGGAAACTGGGTGATTTCTGCTTTGACCGATCCCTCCTCCTCGATTTTCCACGACATTGGCGTGGCTGTGACTGTCCGACCATTTGCCAGACGTACGACCGGACCATCATAGCTAAATTCCTGTATCACACCGAGTGAGCCATTTACAAACTGCCCTTCCGGATGATTTTTGGTAAACATTACTTTTGCTCCAACTTTCAAAATGAGTTCTTCTGGCGAGAGACAACTTTTTTTGAGAGATTCCAAAATAAATTTGGAGCCTTTTGATTTCATTTGAAAAAATTTTGCATCACCGCTCACGAGGTCTAGGTGTCGCAAGTTAATAAAATCAACATCAATATTGTGTGTGTGAACTTTGGTCGGCTCTACCCCGGTGTCAGGATCTTGTCCGACACGACTGCGCAAAAGTTCCAGCGTTTTTTTGCTGACACTGTTTTGGCGGATCTCGTTTAAAATGGAAAGGTACGTGTTGTCTTTTTGTCTGTGCTGTTCCGAGAGATAGCAGACGGTGAGCTTGGCCTCTTGCCACGCTGTGGACTTGAACGCGTACTCAGACTCGGAAATTTCTCCGCGTGTGACCGGAGGTAATTGGAAAAAATCTCCACAGAAAATAACTTGCAATCCGCCAAATGATTTTTCGTTGTGTTTAAATTGCCGACAAATCCACTCGATGAGGTCAAGCCGAAAATGATGGAGCATTGAGACCTCGTCGATAATGAGCACTTTTGTTTTTTCAAAACGTTTGTAGAGATACGGTCTCTGCATCATATCGTCAATATCTCTGTCATCGATCATATCTCGCACGCCGAGACCAGACCACGAGTGTATGGTCATTCCACCGATATGCGTCGCCGCAATACCTGTCGATGCTGTCACAGCCACATCAATTGCATTTGATTTCAAATATTTTATATATTCATTTAACACATATGTCTTGCCACTTCCCGCTGGGCCAGTCAAAAAAACATTTTTGCCAAGTTTCAAAATATCAAGAGCTTCCTTTTGAGTCATTGATACATTGTATCAGTAACAGACACTTGTGGACAAATATTTTATACGTGGTAGAATAAAAATTGGAGGTTCACCATGTTCAGCGAAGTCAAAAAGGAAAGCTCTGTGATAACCAGAGCACGTGTGTACATCGCTAATATTGTGATGAGCGTCGCAATTTTGGACGCACTCATTCATACAATAAAAGAAGAGAGATTTTTTGGATCTTCCCTCTTTGTTATCGCGGGAAGTCTGCTATATATGGCATGGCTCGTCAAAACTTTTGACGCCATCTATGAAGCATTTGTGAATATGAATCCGCTCGCTCGACGACGCGAACTCTGTGCCATCTGTGCACTCGGACTCATTATTATTATGATTTTTATTTTCAAGCACCAGCCAATCGTCGGCGAGGTGTTTTTCTTTTGTTTGTAAATATTGACAAATATAAATAATTGAGTATATTTTATTTCGGAATGATCTCGAAAGAAGAAGCCTTGAAAATCAGAGACGGGAGACGTAGATTTCTCGTCAATGAATATGTTGATAAACTGGAAGAAGTCGTGGATGTAATTATTAGGAATCGTTTTGGCCTTGTAGCCAATCAAAGGGAGATTGATATGGTTCCTGATGCAGGACTCAATTTTCCGGATGAGGATATGATAGCTGAATTCCAGAGCAGATATCCTGAGTGGAAAATTATTTTTGAGCCTTTTCCTGGCAATAATGGGAAAGATATGAAAATCACGATGATCCTGAAATAATAGACCGGCCTGACAACTGTGGTTGTCTGGGTCGGATTTTTTTATGCCTGAATTCGTTTGAAAAATTCGGCGCCAATATAAAGACAGACAAATGCAATGAAGGCTAGGATGAGCGCGTCGAGACCAAACGAGAAAATATGTTGACCAATGAGTGCTCCGCGAATACCGTCGATAGCATACGTCAGCGGATTTGCATGAACAATAATATTAAATAGACTTGGCAGACCGACTATTGGGAACAGCGCACCAGAGAGAAAGAAAAGTGGCATTACAAGAAAGTTTATAATGAGCGGAAAGCTTTGCATATCATCGAGCTTGGAGGCAATCATTGTACCAAACGCCGTAAAGAAAAGTGCAAGAAGAAACATAAAAACAATAGCAAGTGGAATTCCAGCGAGCAAAGGTTTGAATCCTGCTAGTAATGTAATGAGGAGGACAATAATTCCCTGAATAAATGCAACCGTCGTACCACCAAGTGTACGTCCGAGCATAATATTGAAACGCGAAACAGGCGCGACAAGAGTCTCTTTCAAAAAACCAAACTGTTTGTCCCAAATAATTTCAATACCAGAAAAAACTGCCGTGAACATAACAGTCATTGCAATAATTCCGGGAGCCAAAAATTGGATGTAACTTCCCTCACCCGCTTTTGCAAATGTAGAACCAAATCCAAATCCGAACGCAAAGAGAAACAAAAGTGGCTGCGCCAAAGAAGCAAACATACGTTGTTTTGATCTTGAATATCTTTTGAGTTGTCTAAGCCACAAAATGTAAATTGTTTTCATATAATTTGAATTATGAGAGGTAAAGATGAAAGAAATGTTTTTCTGGAGCATCCACAGGCCGTGAGCATGGTCTTGTCAACGACCCGAGCACAGCGAGGGCTCTTGACAAGTCACGGCCGAGGACCGAATGAGCTTTTCGCCGGAAAAGCGAATGTCTCCTGAAAAATATTTCTTTCATCTTTACCTCCCCCACATTCTATTTGTTAATCTCTTATTATCCAACCCGACTGATTCCTCTCTGATCTGTTTACCAGTGAGTGTCAAAAACGCGTCCTCGAGTGTTGCTGATTTTGTTTGTTCTTTGAGCTCGGCTGATGTACCAGATGCAATAATAACACCTTGGTCGATGATTGATACTCTATCAGCATTTTTGTCCGCCTCCTCCATATAATGCGTCGTAAAGAAAACAGTCAGACCTTCTTTCTGATTTAATTTTTTCACATAGTCCCACATATGATTTCGCGTCTGAGGATCGAGACCGAGTGTTGGCTCGTCGAGAAACAACACTTTTGGATGATGCAAAAGTCCACGCGCAATTTCAAGACGACGCTTCATTCCGCCGGAAAAATTTTTGGTCAAATCATCTTTCCTATCCCACAAATCAACAAGTTCCAAAAGTTCTTGGATACGAGGTTTGTACACTGATCTCGGAACATCATACATCACGGCGTGGAGTTCCATATTTTCGTATGCAGTCATTTCTGTGTCTATGGACGGGTCTTGAAACACAATACCAAAAGATCGACGAGTTTCGTCAGGTTGTTTTGTCACATCAAAGCTGTTGAGATGAATTGAACCCGATGTCGGATCAAGAAGTGTTGTCAGCATTTTTATGCTTGTTGTTTTTCCGGCACCGTTTGGCCCAAGAAAAGCAAAAATTTCGCCTGGAGCAACAGAAAAACTAATATCTTTCACGGCGACAAAATCTCCAAACTTTTTTGTGACATTTTTTACTTCAATAATATTCATAGTCTGTAGTATACTATGACGCTGGACAAAATGGTATATTACTTCAACTTTGTTTTTTGTTTTTCCTTCCACTCTTCTATTTTTTTGCGATCGCCAGAGAGTAGTACCTTTGGTACGCGATATTTTTTGCCTTTGTATTCCAAAATTTCTGGACGAGTGTACACATCTGGACTAGCTGTGCGAGATTCCTCGAGTGAATCAAAATTACCGAGCACACCCTCAACTTGGCGAGAAACACAATCAATCAAAATTTCTGCTGGAAGCTCCCCGCCTGTCAGTACAAAAGGACCAACAGAAATTTCTTCCATTTTAAATATTTTTTTGACTCGTGCATCAATCCCCTCATATCTTCCAGAAACCAAAATAATGTCAGTGTATTTTTTTGCCATCTTTTTTGCATAGTCAGTATCAAACTGTTTTCCGCTTGGTGAAAAGAAAATTATTTTGAGCTTTGCATTCTTTTTCTTTTTTATATTTGAAAGTGCTTTGTCTATTGCTCGTGCCACAGGCTCCGCCTGAATGACCATTCCCGGACCGCCAGAGTACGGCTTTTGGTCAATATGTTTGAATTTATTGTCAGAAAAATCTCGTGGATTGTAAAACTTCACTTTAATTTTCTTGTCCTCTATCGCCCGCGCCAAAATAGACTCGCTGAGATAGGAGTCAAACGACGGTGGAAACAAGGTTATAATATGAAAATTCATAATAATATAATACAATACTTTCTGTATTTAATCAAATACCCACTAAACCCCTAAAACTTTCATAATTTGGATGAGATCCGACGTTGAGAAATAAAAAATACTCGGAGACGTACAATGGTACGTTGACGAGTATTTTTTGTTTCGAAACTAGGAGATCGCCAAATTTGAAAGTTATAGTTTGAGATCCGCCATTGCCTCGTCAACTGTTTTCGATGCAGAGGATGCAGCTGGCATTCTCTCCTTCATTCCCCCTGCTGGCTCGTTGATCTTTAGGTTTACACGAGCATTGTTTTTCATTCCAACAACTCGGAGGAGTGTTCGGATAGCCTTTGCGGTGTTACCCTCGCGACCTATGATTTTTCCCATATCGTTTTGGTTCACATCGAGAGTCATAAGCACTCCCATCTCATCTACAGTTCGAGTTATTTTTACGTCCTGTGGATTTTCTACTAATGCCTTAATTACGAAATCCAAAAATTGTTCGTCTTGATTCATGAATTCTATCTTAATGATAATTGCCTAACCCTATAATTATAATTGGAGAAGTGGTTTTATGCAACCGGAGTTTCTTCTGCTGGAGCAGGTGCTGGCTCTACTGCAGGAGCGGGAGCTTTTGCCTCTATTTTTGCCTCTTCGGCTGGTTTTTCTGCAACAATAGCTTTTTTGAGAGGAAGAACGTTTATTTTCTTGCCTTCAATAATTTTCTTGGAAATTAAAAGGTTGTGGACTGTGCCAGAAGCCTGTGCTCCTTGAGACATCCAATAATTTATTCTGTCCGCCTTCAAAACAGCCTTGTCTCCACGTCTAGAATCATAGTTGCCCAAAATCTCAAGAGACTTTCCACTCTTTGTTGAGTTTTTTGAGTCAGTAACAACCAGTCTAAAAGACGGCTCGTGCTTTCTTCCTACTCTCTGTAATCGTATTTTTAACATAGCCCGTATCATAACAAAATTAGTAAAAATGGTCAAATAATGATAAAATGCCAGAAATGAAGAATACACAAAAGCCCACCAAGGGCAAAAACGCAGACAAAAAGAAGCAAGAAGTCCTTACGGGACATATCAGTATAAACAGCAAAGGTGTTGGCTTTTTCGATATAGAAAAAACAGACAAAACTCCCGAAAAAAGTCTTGAAATTCAGCCAGAAAATCTCTCTCGAGCATTTCATGATGATATTGTGGAAGTCATCGCCCTCGGTAACAAAATCAAAGACAGAGAACAAGCCAAAGTCGTGCGTGTCGTATCTCGTGCAAAATCCGAATTCGTCGGAGTTGTCCAAAAAAACGGAAGTGTCTCTTTTCTCATTCCCGATGACAAACGAATGTATGTTGATATTTTCCTCGATCCTGCGGGAGTCAAAAACATTCCAGACGGAGTAAAAGTTTTGGTAAAAATAAAAGACTGGAAAGAGAACGAAAAAAATCCTATGGGTGAAGTGGTTAAAGTTGTCGGCAAAGTTGGTGACAATAACACCGAGATGGAATCTATTGTTTTGGAAAAAGGATTTCGGGTTGAATTTCCTGAAGCAGTTTTGGACGAAGCAGAAAAACTGAAAAAATTCACCGACGTACATTTCAATAACGAAATAAAAAACCGCCGAGATATGCGGGACACACTGACAATGACTATCGACCCAGCAGATGCAAAAGATTTTGACGATGCGATTTCTTTCAAGGATTTTGGAGACGGCACATATGAAATAGGAGTACACATTGCAGATGTGTCACATTTTGTAACCCCTGGCACAGCACTCGATCGTGAAGCAGAAAAACGCGGACTTTCGGTGTACCTCGTTGACCGCACAATACCAATGCTCCCTGAAATACTTTCAAATGACCTCTGCAGTTTAAATCCACACGAAGATAAATACACATTTTCAACAGTTTTCAAAATGACAAGTGACGGGAAAATATTGGACAAGTGGTTTGGTAAGACAGTCATTCATAGTGACAAGCGATTTTCATACGAAGAAGCAAATGATGTAATACACGGAACGACTAAAAACGCAGGCGAAAGCACTTCTGTTTTGGAGGCTTCGCAGGCGGGTAGCCGAGACTTGAGAAATTTGCCAGCAGGCAAATATTCGTACTCTAAATCAGAAACACTTTCGCCTGCGTTTTTCACAGCACTTACAAAACTAAATCAACTGGCAAAAATACTAGAAAAAGAAAAATTTCAAAATGGTGCAATCAATTTTGAAAGTGATGAAGTGAAATTTGAACTCGACAAAGATGGCAAGCCGATCCGTGTGTACAGAAAAACTAGACTCGACACACATAAACTTGTCGAAGAATATATGCTCCTCGCAAACCGCGAAGTGGCAAAATTTATTTTTCATTCACAAAATGAACACGCTGGGCCCGGATCAATCAAACAATCGGTATATCGAATTCACGGCAAGCCAGACAGAGAACGTATCGAAGACCTTGCAACATTTCTCAAGGCACTCGGTTTTGACTTGCGAAACAAAGACGGCGAGGTAACGTCTCGTGACATAAACAAACTACTCAAAGAAGTAGAAGGTACTCCAAACGAAGAACTCATCAAAACAGCCACAATCCGCTCGATGCAAAAAGCAGTGTACTCCACAAAAAATATTGGGCACTTTGGATTGGCTTTCAGATTTTATACACATTTTACATCCCCTATTCGCCGATATCCAGACTTGCTCGTCCACAGATTTTTGGAACGCGAACTCAAAGGTGGCAAAATTGAGCAGAACGAATATGAAAAGTTTGAGCGAATCTGTATGAATGCATCAGACACCGAAAAGAAAGCAGCAGATGCCGAGCGAGCAAGTATCAAATACAAACAAGTGGAATATATGCAAAACCATATTGGAGAAATTTTCGATGGAACTATTACCGGTGTGACCGACTGGGGTATTTATGTCGAGGACAAAGAAACAAAATGTGAAGGTATGGTAAAACTTCGCGACCTAAGTGATGACTACTACGAGCTAGATGAAAAAAATTATACTCTAAAAGGTCAGCGAACGGGCAAAAAATATACACTCGGTGATACAGTAAAATACAAAGTTGTTTCCGCAGATATGGAAAAGCGTGTACTCGACTATACGTTTGCTTAAAATCTATTTTGCGACGGAGATTGCCTCATCAAAAGCAACCGAAAGGAGTTTGGAGCTACCGAGAGAACTCATTGTGACACCGTACAAAATGCCGGCACGGGACATTGTCTCGCGGTTGTGAGTAATAACAATAAGCTGAGAATATTTTGAAAGATTTTCGATCATATCTGCATACTTTTTTGAGTTTGCTTCATCGAGCGCTGCGTCGGTTTCGTCCAAAATAATAAATGGTGGAGGATTGACTTGTGTGATTGCAAAAATAAGAGCAATCGAGGTCAGTGCCCTCTCGCCACCGGAGAGCATCATCAGTCCTTTAACTTTTTTCTTTGGCAGATTAACTTCGATCTCAATCCCCTGCTCACCTTCTGCTTCTTCTTTGATTTCATCACCATTTTCACCGTCGAAAAGCTCCTCGAGATCTGTGTCTTTTTTCTTGCGTTTCTGTTCCACAATCACAGAGAGTTTCGCCTCACCACCTCCGAACATAAGAGAAAAATATTCTTTGAATTGCGTATTGATTTTCTCCACACCATTTTTAAATTCCGTGGAAAGCTTTTCATCCAGCTCTTTTATGAGCTCACCGAGAGATGTTGCAGAGTTTTGCAGATCAACAAGTTCTTTTTCTAGAAATGCATCACGCTCACTCGCATCAGTGTATTCTTTCATTACATCCGCGCCACCAATCCCACCAGCGTCCTCGAGGCGGATTTTTATTTTTTCTATCGTACGACGACGTTCCTCCTGAGCACTCCTCGGCTCATTGTAGTCAAAAGTGGCAGTTTCAAATTGCAAAATCGCTGTACCGAGCATCATTCCGAGTTCTGTGAGCTCACGTTTGAAATCCTCTCGCACAAGTCGCAGAGTTTCCTCCTCCGCAGAAACAGTGTGGAGTTTTGAGCGAGCCTCTTGCTCCTCCGCCATAATCCGAAATACTGCTTTCTCTGCATCACGGTTGGTATCTTTCTCTCGATCAATAGTATGTTTGAGTGTTGCATACTTTTCAGACAAATCTGTCTCCCGTGATTTTATATGTGCCAAATCCTGTTCTATTTTTTCTTTTGACTGCTTGAGATTTTCTATATCTTTTTGTGTATCCGAAAGGAGTGACATATCCACCTTGTCTTTGTTATCCTCTATGAAATTTTTGAATAGAGAATCTATCTCATCAATAACCTGTATGAGTGATCCAATGTCTTGCAAGCTCCGCGCATGCTGAATTTTTTCCTCCACATTTTTATATACAGATTCCACCGAGACAAGCGTGACTGTTTTATGCAGAAAAGACGTAGCAATTTCTTCCTGTTTTTTGACCAGACGAATGAGTGATGAGAGCTCACCGTCAATCCTACCAAATTGTCTGAGTAGTTCGTCTTTTTCCTCACCCACTACTCGCAAGTTTTTCTCGAGAGACAAAAGTTCTTCACTTCGCGCATCACTGTGTGAGACATTTGCCAGAACTCCACGCGCCTCAGCAAGCTCCTCTTGTAATTTTTTTAGCGTCTCTTCGAGTGGTTGTCTTTCTTCTGCTAGTCGCTTGCTTTCTTTTTGAATATAGTGATTTTCTCTATTGCAATACTCGAGCGCTCGAATACGGAGCTCGTCTTTCATTTCAATTGTCTTCTGGACTTTTTCAACTTGTTTCTTTAGGAATTTTATATGAGGCAAAATTTCCCGCCTGAGCGACTCGACTTGAGCAATATTCTCGCGAGTTTTCACAAGTTTTCTCTCGCTCTCCTGTTTTTTATATTGATACATTTTGAGACCGAGTGCATCCTCGATCATTTCTTTTCTCTCTTTTGGATTGGAGTTGAGAATTCTGTCCGCTTCACCTTGGGAAATAATATGGTGTCCTGACGAACCGATATTTGCATTTGCCAAAAGCTCGACAACATCTCGCAGGCGTACCTGTGAACCGTTGATGAGATATTCGTTGACCGAGTCGCGGTGTACAACACGTTCTATTGTGACCGTGTCAAAATCAATCGGCAAAAATTTTGTTGTGTTGTCAAAAACCACTTTGACACTTGCCCTGTTTGCTCTCGGCTCGCCACCGGCACCATTGAAAATGAGATCTTCGCCTTTTTTACCACGCAGAGATTTGATGGACTGCTCGCCGAGCACAAAACGAAATGACTCCGCCACGTTTGATTTGCCCGAGCCGTTTGGTCCGACGATAGCCGATATGGCGGATGAAAATGTCAGTTCACTTTTCTTGGCGAAACTTTTGAATCCAGTAAGTTCGATTGATTTGAGATACATTATGTTTATTATAATGAAAAACTTGCCTAAAATCAAAAAATGAGTAGTATAAAAAACGGAAAAATGGCACAAGCAGCAAGAATCTATTATGAAAGAATTCAATTTCATCTATTCGTTCCAGAAGGAACTGAATGGGATTTCATGAGAGAATTTGCAAATGCTTTTAGGCACACAATAACGGGAGCCAAAAGAAGTGTGGATAACTACAGCCAAGCAACTGATGGTTGGCACATCACACTTACTGTTAAATCTGATGAGAAAGAAAAATTTTATGATTTTTGTAAGAATTTCTTTCTTGCTCGGAAAATAGGGATCCAAAAATAATTCTACTACCAATGAAAGACCTGTTCACACAGGCCTTATTTTTTTATAAAAAGAAAAAGATGGGCATTACTCCATCTCTATTCCAGATAACTCCGCATTTAGGGAAATAGCTTCCCAAATATCATGCTCCAAGTTGCGAAGGTTTACCTCGCACCGATCCCCACCTTTGTTCCAGATTTCTTGGTGGAGTCTCTGGGCTTTATTCAAATTTGCTACAAATTTTGCATGTCGCATTTGGAAGGCTTTTCTTTCTTCCGCGACTTTGTAGTCTTCATAAAAAAAATATCCTCCCAGCAGTTCCGGACCAATCGGAAGCTCTTGCGAAGGGTCAAAAGTGTCGCCGGCTTCTTCTTGCCAGCTATCAAAATCTAAACCCTCTTCATCGTGAGGCATTTTCTTTTTCTTCCAAAAATAGAGTACCACAAAAAAGGAAAGAGTGAAATCTGGCTGATGGGATAAGTAAAAACACTAGAGCCACTAGTTCCAGCCCCGAGTTTCAAGAGCCTTGCGAGCTGCAGACTGCTCCGCATCCTGCTTGGAGTCACCAACACCTTCTGCCACTAAATCTCGTCCAACATATACACCGACAGTAAATTTCTTGTCGTGATCTGGACCAGTTTCTTTGAGTGTTTTGTACGATGGAGTAACACCATCAAACTCTTGTGCTTTTTCTTGGAATAAACTTTTTGCGTCAATCCACAATTTTGCAGAAATTATTGGTTCAATGAGTGGAGTGAAATTTTTCTCAATAAAATCCTTTGCTGTGTCATACCCGAGGTCGAGATAAATAGCACCAATGAGCGCCTCAAGTGTATTCGCCAAAATATACTGTCTCGCACGACCAGTGTCTTTACTCTCGCCTTTTGACAGCAAGAGATAATCATTTACAGAAAGTCGTGTAGCTATTTCAGAACACGTTGTAGCATTCACCAGAGCAGATCGATACGCAGTCAAATCCCCTTCGGCTTTATCAGGATAGTTGGCATACAGAAAATCGGTGATAACAAGCTCGAGCACAGCATCACCCAAAAATTCCAAACGCTCATTATGTTCCAAACCAGACTGTCTATTTTCGTTGATGTAGGAACGATGAACAAAAGCCTGTTTCAAAACATCTTTGTTGTTAAAATCTAATCCTATTCTCTCTTCAAATTCTTTAAAATCGGGCATAAGTTTGGAGTGACAGATTTTCAAAATTTCGCTCCAGTATATTATTTTTTGAGGCTTCGGACCGCGACGGCGGGAGATTGAGGCAAACCCTAGCAAGGGTTATGCCGTACTCAAAAAATGATATGCTGGTAAAGAAATTTTGGAAATCAACCACAAAATTACTTCTTTAATAATATATTTATCGCCTTGGTTACTAAAGGTAAAATATCATTATAAAAATTTAAGTCAAGTATGTCCCCCATTTTAAACCACCGTGCATCATCGAGCCCACCAGTCTCTTTGAGCTTGAGTTCTACATATGGTGCCTCTGCGAGATAGTAGGTAACATTCTTTTTTATCTTGCCTTTTTCAGGATGATACGAAACATACTCATTTGTGCCGAGAGATTCCTTGACTGTGACATCGAGTGAAATTTCATCTTTGATAACCTGTGCGATTTCCTTTTCTGGCTCCTTGCCGGTGATATGACCCTTTGACAACGTCCATCTACCGAACACATCGTGGACAAGCGCGAGATACACATCATCACCTTCACGAGCATACACAACCGCGCCAGCCAAATATTCTACGGGCACATGCGCTGGAATCGCGTCTTTGTGTTTTTTGTCTTTTGTTGTTTCTTCTTTTCCCGGCTCGCCGAGCTCTTTGTAGACAGCACCAAGCACGCCATTTACAAATTTGCTGGATGTCTCACCCCCGAATGTTTTTGAGAGTTCAATCGCCTCGTTGATTGCAACCTTTGGAGGAACTTGTCCTCTGTCAGAAAAAAGAAGTTCGTACAAACCAATACGGAGGATATTTCTATCCATTACATTTATTTTATCTATTGGCCAATCTGGAGCGGCTTTTTCAATAATGAGATCGAGATCTTTTTGTTTATCAATAATACCTTTGATGAGTCCTTCCATAAAAGAAAAATCATTCATACCGGAACCAAACTCTTTTATGTTGCGGTTAAAAATACTCATCGCATCGGATGAATTTTTTTTACCAAAATCCCATTCGAAAAGGGATTGTAAAACTATTGATCTGGAAAGGTGCCTGTTTGCCATTGTTATATGTACAGTATATCAAACGCAGAGAAACAAAGTAAAGTGAGTAGCAACAAAAAAGAGCAGATTATCTGCCCTCTTTGTTTGCTCCTGCTTTTTTTGCACGTTTAGCTATTTTCGCCTGTACATCAATAACAGTCCGGCCTCTGTATTGGCCTGTCTGAAGAGATGCTCTGTGACGCAAATGTTTTACATTTGTGTTCTTGTCCATAGTGACAGCAGGATTATCCAATCTGTGATGAGATCGTGTGTTTCCTCGCTGGCTTCTGTTGTGTCGCATTCGTACTACCATAATAGAAAACAGTGTACATTATTGGTCAAAAAAAATCAACCCTGAGCACAAAATATTTGCCAAAAGAAAAAAATAAGGTAATAATCACTACATATGACAAAACTTTTGATTGTTGAGTCCCCCGCAAAAGCCAAGACGATTTCAAAATATTTAGAAGGAGAATATAAGGTAGTAGCATCCGTCGGACACATCCGCGACCTACCAAAATCGAACAAAAAAGCAATCGACATTCCTGCCGGTTTTGTTCCGCATTATGAAATCTCAAAAGGCAAAGAAAAAGTTGTTGCCGAAATAAAAGATCTCGCAAAAAAATCGAGTGAAGTACTTCTCGCAACCGACCCCGACCGCGAAGGAGAAGCTATTGCGTGGCATATTGCCGAGGCTACTGGACTCAAGAAACCACGTCGAGTTACTTTCCACGAAATCACAAAGGAAGCGGTCTCCGAGGCGATTAAACATCCTCGAGATATTGATATGAATTTGAAAGAGGCGCAGGAGGCGCGCAGAGTGCTGGACCGACTCGTCGGATATGACTTGTCTGGACTCATTTGGAAAAAAGTTCGCTATGGACTCTCCGCTGGACGCGTCCAGTCACCCGCACTCCGTATCATAATGGAACGTGAAAGAGAAATTCGTGCATTCAAGTCACATCCCTACTGGATTATCACGTCCGACTTGGAAAACAAAAAGAAAGAAAAAATAAGCGCGATCTGCGAAAAGGAAATTACTGACAAAAAAGAAATGGAAGATATTGTCAGTAGTGGAAAAAAAGGAAACTGGTTTGTAAAAGATGTTAAAGAGACAAACGTAAAGCGAGCACCTCGTCCACCATTTATTACATCTACACTTCAACAAGCAGCAAGCACTCGGTTTGGTTTTTCTCCATCACGAACAATGGGCATTGCGCAAAAACTCTACGAAGCTGGTCTCATTACATATATGCGAACCGACTCTCTCAACATAAGTACTGTTGCTCTCGCTCAAGCCGGAAAGGTTATCACCGCAAAATACGGTGCCGATATGCTCCAGATTCGGACATACAAAACAAAATCAAAAAATGCACAGGAGGCACACGAAGCAATCCGTCCATCACATCTTGATGTTCAAAAAGCTGGAAACAACGACGAACAGAAAAAGTTGTACAGCCTCATTTGGCAAAGAACGATCGCATCACAAATGAAAGATGCGGAAACTATTCGTACAAAAATCACAGCTAACATAAAAAACGGAACAATCCCAGACTTTAGCGCAAATGGTACGCGAACTGTTTTCAAGGGGTGGCTCGTTGCCGACCCTGAGTCATTTGGTGATGATGTTGAATTACCAAAAATGAAAATCGGTGATGATTTGGATTTGCTCAATATCGACTCCGAAGAAAAACAGACAGAACCACCAAACCGATACTCGGAGGCAGGGCTCGTCAAAGAACTCGAAAAACGAGGCATCGGCAGACCAAGTACGTATGCATCGATTATGAAAACAATTGAAGATCGTGGATATGTTGAAAAAGTAAACAAAGCACTTGTCCCAACCGACACAGGTGATGTGGTTTCTACATTTTTGGAAAACAATTTTGCGGATTATATAAGTGATGATTTTACTGCACAAATGGAAGACAAGCTCGATCTTATAGCCGAAGGCAAAGAAGACTACGTAAAAATGCTCAGCACATTTTACAAACCATTTTTGAAAGATGTAAAAGCAAAAGACAAAATGGATAAGGTAACAAATCTCGGCGATGCTGACCCGGCATTCAAATGTCCAGTTTGTGGAAGCAATATGATTATCAAGCTTTCAAAAAATGGAAAGTTTTTGTCCTGCTCACGATATCCAGACTGTGACGGCGCCCTGACGATGGACGGAAAAGAAATTAAAAAGGAAGAACCGATCGGCGTACATCCAGACACCGGTGAACCAATATATATAATGAATGGACGCTTTGGTCCGTATGTCCAACTTGGAAATGGAAACGGATTGAAAGGTAAAAAGAAAATAAAACCCCGAATGTCGAGTATTCCAAAAGAAAAAGATCCAGAAACAGTGACTCTCGGTGACGCGCTCACCTACCTGTCATTACCGCGAGAGCTCGGTGTACATCCGGTGACTGGCAAAATGATTTCAGCAAATGTTGGACGGTTTGGTCCGTACATTGTCCACGATGGAGATTTCAGATCACTCAAAGAAGATGACGTGTACACAGTGGAACTTCCTCGAGCCTTGGAAATTTTGTCTCAAGAAAAAAAGAAACGTGGATTTTTTAAAAAGAGAAAATAAAAAATTAAGCTTTTCATTTGCCAAAATTTGACTACAATGAATATATGGCAGATATAAAGGATCTACTTTCCCTACTCCAAAATCCAACAGATAAAGAAAAAGAGCTTGTTCAAAAAGCCTATGATTTTGCCTATGAGGCACACAAAAACCAAAAAAGACTCTCTGGAGAGCCATATTTCAGCCATGTTTTCGCCACAGCCACATATATTGCCGAACTCGGAATGGGAGCAACGACTGTTTCCGCCGGACTTTTGCACGACACCTTGGAGGATACACCTACTACACCAGAAGAAATTGAGAAAGAATTCGGAAAAGAAATTCGCTTTTTGGTAGAAGGTGTGACAAAACTCGGCACGATCAAATACCAAAATACGAGTCGTCACAATGAATCACTACGAAAACTTTTTGTGGCAATGTCACAAGATATTCGCGTACTCATTATCAAACTCTGTGACAGACTACATAATATGCAGACTTTGCGATATATACCAAAAGAAAAACAACTTCGTATTGCAAAAGAAACCCTCGAAATCTACGCACCGCTCGCATATAGACTTGGTATCAAAAAACTCCAACGAGATTTGGAAGATTTGGCATTTCAATATATATATCCAGAAGAAAGTGAAAAAATAAAAAAACTGTTCAACATAAAAAAGAATGAGCAGGAAGAGCATTTGGACAAGTTCCAAAAATCACTCAAAAAAGAGCTCGCAAAAAATGAAATTACAAATTTCAAAATGGATCATCGCGTCAAAAGTATTTATTCTCTCTACAAAAAACTGAAAAGGTATGAAATGAATATCGAAACTATTTACGATATTTCAGCTCTTCGTATTATTGTCCCCGAAGTCTCTGATTGTTACAGAATTCTAGGTATCATTCATGGAGAATGGCGACCACTACCCGGTAAAATCAAAGACTATATCGCAACACCAAAACTTTCCGGCTATCAGTCTCTGCACACAACCATCTTTAGCGGTGATGGTGGAATTATCGAAATTCAAATCAGAACAGAAGATATGCACAAAGAAGCCGAGTATGGTATCGCATCACATATGTCATACAAAGATGGCTTGAAAAAGAAAAAAACAAATCCGAATCTGCTGTGGGTCAAAAAAATCCTGCCTATAAAAAATATTGATGAAATAGATACGAGTAAAAATCTGGATGTAAAAGACATTCCGACGTGGATTAAAGAACTTGTTGAATACCAAAAAGCAAGTGGGGATGAATCTATGGAAGAAATCAAGTCAGACTTTTTCGAGGAGAGAATTTTTGTGTTTACCCCAAAGGGAGACGTGATTGATTTACCTGTAAACTCATCTGTGATTGATTTTGCGTACAGTGTGCATTCTGATATTGGAAACCATCTCTCTGGCGCAAAGGTCAATGGAAAATTTACTGCCATTTATACAGTCTTGCAAAACGGTGATAGAGTTGAAATTGAGACCAAAAAAACGGCTAAACCAAGCCATAAATGGCTGGAATTCTGCAAAACGACCATGGCAAAAAGGCATATTAGAAACACTCTCGGTATTACAAACAAAAACTAGATTGAGAAATTTTTGATGGAATACATCTCGCCATCATCTATATCTGTGTTTTCTTCTTTTTTGATTTCCTCTGGACTCCTGTCATCCAAACTTTCTGGCTCTGACTCGGTCTGATCTGTATTTTCGGATTTTTCTGGAGATGTTGCGGTATCATTTTTTGCCAAAGCATTTTTGTAGCGAGGCAATTTCATAATGGATTCGTTGACCGGTGGTTCAGGATTTTTTTCTATAAACTTGTCCAGCATTTCTGTTGGTGATTTTGGTTTGTTTGATTTTATTAACTCCAAAATACTGTTGAGATCGTCTTGAGAAAAGAAATCTATCATAATTTTTCCTCCGTGTTCTTTCTTTTCAATTGACACCCGTGTTCCCAAAGTCTCGGTCAATTTTTCCTCCATTTCCTGAGTTTCAATATCGAGTGTAAAACCTTTTTTGTGTGTTTTATCATATGCAATTCTCCGAGCGATTGATTCTGCTTCTCGCACGGTCAATTTTTTAAACATTATTTCCTTGAACAACGTCATTTGCTCCTCTGGTCTGTCAGCGAGAGTCATAAGAGGTCTCGTGTGTCCCTCGGAAATCTTACCGGTAGACAATGCGTCCAAAATTTCCGGGGAGAGAGCAAGAATACGCAACGTGTTGGTAACATACACGCGACTCTTGCCAACTTTCTCAGCAATGGTGCTATGTTTGAAACCAAATTCATTTACCAGACGCTCAAATGCTCTAGCCCTGTCTACAGGATTGAGATCTTCGCGTTGAACATTTTCAATAATAGCAAGCTCGAGCTTCATCAGGTCATTTTCCTCGTCACCCACTTTGATAAGACATGGTACCTGCTGAAGACCGGCAATTCTCGATGCACGCAAACGACGCTCCCCCGCGATGAGCTCGTACTCCACAGCCAAACCTCCATCCTCTTTTGGAACTTCTTTACGAGTCACGACGAGTGCCTGCAAAACGCCATACTGCCGAATAGAGTCGGCAAGCGACTGAAGTTGCATCTCGTCAAACTCACGCCGAGGCTGAAATGGATTCGGGTGAATCTTGTCAACGTCAATCCAAAAAACTGAATCATTATAAAATTGCGACATACCTATATTTTATCACGTTACTATCTCGGGCTCAACTTCCAGATGAATGTCAAACACTTTTAAAACTTTTGTCTGTATTTTTTTAATTAAAGCTCGTAAATCTGTTGGTTTGGCAGGTTTTTTTAATATAATAACCAAAGCATTCTTGTGATATATTCCAGCACTCCCAAGCCAGATACCTTTAAAATCACATCTGTCAATAAGAAACCCTGCCGGAATTTTTATTTTACTATCAGATTCAAAATGAGGAACATCCGGAAATTTTTTCTGTATTTTTTTTAATTTATTTTTTGAGACAAACGGATTTTTGAAGAAAGATCCACAGTTTGGAATTTTTTTTGGATCGGGAAGTTTTGATTTTCGTATGTCAATGATTGTCTTGTAAATTGCAATCAGCTTGTTATCGCCTTTTCTTACATATTTATCTACAAGCTCCGATACACCTGTATATGTTGGAACTTTTGGTTCTTTTTTTGATAATTCAAATAGTACCGAAACAATAATGGCTTTATTTTTGAGTGATTTTTTAAAAATACTATCTCGATACGAAAAATCACACTCCGTGTTTTTAAGTGATTTTATTTGAAAATCTTTTGTATCAAAATAAGAAACATTTTTAATTGTATCTTTTACTTCACATCCATATGCACCAACATTTTGGACAGGAGTAGCACCGACAGTCCCAGGAATAAGAGAGAGTGACTCGATACCGGAATAACCAGACTCGACAGCCCACGTAACAAATGTGTGCCACATAAAACCTGCACCGACTTCTACAAGGACGGTATCCGAATTTTCTTTAATTATCTGCAAAAAATTAATTCTATTCAAAATCACAATACCGTCCCAATTTTTTGTTAAAACTATATTTGATCCTCCTCCAAGAATTAGAGTCTTTAATTTTTCTTTTTTTGCAAAATGAATTGCTTTCTTTAGATCTATATTATTTTGTACCACACAAAAATATTTTGAAAACACATCAAACCCTAGAGTTGTATATTTTTTAAGTGATCTATTTTTATATATATTCATAGTATTTCTGTTATCCACAGCCTCATCTTATATTATATCATATATGATATAATCAAAATATGACAACAATAAAAATCGGAGAAATTATAAAACAAGCTCGGGAATACAAAAACCTTACCCAAGGAGAATTGGCAAAGAAATTACATACATCTCAATCAGCGGTTGCAAGAATGGAAAAAGGAGAACAAAATCTAACAGCGGAACAGATTTCAAAAATCAGTAATATTTTAGGAAAATCTCTTGTAAAGATAGAAGGTGAAATGGATGATTTCAAAATAGAAGGAGGGAGAAAACTCTCTGGCTTCATACAAACAAACACCTCAAAAAATGGTGCTCTCGGACTCTTTTGTGCTTCCCTGCTCAACAAACAACCGACATTATTACACGGAATTCCTCACATTGAAGAAATCTCTCGCATTATAGAAATTTTTGAAAGTATCGGTGTAAAAATAGAATGGGTAGCACACAATTCTGTTCGAATAATTCCTCCAAAAAAATTCTTCTTGAAAAATTTAAACGCAGAAAGTGCCGGAAAGATTCGATCTGTTCTTATGGTTATTGGTTCACTTATTCATTATGAAAAAAAATTTAGCATTCCACATGCCGGTGGTTGTAATATGGGACAGAGAACAATCGCTGCACACAGATATGGCTTTGAATCCCTTGGTGTCGATATCCAAACAAAAAATGACTGTTATGAAGTAACTCACAAAAAACTAAAACCTGCCGATATTGTCTTGTATGAGGCATCAGATACTGCCACAGAAAATCTCCTCATTGCCTCAGCGCTAATTCCGGGAATAACAACTCTCAGATTTACTCCTCCAAATTATCAAGTCCAAGAAGTTTGTTTTTTCCTACAAAAATGTGGCGTAAAAATAGATGGAATCGGTACCAGTACACTCATTATACACGGCATAAAAGAGATAAATATTCCAATAGAATATTGGAATAGTGAAGATCCAACAGAATCAATGATGTTCATTGCGTCGGCAATAGTAACAAACTCCACACTGACAATTACCCGTTGTCCAATTGATTTTCTTTCTCTCGAACTTTTGAAATTGGAAAAAATGGGTCTCATATATAGAACATCAAAAATATATATGGCAAAAAACGAACATACACGACTGTGTGATATTGTCATTTATCCTTCCAAACTAAAAGCTTCTCGTGACAAAATACACGCCTCGGCCTATCCAGGTATAAATACAGACAATCTTCCCTTCTTTGTGCCCATAGTAACTCAGGCAGAAGGCACGACGCTCATTCACGACTGGATGTGGGAAAATAGAGCAATATATTTCACAGAACTTAATCGACTTGGTGCCGATATCATCCTAGCAGATCCTCATAGGGTTTTTGTTACTGGCCCAAGAATACTCAAAGCAAATCAAATCGTTTGCCCGCCCGCGCTCAGACCGTCAACAATTATTCTTGTTGCAATGCTTGGTGCAAAAGGAACTTCCATTTTACGCAATGTATATGCCATCAATCGCGGATACGAAAATATTGCCGAGCGACTAAACTCGATCGGTGCAAATATAAAACTATTAAATGAATTCTAAAAATTAAAATCTTAAGTTGATTGAAGTATTGATTTGTTGACTATGTTTGTGTTATGGTGGCACCGGAATCAAACCTATGGACACTTCCAGTATTGATATGGAAATTATATTTGAAGGAATAGACAACCATACTCTCAGCGGACGGAAAATATTACAGATCCCTAAGCAAAATAATTTGAACATCCTAAGTCAGCAAGAAGTCCTTGAACTTTTCGAGACCAATAGTCCGGTTTTGGAGCGATTCAAGGTGTACAACCTTCTTCGCCGACCAGTTTTTATTTTTTGTAATGAAATGTTTCCTACTCCACATTCTGATGTAGCAAGTGGAGACAAAAGTGTATGGTATTTCTGTTGGATAGAAACATTTAACTCTTGGTACAAGTGCCATTGGAGGGTTGAAGACACATGGAACGTAACAGTGGCAATATTAGTCAATCGCACCAGTAGATAGGTGCGTTTTTTGTGCCGGAGGGGAGAAGACTTGGTCAGGAATATTTTATTCGCCGTCGCTCATAAAATTTCCCGACCCGGCCTTCGCGACCAAGTCTGCTGACTTGGTACCCGCTCCGGCTTTCAAGTCTCCCACGCAAAGCTTCGCTTTGCTTCCTGTGCGTTTATTTTACCAAATCCGAACCTGTTTTCAAAATAGCAATGTTGGCAATGACAACATCGGCAAGTAATGTGCCACGCTCCACGCCTGTGGTGATGTGAAGCTAATCGTACGCAAAAGAATTCCGTCACGCCGTAGCGTCCACTACAGCGAACCTCACCGAGCACCTACAGGTGCTCGTCTCGTCTCGCTTCCGTTCCCGCTCCGTCGTTCCGCCCTCGCCTTTCCCCGCATCCATGCTTTTTTGTTTGCGGCGGTTTTTGAATTTTTTTTGGAATGGCGCGGGGAAAGCTCGGGCGGGTTTCCTCTAAGGAGGAAACTGACGGAATTCACTGCTACGTTATCTGCACTTCAGTGACAACTCTAACATAATCATTCGCCTCGGACATTCCTTTGGGCTAGTGGTGATATAAACATTGTGGTTATGTAACGACGCCCAAAACGGAATATGTCCGAAGCTACAAAACAAAAACACAAGACATTGAAATTGTTACTACTTATGTTTTTTGTTTAAAATTTCATCTCTTTCACCGAACCTAAATAATTGTTGATCTTCAACAATACGATAATCATGTTTTACCACAGCGGCATAGACAGTAGCCTCATCAACATCCTGGCAGGTGTTTAAATCGTTATCTACCCATAAAAATGATCCATTCTCGGTCTGTAAAAAATACTTAGACCCCCCTAAGTCTTTTAGCACAGCAAAGACCTTGACCTTCTGATTATCTCGATCAATACCTTTTTTCATTTCAAAATTTCCTTCATTCATAATTATTATTCTATAATATTAATTTTATCACGCCAAACGGGATTATTTCTTAGTTCATCCAAAAAACTAGTATCTTCTTCACTTGCATTTGTCAGTGCTGATCGAGGAATATTTATACTTTCTATATTTTCAAATTTAGGATTTCTGATCTGTGCTTCAAGATACCCATTAAGTGCGGGGCCAACATGAGATTGATTCTTGGCTTCAGCTTGACGTTTAAGGTCAACAGCTATTAGGGCTTTTGCAAGTGGGGCGTGATCAGCTGATATTTGTCTGCTTCTTGGATTTTCCACATTTTCATATTCATCTTCTAAAGCCCTATTTCCCTTAAAGCCAGAACCCTTGCTTTTAATTGTTTTGTTAGTCTTACCCGTAACGAAATTTATACCTTGTGCTTCCATTGAATCTCCTTCTGTATATGAAGTTTCTGTGTCGGCCTTAAACTTGATGAATATGTCTCCATATTGTTTAGCCCCTCCGTACATATTTTCGTTATTAAAATCATGAGCGTATGCACCATATAGCACAACTTCATTGCCATCCCGCCTGACACCCAATGCTTCTTCAACTGCTTTTCTCTTATTATAATATCTAGGACTTAACGACCTAAACATTTTCTTCTTTTCGCTAGCACTCAATCCAAATACATCCTTGAATTCTCCAGAGTCAATAACTTTGCGAATTGAACCCATGCTGGTATTGACGCTAATAAAACCTGTAGATTGACTGCGTTCAAATTCACTATTAAGCATTTCCGTGAGTTGTTCACGGCTGATTGTTTTTCGAAAATCCTGTCTAGAAACTGTAGCTTGCTCGTTTGCCTCTCTCGCTAATTGATAAGCTTGCTCGTCTACTCGCCCATCGACGGTCTCTAGTTCATACATATCAGCCAGTGAATCACGAATATTTTGGAAAGATCTTTGAAGAGCCTCTCGTTTATCTTCCGGAGCTTCTGCAAGGGCACTATCTTGGTTTTTGGATGATACACCAAAATTTTTATAAACATTATTTTCTAGATATGTAGACATGTCTTCTTCTGGCGATAGGATAGTATCAAATTTTTGGGCAATTGGTGCTTCTGTCACATGAGTAGCAATTTCTTGAAGAGGAGTTTTTGGTTCGGCCCGAACATCTGGTTTGTGATCAAAACCTTCCGTATTGTTTATCACATCCCCATGACTCTGTGTCATATCTTCTGGCACGTGTCTCTCAAGGCCTTCTTTTGTTTCAGTCGCTTCAACTGGAATTGTCTTTTCCGTAATGACTGAAGTTTCTGGGGTTTCTGTTGGCTCAAACTGTTTTATTTTTTCATATACAACTTTATTATCTTCTAAGCTACCTTCAGAAATTGGTAGAGATTTAACTACAGATTCAGTAACTTGTACTTCTGGAACTGGTATTGCTTCTTTCTGAAGATCTTTTAATTCAGTCTGTTGCTCTACTTTTTCAACAACAGATTGTTTTTCTGGTAACCCTTCGATATTTACTAGTTTTTCTTCTCTCTGCTGATCTGGTTTATACTCATCAACAGCGTGTGGAATTTTTAGTGTATAGATATTTTTACTTTCGTTTAATGTCGTATTCCTAAGATCAAGTAGGTTACTAATTCTTGGAGCATTTTCTGTTTTTAGGAGTTCTTTTTGTTCAGGACTTCTTGCTAAATTAAATCTTGGTGATTGTAAAGGCACTCGTCCTCTACCTGTCTCATTCGGTAAAGAATTTTGCTTGTTTCCCGAAATTAATTGAGGTTTTTGTTTATTACCGCCAATCGTATTCCCGGCTGAATTTCCACCTGGAATTTTTGCTAAAACTTTTTTAGCTTTTGAATCAAAATATAATTTAACGATAGTCAATGTACATTCTGGTAGCATATTAACAATTGGGATAAATCCAATAACAGCTCCAGCGATCATGGTTTTTTTAGAATATGTTTCCCCATTCATTTTGAAAACGAGCCAAAACGTAGCAAAAGCGAAACCATCTATAAACATGGCTAATATTTCACCTGCTATCGGTATTAGACTTATAAGAGCTTCGAGCGTATCAAAAAATAGTGCGGTTCCAATTAAAACCATCCATGTCCCTTTTCCAATATTAGATTTATTCTCTTCCACAATATGTCTATTATATAACAGACTAAAATCAATCTCAATAAAATTTATGAGGTAATTACTTATCTGCTTATCAATATGATATTGATCCTTAAAATTTCCCCGCGCCATTCCAAAAAAAAATTCAAAAACCGCCGCAAACAAAAAAGCATGGATGCGGGGAAATGCGAGGGCGGAACGACGGAGCGGGAACGGAAGCGAGCCGAGACGAGCACCTGTAGGTGCTCGGTGAGGTTCGCTGTAGTGGACGCTACGGCGTGACGGAATTCTTTTGCGTACGATTAGCTTCACATCACCACAGGCGTGGAGCGTGGCACATTACTTGCCGATGTTGTCATTGCCAACATTGCTATTTTGAAAACAGGTTCGGATTTGGTAAAATAAACGCACCTTAAACGAACTAAAGGGTTCTGAACCCGAACCCAAGCGGAACGCGCAAAGCGCGTGCCAAGGATTTTTTGGCGGGATTGCAAGGGAATTTCCCGAATCCAGCGCGCTCACCGCTACTTTTTTTTCGCCGAGGAGGAGGTTCGAAATCAGAAGCAATTTTGACTAATTTATTTTGCTTGCAAGACAAAAAGAATTTTTGCTATACTATGTTTGCAACCAACTGATCGAAAGGCTTTTTTAATGGCCGTCTTGGACAATTCGAAGCTTTTCGAGTTGGTTGCACCAGGACGGCCATTTAAGTTTTCAAAATATATATGAATAATATATCTCCGCAAAAATTCTTTTTGTATGCACGCAAGTCAACCGATGTCGAGGACAAGCAAGTTTTGAGTATTGATGCACAAATTGCAGAATTGCGCGCTTTCGCCAAAAATGAAAAGTTAGAAATCATGGAGGAATTTGTAGAAAAACGCACTGCGAAAATTCCAGGTCGTCCCATTTTTGGCGAAATGATGAGACGAATTGAGAAAGGTGAAGTAAATGGTATTTTAGCGTGGCATCCAGATCGTCTCGCGCGCAATTCTGTTGACGGCGGACAAATTATTTACTTTGTTGATATCGGAAAACTTACCATGTTGAAATTTCCCTCGCACTGGTTTGAAAATACTCCGCAAGGAAAGTTTTCACTTTCCATGGCGTTCGTTCAGTCAAAATATTATGTTGATTCTCTTTCCGAAAATACCAAACGTGGACTTCGCCAAAAAGTACGCATGGGTATTTTCCCAAGCCAAGCTCCTCTCGGTTATATAAACGACAGTAGAACAAAAACGATTGTGGTAGAAAAGAAAAAATCTCGCATTATTCGCTTGGCTTTTGAAAAATATGTTAAAGGTGGTGAGCGACTGGAGGATATCGCCACCTTTTTGGCCAAGTCCGGCATATTAACATGGAATGGAAAGAGAATCTCAAAAACTCGCACTTCTTTTATTTTATCAAACCCGTTCTATGTTGGTTTTTTCAACTACTCGGGAGAATTACACGAAGGCAAACACGAGCCAATCATTTCAAAAAAACTTTTTGATGAAGCACAGGAAATGTTGAGGTCTCGCGGTCAGCCAGAGCGTAAACCGAAAAACGAACCTCAACCTTTTTGCGGACTCATTTCCTGTGCTTCATGCGGAATGATGATAACTGGCGAACACAAATTCAAACGGCAGAAAAATGGAAATGTTCACGAGTATACATATTATCGTTGTACCAAAAAACGAAAAGATTTTCATTGTCCCGAATCTGCCGTTAGAGAAAAAGAATTGGATCGCCAGTTATCATCTCTAATACAAAAAGTTTCTTTGCCCAAAGACTGGGCGGAAGAATTATTGAAAATGGCAGAAAAAGATTTTCAAAATTCCGCCCCGTCTTTGGTTGCTTGTGTGAAAGAGAAAGAGATCAAAATTTCTGCTATATCACAAAAGTTGGAGCGACTTCTCAATGGCTATTTAGACCAAGATATTGAAAAGGAAATTTATCGTTCTGAAAAAGCAAAATTATTACTTTCCAAGAAGTCGCTCGAGGAAGAAATGACATCTCTTTCACACAAGCAAAATGATTGGCTCGAACCGATGCAGAAGTGGTTAATATCCGCGCAGAATGTGGACAAAATCGCTTCTGATTCAGACCTTTTTGCTAAAAAGGTCTGTGCCAAAGAAATCTTTGGCTCGAACCTCCTCCTCGACGAAAAAACAGTGCGCGCAAGCGCGCTGGATTCGGGAAATTCCCTTGCAATCCCGCCAAAAAATCCTTGGCACGCGCTTTGCGCGTTCCGCTTGGGTTCGGGTTCAGAACCCTTTAGTTCGTTTAAGGTGCCGGAGGGGAGACTTGAACTCCCATCCCTTTCGAGACACGATTTTGAGTCGTGCGTGTATACCAATTCCACCACTCCGGCAATACATACAGAATACCCGAAATAGCCAAAAAATCAAATTGTGGTACTGTATATTCGTACTAATATGAAGCCAAGAGTTATAGTCATTTTGGGGCCAACAGCCACAGGCAAGTCCAATCTAGCCGTACAGATAGCCAAAAAATATAATGGTGAGATTATTTCTGCTGATTCAAGACAGGTATACACAGGACTCAATATCGGCACAGGCAAAATCACAAAAAAGGAAATGCAAGGTGTCCCCCACCATATGCTCGACGTGGCAAATCCAAAAAAAAGATATGATATTTCAACATGGCAAAAAGAAACAAAGAAAATAATTTCTAATATTTATTCTCGAAATAAATTACCGATCATTTGTGGTGGTACTGGTTTTTACATTCAATCAATCGTTGAAAATTTTATTCTGCCAAAAGTTCCACCAAATAAAAAACTGCGAGAAAAACTGGAGAAAAAATCAGCGACAGAACTTTTTGAAATTTTAAAAAAACTTGATTTACAGAGAGCAAAAACAATTGAAAAAGAAAATCCTGTGCGTCTCGTGCGAGCGATTGAAATCGCAACCGCTCTTGGTGGAGTCCCCTCTCTCGATCGAGTAAAGAGTCAATCATACGAGTGTCTGCAAATCGGACTTACTCTTCCCGACGAGAAACTCAAAGAAAGAATAAAAATTCGTCTCGAGAAAAGACTCGAAACTGGAATGCTCGCTGAGGCAAAAAAACTTCACCAGCAAGGTCTCTCATGGAAGCGAATGTTTGAGCTCGGACTCGAATACAGATACGAAGCACTCCTCCTGCAAAACAAAATCTCGAAAACAGATTTCGTCGAGAAACTGAACACAGAAATCTGGCACTATGCCAAACGCCAAATCACATGGTTTAAACGCGACAAACAGATTCATTGGTTCTCCCCGACACAAGTTAGAGAAATTGAAAAAGTAGTCAAAAACTTTTTAGATTGATTCTGCGAATTTTTGCGAAATGAGACCAAAATCACTGTTGCTCATAAAAACAATTACGTCACCTTTTTTCTTTATAGATTCGAGTTTGTTTAGCGCATCCTCAGGGCTTGATAGCGAAAAAGATATTTTGCCCAGTTTTTCAACGCTTTCTTTTATCACTGAAACATCAATAAAATTATTTTTGTTGTCATTATCTTTAAATGGCGGGCACGAAACAATAGATACATCCGCAAATGAAAGAGCTCTGGCGTATTCGGGCTCAAACATTTTTTGTCTACTGGTTATGGATCTTGGCTCAAAGACACAAACAATCCTGCGCTTTGGATAGTGTTGTCGGAGTCCCTGCAGAGTCACATTTACTGCCGTCGGGTGATGAGCAAAATCTCTGATAACAGTATAGTCTTGATTTTCTGCAATAATCTCCTGCCTTTCTTTAACGCCAGAATAATTTTTAACCCCAGAAATTATTTCAGAAATTTTTAATCCTTCTAGAAGAGACAGAACTATCACAGACAGTGTATTTTCGATATTGTAGTCTCCAAATAATGGTACAAAAATATTTGAATACATCTTTCCTTTAAAACTAAAAGAGAACAGGGTGCCGTCTGACGTAACTTTATTTACCGCGTACCAAGCATCATTATTTTTTCCTTTTCCATAGATAACTATTTTTCCTTCGCATTGTTTCAAATCAACAAATTTTTTAGCCGACTCATTCAAAATCAAAAAACCTTTTTTTGGAATTTCTTCCACTAAAAATTGAAATGCTTGTACATAATCTGTAAATGTTGGATACAGATCAATATGATCATGTTCGATGGACGTAATAATTGCTGACGTGACATTGTACCGCAAAAATTTTGGTGCCTTATCAAAAAACGCACAATCATATTCATCTCCCTCAAAAATTACAAATTTTGTTTTCTTTGATCCAAGGGAATAACTTTCTCCAGAACCTTGAAAAGAACCGCCGATCATATACGAAGGTTTCCTACCAGCTTCTTTGAATATATACGTCAAGAGTGAACTGGTAGTTGTTTTACCATGAGTTCCTGCAACAACAAGAGATCTTTTATTTTTGGTTAAAATTTCTCCCAAAATTTCTGCACCCGACATCATGGGTATGGACCTTCTTTTTGCTTCGACAATTTCCAGTGAATTTGGAGGGAGCATATTTCCGGGAACAAATACATCAATACCCTTCAAATTTTTTATTGACATTTTTTTGCACACAATTCCATTCTCTTCTAGCACGGTGCTCATCGGAGGATAACAATGTTCATCACTTGCCGAAATTTTGTAACCCATTTGTGATAAAAGACAAGTAACAGAAGCCATGGCTTTACCACACGCAGCTGAAATATGTATACTAGATTTTTTGTTTAATTTTCCTACAATTCTGCCTCTTTCTGAAGCGTTTGGCAGTAAGTTACGTTTTGCTTCATAGTAATAATCATATGATTTCATAAATTGAGCATAACAAAAGGGTGGAATAAATTCCACCCCATTAACATTGCACGGCTTCACTCAACGTCTGACGAATAACACTCCACGAAAATTGAGTGAAATCCTGACGCGAGACTGACGTGTCTTTACAAAAAACTCTATTAGTCAAAAAACAAATGGTGATCCTCGGTTTACGAGAAAAAAATATCCGGCAACCAGTCCAGCCGGCAAAAACTAGTGGTTTTTCTACTGAAAACCCTTCCAGACTTTTCGGATACGGTATATCAAAACCTAAGGCATATGACCTATCCGAAATACCCATTTTGACGAGCTGGTTGTTTGACACGTCTTCATAAAACTTGGAGCCAATCATAGTCTCTAATGTTCTGTGAAAAATATCGCAAAGCATACTGGCATCTGTAAAGAGACCGGCAACTGCAATATTTTCTGACTTATGAGCTAAAGAAAGTGGATCATGTACAATTCCACGAAGCGACAAATCCATACATGTCGGAATTGTTGCCTGTGCAGATACAAGACCTCTATCAACTGGATGGAACATAAATCTGTCCCTTTGATACATCGGGTTTTGAATAAATTCATTCAGAAATATTTCTTCAATTCCCATTCCATAGATTTTTTCCAAAACGAAAGCCAGATAAGCACTCGAAACATTGTCGTACTGAAATCTTTTCCCCCAGTGAGAAAAACCTGAGTTGAGAAGTGTGTCGCGAAATGATCCGGATGTACCATCACGCAGGGCTTCATAACTAAAGTTATAGTCTTTAACAACGTAGCACAGAAAATGCCACAGCCGTCTCCCGTTTCCTTCGGGAACAGGAATAAAATCCCTAAATCTCATTTCCGGATTCAAACTTCCAGAATTGAAAAGTTTCCAAAACAGCAAATGATTTAACGCTTTGGTCAAACTTGCAATATCAAACAAGTGAGAACCGTCGCGGGAAATAAAATCACCATCTGAAAAACAAGTATTCACATCGCCACTGACACTGAAATCGAAATCAGTGAACATACCTTTTTGCCTACCATTTTCAAACAACTGTCTGATTCGTTGCACACATCACCTCTTGTCCCAGTATATAGACCGTGAGTGATTTGGCAAAATTGACTCAAATAATATTTAGATGTATAAATAAACAAGGAGAGTAGAAGATGAAAGAAGCCACCGATCATCCCATCGGCGCATGGGATGATTTTACAATAAAAACGATGGGTGTAATCTTTCTGATTCTTTTTGTAGGTTTTCCTATTTTTATTTTCGTTGCGAAGCTGAATAAGTGGATCGATTAGTTTCGGTCAACTCAGCTATGTTTTAATACCCCGTATAGACGGGGTTGTTTTTTATATTTTTTGCGGGCCCACCCCGACTCGAACGGGGAACAACGGTTTTGGAGACCGACGTTTTACCATTGAAACTATAGGCCCAACACAGACAAATATAACAAAAAATCGCCATTTTGGCGAATTTTTTTGTTTTTTTGTTTTTACTTCTTTACTCGTTTGAGTGGAAGTTTGACTTCACCAAAGACAACTCGCTGGCGGAGCTTTTTGTCATACTTTTTGAGGCCGAGTTTTCGCTCGACTTTTTTCTTGTTTTTTGAAGTGATATATACCTCTCCAGTTTTCTTGTTTTGTATCGCGATAAGTCTATCTTGTGACATATAATTGTATTTAAATTAGTACTGGCATCATACATAAAAATCGGAAAAAAAGCAAATGAAAAGCGCAGGGTGGACACCCCGCGCTCGTTGAGGGACGAAGCCCTCGGACTAGGCCGTCGCGACGGCCTTCTTCTTTTTCCGGTCGGAGGAAGCCGACGGCTTCCCCGTTCCGGAAACCGGCGCCCCGCGCCGGATGGCCTCGAGAGCGACCATCGGGCGCTGCTTGCGCCCGTGGTCGCCGTGGCGCGGGACATTCTGTCCCGGCCGGAACTCCGTATTCTGATTGTACATATAAAAACTCCTTCAACTATAATATTAGCATACTATATAAAATCTGTCAAGTACTTTTATGGTACCTCCTGCCATGAGGAAATAGTGATTGGATTAAAAGATTGGGTGGTTATTTGGAGCTTGCGGGTTAGTCCTTGGATCGTAGTTGTCACAGAAACAGCTCTGGTGTTCCCTCCTGTGTTGGTTACGGTGTAATTGCACGTATTTGTACCCAATATCTGACTGCCCGAACCTGTGTAAGACGTGTTCTCTCTCATTAGCTCTAGTGCCACCTCGGCACAAGCGTCAGAGAGCACACGAGCTTGACTTGAGTTTTTGCTGTCCAGACTACCCCGCACTGACCAGAGACTACTTGTGGCAATAGAAAGGGCAAGACCGAGCGCAATACTGCCTAGAATAATAACTATGTAGAGTGTAGAAAATCCTTTTTGCATATATTTATCGTATTGTCGCTGTTCCATAAAAATTGACTGAGTATTGCTCTTCTGCTCGGGTGGTAGATGCTGTGTTGCTGAGTGTAAATCTGACAAGCACAGTGCCGTGAGTTGCCGGGCGTGAAGTATTTGAGAACACAAGATTTGAAACTTTGACTTTGTTGTTGGTCAAGGCGACTGCGCTGGATGTTCCTTCTACCATATACAAAACTTCCCCACTTGCAGAAAAGGTTGTCGGATTTGTAGATGATGAGGCTGTTGCAATACTCAAAACCCCTGCACTATTTCCAACGACTGGGGAGTTTATAGCAGTCCCGTTTCTGACACTTTGAGTAATCGTGCGCACGAGACTTGCGCCTTGGTCACTTACCTCAAGCATTACCTGAGTACGCATTCGATATGAGTTGAGACTCAGTGCAAACTCGGCGAGACCGACGATAACCATACCGAAAATCGCAACGTAAATAATTGTTTCAATGAGAGTAAATCCAGAATTTTTTTGTATGCTGTTTTTTTTCATTTTAATTCCATGTGAAATCATACCAATACTCTGCCGTTGCCGAGCCGTTTGTGCCATGAGTGGTGAGTGCCTTGCCAACCGGTGTACTATACATCACGTTGTTTGTGCCATCCCAGACAATACTGTAAACATCCAAATTTGAATCCCCCATTAAAACCATTATATCGTTTGAAAGAGGTTTTGGTATGACTCTGACAGATTTCAATGTCCCTACGATAGAAGAGAGCGATGTTGCTGACACATCCCATGTTGCCGTACCCGCTGTATATTTTTTCAATTTTGGAATAATAGTAGTATCTGTATACACACCAATCGCAGGAGTACCAGCTGTTTGCTCGAAACCAATATCAAACGTTCTCTGGATTCCAGCGTCAGTTGTTGCGCCGAGTGTTGGGTTTGTTGGGTTGGTCCATGTTGGTGTGAAATCACTCTTGAAACAAATAATGGATGGCACTGTAAAATCAGCACACGCGTCAAATTCGTTTGCCCCCGGCCTACCAACAATTTTCACCGCACCAAGGCGAGTTGAGGCACTACCCTGGTTGGCGGTATTGGCTACCGAGCTCCACGCGCCACTTCCAGAACCATTTGCTGTCCAAATTTTGATATGCAATGCTCTATCATTTGAGCTATTTGAATAAATCAAACCTCCAACAAGAGAGTTGTTTGGACTCCAATCAAAATCAACAAGTCGTTTTGTTGTTACGGATGCTGACGCTGCGTGTGAAGTGACAGAAGACCATATACTACCATTGTAATACTCTGTGCTCGTACGAGCATTTTGTGAGAAAGACGCCATCATCACTTCATTTGTTCCTGGACGAGTTTTTGTCACAATAAAAGCTGGTATTTCAGCTGTGGCCAAGGTTGTCAGAGAGGTTTGTCCAGACCAGCTACTACCATTCCATGTTCGCATTTTTGGAATAATAGTGTTATCAGAAAATACTACCATAAACGTTCCATTTGCCAGGTACGTTCCATCAAAGTTTTGGACATCCAGAAACGTAGTCGCATTCCAGCTCGAGAGAAGTTGGACATTTCCCCACGTTGTGCCATTGAAAACTTGTGCGTAGATAGACTGAGCCGTGCCGTTATAATGTTTCGAGATAACTATTTTTTCATTTCGAGTTGGTGACGAATATACTCTGACCGCACGAAGTGCCTTGTTTGTTGTTGCACCATCAATGTCCGCCGTACTCGAGGCCGTTGTCCATGTTCCGTTGGAAGAATTAAATATTTTATAGGAAATTGCATCACTTGATGTACCTCCATTACCATAGACAAGCATTCCAGACGGACTCAAGAGTTCTGTGTTTGTTATGGTGCAGACTTTATTATTGCCCGAATTTATTGTAACAACTCCACTCAGATCACAATCACCAGTAAAACTTTGTAAATAATTGAGGTCTGTAGCCTCCGACACAGTATATGTACCAGAATTTATTACAGTCGGAACACCGAGAGAAACTATGGTAGAACCAACCTTAAATGGAGCAAAGTCTGACGCGACTTTTGTACCACCGTTGTTTACGACAGTTTTGTTTACGGTTATATATGAAAGCTTTTCTTCGTTTGTCAGTGTACAAGCTTTGGTAATTCCAGGAGCAAGAGCGACTACGCCACCAGAATTGCAATCTCCACTAAATGTCAGATTATAATTTGAATCTGCTGTTTCTGAAACTGTATGAGAACCGGAATTAAATGTATTTGTATTCCCAGATGTCACCGGAGTACTGTCAACAAACAACGTAAAATCGGATGCAACTTTTGTTAAACCGTGATTTATAACGGTTTTTGTGACAGTTAGGTTTGATGGTTTTTCCTCATTTGTTATTGTACACGTCTGTGCATCATTTGTTTCGAGCTCTATCAGACCACCAGTGGTACAACCCCCACTAAATGTCTGAATATAGTTTGGATTTGTGGTTTCCGAAATAGTATATTCTCCCGGAATAAAATTTGTTGCTACGCCGAGTGTGACTGTTGTTGTGCCCACCTTAAACGGAGCAAAATCTGACGCGACTTTTGTACCACCGTGATTTATAACCGTTTTTAAAACAGTAATTCCAGCCGTTGGTGTTATCGCTTGCCAATTTGAAAGAATGGAACTGAGTGTCACTGAATTTGTATTTGATATTTGATCTGGCCACGAGACAGTCACATTCAATTGCTTTTGATTTGCATTCAATGTGGAAATTGTCAGTTGTCTCGTAAAGATACCTGATGTGTCAGAGAGGCCACTGTATATCCACTGATTACTTGATGTTGACAGACCATATGTACCATCTACCAAATTGGCAAAACTATTATCACGAATATTTCGCGAAACTTCGATTGCTTCATTTGCCAGAGAAACAGCTCGTTCTCTGTTGGCTGAATTTTTTGCCTGTTTCTCCACATTGACTGTTACATTGGTAATTGCAAGTACAAAAATAAGAAAAATAGAGATAGCTACAAGCATCTCAACAAGAGAAAATCCCGAATTATGTTTAGTATGTAATCGTTCCTTTTGCATTTATATAAATATTTTTTAATCCATCATTGTTTGTGACCGTGGTCGTACCAGCATTTGATGTCCATCCAGTAAATTTACTGAACACTACTTCATCCGCACCACTCAGCACCATATCTCCGGGAAAAGTTACTGATTTATCTGCTGTACTGTCACGAGTCACATAGCTTGAACCTTTGAAAACAATTGCCTGATTATTGAAAAATTTGACTCCCCAATTTGAATCTCCGTTTGCTTTTACAGAATTTGATTCGGCAAACCGTAACGCTTCTACCACACTATTTGTTGTCATTTCCAAATTGCTATGTGATCCAAAAAATTTGTATATTGAATCAGACATCCCCAAAAACAGCGCAAAAATACCAATCACAATGATTACTTCAACGAGCGAGAAACCATTCTTAATACATTTATATTTGACTTGATAATCCATAAATTGGGCCAATGATACCGGAAACAACCAGAGCAACGATTAGTCCAACAATAATGAGTACGATTGGCTCCAAAACAGTAGAGAGATCTTGTGACATCGCTTCGGTTTTTTCCTCAAAAATAACACCAATTTTTATGAGTGTTTCTGGCAACCTACCAGACTTTTCTGCAGAAATAATGAGTTGCTGAATTGGAGGAGGAATAAAATTGTCAGATTTTTTGAATTCTTTGAACATTGCACTGAATGATTCTCCTTTGACTACATTTTCTTGGATATGAGAATAAAAATTTCTATATGAGTCATAGTCCGTACCCTCTTTGATTGCTTCGAGAGCTTCATCCATTTGAAAACCGGCCTGAAGTAGTGCACCGAAAATATATCCGAACCGAGCAAGTTCGATTCCTTGCACCAGAGACTTGATACCAGAAACACTAAACAAAATAGCGTCACCAACAAATTTTGTTTTCTTGTTTACAAAAAGAATATACAACACAAGAGAAACAATGCCGATAAGTCCAGGGACAATGATTATGCCATATGATTTGAACGTAATACCAAGCCACAACAGAATTCTTGTTGTGAGAGGAAGTGTTGTCTGTGATTGGGTAAAAATTGATATGAGATTTGGTAAGACAAACCATGTGCTACCGAGCGCAATAATAAATGCAAGTAATATGACAATAGATGGATAGATGAGAGCAGATCGCAGACGTGATTTGAAAATTTTCTCTTTGTGCTGTTGGAGTGTGACAAGGTTTAAATGTTCCGGCAGTTTACCGGCTTGTTCTCCTGATCTGATCAACGCGATAACTCTGTTTGGAAAGAAACCAGTCTCTTCAAAAGCTTTCCAGAGTGGCATACCGGCATTTACCGCTTCCTCTATGTACGTTGTGATCCTCTTCATTCGTGGAGATTTTACAGACGATGAAATAGATGAAAGAGCATTTGAAATTCCCATTCCAGAAGCGATAAGCAAACTCAAATTTTCAATAAAATAATCTTTTTCATCTCCAAAACCAATACTGATGTACGGCCAATCAGGCCTGTATTCAAATACAGGTGCTTTGAAACCTTCTTTTTCGTATGATCGACGTACTTTTATTTTTTCCATAATAAAAACTAAAATGTAACCACTCGTACGAGTTCTTCGATACTCGTCAAACCATTTTTTACTTTTTCAATACCATCCTCAAACATTGTTTTGAATCCTTGTCTTTTTGCAAGTTCTGCGACGTCTTTTGTTGACGGACTCTTTGCAATCAAATCTTGTAGATCTGTAGAAATTGTAATGAATTCAAACACACCAATACGCCCTTTGTAACCAGTTCCCGAGCATGCTGGACACCCTTTGCCTTTGTATAGAGTTTGTGATTTGTTATCAAAATATTTTGCAACTTCTGGACCAAATTTATCCAATTGAGTTTTTGACAACGTGTAGCTACATTTGCAAGATTCACATACTCTGCGAACAAGTCGTTGCGAAATAATGAGCTCGAGAGTTGAGCCGACAAGAAAAGATTCCACTCCCATATCTATAAATCGAGGGATTGATGTTGCCGCATTGTTTGCATGGAAAGTTGAGAGAAGTAGATGGCCAGTCAAAGCGGCGTTGACCGCAATATCTGCCGTTTCCAAATCTCGAATTTCTCCCACCAAAATAACATCTGGATCTTGTCGCGCGAGCGCCCGAAGTCCCCTCGCAAAGGTCAAATTTGACTGTAAATTTGTCTGCATTTGATTGAGACCTTCTATTTTGTATTCAACTGGGTCTTCAATTGTGGTTATATTTCTTTGTTTTGAGTTGAGAGTTTTTATAAGAGAATACAACGTTGTTGTTTTTCCTGATCCGGTCGGACCTGTAACCAAAATCATTCCGAATGGTTTTTTTGCACTTTCCAAAATCTGATTTTGCAACTCTTCAGACAAACCAATGTCACTCAGTGTCAAATCCCTGACATACGAGGACAAAACTCTGATTGCAACCTTTTCTCCATCGAGAATTGGTGCAATTGAAATACGCAAATCCACCGGATGAGGAGAAGTTTTTCCTTGGAATCTAATAGCTCCGTCTTGTGGGCTAAAATGTTCGTCGATTCGAAGTTTTGCCTGCACTTTGAGACGGTTTATAATATTTTCAAAATATTCTTTTGGAATTTTGCCAGCCTCGTGCAACACCCCATCGATTCTAAAACGAATGATTGCGTCTTTTTCTCTCGGCTCAAAATGAATATCGGATGCTTTGAGCATCAGTGCATCTTCGATAATCTGGTCGACAATCTCTGGAGCAACTTTTCCTTTCTTTTCTAGAATTTTTGCAAATTGTGTTTCGAGACCCTGTTGATAATTTACAAAAGTAGAATCTATTTCTTCTGGTAATGAAAACGTGATTGTGATTTTTTGATTTGGGAAAATTTGAGAGAGTTCTTCTTTCAACCCTTTTCGCAGAGGATCATCTGTGGCAATGACAGCTTCTGATTTGAAACTTTCATACAAAACAACTCGAAGTCTTTTCCCCACTTCCTCTGGAATAAGGACAACTTGTTCTTTTGGTGGAGGATTTTTGTTTATATCGGAATACGCAACACCAAACGACTCAGCCAAAGCCTGTCCAATAATACTCGAGGAAACGAGAGCCTCTGTAAGCATATGTCCGACAGTAGATCCGCCATGCTCACTAGCATATTCAGCTGACTTTTTGACATCTTCTTCTGTAATATAATTTCCGTTTAAAAGAGCTTTTATAATTGATTCATCATCAAATTTCATATATATAATTTATATTAATTATTATTTCAATTATGATTTTAAGGTTGTCTTAACATAATCAATTATTTCAGAGATCGGTACGTTTGACTTTACAAAATATTTTTTTACACCCATACTTTTTGCTTTTTTCTCGTCAACATCTTGACTTAGGTTTGACATAACAACAAATTCTGTTTTTATACCAGCAGTATGTGCTTCTTCCAACACAGAAAATCCGTCACGTTTTGGCATCATAAGATCGAGCAATATCAAATCGTATTTATTTTTCGTCACCATAAACAGAGCTTCTTCACCATCACTGGCAATCTCAGAAAAAATACCCTCTTTTTCAAGCTTCAAGAAAACTGCGCGTGCTAATGGTTTTTCGTCCTCACAGATTAAAACTCTTTTCATACAGATATTATCTCATATTATATTAATAATTTCTACGTCAAACCCTTTGATCCGTCCTTTTTAGGCATACCAGACAATGGAATGGAAATAGTGAAGGTTGTACCCTTGCCTTCTGCTGATTCAAATTTGACTGAACCACCTGTCTCATCAAGAATTGACTTAATAATATAGAGTCCGAGTCCTGTTCCTTCTGTATCAATCGTCCGTGCATTATCAGCTCTAAACAATTTCTGGAATATCTTGTTTTTTTGTGGTTCTGGAATTCCACATCCAGTATCAATACATTGTATCAACAAATGTGGTTTTGGATCATTTTCTATCTTTTCTATTGAGAGAGTGATGGAACCCTCTTTTGGTGTGTATTTGTTTGCATTTGAAAGCAGGTTTTGCAGAATTATTCTGACGAGATTTTTGTCTGCGCTTATAGTAGGAATATTATCTGAATGTGTAAATGTAAATTTTTGTGATTTTCCATTTATTGAATGTTCTTGTTCTCGGATAACCACCTCTGCAACCTGCACGATATCAAGAGGCTCTGGATCGACAGCAAACGTACCCATATCAAGTCGAGACACATTGAGGAGTGCGTTGACAAGCTGTACCATACGTTGATTGCTGTCACTAATTTCATTTACAAAATTTTTCTGTGCAGGAGTCATTTCCCCACCATCACCGCTCAAAAGCATTTCCGTATACCACTTGATGGATGTGAGTGGAGTTCTGAGCTGATGTGATGCAAGGGAGACAAATTCTGTTTTTGCCCTATCGATCTCTTTCTCGTGCGTAATATCAGTTTGAATTCCAACAAAAAACTTTATCTCGTTGTTTTCATCTAACACCGGAGAAATACTGATCTTTGAATCATATATCTCGTGATTCTTTTTTCGATTTTTGATTTCTCCTTGGTATGTTCTTTTTTCGGTTTTAATAGTCTTCCAAAGTTCCTCATAAAAAGGTTTTGACATAGGAAGTCTCCACAAAGTTCCAGCCTTTTTACCGATAGTATCTTTTTCTTTAAATCCAGTAATTATTTCAATCGCTTTATTGGCATATAACACAATTCCATCTGGATCAGTAATAAGAATAAGATCTGAGGCATTATCCACAGCAAGTTTAAACTTTGCCAAATCGTTTACCAAAATTTTTGAATCATCCAAGACATTAATGAGTGCATTCTTTTGCTCCTCCAAATCTTTTTGTTTTTCGATAATTGTTTGTGTTTGCTCTGCAACTTTTTGTTCGATTTCTTCTCGAGATTTTTTTACGGACCCTATCATTTTATTAAATGATCTATACAAATCCCCAATCTCATCCTTTCTATCCATAGATAACTCGATATTGAAATACTCATCTCTGTCAGACTTCATAGCTTCACTCAAATCTTGAATCGGTTTAGTTGCTTTTCGAGATATAAATATGAGAGAAATTGCAAATACAATAAATGATCCTCCGAAAATCAGAAAGAATATGAGGCTAATTGTATCACTATTTTGAATCACATCAGCTTTATCGAGCTTGGTTATGAGACACCATCCCGTCTCTGGAATGTATGCGTGAGTTCCAACAATATTGACTCCTCGATAGTCGGTAGATTCAACGAAAACCTTGTTTCCCAAAACGCTTCGTAATTTTGCATAACCTGAATTAATAACATATTGTGTTTGAGCTGGATCAAAACAATCGGACGCATTTTTTGTATCATTTTTCATTTTGAGAATAACAGAATCTCCATAGAAAAGTGATGGGGTCAAAAAATATTTATCTTTATTTATGAGAAAACTTTCTTCTGTTGGTCCAAGTCCATTTACTGCTTTAACAATCGTATAAAAATCAATAGGATCATACTCAACTACTGAAATACCGAGCAATGCGCCTGTATCATCGAGCACAGGAGCAGATATACCATATATAACTTTTTGTAATTCAGGAGACATATACATATCTTTTATATACACATGTTCCTTACCTTCGGTAAAATATACATCGTTTGAATAATCTTTTCCTTCTTCCAGAGAATTTGAAGAAGCAACAATTACACCTTTTTTATCTATTATGAAAACTTTCACTATACTTGAATCTGCATCTAATGTCCTTTTTATTCGTTGATTAATCTTTTCTTTAATTGAAGCATATTGACTACTCGTTTTGGATTCTTTCAAAAAATCCCTGTATACAGAAGCTCCTGCCAAAACAACCCCTGTTGTTTTTTCATCGTTAAGAAATGTTCTAATGTGTTCTGCGCGAGACTCAACATTTGTATATAGATATGAATAGACCTGACTACGAATACTGCTTGTTGTAAATATTGAGACAAAAATACCACTGCTTATTGTGAGTAGTACAAAGACACTAATGAATATCAAGACAATTTTTGTTCTAATTTTCATACAAAAATCACATTAGCCTTTTTTCTTAATAATTTCCTCCATTTCTCCAACCTTTTTCTTTAATTCAATCATTTTAAGCTCACGACCAACCATATTTTTATTTATCTTTTCAAGTTCTTCTGTTCTTTCTTTTATTTTTTCTTCAACATTATTTTTGTAATCCTGCAATGTATCTGACATTTTATTGAAACTCCGGCCAAGTTCCTCGAACTCATCTCCTGTCTGTATGTCTATTGTTTGATGTACTTTTCCTTCTGCAATTTCTCCAATCAAACTTTGTAATTTGGAAATTGGGTTCAGAATTTTCACCACAACAAAAGAGATAATGAGCGCAGCAAAAAGAGCAGCGAGTAAGACAAATAATCCCAGTGTCATACCGACTTGCAATGCTAGAGAATCGAGCTCCTCCGTACTTTTTTCCAAAACAACATAAAATGGGTAAGTACCAACCCTACTCAATGCCAGATATTCTGTCTCTCCGTCAATCTTATCATTAATCTGAATCAAAACAGGTTCTGTATAATTTCTAATGTTTTCCAAGACATCGTTATAATCAAGGGGTTCAAATTCTGATTGTGCGAACTGACGACTAGAAACTATTTCTGCCATATCGTCTTTGCTAACAGGCCCCAAACTCTTTAGCATTCTATCTTTATTATCTGAATAGACGATAACTCCATTTTTATATGCAAACATTATCTGACTTTGAATTATTAATCGACTGCTATCTATTTCCCCATTCACCTCTTCTGGATTTATTTTAACAACAGCAACTCCTAGAAATTCCTTTTGCTCTGAATACACTGGTGCTGAAAAATAATACCCAAAATCATTACTTGTTACACCATGCGCAAAAAATGCACCATTTTTACCATTTTTGGCATCTTTAAAATAATCTCGAAAGGAATAATTATTTCCTATAAATGGTTTGTTGGTAGAAAAAAGAGTTGTTCCATTTTTATCCATTACATAAATAGCTGTATATTTTCCTCCAATATTATAATGATGAATAAGACTTGAAATAAGAAGTCCTTTTTCTTTTGTTGGATTTTTTAGATAATCACCAATCTGTTCCTGACTAGCTATTGTATTTACAAGATCTGTGGATTCTGCGAATATTTCGTCCAACAAATCGCTTGTCTGAATCACATTTTTCTTTAAATCATCTTTGTGTATATTGAGAAAATCATTTTTCGCGGAAAATGCCACAACAATCACAGCAAGACTACCGAAAACCAAAATTACTCCCAAAACTGCGAAAATAATTTTTTTTCTGATAGAAAATTTCATTAAAAATGCCGTAAGGCGTTATATTTTTGTTTTTATGAGTTCAATCAGATCTTTGAGTGCCCAGTCGGTTTTTATTAAATAATCAAAAACTCCATTTTTCATTGATTCTTCAACTCGCACATTGTCTTGCAAGTTTGTCAGAAGAATAATTTTTGCATTCATACCCCATTCATCACGATGCAACCGTGCAAGCATTGTCATACCATCCATAACTGGCATCAAAATATCGAGCAAAATAAGATCTGGATGATGTTCCATAGCCATTTTGAGACCTTCTTCCCCGTTTACTGCTTCAATTGCGTTATATCCATTTATCTCAAGCTCTTCCACGAGAGCGTGTCGGAGAGATGATTCGTCATCTACAACCAAAATTGTTTTTTTTGAATCCATAGTAAAAAATAAAACGTCTAATAGTAATTTAATTCTACCATACAATAAATTTTTTATTATGAGTTATCAACAGAATTTATTTTTTTGGCCACACGTATGTTTTTATAAAAGAATCAATAGATTTACATAGACTATATGTATCTAGATTGGTAGCCATTTTTGCATAATTTCTTGTATATTCAAAAATTCTTTTTGCATCTTTTGGATTTTCTGAAATGATAAGTGTACTATCTGAAATATTCATTTCGTCTGCTCGTTTACTCCCTATTTGAATGTCTGGAAAAGATATGGTGTAACTCCCATATCCCTCATCCCAACCAACACTAAAATCTATACCGTGTTCGGAACCAGATTCAAGATATGAAGTATCAATTTCTTGTTCTTCTTGCTTTGGTTGAGTTTCACTTTCAGTAGACTCTGGAGTTACTGATTCAACACCTTCACTTTCAAATTCGTTTTGTTTATTGTCTTCGAACCCCATAAGATTTTTTAAAATAATAATAATAAGTAAATTATACTATAAAGCCATCCTCCCAACAAACATCAAAAAAACACCCCAAAAGGTGTTTTCTTTTTGTGCGCCGAGAGGGACTTGCACCCCCGGAGGCCAATGGCCGCGAGATTTACAGTCTCGAGTAATTGCTGCTATACGATCGGCGCAATTTTAAAACAAATTTTTTATACCTTTCCTGATGTTTCAAATTTTTAGGAGAAATTTCCTTGAAAAACCTTTTAATATCAGAAATTTTTGTGAGATAGACTTTATCAGCACTAACCGCTGATGGACTATATCCTAGCTTAAAAAGCATTCTTTGTAAAGATAACAATAAGGGTTTTGAGTAGTTTGTAAGTGAAATTTGAATTCCAAATCTAAGTCTATATACTGAACCATCAGTATCAAAGAAACCACGCAAAAATCTTCTCATAAATTCTGGTTTTTCAAAGATCCATTTTGGAACATCCACTTGAGACTTGACCTTGTTATTTGCCAAATTTTCACTCAAAAGCCAAGATGTAATGACTGTTGAACCAACATACACATCTCTATAACCAGTATTACGAACAGAAATCTTTGCATTGACCTTAAATATTTTTTTTATAAGAACACATACATAATGAGCATAGCTCGCTTCTTTTGTCCCGAGATTAACAATAACTTGAAAATGGCTAATATGACCATCTCCCAACATTACACCGAAAAGTTCTGCCAATTCTTTTGAATATTTTTTTGGTATTTTAACATCACCACGTTTGTTTAAATAATTTTCTTTCAAAGATGGTTGTGTTTTTATGTTCAAACGCTTCATACGACTAAACACAGTCTGCTCGGCTATTCCCAAAATATCTGCAACCTCCTTTAAGGCTTTATTTTTTTGAACATATAGATGAATCAGTTCTCGTCTGCATTTGTTTTCTTCTTCTTTTGTCCAACGTCTTGCCATACTAAATACTATATCACAAATTGTAATTGACCACTCTGTTATATGTGGACAATGAAAACAGTAATAATCTACTGTTTTCATTTATTTCCAGTATGATTTCTACATCCGCACCACATCTTTGACAAATCCATCGCTTATAAATGATCCTTTTCGTCCTTTTTTAACATCAAACGTGAATTCATTTCCTTTCATATCTACCGAAATAACTCCCCCTTTCATCACACCCTTGCCAACCATTAGAGATGCAATCGGCGTGAGAATTTTGGTCTGAATGAGACGCTTGAGTGGTCGTGCTCCAAACTGTGGATCGTATCCGTCTTTTGCAAGATGGTCGAAAACAGCCTGAGTCAAGTTGAGTGTGATTTCTTTTTGAGCAAGTCGTTCTCTGACAATATCAACTTGGATTTTGACAATCTCAGCAATTGCCTCTTTGCTCAAAATATCAAAGATAACAATATCGTCGAGACGATTTAGAAACTCTGGACGGAAATTATCCTTCAAAGCTTCTGTCACTTTTGATTTTGCATCCTCATAATTTGCCTTGTCGGTTTTGTCGTATGCAAAACCGATTTTTTCCATTTTGTTTATATACTGCGAGCCGATGTTTGATGTCAGAATAATAACTGTGTTTCTGAAATTGACTACTCGTCCCTTTGAATCTGTCAGTCGGCCATTATCCAAAACTTGTAGCAAGATATTGAACACTTCGGGATGTGCTTTTTCTATCTCATCAAAGAGAACCACGGAATATGGTCTGTGACGAACCATTTCGGTAATCGTGCCACCTTCCTCGTGACCGACATATCCTGGAGGCGCACCAATAAGCTTGGATACACTGTGCTTTTCCATAAACTCCGACATATCGACTCGGATCAGAGCTTTGTCATCATCAAACATAAATTGTGCCAGAGCTTTTGTCAGTTCCGTTTTGCCGACACCTGTTGGACCAAGGAAAAGAAATGAACCAATCGGACGATTTGGATCTGCAATACCCGCACGAGATCGTTTGATGGTATCTGAAATTTTTTGTACAGCCTCGTCTTGACCCACGATGCGCTTTTTGAGTACATCTTCCATACGACTGAGTTTGTCTGCTTCCTCCTCGAGCATTCGCGAGACCGGAATACCAGTCCATTTTGAAACAATTGAAGCAATATCGTTTTCTGTAATTTCCTCTTTCAAAATTCTGCGCGAACTTTGCAATTTTTTGAGTTTCTTTGATTTGCCGTCCAACTCTTTTTCCAGTGCTGGAATTTTGCCATAGCGAATTTCTGCGGCACGTGAAAGATCTGCCTTTGCCTCGGCATTTTCTGCTTCTCGACGAAGTTCCTCCAACTCTTTTTTGATAGATTTAATATCTGTTACGATTTCTTTTTCATTTTTCCACTTGAGCTCGAGTTCGTTTGTTTCTTCTTTGAAATCAGCTATCTCTTTTTCAATTTCTTTGACTCGATTTTTTGATTTCTGATCTGTTTCTTTTTTGAGTGCCTCCTTTTCGATTTCAAGTTTTACAATTTTTGAACGTGTTTCCTGGAGCGCAGGTGGCATATTTTCCAGTGCGATTTTGAGAAATGATGCTGACTCATCGATGAGATCAACAGCCTTGTCCGGCAAAAATCTGTCAGTAATATACCTGCTCGAAAGATTGACCGCCGCACCAACCGCTTCGTCCGTAATACGCACACCGTGATAAAGTTCGTACTTTTCCTTGAGACCTCGGAGAATTGTAATAGCGTCCGGAACACTTGGCTCATTGACGTACACCGGCTGAAAACGACGAGTGAGAGCCGGATCTTTTTCAATGTATTTTTGGTATTCCTTGAGAGTCGTTGCGCCAATCGCATGGAGCTCGCCACGTGCGAGGGCCGGCTTTAACATATTGGAAGCATCGAGTGATCCTTCGGCAGAACCCGCTCCGACGAGAGTATGAATTTCATCAATAAACAAAATTATTTTTCCGTCAGACTTTTCTATTTCCTTCAAAATATTTTTGAGTCGTTCCTCAAACTCACCACGATATTTTGTTCCAGCGACGAGAAGTCCGAGATCAAGCGAAACAAGCTCTTTGTCGCGAAGAGACTCTGGAACCTCGCCAAGTGACATTCGGATCGCGAGACCTTCGGCAATCGCGGTCTTTCCAACACCAGCTTCGCCGATTAGAATCGGATTATTTTTTGTTCGACGTGACAAAATTTGTATGATACGAGAAATTTCATCGTCACGCCCAATAACCGGATCGAGTTTATTTGCAACTGCCATTTTTGTCAGATTGCGAGTGTATTTTGAAAGTGCCTTGAATTTTTTTGGCGCATCTGGTACAGCACTTTTTGTACTTTTTATTTCACCAATGACTCGCTCAACGACTTCACGAGTAATTTTGAATTTCATAAGGAGATCACGAGCCGGAGATGGTACTTCGATAGTAGAAATAAAGAGATGTTCGGTTGAGACAAACTCATCTTTCATTTCGGTAGCAACTTTTGATGACATCTCGATTGCTTGAGCAAGTTCTGGTGTCAAATAAATCTGATATGAAGCAGACAATGTCTGGCCAGCTTCGTTGCCTTCGATAGCATCAAGCAGAGAATCTGTCAGGAGAATCGTATCAATTTCAAGCTTGTCCAAAATCGAAGAGACAATACTTTCTTCTTGCAAGATGAGAGCCGTCAACAGATGCAGTGGATTAACATGATTTTGACCACGCTCAATAGCCAGCTCGTGAGCCTTGCGAATCGCCTCTTTTGCTTTTGTTGTAAAATGGTTAAATGGTGGCATAAATATGTAAAATATAGCTATATAATAACGCTTTTTTGAGCTTTGTCAATATTTTTATTGACTCTGTTCTGTCTATTTTTCAGCTAATATACCGAGATCCTTTTTTATAGCAGAAACCGATGTATATATTCTGGACACTTCCGAGCTTTTGATTCCAACAACATTACCGTAAAGATCAAACAGTGGACTTCCCGCAACAATATCTTTTTCCGAAAGATCAGTTTCTATTGTTGAGACGTATTTCGTCGTCGTACTATTACTCATCATATCTTTCATTCCGAGCGATACTACCCTACCGACTGCAACCGAGTTTGTTGTATTTCCACCGAGAGCAATGAGTGTCTGTCCGAGTTGCACATCACCAGAGGCAAAAGAAATTGGATCAAAATTGTATCTTGTTTTATCGGTTTGATTTGCTTTGAACAAAATAAAATTTGTTTTCTTGTCTATTCCAACAACTCCGAGTGTAAATTCTTTTCCGTCACCCATCACAGCAGTATAGTTGTTTGTCGGACTTATAACTCCTCGCGGAGAAATAATCGAGCCGTCGGTTCCAGTTACCAACCCAATGCTAAAGAAATTTGTCGTATCTGTCATGAGATCTCGCTCTTTGATACGCACAATGCTACTCAAATTTTTGCCGATTGAACTCATCACCATATCGTCCTCTTTGACCACAACTGTCGTTGTTTCTTTTTTCGAGCTGGATGTTCCGGAAGAAAGAATGTCTGTTGGTACAACTTTTTCAATTGTCTTTTCAACAATTTGATTTATATTTCTCGTGACTTCGACAGGTGCTTGTTGCAACAGAGAAACAGTAATAATACCCGTGGCAATTGATGTCACAAAACTGACAAGCAAAGTAAGGAGCACAAGTTGGTTTTTGTTTAGATCTTCCATTGCACTAGAATAGCATATTTTCCCGATTTGGAAAAATCAGTGGATTATGGATTTGAGAGCGCAAACAAGAGAGTCAATGTCACTTTTTTTGGTTCCTCTGCCGAGGGTAAAACGCAAACTCGAGCCCCTGCAATCATTCTTGCCGAGCGCAGAGACAACATATGACGTCGAATCCTCTTTCAGTGTGCGACAAGACGATGAATATGATGCAGAAATACCGGCAACATCGAGAGATATCACAGCAAACTCCGCATCCAAACCTTTGAAACACATATTGATATTGTTTGGTAATCGCTCCGACTGAGAGCCATTGAGCGAGCTCGTTGGAAACGTCTGCAAAATCCGCTCAATAGCATAATCCCTAATCCGAAGAAGTCGAGCGAATTCACCCTCTTTCATTTTTTCTGAAATTTCCAAAGCTTTTGAGAAACCAACACTACCAATCACATTTTCTGTACCACTTCGCAATCCCTTTTCCTGACCACCACCAAACAATATCGGTACAATTTCAACTCCACGCTTTACATAGAGCATTCCCGTTCCGCGCGGACCGTGCATTTTTATTCCATCCAATGTCATCATATCAACACCGAGACTTGCCGTGTGCATCGGGCAATAGAGCACTGCCTGACACGCATCAGTATGAAAATATGGAAGTACTGAATTATTTTTTTCTCTGAAATGTTTTATGACGCGTGAAATTTCTCGTATTGGTTGAATCGTTCCTATTTCATTGTTTGCGTACATTACTGACACGAGCACTGTGTTACTTTTGAGTGCTGATGCAATGTCCTGTGCCGAAACAATACCATCATCACCCACTGGAACTATTGTCACTTCCCCTCCCTGTCGTTTGATTTCTTCGCAGACTTCCAAGATAGCTGGGTGCTCAATGTTTGTTGTTACAATATGCGGAACAAAATCTCTCGTTTTGTGTTTTTCAAACACACCGAGAAGTGCCAGGTTGTTGCTCTCTGTTCCTCCAGACGTAAATACAATTTCCTCCACCTGACAACTCAAAATACCAGCAATGTTTGATCTTGCTTCTTTCATTTTGCTTTTAGCAAACAGCGCTTCACTATACAGAGCGGATGGATTTGCAAAAGACTTTTTTTCCAAGACTCGCATCACTTTTGAAACCTCCGTATCTATCGGTGTCGTGGATGCATAGTCCAAAAATATTCGCTTATTTTTCCTGAAAAACATACATTTTTTATACTACCATTTATTTTGCAAAATACAATTTTTATGTATAATGTATAGACTTGCACATTATGAATTTTGACTTATCTATTATTACATACGTTTTGGCCGGATTTGTAGTCATTCTCTTACTGTGCGTTTTGCGTTTGGAGATAAAAATGAGACGTCTCCTCAAGGGAGGCAATGGCAAGTCACTTGAAAGCTCAATAACCGGCGCACTTGACGACATCAAGAGAATTCAGGAGTTTCAAAAGAATTCCGCATTGTACTTTGAGGATGTAGAAAAACGCCTCGGGCGAAGTGTCCAGGCCGTTGAGACAATTCGTTTCAATCCATTCAAAGGTACCGGCGAAGGTGGCAACCAGAGTTTCTGCACTGCATTTGTCAGCGAAAACGGCAATGGTGTTGTTATTTCCAGTCTCTACTCGCGAGACCGAATCAGTGTCTTTTCAAAACCACTTGAGAAATTTGAAAGTACATTTGAACTCACCGACGAAGAAAAAGAGGTTGTGACGGGGGCAAAACAAAAATTATAAAATGCATATTTTGAGAGTATTGAAACAGCGGTTTTTGTCCGCGCTTATTATTAAACCGAACTCATATGAATACAGAAAAAACCAACATCATAGAAAGACCACCTGTCATCGCGATCATGGGTCACATTGACCACGGCAAATCGACGCTACTTTCGTATATTCGCAAAAGCTCAAAACCACTAAATGAAGCTGGTGGTATTACTCAACACATTTCTGCATACGAAGTAGAACACATTGCACAGGATGGCAAAAAACACAGCATCACATTTATTGATACTCCCGGACACGAAGCATTTTTTGGTATTAGACAGCGAGGTGCACAGGTTGCCGACATTGTCATTCTCGTCGTCTCAGCAGAAGACGGCGTCAAACCTCAAACACTCGAGGCACTCGCATCTATCAAAAAAAGTAATACACCCTACATTGTTGCAATAAACAAAATCGACAAACCAGACGCCAGTGTCGAGCGAACAAAAAACAGTCTTGTCGAAAACGAAATCTATGTTGAAGGCTACGGCGGTGATATTCCGTGTGTTGCGTTGTCCGCAAAAAGTGGCGAAGGTGTTCCGGAGCTTCTCGATATGATTTTGCTTATGGCAGAAATGGCAGAACTCAAGGGTGACACGCAAAAACTCGGTCAGGGTGTCATTATTGAAAGCAACTGCGATATCAAAAAAGGTATTTCAGCAACATGTATCGTCAAAGACGGCACATTAGAAAAAGGCCAGTACCTTGCATCTGGTATCAGTATCGCTCCAGTCCGCATTATGGAAAACTATCTCGGCAAACCGATTCAAACTGCCACATTATCACACCCAATAAAAATAATTGGCTGGGACAACTTACCCGAAGTCGGCGACACATTCGAGGCATACAAAACTCGCGACGAAGCCTACGCACATGTTGAAAAAGAGAAAGAAAAAATGAAAAAAGGTAGCACCGAACATATAATGGTCTCCCAAAACTACGTGCCGATCATTGTCAAAGCCGACACAAGTTGTAGTTTGGAAGCGGTGTTGTACGAAATCAAAAAACTGAACGATACAAACATTTCATCACAAGTTATTTCCTCTGGTATTGGAGCAGTATCCGAAAATGACGTACGTCTCGGAAACGGAAGCAAAAAAGCAATCATCCTAGGATTCAATGTCAAAATAGATCCAATGGCAAAAAACCTCGCAGAGCGAAATGAAGTCGAGGTAAAAACATTTGATATTATTTATAAACTTTCCGAATGGCTCAAAGAGACCATGGTACAAAAAACTCCAAAAGTGAGAGTGGAAGAGTCGACCGGCAAGGCAAAAATCTTGAAAATTTTCAGCAAAGTCAAAGACAGACAAATCCTCGGAGGTAGAGTTGAGGAAGGCAGTATCAAACTCGGCGCGCAGGTAAAAATAATGCGCAGAGGCACTGAAATCGGCCAAGGAAAAATCAAAGAACTTCAACAGCAGAAAAACCGAACAGAAGAAGTTGCAAGTGGTACAGAATTCGGCGCAATGATCGAGGCAAAAAATGAAATCGCTCCCGGAGATATTGTTGAGAGTTTTATTGTTGTCGAAAAATAATATGAGCGCACTGCGAAACGAAAAAATTAAAGAAATCTTGCACGACCTCGGAGCGCGTTTTTTGAACGAAAATGGCAACGGATCTTCCCTCCTCACCGTAACAAATGTAGAGATGTCAAAAGACGGCAAATATGCTACGATATTTTTTACCGTCTTTCCTGACACAATGGAAAAAACGGCGCTTGAATTTGCCAAACGAAAGCGAAGCGAATTCAAACAATTTGTCAGAGACAATTCACGACTCGGAATGATTCCCCAGCTGGACTTTGAAATTGATCTCGGCGAAAAAAACAGACAGAAAATTGACAATTTGCTGAACGAATAACGAGTGGCCTGGTAGCCAAGTGGTAAGGCAGAGATCTGCAAAATCTCTATACGGCGGTTCAATTCCGCCCCAGGCCTCAAGAAAAAATGACACTTTTTGCAAAATAAACTTCTAACTGCAAAAAATATTGGAATACAAGTTGTTATCTGGTATAATGTATGTATACCAAATAACAAATTTATATGCCAAGAAAAAGACATTGGTCTAATGATCAACTTGTTGAAGCGGTAAAAGTTTCAAAGAGTTACCGAAATATTTTAAAGATTTTAAAATTGAAACCTACTGGAGGAAATTATGACCAACTAAAAAAGTATATTAAAGAATCCAATCTATCCACAAAACATTTTACGGGAAAATTGTGGAGTAAGGGATTAAAATTTAGTTTTAAACCACTTATAAAACTAGAAGATATTTTAGTAAAAAATAGTACTTATCAAAGCTATAAGTTGAAAAAAAGGCTTTTTTTAGCTAAACTTAAGAAACCTCGATGTGAGATGTGTGGTTGGGCAAAAAAATCAATTGATGGAAGACTTCCTTTGGAACTCGATCATATAAATGGAGATAGACATGATAATAGACTAGAAAATCTAAGAGTTTTATGCCCAAACTGTCACAGTTTACAGATAACACATAGAGGGAAAAACAGAAAAATGCCCGAGTGCTGAAACTGGTAGACAGCCGACACTTAAAATGTCGTGAGATTCATCTCGTGTGGGTTCGATTCCCACCTCGGGCACCAGAAAACTGTTACAAATAGTTTTTTGTATAATTTGTGGTAGTATAGAAAAAATAGAGATTGCGCCCATAGCTCAGCTGGTAGAGCAATTGACTCTTAATCAAAAGGTCGCAGGTTCGATCCCTGCTGGGCGCACTAGGCTAAAAATCTCCCTGTTATGGGAGATTTTTTGCACTAGTGCGAGTCGGAGCGCGACGGCGCGAGACCGGCCTAGAAAAGTTTTCAGCAGAAAACTATTTCTAGGACATAAAAAACTCCAACTGCAAGGAAATTTCAATTCGACGGAATTGAAATTATCCGATGCCACAGTACGAGCCGGAGGCATACTTTTTCAGCAGAAAAAGTAGCCGAGTTCTGGGCCGGAGGAATTTTGCGAGTGACGACGAGCAAGATATCCGAGGCACAAAACAATCTCCCTGTTATGGGAGATTTTTTGCACTAGTGCGAGTCGGAGGGTGAGAAGTTATAGTATAACTTCGTAAAGCGCGAGACCGGCCTAGAAAAGTTTTCAGCAGAAAACTATTTTAGGGACATTCCCTTTATAAACCCCTACAATTCGCCCCGATTTTCCCCCCCCCTAAACCACTTGACAGATATTTAATAAGTGATATAATGAATACAGAAGGGGTGGAAAGGACCCTTTATACGATATGGCAAACGGAAAGGAAAAGACCTTCGAGGAGGTCTTTGGCTTCACGCCGAGATTGTCCTCAGCGGTCGTGCTCGTCGAGGGCACGATCGTGGTACTGAAACTGCGGGAAATCGCCGCCCGATTCAAAAGGGCGACAGATGAGGGCAACCTCATCTGCACGAAATACAACACTCGCGAACTCGGCACGAGCGACGCAGCCGAGGCCCTCAAGGACCTCGAGGCAGCTACGTCGTTCGAGAAGTTGCGCGACGAAATTGGCACCGAGTGGACGGTGGCGATCACCCTGGCAAAGAACGCCGGGTACGCGACCCGGCCGATCGAGGACTACTACCCCGAGGTGACGAAGTAGTCAGGTCTTGAGGGCACCTTCCAAGCCCCTCTCCCCCGCCCCCACAAAAGGGCGGGGTTTTACGTATTAAAAAACTTAGTGACAAAATAGCTTTTTGGAACATTGCGCAGACCGACGGGTCGAGCACGAAGAAATTCGCCAGCAGGCGAATATTCTGTTTCCAAAAAGCTATTTTGTCACTAAGTTTTTCTCACACACTTAATCCACCACCAATTTTTGTGTTACTATAACCTGTATGGAAAAAACTGACTTGGAACTTGTCACAAGCTATTTGGACGGAGACGAAGAATCTCTCCGCACACTCATCGAACGCCACAGCGACTCTCTCTACAACTTTGTCTACCGATTTGGAGGAAAGGATGACTCGGCGGATATTACGCAAGAAATTTTTGTAAAAGTTTGGAAAAATCTGCACAAGTTTGACCGCGAAAAAAATTTCAAAACGTGGCTTTTTGCCATTGCCCGCAACACGGTGACCGACTGGCTCCGCAAACGAAAACATATTCTCTTTTCTGATATGGACAGTGAGAATATGTTTTTTGAAGACAGTCTCGTGGACGAAGAAATGCGTCCCGACGAAATATCAGTACTCGCTCACGACAAACAAAAGCTGGAACAAGCTCTCGAGAAACTCTCGCCAGAATACAAAGCTGTACTCCTGTTGCGTTACAGTGAAGATTTTACATTCAAAGAAATCGGCGAAATTTTGGACAAGTCACAAAACACAGTCAAAAGCCAGCACACACGAGCACTCGACCAACTCAAGAAAATTTTGAAAAAGTAAAAGGCCGTGCACTGGCACGACCGGAACATTAGGAGAAACTGCTGACTGCTGTAGCTTCGTCCTGAAAAAAATCAAACAAACGATTGAGTTTCAAAGACCCAATAATATTCCAAACTCCCGGAGAATCCGAGACAATCTTGATCAGAGGGCCTCTTGTACATTGAGACAAAATAAAAAGAGCCGACAGACTCGCAATAGCAACAACATCGAGTCGACGCATACACACAAAATTGAGAATAATATTTTTATTACCTTTGGTCCACAGACCCATTATAAATTTGCACAAATCTTCCCAATCGCCTCGCCGAACAGGGCTGAGCACACTAATGACGAGAACGTCGTTAGTGCGATGTATCTCCGTTCTTAGGCTCATTCTAAAATCACTATACTAGGGTATTATATAAAGGTCAATGCACCGAAATATGGGGATATATCGTATACACCAATATGAACAATGTGTTTTTAAAGGTCAATAAACCAGAAAATCTGGATTCTTTGATTTACACCAAAATCGGAGAGGAAAGAAAAAGAAAGGCAAAAGTACATCTCATGTACACGTCATTTGTGAGTGTGATTTCTCTCGGTGCACTCGTACCAGCCCTCACATATCTTTTCCACGGATTTTCACAATCTGGCTTTTATGAATATTTTTCTCTTCTCATTTCCGATGGTGGCACAGCCCTGTCATCATGGAAAGAAATTCTCCTCTCTCTCGTAGAGTCACTTCCGGTGCTGGAAGTTTCGGCGTTCCTTGCACTTGTACTAGTTTTGCTCGCAACAACCAAGTACATTGTGAGAGACACACGTACAATTTATCAATTAGCTTAATAGTGTTCGGTTTTTAAACACAATTTTTTATGGAGATTAAAAATTTTTTCGCGACAAAAACATTTACAAAAGTTTTGTATGGCATCGGTGCACTCATTATTTGTCTACTCATTTTTCAGGCCGGAGTAATGGTCGGATTTCGAAAAGCCGAGTTTTATGGCGGATTCGGTGAAAAATACAGAGAAACATTCGGCGAGCCTCGAGGTGGCATGGGAATGATGGGCGGTTTTTTGGGTAACACAGGATATCCAAACGCCCATGGTGCTGTCGGAAAAATTATAAAAATAAATCTCCCCACTCTTGTCACAATAGGACCAGACAATGTTGAGAAGGTTGTCCTCCTTACTGATGACACACTCATCCGACGTTTTCGAGACACACTACAGCCAGCCGATCTCAAAATCGATGACGATATTGTCGTCATCGGCTCACCAAACAGCTCATCACAAATAGAAGCAAAACTCATCCGTCTCCTCCCTCCAATGATGGCACCATTACAAGATAGCGCAAGTACTACACCAAAAAAATAATATGAAAACATTTTTTTCCAAAGAAACAGTACGAAAAATGCGAACGTATTGGACCGAGCATAAGATCAAAAGCAGTATTGCAATCCTACTTGTATTGCTTGTTGGCTACTGGGGATATGGCAAACTTACGAGCAAAGCTGGCGACCCACAGTATGTGGTAACAAATGTACAAACCGGAACACTTGTCACAACTATTACAGGCACTGGACAAGTCTCTTCATCAAATCAGATTGAACTAAAACCAAAAGCGTCTGGCGATGTTGTCTATGTTGGTGTGACAAGTGGCCAGGTAGTCAGAGCTGGAACAACCATTGTCTCACTCGACGCAACAGATGCACAAAAAGCCGTACGTGACGCCGAGGTCAATGTGCAAAGCGCTCAAATTTCTCTACAAAAAATAAAACAACCCGCTGATACACTTTCCACAATCCAAGCACAAAACGCTCTTGCCTCAGCACAAACAAGTCTCGCAAAAGCGTATGACGATGGGTGGAATAGTGTGTCGCAAACATTTATTGATTTACCTGGGGAAATGGCCGGCATGCAAAGTATTTTGTACGGAACAGATGTTTCAAAAGGCAGTCAAGATAACATTTCGGCGTACAACGATATGATCTACAATATTGACCAAAATGTGACAACATTCCGAGACAACACCGCAACAAAATACAAAACAGCGGTGGATGTATACAACAAAAATTTCAATGATTTTAGAATGTCATCTCGAACAATGGGAACGACAAGTATAGATTCCTTAATTCAGGAGACATATGCAACAACCCAACTCATTTCTGATTCAATAAAAAGTACAAACGACTTTCTCAACTATATTAGAACAACTCTGACAACACAAAACAAACAAATACCAGCCAGTCTGACATCAGCACAAGCATCACTCAACACGTACACAAACCAAATCAACTCACATTTGACTGATTTGCTCAATGTAAAAAACACACTGACAAGTTCTGCATTTTCTATTGCAGAAAAAACAGCAAGTTTGAGCAAACTGCAAAGTGGCTCTGATCCGCTCGACATTCAGTCAGCAGAGCTCAATCTCGTTCAAAGACAAAATGCTCTGAAAGATGCACAAACAAATCTTTCAAATTACTATGTTACCGCTCCATTTGATGGAACTGTTGCAGCAGTTAATGTAAAAAAATATGATTCAGTTTCTTCGGGCACAGCAGTAGCAACTCTCATTACAAGTCAGCAATTTGCAGAAATTTCACTCAACGAAGTTGATGTGTCCAAAGTTAAACTCGGGCAAAAAGCCACACTCACATTTGATGCAATTGACGGGCTTACAATCACCGGAGTTGTATCAGAAATAGATTCAGTCGGAACAGTCTCACAGGGTGTTGTCACATACAATGTCAAAATTTCACTCGACACACAAGATGACAGAATCAAGCCTGGAATGAGTGTCAGTGCAACAATCATCACAAACACCGTTCAGGACGCACTTCTCGTTCCAAGTACAGCAGTCAAAACTCAGGGCAATATAAGTTACGTCGAAATATTTACTCCCCCACTCTCTACAACCACTCCAATTGCAACAGGAAATCAAGGAATTGCGACGGCAGTGTTGCCACAACAAGTCATTGTTGAAGTTGGACTCTCTGACGACACATCAACACAGATCATATCCGGCCTGACTGACGGAGAACAAGTTGTCGTACGAACAATTGCTCCTACTGGAGTCAAAACTTCAACGACACCGAGCCTCTTGAATGCCGTCGGCGGAAACAGAGCCGGTGGATCTACAGGCGGAGCAACAACAAGAACACTACGAGCAAACTAACCAAATGATTGAAGTCAAAAATATTACAAAAACATATTCTTCTGGCACAGACCTTGAGTTCAAAGCCCTCAAAGGTGCAACCTTCAAAATAGAAGATGGCGAGTTTGTTGCTATTATGGGACCGTCTGGATCGGGCAAATCAACACTTATGCATATTCTCGGTGCACTCGACACACCAACGAGTGGAAAATATTATCTCGATGAAAAAGATGTCTCTACCCTCTCCGAGGATGAGCTCGCAGATATTCGAAAAGATAAAATCGGGTTTGTGTTTCAGTCATTCAACTTGCTTCCCCGCACAACTGTACTCCGAAATGTAATGTTGCCACTCATTTATGAAGGTGTTAATAAAAGTGAGCGAGAGAAAAGAGCAACAGAAGCTCTCATCTCCGCCGGACTTGATGAAAGTCATTTTCTGCACCTTTCAAACCAGCTCTCTGGAGGACAGATTCAACGTGTGGCAATCGCAAGAGCACTCGTCAACAACCCCTCCCTCATCTTGGCAGACGAACCAACAGGAAATCTCGACTCAAAAACCGGAGAAATCGTACTCGGAACATTTCAGAAATTAAACAAAGAAAAAGGCAGAACAATTATTCTCATCACTCACGAGCACGATATCGCCGAGCACGCCGAAAGAATCATTCACATCAAAGACGGCGAAATAGTAAGTGACAGCAAGAGTCATAAAAAAAGAATTATATGAAAATAACAGATATTTTGGAAGAAACATATTCTGCCCTTTCAGCGAACAAAGTCCGCTCGGGTCTCACGATGCTCGGTATTATTATTGGTATCAGCTCCGTGATCGCTATGGTTTCTATCGGGCAAGGTGCTCAGAGCGCAATACAGGCAAGTATCCAATCAATCGGCTCAAACCTCGTCCTCGTCACTCCCGGTGCCCAGAGAGGCCCCGGATTCCAAGTGAGCGCCGGTAGAGGCTCTGCTCGTACACTAACCCAAGCCGATGCAGACGCAATAGTAAAAGAAATTACTCTCGCAAAAGCGGTGGCACCAGAAATTTCCGGACGATATCAAGTCACTGCAAAAGGCACAAATACAAACACATCTGTTATTGGAACAATTTCGGCATATCCGGGAGTGAGAAATGTAGAAATCGATCAAGGTTCGTTTGTTTCCGATCAAAATGTAAGAAGTCTTGCAAAGGTGGCCGTGCTCGGACCAACAGCTCGAGATGACTTGTTTGGAGCCGGTGCAGACGCGATTGGACAAACAATTCGTATCAAAGGAATTGAATTCAAAGTGGTCGGCATCACAAAAGCAAAAGGTGGTTCTGGTTTTGGTAGCCAGGACGATATGATATTTATTCCCCTTTCAAGTGCTCAAAAATTTCTTGCTGGTGAGGATTATGTAACAACGATCAGTGTCCAAGCAACTGACTCTAGTTCTATGACAGAAATTCAGACTCAGATTTCAGACCTCCTCCTCAGTCGCCATCATATTACAAACCCTCAGCTCGCCGACTTTAGCACGTTAAATCAAGCCGATATCGTCGCCACAGCATCGAGCGTCACAGGCACATTTACAACTCTCCTCGCAGCAGTTGCTGGCATTTCACTTATTGTCGGAGGTATCGGTATTATGAATATGATGCTCACAACTGTTACAGAAAGAACTCGAGAAATTGGTCTTCGCAAAGCCATCGGTGCAAAGAAAAAAGATATCAGTTTACAATTTCTTATCGAAGCAATTATGCTCACATTTATCGGTGGAGTTATCGGTGTGATTCTCGGGTGGAGCATATCATTCGGCGTATCGTATTTAGGCATATTACAGACAAGCGTGTCAGTCTCTTCAATCCTTTTAGCGTTCGGAGTATCAGCAGGAATCGGAATTGTGTTTGGGTACTACCCTGCTCGCAGAGCAGCAGGACTCAACCCAATCGATGCACTCCGATACGAATAACTGGTACAAATAATATTAATAATTAAAAAAGTAATATAACGATATGAATAAAAAAACACAAATGATTATTGTTGCAGTGGCTCTAGTCGCCGTCTCATTTTTTGGTGGTGTGATGTATGGCAAAAGCCAAGCACCAGCGGGACGCAGTGGAACTGGAACATTTACAGGGGCTGGAGGCACTGGAAACCGCATGATGCGAGGTGGTGCAGGTGGTGGGATTACAAGCGGAGAAGTATTATCAAAGGACGCAACAAGCGTGACTCTCAAGCTCCGAGATGGCGGATCAAAACTGGTTATGGTTTCTGGATCAACACTTGTGATGAAATCAACTGCAGGGACATTAAACGACCTCTCTGTCGGAGAACAAGTTTCCGTAGTAGGTACAGTCAATTCCGATGGCAATACAATCACAGCCCAATCAATACAAATCAGACCAGCGACAACCACGAGAGCAAATTAAAAATAGAAAAAGAAAAACCTCATCTCAAAAGATGAGGTTTTTCTATCTGAGCCACCCGTCAGACTCGAACTGACGCGATCCTCTTTACAAAAGAGGTGCTCTACCAACTGAGCTAGGGTGGCAAACTGCTAACACATTTTAATACACCTTTTGGTGGCTTAAAACAGACTTTAATTTATCATTTTTGCAAAAGTTTTGCAATTAAATCTTGTGGTCTGCACTGTCTGTTTTCTTTTCTGACAATTTTTCCAAAAAGAATGAGACCGAGCCATTATTTCGCAAAACTCTCCTTCCCCGAAAACCATCACCGGCGTTGTAATACTTTTTTGCGAGATAATCCTTGAGTTTGACTGTCAGCTCGTAGGCATATGCTGGCAAGAAATCAAAGAGAAACAGTCCAGCAATTTTTCTGTACTGCTTGTATTTGAAAACACCGAGTGCAATCATTTTGTGTACCCGTTCATCACAGCTAATCAAAAACTTTGAAACAAAATGAAATTTTCTGAAATGTATTTCAAAAAGCTTTGAGCCAATCATTGCGCATAATGCAAACAGGGACACATAAAATAGAATTATCATAAAAATTTATTGAGATACGGAATATCTCACGAAACGTGAGAGTTCCATTTTTTCGCCAAATTTCTGAACTGCTGATGTTATAAGATCCTTTACTTTGAGATCGGGATTTTTAATAAACACTTGTTCCAAAAGCACTCGTTCACTCCAATACGAAGCAAGTTTTCCTTCCAAAATTTTCTCTTGAATGTCTGCTGGCTTGCCCTCCACCTCTTTTGCAAACATTTCTCTCGCCAAAGACATTGAGTGTTCATCTATGTCCTCTATTTTCAAAAACTGAGGATTTGTTGCTGAGATTTGCATTGCGATATCACGCGCGATCTTTTTGAATTCGTCGTTGTTTGCAACGAAATCAGTTTCGCACAAAAGCTCCACCATCGCACCAACTCGGTGTGTATTGTGAATATACGACTCAATAACTCCAGAACCGAGAGTTCTGTCGCCCTTTTTGACCGCGATATCAGCACTCTTTTTGAGAAGCAAAAGTGTGGCCTTTTCCATATCGCCACCAGTCTCCTCAAGCGCTTTTTTGCATTGCATAATAGACACACCAGTCTTATCACGCAACTGTTTGACTATCTCAGTTGTTATTTCCATAGAATGAACTATTTATTATTTAGCTTTTACTAATTGACCTGCTTTGTAGGCATCTGCAATTTGTCGAAGGAAGAATTCGATACTTGATTTTGATGAGTCGTTGCCAGGTATTGCATAATCAACATCCGCAAGATTGTTATCTGAACCACAAAGGCCGATAACAGGAATGTTCATCTTGTGGGCTTCTGCAACAGCGATTGACTCTCTCTTTGCATCAACAACAAACACTGCCTGGGGCAAACTTTTCATAACAGAAAGTCCAGAGAAAAACTCTTTCAATTTTGCTATTTCTCGGTCAATCAAAAGTCTCTCTTTTTTTGTATATTTAGCAAGTTCTCCTTTTTCTTTTTGAGAAGTGAGAGTCTCAAGCTTTTCTACTCGCTTGCGAATCTCTGGAAAATTTGTGAGAGTGCCTCCGATAAAACGACCGGAAACGTATGGCATATTGATACTTTCTGCTGTAATTGAAATTGCTTCGTGTGCTTCGTTCTTTCCACCTACAAATAATATTGTAGCATTTTTTGAAGCGAGCGTCTTGATGAATTCCACAGCCCCCTCGAGAGACTCTTTTGTCTTTTCAAGATCAAAAATCTCAATTTTGTTTTTGATACCAAAAATAAACGACTTTGTTGATGGGTGTCGTCGTGATTTGACGAAACCAAAATGGGCTCCGACAGAAAAGAGTGCGGAAACCATACTATCTTGCGATACTTTCTCAGTATTTTTTGAATTATCCATATAGGTAGGAGCTTACCAGAAATCTGTCCCTTTTGCAACCCTTATTTCACGGTCACGGATTTCATTACGACTGGCTCTACTGGCTTGTCATTTGCCCCTGTTTTGACACTAGCTATCTTGTCCACCACGTCCTGTCCAGAAACAACCTTGCCGAAAATAGTGTAGTTATTTGGAAGCGGATAGTCGGCGGTCATAATAAAGAACTGACTGCCATTTGTGTTGGGTCCGGCGTTTGCCATAGCTACCACACCTTTTTTGTAGCCGGCTTTGTAGCTCGCTGTGGCAGGATTGAGCTCATCTGCAAACTGATATCCTGGGCCACCTGTACCGTTTCCATTTGGATCACCACCCTGGATCATAAAACCTTTGATCACTCGATGAAATGTGAGTCCATCGTAGAACTTTTTGTTTGCGAGTGTAATGAAATTTGCCACCGTGTTTGGTGCATCGGCTGTGTATGTCTCAAATACTATTTTTCCATAATTTGTTTCTATTGTAATCATATGTGTTTTTGTATCGTTATGTTTAATTGTGTCTGCTTGTCCTGTTCCAGTCCCCGTCGCCACCGCCACATTTTCCGAGCCGAGAGATGATGCAACAGATGCAATCTGGTCTGTGAGTACATCCGGCGACACAGCGGTTTTTGGAGCAGTATCCCGAAATAAATAATATCCTGCAAAAATAACAGCAAACACAACAACCAAACTTGTGATTATATTTTTTGTCATAAATATGCGTTTAATTTATAAATACAATACTATCATTAAAGGGCGAGATTTGGTCAGGAATAATTTTTTCGCCGTCGCTCAAAAATTTTCCCTACCCGGACTCGCGACCAAGTCTGTTGACTTGGTACCCGCTCCGTCTTTCAAATCTCGAAAAAATCTTTGATTTTTTGCGGAGAGGGCGAGATTTGAACTCGCGGTAGGGTTTCCCCCACGCTGGTTTTCGAAACCAGTACTTTAAACCACTCAGTCACCTCTCCATTTCTATCTGTTATTTAATACTCAACACCTCTCCATTTTGGAGCACATCAAAATGTATACCAAAATTTTGTTCTTTTTTCAAAAGTGACTCCAACCTCTCTACCGGCTCATCCTGTTTATCCAAAGCCAAGTCAAATGTCCCAAAGTGGATTGGCACCGCGCGTCCGATGTTTAATTCTTTGTACACATCTATGGCGTCATCCGGACCCATATGTACCTCGCCCATAAATGAATGTGGTTTGAATGCACCGATCGGCAGAAAAGCCAACCGAAAACCTTTTGGATACATTTTTTTGACATGCTCCACCCAGTGCCCGTAGCCAGTATCACCAGCAAAATAAATATCGCCGTGTGCTGATCGTATCACAAAACCAGCCCAAAGTGTTTTATTTCTATCAGAGAGTGCTCGAGCTGAAAAGTGTTGCGCCGGAACACATCCGACCGAAATAGTGTCAGAAAATTTTCGCGCATCACCCCAATCCATATCTACAGCTCCCTTGATTCCTTTTTGACGGAGCAACCGACAATTTCCAAGGGCAGTATATATTGAACAACGATCTCGCTCTGTTATTTTCCGCAGTACAGAAATATCCATATGATCATAGTGATTGTGTGTAAGCAAAATTAAATCAATTTTTGGAAGTTTTTCGAGTGCTACTCCCGACTCCATATATCTTTTTGGACCAAAAAATTGAAATGGACTGGCACGCCGAGACCACACTGGATCAGTCAAAATATTTACACCCTCTGTTTGTATGAGAACGGTTGAGTGATTTACAAACGTGACAACAATTTCACTGCCAAAAACTCTCTCTGCTGGAACAGCTTGTCCGTGTGGCAGTGCTCGCTCTTTCCAGTTTGAACAGAATTTTTTGAAAAAAAAGGTGAACGCTGGAAGCTCATCTCCCGCTCGCTCGTGCAAACGATGCACCAAATTTCCGCCGTTTATAATATTTTTGAAATGCTTGCCGTCAAAATGATCTGTAACGATGCCAGTATACCCTTCGGCACGCAGAAAATAATTGATAATGACACAAATCACGATGAAAATAATGAGAAAAGATAGCATTGGAATAATTGTATCATACATATTATAATGAAAAAAATGCGGGATTAGTTTAGTGGTAGAACTTGTGCTTCCCAAGCATAGGGCGCCGGTCCGATTCCGGCATTCCGCACAAAAAAAGAAAAACTAGTATCTACAACATATTTTCAGACTAATTTTTGAACAGGATAGCGAAAATCAAAACCCATCGCTTTTTTGTCTGAAAAGTATATAATTTAAGAATGAATAAATTACTATTAGCATTTACTTTTATATTACTGATTACTGGGTTTAATGTAATAAGAGCTGATTCAGCACCTCCGACATATTTGACAACATTTTCTTTTCAAGAAAACGAACAGCCAGTTACACAACCTGTAACATTTGACATAAATTGCTATGGCAATGCCATTTCTTATGATGACAATAATAGTGGTAGAACTCTCAAAATTTCTCAATTTTCAACAACAAGTCAAAGTTATGGTTCAGCATTCGACACCTCAAATCTTTTTGAAACCTACAGGGCAAACTTGCAATATTGCGATTTGTCTGTGTCAACAGGCGGAAAACAATTCAACATCACTAAGTTTATTGATTCTTCCTTGAATGGACTTGATTGCAAGAATGCCGACTATGATACCTATGATGGTAGTAAATATTACAAAAATGGTGTGGATGTCACGGACAAATTGGCGAAAGATTCAAATGGGTATGCATATGACAAGATATGCAAAATGACAATACAACTTTCTTCAACACAAACGCAATCAGTAAATATGAAACCCGTTGAATCTCAGGGATTTATTTCTCGTTTATTTAGTTATATAGGATGCTTTTTTAAGAGTATATTTAAAAATTCCTGTTCAAAATGAGTTTTCAAAATTATTTTTTGCTTTCCTTTCTGTTTACTGTTTTAGTTGAAGTGCCGATTTTGTTAATCGGAATAAAGTTGGTACTAAAAAATCAAACTTCTTATGGAAAAATTATATTTTGGGGCTTGGTAGTGAACTTTTTTTCATTTCCTTATCTTTGGTTCGTTTTTCCTCTATTTTTCAATGTTTACATTCATATTTATTTAGCCGAAATCTTTGTGATAATAATAGAAGCCATCTTGTTATATAAAGCCCTAAATCTGAAGGCAAAAAACACCATTATACTTTCAGTGGTAGCAAACACAGCATCGTATTTATTGGGAATGATTATACTGAAATAAACTATTTAATTGACATCTGCCCTAGCCAGCGATAGATTTGGTATATAAAACTTGATATTATTACTCATCCAATAGGTTCTAACATCATTCACTACTCCGCACAAAAACAAAACACCGCGCTCTGCGGTATTTTGTTTTCATTTATTACTCTGTTGTTTTTCCGTCAAAATGTTCCTCCTCGTCAGCCATTGCGTCGGCTTTGGTCTTGTGAATTGTGCCATCAAGATGATTTGCCGGCGAATACACAGTATACAATTTCATCTTTTCAGTTTTTGATGTGTTGATGATATTGTGTTTTGTCCCAGCAGGCACAACAATAGCAGAGCCATCCTCGAGCGGATATTCTACTCCATTCAAAACTGTTTTGCCGGTACCCTGCTCGATTCGCAGAAACTGGTCGAGATGATGTGTCTCCTCTCCAATATCTTCTTCTGGCAAAAGTGACATAAGGACAAGCTGGCTGTTTGGTGCGGTGTAGAGAACTTTTCTAAAATTTTCGTTTTCCAAAGAATCTTTTTCAATGTTTGTTACATATCCTTTCATAAAAATAAATAATTAAAATGGATAATGACACTAGTATATCATATTGAGACGTACCGAATAGGCAAAACTAACAGATTTTATAGACACTTTCTCATCCCCTGTCCGATATGTTCGATTTTGTCGTCATCAATCTTGATTGCTTGACCATCTTGGAGTACATAAACTTTCCATGGAAAATCTGTCACGGATTGCATATATTTCTTACGTTCAATTAAATTTTTCGTATTGGATCGTGCGTCACCTTCTTTTTGATGAGGTACTATTATAAAATCAACAATACCGAGACCTGTGTGGTCCGTAGGATCACCCGGCTCCCACCACGTCAGACCAATGTCTGGACAGAGCAGACCACTGCCAGCACTTGTGCCTACATACAAAACACCCCTGTCGAGCAGGTTTTTCAAATATGTATCTAATTTTGACTTCTTCGCCCAATCAAGCAAATAATTCACATCTCCGCCACACACATAGATAATATCTGCGTTTTGCAATTTTTCTTTAAGTACATCAGAGTATTCTTTCAGATCAGCGACGACCACATCATATCCGTTGTTTTTGAAATACAGATACTCTTGACTCGCTCCAAATTTATTTTCACCAATTATTTTTGCAATATATTTTTTACTATCCACTGACTCTGGAACCCACTCGATCGGGTCACTTGCGGTTGGTACAAATGCAACCCTAAGGTTTGTCTTTCCGCCCGTCATATCCAAAAAATCTTTCTCGAGAGAAGAACCAATAAAACCATTTGATGTGAGAAGTAGTTTCATATTTGTGTAAAAATTTTTGCGGTGGCGATGTCCGGAAGTTTGAACCGGTATTCGCCTTAAAGGCCTTATCTTATGGCCGTATTGATAAAATTATACGCCGTTTAAGGTTATTTTACAAGGAAAATCCAGCCTCTTTTGA
>JBAXLH010000003.1:0-81199 GCA_037134875.1 bacterium
TCGGTTCATCAACTGCAACAAACTTTATTGTGACAAACAACGGCAATGTGGGAATCGGAATGAGTAATCCAAGTTATCCTTTGGATGTGATAGGTAAAATTAATATTAGCGCACCAACTACTCTGGTAACAAGTTATTCCAATCCTGGCGGATCTGGTAATCGTACTCCATCAATCACTGTAACGTATAGTGCGGGTTCTACATACAATTCTTCGGTAGTTGACAGCGATACTTCTACAAGTGGTTGGCTACCAGATAATTCTAGTGCATGGCTGACATTTAACTTTGGTTCACAAGTTATTATTAACGAAACAACTTTCTATACTCAAAACATGGGCGCGTGGTTCTTTACCGCAAGATGGCAAGCAAGTAATGATGGGGTTACTTTTTCAAATATCACCGGATCAACATTTAATCTTCCTGGTACAGGTAGTCCACTTACAGATACTACTTTGTCTGCCAACACCACAGCTTATCAATACTATCGTTTGCAAGTTACCGCATTGTCTGCTGCTTGGCCATATCTAAATGAGATTAACTTCAAACTCGCACCATCTGGCGCCAACTATCCTTTGCTCACTGTTGGTGGTTTGGCAACAATAAATGGCAATCAAGTAATAACCGGAAATTTGACTGGTACTTCAGCACTCTTCAGTGGCAATATGAGTATTGGTACAACCTCAACTGCTTCGAGACTCACTGTACAAGGTGCATCAGGAATATCTGCTTTGACTATCGCATCATCTTCCGGTGCTTCTCTGTTTACTGTTGCCGCAAATGGTAGCGTGGGTATCGGCACCACCACACCATGGCGTACACTTTCAGTACAAGGTAATGTGTCAATAAGTGGACTTACCACGGCAATTACCGGAGACAGTGCATTGTGTTTGTCTGCAAACAATGAAGTGACGGTAAACAATGGTGTGACATCATGTGCTGTTTCGTCCATCAGATACAAATATGATGTTGCAACATCCACAGTTGGTCTCGATCTTGTACGAGCGATGCGACCAGTCACATTCAAATATAATGGTCAATCAAATGAACATGTTGGATTTATTGCAGAGGAAGTTGACTTGCTCGAGCCACGACTTGTTGCTCGTTCGAGTGATGGACAAATTCAATCAGTAAGATATGAAGAGTTTACATCCGTCTTGGCAAAAGCAATTCAGGAAATTGACACAAAAGTTACAGATATTGACTCACGACTTATGCATCTCGAATCTCTGATGGCTACAAGTACAACACAGACAGTTGGTGGAGGATTTAGTTTCTCTCAAATTCTCGCTGGTTTTGAAAATCTTGGCGCAAAGTTTGTAAATGGTATTGCATATCTCAAAAATGTGTTTGTAGATAGTTTGACTGTTGGTTCAAAAGCAAAACCATCAGGTATTACATTGTATGATGAAGTGACTGGTGATGCGTATTGTATGAAGATGCGAAATGGTGCGATGGTTTCCATTCCGGGCGAATGTTCATCAGTACAAGTCTCCACAACAACCCCAAGTGCAATCGCCTCAACAACTCCAGTTATTACAATTCTCGGAAACAATCCAGCAGAAATTACTCTCGGATCGAGTTATGTTGATCTTGGAGCAACAGTTACAGCAGTCAATCCAGATGGTACAGTAAATAACAATCTCGGATTACACTTTACAGTAGATGGTTTGCCGGTAACGGATATTGCAATAGATACAGCTACAACAAGTGTTCATACAATAGTATATAGTGCAACAAGTGGGGAAGGAGTAACAGGGTATGCAACACGTACAGTAAGTGTCATATCCCTCACAGATATTTTGCTCGGGACAGGAGGGGCTACAACAACGAGTCCGGTAACAACAGCTACGACTACACAAGCACTTGGGACAACAACACCGATTACAATTTAAATAACTATATATTCACAAATATACACACATTCAATTTGTGTTATTTTTGGTATACTATATGTAATAAAGAAATTTAATATTTATTAGGTTAATTTATATATTTTATGGAAGAAAGAGCTATAACAAAGGGTTTTTTGGGGAAAGAACTTTTGGAGAAAGTTTCCTACATTTTGATATCAGTTGTCATGTTTCTTATACCGATTTTCTTTATACCCGTCTCGTTTATTTCTACTCAGTTTGGGACAAGTCTTATTTTTGCCTTTGGTGTTATTTGTACAGTGATTTTGTATGTTGTACTGTCTCTTGTATCTGGATCATTTGAATTTCCAAAACCAATGAAATTGATGGTTGGAGTTTTTTGTGTGATTCCTGTTGTATATGTGCTTGCTGGTATTGCAAATGGCTTTACAAAAATGACATTTCTCGGCTACACATTTGATATCGGGACAGCTGGATTTATTTTTATTTCTTTTGTCTTTATGTTCCTTGTTTCGGTTTTATTTAAAACAAAAGTCAGAATTTTGAATTCATATTTTGCGTTTGTTATTTCTTCCATCATTTTATTTCTTTTTGTTTTGAGTCGAATTATTTTTGGTGTTACATTTCTCTCTTTTGGAATTTTTAAAGATCTTACTTCAACAATGGTGGGAAGTTGGAATAACATAGGTATTTTCTTTGGTATTACACTTCTTCTATCTCTTCTAACATTGGAAACACTTAGAGTCAGCAAAATCATTAAAATTCTTCTTTCGTTTGCAATAATTCTCTCACTCTTTCTGCTTGTCGTTGTAAACTTTAGTGCGATCTGGATCATTATTGCCATTTGTTCGGTGTTACTTATTGTATATAGTTTCTTCTCAAAACCTTTGCACACTCCAGCTGTTACACTCAAACAAAAAATATCTCGTATACCACTGTATCCAGCGATTGTTCTTGTCATATCAGTTATATTTATTGTGTGGGGGACATCTGTTGGAGGATTTTTGGCAAACAAAATGCATATTTCAAATGTTGAGGTGAGACCATCTCTCTCTGTCACATTCGATATTGTCAAAAATACATGGAAGACACGACCACTTTTTGGTTCTGGTCCAAATACATTTGTAAGCCAATGGTTATCCTACAAACCGGATTCTATTACAGCGACTGATTTTTGGGATACAAATTTTGCATATGGTATTGGACTCATTCCTACATTTGCAGTGACTACAGGTCTTGTGGGAATTCTTTCGTGGCTTCTATTTTTCGGTCTTTTTGTGTACTTTGGAATCAAAGCAATTTTCACAAAATTTGAAGATCTACATATAAAATATCTTGTAACATCATCATTTTTTATTTCCCTCTATCTCTGGATTATGGCTTGGATTTATGTACCGAGTGTTGTGATATTTACATTAACGTTTTTCTTTACAGGGCTCTTTTTTGCTTCATTGTATGTTTCTGGTATTGTAACTCTTACGTTGCATACATTTTCATATAATCCGCGAGTTGGATTTTTATCATCTCTCACTCTTGTTGCTCTATTTGTTGGTTTGTGTGCGCTCGGATATGGACTATTCAAAAATTCACAGTCTCTCTGGTATTTCCAAAAGAGTTCATACGCACTCAACACAGTAGGAGATGTGTTATTATCTGAAACGTATATGAACAAAGCGATTTCTGCAATGCCATATGATGTGTATTACAGAGCTCTTTCGGAAATAGAATTATTTAAAATAAATAAAATCGTTTCTCAGGATCCAAAACAGGTCAAAATCGAGGATATTCAGAAACAATTCAAGGATGTATTACCACTTGCAATCAACGCTGGACTGTCTGCCACAAATGCTGACGATTCAAATTATCTCAATTGGATTTCTCTTGGTCGTGTGTATGAGACGGTTGTCCCACTCAAAATCCAGGGTGCATACGAAAGTGCACAGACGGCATATGGAGAAGCACTGCGCAGGAATCCAAAGAATCCAACCATTTTGGCAATGTTTGCTCGTCTTGCTGTAGCAAACAATGATCTCAAATCTGCGCGAAATTATATTTTGCAAGCAATACAAACAAAAAGAAATTATGTTGACGCGTATTTCTTACTCTCTCAAATCGAAGTTGCAGATAATAATCTGAAAGGTGCAATAGATTCTGTGACAGCAGCATCTGTCATAAATCCAAGTGATCCAAATATTTTTTTCCAACTCGGACTTCTGAAATACAATAACAAGGATATTCCTGGTGCAATCGAGGCTTTGGAAAAAGCTGTCTCTCTCAGTCCGCAATATGCAAATGCAAAATATTTCCTTGGGTTGAGTTACGAGCAAGCCGGTCAACACGAAAAGGCAATCCAGCAGTTTGTTGATTTGAAAGCTACAAATCCAGATAGTGCAGAGGTTACAGCAATACTCTCAAATCTCCAGGCAGGGAAGTCTTTGTTCTCAAATGTGTCAAATAAAGTTCCGGAAAAATCTTCAAAATTGCCAGTAAAGCAATAATCCACAATGGTAAAGAGATTTATTAATTTTTTGAATAAAGAGATATCCGGCCTACATCAGGCCGCGTATCTTTTGGGTTTTTTTGCTTTTTGTTCCCAAATTCTTGCATTGGTTCGTGACAGAATACTCGCGGCACAGTTTGGTGCAACAAGTACACTAGATATCTATTATGCTTCGTTTAGAATTCCTGATTTTATTTTTATTACAGTTGGATCGATGGTATCGGTTTCAGTTTTGATTCCATTTATTCTTGAGAGATCAAAAAAAGACAAAGATAACGGTAGGGAATTTATAAGTAATATTTTTTCTTTCTTTTTTATTTTTATTGTAGTGACATGCTGTATTGTTTTCTTTTTCGTTCCACAGCTGAGCAAATATCTGTTTCCTGGATTTAGTGGAGGGACACTTTCTCAAGTTATTTCTTTAACCAGAGTGTTACTCCTTTCTCCAATTTTTCTTGGACTTTCAAATATACTGGGCACGATTACTCAGGCAAATAAAAGATTTCTGCTCTATTCCGCCAGTCCAATCCTTTACAATCTCGGAATAATTCTCGGAATAGTTTTTCTCTATCCATCATTTGGAATCGTTGGTCTTGCATACGGAGTTATTTTTGGTGCGTTTCTGCACTTTGCAATTCAAATCCCATACATACTTGAGAGGGGAGTATTTCCAAAGTTTAAATTGAAGTTTGATCTCAGTGAAATAAAAAAAGTTTTGTTTGTTTCTGTACCGAGAACATTTACACTCGGATCGGATAATATATCAATGATGTTTCTTGTGTCTTTTGCGTCCCTTATGACTGCTGGCTCTATTGCTGTATTCAATTTTTCTTTCAATCTCCAGTCTGTTCCTCTCGCGATTATTGGGGTCAGTTATTCGCTTGCTGCTTTTCCTATACTCATACAGACATACCTTTCTGGTGATATGAAAAAGTTTACAGGGCAAGTGGCTGGTTCTGCCAAGCATATTATTTTCTGGTCAATCCCTATTGTGACTCTGTTTATTGTACTCCGAGCCCAAATTGTCAGAACTATTTTGGGCGCAGGACAATTTAACTGGTACAATACACGACTCACTGCAGCGTCGCTTGCCATATTTGCTGCATCAATTGTTTTTCAAAATTTGACACTTCTTTTTGTCAGGGCATATTATGCCACAGGTAATACAAAAAAACCTTTTTTGGCAAAAGGGATAAATGCTCTACTCACTGTGGTTTTGGGGTATGTATTTATGATCTGGTATTCAGCGTCACCAATCTTTAGAGATGTAGTGGAATCAATACTGCGTGTAAAAGATATTCCGGGAACTATTGTGCTTATGTTACCACTCGGCTGGTCCATCGGAGAGTTTTTCAATATGCTCGTCCTATGGATTTCTTTCCAAAGAGATTTCAAAACATTTTCCAAAGAAGTTTTCAAAACGTTTTTTCAGGTTCTTGTCTCGTCGCTGGCAATGGGATTTGTGGCGTACAACCTCTTGAATACTTTTGATGATATTTTTGATTTGACCACAACACTCGGTATCTTTCTACAAGGGTTCTGTTCTGGAGTTATTGGAATTATTGTTGCTGTGGTTATTTTGTATCTTTTCAAGAGTGAAGAAATACAAGAAGTCTGGAACACCCTCCATCGAAAATTTTGGAAAGCAAAAATTGTTGCTCCGGACGCCAAACTATAAAATATTAAATAATAAACTCTTACTCAACATATTCTTTTTTGAGTACGAATATTTGCCTGCTGGCAAATTTCTCAAGTCTCGGCTACCCGCCTGCGAAGCCTCAAAAAAGAATACGTTTTCGACGAGTTTATTATTTAATACAGTTTTAATTATTCCTCATCATCTTCAGAAATACATCTTGGGGAATATTTACTTTTCCACGAGCCTTCATTTTCTTTTTTCCTTTCTTTTGTTTTTCTCGCAATTTCATTTTTCGGGTGATATCACCACCATACATATGCTGAGTGACATCTTTGCTGTATGCAGAAACTGTGCGGGATGAAATAATTCGTCCGAGTGCTTTGGCTTGGATTTTCATTACAAACATTTGTCGTGGCATTATACTGTACAATTTTTCTACTGCCGACTCAGCTTCTTCCTCTACAATGCGTCTCGAAACAACACGAGAAAATGCCGGCAACACTTCGTCGGCAACCAAAATATCCATACGCACAACATTTGCCTGTCTCATTCCTTCGATTTCATACGAAATAGATGCAAAACCGGAGGATGCACTTTTGAGTTTATCAAAAAAGTTTCGCATCAGTTCTCGGAGTGGCATTTTCAAAAATACCTTTGTTCTATCATCTCCAAAGTTTTCTGACTCGCCGATTTCTGCTTCGTGTTCGTAGAGTATTTGCAAAATATTTCCGAGGTAAGAGAGGGGTGTAATAATGACACAAGAAACCCATGGCTCTCTCACATCTTGCAACAAATTTTCTTCAGGAAAATGTGCAGGAGAATAAACAATTTCTTTCTTTCCATTTTTGTACGTTACTTCATATGTAATTGTTGGAGTTGTAATGACAAGGTTTAGGCTGAATTCACGATGAAGTCTCTCGGTAATAATTTCCAAATGGAGCATTCCAAGGAATCCACATCGAAATCCGCGACCGAGCGATCCGGAAGATTCCTCCTCAAATGTGTATGATGAGTCGGAGAGTTTGAGTTTGCCGAGGGACTGTTTGAGAGTGACAAAGTCGTCTTGGCTTTCTGGATAAATAGATGCCCACACAACAGGTCGGGGCGACATGTATCCGGCAAGCGGTGGAAATGTGTCGTTTGCAAGTGCCACAGTGTCTCCAACAGACGCTACACCCGGTTCTTTGATGCCGGTTACGATATATCCAATTTCTCCGGCCTCGAGAGATTCAACAGCTTTTTCTTCTGGAGAAAAAATACCAACCTCGATTGCCGGAAAAGTTTTTTTTGAGATTTTGAATGCGAGCGAAGAGTTTCGAGATATAGAACCACTCATCACACGAATAAAAACAATCACACCGCGATGAGTTGAATATTTGAAATCAAACACAAGAGACCGAAAGCTGTTGTTACCGAGTACTTCTAGTTTGGGTGGAGGAATTCGTTTGATAACTTCTTCCAACAGTTTCTCGACACCTTCACCGGTTTTTCCAGAGACCAGCAAAATATCCTCTGCTCTGCAATCAAGTAATTTTATAACTTCCATTTTTACTTCCTCGACTCTTGCAAGAGGGGAATCAATTTTTGAAAGTACTGGGATAATAGTCAGTCCGGATTCTCGGGCCATTCCGAGTGTTGTGAGTGTTTGGGCTTGGACACCTTGTGTTGCATCGACGAGCAAAATAGAACCCTCAACAGCTTTGAGTGCACGCGAAACTTCGTACGAAAAATCAATGTGCCCAGGGGTATCGATGAGGTTTAAAATATAATCTTTTCCGTCTACAGCAAAATTCATACGCACTGGTTGCATTTTTATTGTGATTCCTCGCTCGCGCTCGAGTTCCATAGAGTCGAGCACCTGATCCTGCATTTTGCGTTTTTCTATGGTATGCGTGATCTCGAGCATTCTGTCCGCAAGGGTAGATTTGCCGTGATCAATGTGGGCTATAATGCTGAAATTTCTGATGTTCTTCATTGTTGTACATTAAAGCACGAAAACAGGAAATATTAAAATCAGAAGTTTGTTTTTTGGAGCATCCGCAGGCCTGAAGCTTGGTTCCGTCAAGGCACCCCTTCTTGACGGATTCAGGCCGAGGACCGCTGAGATTGCCCGCTGGGGCAATCGAGGTTCTCCAAAAAACAAACTTCTGATTTTAATATTTACATGAGATGGCGAAATGTGTGAGACCGATTGCGATAGCGTCAAACTCATCATCAGAGTTTTTACCTTTTGGAACAGCAATGAGTCGTTTGACCATTTCTATGATTTGCCTTTTTTCACTTTTGCCATAACCTGTCACAGCCACTTTTATTTCAACTGGAGCGTATTCAAAAATTTCTAGACCAGAGCTACTTGCAGAATACAAAATAACTCCGCGAGCTTCGGCTACAAGAAGTGCTGTTTTTTGATTGCCACTGAAAAAAAGTTTTTCTGTGGCAAGTGCTTCCGGCTCATATTTTTTTATAACCTCTTTTATTTTATTTCCAATAAGTGCGAGGCGTTCGTGGTGGGGGAGCTTGGAACTGGTTTTGAAACATTCCGAATACAGCAAAACTTCCCTCGCCTTGCTGTAGCCTTTGGCGAAGGTAGGTTGTTTCAACTCTTTTTCCAAAACAGCGATTCCAAGTCTCTCGTACCCAGGATCAATGGCTAAAATTTTCATATTGACATATTAATAATTATATTATACTGTAAAATCGGAAAATTACAATGGATCCATGTTGTTCATTTTGTTTTAAGGGTTATGAGGAATGTCACTTTCTCATATGTCAACCTGAGCGTGAAGGATATCTTCGTCAGGCTTATATGTGTGATGAATGTGTTGCTGTTGCAACAGGTATAATTGTGCGAGCTTTTTCTGAAAAAAAAGACGCAAAAAATTTAGCGAAATTCAGAAAGAATACAAGAGAAGCCATTAAGACACCCAAGAAGAAGTAGGGGTGTCTTTTCTTATTCGGCATTCGTATACACATCCTGCACCTCATCATTTTCTTCCAATGCGTCCACAAGCTCGCCGAGTTTTTCTCCATCTTCTTCTGAAAGTGGAATTGTGGTCTGGGCCACCCATTCCATTTCCGGTGTGCGAGTAAACGCCCAGCTAGCGGCGCCAATACCAGCCAAAGCAAAACCTTGTTCGGCCAAAATATGTTTTATTTCTTGTGCGGCTTTGTTGCGATTGTCTGTCAGAGCTTCAATAATAATGGCACAACCACCTGGACCATACGCCTCGTATGTGATTGATTCCATTGTTGCGCCAGCTTCTGTTGATTTTTTGATAGCTCGCTCAATATTATCGTTTGGTACATTGGCCGCCTTTGCTTTATCAATAGCATTTCGCAGACTAGGGGACTGCAGATTGCCGTTGGCTTTTTTGGCTTCCGTAGTAATAAGTTTGACCATTTTGCCAAAAATCTTTGACTTTTGACCGTCAGTTTTCTCTTTTTGTCTCTTTATCTTTGACCATTTATTATGTCCGCTCATATGCTTTGTATGTTATACTTTTAATATATGAAAAACAAGATAGTAAAAATATTTCTATTTGTTATAGCCATTATTATTTTACTTGTTATCTCTACCTATCTAGTTTTTGTCTATTATTTCCCACACGGAGTTATTTTTGGTTAAACGAATTAATTGTACTCATTTATGTAAAAAAATAAAGCGGGTGTTAATCCGCTCGCTACTATTTTATTTTTTCCAACCAGAAACCTGAAAGATCAAGGGTTCCAACACCACCTCTTTGTCTAACCCAAATAGTCTGAGGGTGTTCTTTTAGAGATGCATCATTATTCATAGAGGTTTCAGTGACAACAAATGGACCACAAAAACCCCGCTCAATCATTGAGAATAAAATATGTGACAAAATTTTATCTAAATCTTGTCTTTTCCATCGAACATTATCACCAACAACGAACATTTGTCTTGTCTCAACATTATCTTGTGCCATGATTTCTCCATCCACAAAACTACTCTTTTACAAAATTTTGTCAAACAAAAATCTTGTTGAAGCAAAACAATTTTTGAGACTTCGGACGCTGACGAGCGGAGATTGAGCGAAAGTCTAGCAAGACTTATCGCGTGCTCCAAAATTGTTTTGGTGAGAAAAAGACTTTTGTATACTACAATAGTGTAGGAGGATTTATTCCCAAATGCCTATATGCATGCTCAGTGGCGATGCGTCCGCGTGGTGTTCGGTCAATAAAACCGATTTGGATGAGGTATGGTTCGTTGAATTCTTCAATAGTCGCTTCTTCCTCGGAAAGTGACGAGGCGATGGTGTTGAGTCCCACTGGTCCACCACCAAATTTATTTATAATAGTCTCCAAAATCTCTCTGTCGGCAAAGGTGAGTCCCTTTTCATCAACCCCAAGCAGTTTGAGTGCTTCCTCAACAGACTCGAGTGTCAAATCTGTTTTGTTGACCTGTGCAAAATCACGAGCGCGTTTCAAAAAATAGTTTGCTGTTCTCGGTGTGTAGCGACTGCGTTTGGAAATTTCCTCGCCAGCTTCTCTATGAATTTCTACACCAAGAATTCCTGCTGATCTCCCAACTATCTTTTGTATTTCTTCTGGGGTATAAAATTCCAATTTGAAGATACCACCGGAAAAGCGAGAGCGTAGGGGAGAGGAAATCATTGCGATACGAGTCGTGGCACCGATCAAAGTGAATGGCGGAAGCTCTAGCTGGATCGTACGAGCAGACGGACCTTTGCCAATAATAATATCAAGTGAGCCGGATTCCATAGCGGGGTAGAGCACCTCTTCGATTGTTTTGTTGAGACGATGAATTTCATCAATAAACAAAATGTCTCCTGGTGAGAGGTTTGTCAGAATAGATGCAAGGTCGCCAACTTTTTCAATAGCTGGTCCGGAGGTAACTTTCATTTGAGTCTGCATTTCCTTGGCTATGAGGTGGGCGAGTGTGGTTTTGCCGAGCCCTGGTGGTCCATAAAAGAGTATGTGTTCCGGCGGATGTTCGCGTTCCTTGGCTGCAGTAAGGAGTATATGCAGGTTCTTTTTTATGTTTGTCTGTCCCACATATTCGTCCCATTTTGATGGACGGAGGGTGGTATCCAAAAAAAGATTGTCTTTGTCGGATGTGTCTGCGATTGTCTTTTTCATAGTGTAAATTATATCACAAAAAAACCGCTCAAAATCGGCTTGACATACTATTTCTTTTATGATAGACTTCCCGTACTAAGTGGTGGCATTGAAAACAGAGAGTCATGTGCGCTTTTTGAGGCTCCAAAATATAAATCTCTAAGCAACTGGCCCTTACGGGCTACGAGTTTTTCTGCGAGGACATTCTGGGTAATACCTTGTGTATTATTCTGGAATCATCCTTGGCGAAATACTTAGCTTTTGGTTTGATTATTGAAAGTGTTGCTTAGAGATTTATGTTTTGGATTTTTTTGTACCCAAATCAGTCTCTCTCTTTTTTATTATCCACAATACACATTCTTTATCAAGTGACTTTTGCACTATAACCCGAGCAAAAATTAAATCAACTTTACAAATCAGAAAAAATTTCTCACACGCGTGAGAAATTTTTTTGTATATTATTCTTTTTCAACATCTACCACTCGCTCGAGCTCTTCGAGAGTCGTCATTCCTTGGAGAATTTTCAAAATACCGTCTTGTTTGAGGTCCAAAATGTTTTGCGATAGTGATGCTTTTTTTATATCTCGCTCACTTGGGTTGTCTTTCACTACTTTTTCAATATTTTCATCCATCAAAATCGCCTCGTAAATGCCGATTCGTCCTTTGTAGCCGGTCATATTGCATTTTTCGCATCCAACGTTTTGCCAGATATGCGTCGTGTCTATTCCGTCGAGGTATGTTTTGTCAGCGACACTCGCGATAACTTTGTCGATGAGAGTTTTGTTGTCGCCCTCTAGAGTGATTTGTTTTTTACAATTGGTGCAAAGTTTTCTCACGAGTCGCTGAGCCATTGCAATATTGAGAGCGGACGAAAGAATTTTTGGATCAACACCGAGATCAACGAGACGTGGAAATGTGCCTGCAGCTGTGTTGGTGTGCAGGGTAGAGAAGACAAGGTGACCGGTCAGAGCCGAGTTCACGGCAATCTCCGCTGTCTCTTCGTCTCGAATTTCACCCACCATAATAATATCTGGGTCTTGTCGCAGAGCACTACGCAGTCCTTCGACGAATCCATAATTTTTCTTTTCGTCTGTTTGTGTTTGTACGATGCCGGGCAAATGGTACTCGATCGGATTTTCAATCGTAATTATTTTTATATCCGGTGTGTGAATTTTTTTCAGAAACGCGTACAGCGATGTAGTCTTTCCAGAGCCAGTCGGTCCGGTGTTGAGGAGCATTCCGCTTGGTTTGTTCATTTCGTGCAAAATAATTTTGAGAAGGCGAGGATGAATACCGAGATCCTCGAGTGGCACGGAAATAGCATTTGGATTGAGTACTCGGAGCACGATCGAGTCGTTGTATGCACCTGGCAAGATAGATGTTCGGATTTCCACTTCGCTGTCGCCAATTTTGATACTAAATCGTCCGTCTTGTGCACCAGAGACATTGAGCTTGAGGTTTGAGACTAGCTTGAGTCGCGAGAGAAGTAGTTTGTATGTCTCGTTATCAAATTGCAAAATCTCTGTGAGCATACCATCGAGTCTGTATCGGAGTCGCACATAATCCTCCTCGGGTTCCATATGAATATCTGATGAGCCTGTGGCCAGCGCACCTGCGAGCGTGATTTCCAAAATGCGCGAGATGCGATAACTCTTTTTCATCTGCAATGTTTCGCCAATGAGGTTTTGTACATCGGGAATTGTGTGCACTTTTGAGAGAAACTCGGTGATCTGTTCGTTGGAGATGTCGAGCGCGCCTGATTTTGTTTCAAATGAATACGACAAGTCTTTGTACCTGTCCCAGACTTTGCCGAGACTTGCGTGTGAGACCATAAAGACTTCAACTTTGTATCCGCGCTCTTCGAGTTTTTTCAGAGTTTCTTGTGTTTTTGGATTTTGTGGAGAGAGTGCACCGACGGAGACGATCTTGTTGACTTCGTTGAAGACGGCGACTTGTGCTTCTCGTGCCTCGAGTTCGGGAATGAGACGGAGTGCATCAATGTTAATCGGTGTGACAGTGAGGTCGAGGTAGGGGACAGAATATTTTGAAGAGAGCATTTGTGCCAAGTTTTCTTCTTCTTGTTTGCGAAGATCATCAACCCGCTTGTTTTGTTTGTCTTCATCGAATGTGACCATACATATATGATAGCATAAAATTTTTTCAGTTCCCAAACCATTCGCAGACTTTTGGCTCGGATACCAACAATTTTTTCTAGCCGTGAGCGTTTAGTCCTGTGTAACAAGGACCGACCGCAGGGAGTCCGCGGAAGGCAGAAAAAATTGTGCCGTATCCGACAAAAGGCGAGGACGGTGCGGGAATGAAAAAAAATTTTATGTTTTCCTGTGCAATGTCTCAAAAAAATATGCAACGAAAATATTGAGAAAACCTCTGTTTTAATGGGTTTTTTGAGTATTGACAAAATGTGTGTGTTGGTGTATAATATACAAGGAGGTGCGCAATGCACAAACTGGTAATTTTCATGGTATTTTCGGTCTTTTTTCTCGGCGGTTGTGCTGAGAAAAAGAAGGCGGGAATGAAAACTCCGCCGACGCCGACAACCAAGACGGCGCGGACGAAGTCCGCGCTGGAGATGAAATGCGACTCAGCGCCAACGCCGCGCGAGAAGGCAATCTGCCTCTCGGCGCAGGCTCGCGAGCTCGAGGGGCTCGCGAGAAAGGCCGACGGCGAGGCTCGGAAGTCCGAGCCGAAGTCGGTCGCGATCGAGCGCAAGAAGCTCGAGGCGACCGAGAAGCGCCAAGCCCGATCGGAGAAGGCGTTTCGCGACGCCATCATCCGGTCCGGTGTGACGGGTTGTCCCGAAGTTTGGGTCAGCCCGTCGGCCGTCAGGCCTGCTTACGGTTTCGTCAACGCGCGATACGCGATCGTGAACGGCAATCCCGTTCCGATCGAGATTCGCGAGGATGCTACTGGGCAGGTGGTTGTCCGGGGCCTGTGCCCGGGCAAAAGTATGACCCTCACCAAGGTCATGCCCGTCTGGCAGGACGGGACACAGTTTCAAGTGTCCTACACTGCCACCGGCACGATTTCTGGCCGGCCGGCGATCGCTCACTCGCCGACAACGATGTTGTCGGTGTACCAGGCGCAGTACCAGGCAACCACCCTGGTACAGTGGGACATCCGCCTGCAACTGCTCCAGTAGTAGGGAGACGCACTCATAGAATTGCGCTCCTCCACCATCAACTGACCAAAGGAGAAATCCTGAGGCTTGGCTCCCGACTTGTCGGGGGCTTTTTTTGTGTAAAAATGATATGATGTTTCTGAAAACATACTATGAAGTATATAACTCACAATTTGGAAGAAACACAAAAGGTTGCGCACGAGTTTGTCGACTATATTTTTTCGCACCAAAACGACAAAAAAATTTCAGGCGCGACGATTGTTGGTTTGTACGGTGACCTTGGTGCAGGCAAAACATCTTTTACTCAGGGAGTAGCACGAGCACTTGGTATTGATGAGACAATAGTCAGTCCGACATTTGTGATTGAAAAGATTTATGAGCTACCACTTCAAGGCCGGCCGTTTGTGCATTTTATACATATTGATGCATACCGACTAGAACACTCGAGTGAGCTCGTGAGTCTCGGCTGGCAAAAAATCATTTCCGACCCGACAAATCTTATTTTCATCGAATGGCCAGAGCGTGTGGGAGACATTATGCCCGAGCATATCAAAATAAATCTAGAGCATACGGCAGATGGTGGACGACAAATTGAAACATTTTCATAAAAGAAAAAGTCCCTTACGGGACCTTGATCAGCATTTCTTCTATTTTGGCAAAGGCTGTGAGGTTTTGCCGATCGATGACAATTTCTCGAGCACCCTCGAGAGAAATCCATTGTGATGCAAAAAATTCCGTCATATCGACAGCGAATTCTCTGCCGTCTGTTGGAATCGCGTACCAAATATCATAATGCATTCTGCATGTTGAATTTGGTCTCGTAGGAATTTTTGTCATTGTCAAAAGAAATGGTTGGTATGTCTCAGGTTTTTTGATTTCAAAACCAAGCTCCTCCATAACTTCTCTTTTCAGAGTATCGGTCGGAGTTTCGTCCTTGTCCAAATGTCCGCCGGGCGCGAGCCACAGGCCGGACTTTTTGTGATGAATGAGAAAGATTTCTCCGGTCTCCGGATTGTATGGTAGGAAATAGGTGCAGAAATGACTTGTGCTATTTTCTGCTTTTGAAATATCTCCCGCGACAATTCGTTTCAAGTATCCAACATAAACTGGCGGGGAACAAATTGATCTATTTGTCAGATCATATATAGATTGAATAATCGACATAGTTTTCCTCATACAAAATAGCTCAATTTGTCTGCTTTCGCAATATGATATAATGCTCATAATGGCAAAAAAGGAAACCAAAAAAGATAACCCTCGGAAAACCATCGTACTTTTGGATGTGCATGCTATTTTGCATCGCGCGTATCATGCTCTGCCGGATTTCCGTTCTGGAAAAGGCGAGCCGACAGGAGCGCTCTACGGACTCTGCACACTACTTATCAAACTCATCAAAGATTTGAAACCGGATTATATTATTGCTTGTTACGATTTGCCAGGAGCCACACAACGTCACGAAGTGTACGCCGACTACAAAGCTGGTCGCAAGAAAACCGACGACGAACTTATTTTCCAGCTGGAGCGCTCGAAAGATGTTTTCAAAGCATTTAACATCCCAATGTATTCATCTCCGGGATTTGAGGCGGATGATATGCTCGGTACGATTGTTGAAAAAGTAAAAGATGACAAACAGATTGATGTGGTTATTGCCTCGGGCGATATGGATACTCTACAACTGGTGAGTGGTGAAAAGGTTCGTGTTTATACACTCAAAAAAGGAATCAAAGATACTGTTATTTACAACGAGGATGGTGTGGTGGAGCGGTTTGGGTTTGGGCCGGAGCTTTTGCCGGACTACAAGGGACTGCGCGGAGATCCGTCTGACAATATTATCGGCATTCCGGGAATTGGAGAAAAAACAGCACAAGAACTTATTTTGAAATTTGGCAGTCTCGAGGAGATCTACAAAAAACTAAAAAAAGATACAGCTCAGTTCGAAAAAGCTGGAATCAAAAAACGGATTATTGAACTCCTCAAGGAAAATGAAGAGGAAGCAATGTTTTCGAAAATGTTGGCAACTATCAGAAAAGATGCGCCGATATTTTTTACTGTGCCGGAAAAAAGTTTCAAGGAAAGTGTTGAAATAGAAAAAGTTGAGGAAATGTTCCATGATTTGGAGTTTCGATTGCTCGGTACAAAAGTGCGTGATGTACTCGGTATTATAGAGTCGGAGGAGGCGCGGGAAGGCGAGAGCGAGGAGGATATCGCCGAGGCAGGGCTTATGCTCTGGGTACTCGATTCCAACAAAACCGAGCCGGAGCGAGGAGATATTTTGTCTTTCACTCGTACGAGACATATCACAGATGCTAAAAAAGTTTTGGAGAAAATGGTGCACGATCAGAAACTTGATGTTGTGCTCGACAAAATAGAGAAACCTTTGACACCGATTACAAAAGAAATGAAGAAGATTGGTATCAAAATAGATGTGGAGCGTCTCGCCGAACTTTCAAAAAAATATCATACGGAACTTGATTCTTTGGAAAAGAAAATTTGGAATATTGCCGGTGTAGAGTTTAATATCGCCTCACCAAAACAGCTCGGAGAAATTTTGTTTGTTAAACTGGGGCTCAAACCAAAAAATCAAAAGAAAACATCCACCGGTGCGTATTCTACAAAGGAGTCAGAGCTCGAGAAACTGACCGACGAGCATCCGATTGCTGGTATGGTACTCGAATACAGAGAGCTTGCAAAACTCCTCGGTACATATATTGATACGATTCCGACACAAGTCGACGAGCACCACAGACTTCACGCCGACTTTTCTCAGACAGGTACGACGACTGGTAGAATGTCATCACAAAATCCAAATTTGCAAAACATTCCAAACAGAACCGATCTTGGTCGCGAGATTCGTAAATCATTTGTGACGGAAAAAGGATGGAAACTTGTTTCGTTTGACTATTCACAGATCGAGCTTCGCATTGCCGCATTTTTGTCGGGCGACAAAAAAATGATTGAGATTTTCAAAACAGGACAGGATGTGCATACTGCGGTAGCGAGCGAAGTGTTTGGTGTCGAGCCGGCAGAGGTAACAAAAGAAATGCGTGCAAAAGCAAAAGTGATAAACTTTGGTGTGATGTACGGAATGGGAGTCACGGCTCTGCAAAAAAATATCGGCACTGACAGAAAAGAGGCACAAGAATTTTTGGACGGATATTTCAATACATTTTCTGGACTGGCGGAATACCTGGAAAACGTAAAAAGAGAAACGGCACAAAAAGGCTACACAGAGACGTTTTTTGGCCGTCGCAGATATTTTCCTGACATTGCGTCAAAGTTGCCATTTATGCGTGCTCAGGCGGAGCGAATGGCGATTAACGCGCCTATTCAGGGAACCGAGGCTGATATTATCAAACTTGCAATGATTGAAGTTGATCATTTTTTGTCACAAAAAAATATAAAAAACGATGTGAGGCTTCTCCTACAGGTGCATGATGAGCTCGTGTATGAAATCAAAGAAAATATTGTGGATTCTGTAGCGCCGGAAATAAAACGAATAATGGAAACCATTATTGATCCAAAAAAGACATCTGGAGTCATTTGTGTGGCAAACGCATCTAGTGGTGACAACTGGGGAGAAATGGAAAAAATAAAATAAATATGGCAGAAATAAAATTACAAGTCGGAGTAAAAATTTTTTTGAAAAATACAGAAGGGAAATTTTTGTTTGTAAAAAGAAATCCAGAAAAATATAAAAATGTGAAAGGCGAATGGGATATTGTTGGTGGGAGAATAAATCCAGGAAGTGTTTTACTTGATAACTTGAGGAGGGAGGTGGACGAAGAGACAAAACTAAAAATTATTTCAGAGCCGGTGCTTGTCACAGTTCAGGATATTATTCCAAACCAAGAAAAACATGTAGTTCGTATTTCGTATGTCGGAGAAACGGTGGGAGAGCCGGTTTTAGACACGAGTGAAAATATTGAATACAAATGGCTTACGCTTGATGAAGTGAAAAAACAGGAAAATATTGATATGTACGCGAAAGAAATTATTGATAAGGGTTTAATACAATGATCTATTTTTTGCATGGCACTGATACGCACAAAACACGGAGAAAACTCCATGAGGTTTTGGATATTTTGAAAAAGAAAAGACCGAATGCGGAGGTATTTAAAATAACAGCAGAAAATTGGAGTGAGTCACGTCTCACCGAACTTCTTTCATCACAAGGACTCTTTGATGAAAAATATATTGTTATTCTCGATGGACTCCTCGACAAAGGTGAATCAAAGGATTGTATCATGGGAAATTTGGGAGAAATTCAAAAATCAATTCATCCGTTTCTCATAATGGAGAGAAAAATCGATGTGAGGAATGTTGAAAAGGTAAAAAAAGTTTCCGAGAAATTTTTTGAATTTGTAACTCCACCCAAAGACGAAACAGGAATCTTTGTTATCACAAAACCACTTGTAGAAAAAGACAAAAAAGGATTGTGGATAACTTACACAAAACTTCTCCAAGATGATGTTGCTCCCGAGGAAATTCACGGAGTTATTTTTTGGCAGATCAAAAATATGATTCTTGCTTCTCGGTCAAAAGATACAAAGGAGTCGGGATTAACCCCATTTCAATACAAGATTGCTCTCTCGGGCGGTCGACAGTACAAAGACGAGGAATTAATACAGATGTCGAACGATTTGGTGGAGATGACTCACAAAGTCCGTAGCGGAAAAGGGGACTTGGAAATTATGCTCGAAAAGTGGATTTTGAGCCTGTAGATATGGAGGGGATGTTTATTGTGTCATTTACACGCTCACATAAGAGGGGTATTATAAAGTAAACAAATTAATAAATAAAACATAATTATGGAATATACAATCTCCAATTTTGTAGACAGACTTTTATTAGAAAAAGGTGTCACCGGGCTTTCTGCAGAAGTAATGACCCAGCTCAAAAGTGATCTCGAGGACAGAGCAGAGGAAATGGTCAATGCCGAGCTTTTGGCACATATGCCAGAGGACCATCTCGAGGAATTTGAAAAAGTTATTGATGGTGGCGATGAAGAAAAAATTCAAGCATTTTGTCGTGAAAAAATTGAAAATCTGGATGAGGTAGTGGCAGGTGCATTGGTTCGACTCCAGAAGATGTATCTCGAAAACACACTTTAAAATTATTGGATTATTTCAAAACATATGCCTATAGAAACAACAGACCCAGCTTCACAAGAAAATCTCCCAGAAGTATATGAAGATATTCCGAAAAAATCTCGTAAAAAGAGAAAAGTAGCTTTTGTTGATACAAGTGAGGCTCTCGAGGTAGAAGCTCGGGATATTGCAGACAGTAGAATGACAGCATCAAAAGAAGACCTGAAAGGTGTGAAAGGTTTTGTTTCAAAGATTTGGAAACACAATCTGTTCAGAGAGTATTATCGTCAGCGAGAGATTGCACATGTCAAATCAGACATTGAAGAGTCTGGAAACTTGTATGTTGGTGAAGGTGCGGACAAACGTGTTCACGACAAAGCAATGAATGCTATTGTGGATCGTTTTGTTGAGGAATATGAGGAGGCAGTGCATACCGAAGCAGGTGAAGAAAAGAAAGTTTTGGATGCAGAAAGTCCAGAATCAAAAAAATTAAACGAATCAATCAGGACACTCATCAGAGAATATGCTGGAGGAGCTATTGACGATGCAACTTTTAATGAAGAGAGAAGACGAATTGTAGGAGAGGCAACAGGACTCACTGGAGAAAAACTCAAAAGTACTGTTGCTCATACCGACAATCTTTTTGAAATTGCTCGCGAGTCAAAATTGGCAGTAGAGCACGGGGCAAGTATTGATGAGATTGATCAGGAAATCGAGATTATTCTCGGCAAGGCAAAAACTGGTGTACGTACAGAATCAAAATTTAGTACAGTTGATCGTATTACCGCAAAGATTCAGTCGTCGAAAGTTGGTCAATTTTTAAACGAGACAACAATCGCTTCTGGTGTTGCAATTGCATACAGTGTGACTGTTGGACTCTCACAAAAACTCGCTCGAAGTCGTGCGCTCGCGTGGGGAACATTTGGATTGTCTGCTGTTGTTGGGGGTGCGATTGCCGGTGCGAGGGAGAGTGTTAAAGTGGAGGATGAAAGAAAACAGCATTCTCGTGAACGTGCAAAAGGAAAGGAAATGATGAGGGATATGGAGAGGAGGATGGAAATGGAAAAAGGAATTTACAAAACAGCTCCAGCAAAAATTCTCGCAGAGTCAGTTGTAAACACATCAGAAAAAATCAAAAACGAAGAAGATTTTATGGCGGCGGTGACTTCTCTCTCGGAAACAGAAGCTCGTATTAAACTTTCTGACAGGGAAAAAATCGATTTGATTTCATATACAAATTTTGAAAAAGTTGAGGAAGAGCGACTTGGTCTCGACATTGCGCGTGCAGAGGCAAAAGTAAATTTGAGAAAATTGGTAGAGAACGGCACCATCGCACTTCCGGACGGAAAATCATTTGATGAATTTTACACATCGGCAGTCGATACAAAAATAAATGATTTGCGTACAGGGAAAGAGGGAATAGAAGCGCGAGACAGAATTTTCAAAAAAATGAAGCACAAGAAAGTTGCCGGCGCGGTTGTCAAAGCTGTTGCAACTGGACTTGTTATTGGTGGTATTGCTCAAGAGACGTCGGCATTCTTTGATAAAGGCAAAGAAGGATTCTTTGAACATTTGTTTAGAGGGAAAGGAGGAGGCACTCCAAAAAGTGTTACGGCACTCGAAGGTTTACGACGATGGGTTATGGGGGATCAAATTCCAGCAAGAGGAATTCACAACCTGATTTTGGCAGACGGCTCAAATGTTAAGTTGCCTGATGGTGTTGAAATTGTTCCAAGTCCAGGCCATGCAGGAGATTTTATTTTTTCAAAAGACGGTGAGGTATTGTCAGACAAAGTTCAGTTTAGTGGAGGCAAGTTGACCGCCGCATCTGAAGCACTGCTCAAACAGCACGGAGTAAATATTGCAACCGAAATAGACCACATCACAGGCAAAGAAGAGGTTATGACTGGACCAAAAGACACTGTTGCAAAAAATCCCGGACTTTTCCACGCTATCAAAAGACAATTTTGGTATGACAATGATACTCCAAAGTCTGATCTCAACGAGCTCAAAACTCATTTCGGCGGAGTGTCGGGTACTGGTATAGATGCAAAAGGAAATTATGTGATTGATGTAAGCAAAATGACTTCTGATGGATCATTCCATAATGATTTGTCAGTAGATGCAAAAGATGCAATTGCTAATGGAAAATTAAAGATTTTGCTTTCGTTGAGCAGAGATACACAGATGACTGCTGTCGAAGTTCCAGTAGATGCAAATGGTAAGATGATACTCGATCCAAATAGTGATATCGCAAAGATGTTTTTCAAAAACGATGGCGGACATCTCAAGTTTATGGGCAAGTATATGGAAATTGCAGAAGTAAAGGGTTCTGTTGGTGGGGTGGACAACTACAGTGTTCTCTCAACAGCTGTTGGTCCAGGTCAAGAAAGTGTCAAAGGAATCAAAGATATCGTTGTGGATAGTCCAATCACGACTTTTGGTGTAAAAGATGAGGTGGCAGTTTTCCCGCCGCCGTTTATTCCTTTGTTTGGGAGAAAGCCTTTGGAGAAAATGACTAATCCTGCTGATGGAGTATATGATGAGACTTACTCTGAACGGGATACTATATATGAAGATCCTCATCAAATTGATCCGCCAATAAAGACAACATATGAGGATGAAAGTGGACAAAAGATATATGATGAAAAAAATTATACAGATGAAAAAACAAAATCTGACGAAAAATATGATGAGATAAAAATTCGATCTAAAGAGGATTCAACTTATGATGAAAAAAAAGAATCTTCTCCTAAACCAGAACATAAAATTGACGCTGAAAAAGTAGAGCAGAGTATTGGTGGAATAAAAGAATATCTCAAAAATAAAGCTAATCTTGTAGAGCTAGAGGAGTTGGATAAAGAAATAGGTGAACCGATGTCTTCAAAAACAAAAATGAGTATTGTGTTGCCATGTTACCGAGAAGGGGCCAATATATACAATACACTCACTGACTGGACTGTAGAACAAAAAGATTTGGATCCAGAAGAGGTTGAAATAATAGTATTTGTGAATGCTCCAAAAAAGAATGAACCACTCGACAAGAAAACAATTTCGGAGATTGAGAGATTTAAAAAAGATCATCCGGGATATAAAGTCAGATTAGTAAAACATAATTTTGATTTCAAGACTGCAAGAAAAATGGGTGCTATATATAAAATGCCGGCAGATTTGGCTTTGTATCGAAGTGTAAAAAGACTTGATACTGCTGATCCAAAAGATAAACTTGCAATGTCTGAAACAGTTGCAAACCACCTCTTGCGATGTGGTGGCGCGGATGCGCTCGGTAGAAATCCAAGATTTTTGAGAGAAACAATTGATTTTCTAGATGAGCATGATGATGTTGAGCAACTCAGAAGTCAGAGTGCATATCCACCAGAAGTTCGAGAACGTTTTCCTTTGTTTAATGTTGTCACAGTCTTCAATCATTCTCTCAGCCTTTTGTATACACGAGGCAAGAGTAATATAGGACTTGGAACATTTAGAACAAGAGCATATTCTGAGGCAGGAGGATTTGATCCTTCTCGTGAATATCGAGAAGAAATAGATTTAGGATCGAGAATTAGAGCAAAAGTTGGTGGTAGAAAAGGAGCCATCAAAAAAATAGTTAAGAAAAATGCCATCGATAATCCTCGTCGGGAATTGTTTGCTGTCGCTAGGGGAGATACGGCGCTCAGAGCCTATTCGGGTTTTTCGAGTCCACAAAGAGATACTGAGTTAAGAGAATTTGATTGGAATAAAAAAATGGATCCAGATTTTGAAAAAAATCTAGAATTAAATTCAACAAATTTGAGCAGAGAGTTTGATTCCTATTTCCAACATTATACAGGCAAAGTACAACGTGAAAGTGGAACTATTGGCGCAATTCTAAGTGGAAATGTTGATGTTGATTCTAACAGGCTAAACCCAAGAATGCGTCTGTTGCTTGGAGATCCTGAAATTAGAAATATTGTTGTTGATATAAACAAAAGAACAAAAAATGGAGAAGTAATTGGACGTGATAGTGAAGAAGCAAATAAAATAAGTGTTAAAATAACAGAACAACTCTTTGACAGAATACTTCGATTGTCGCTGGGTCTAACAAAAGGACAAACTGATGATTATGAATATGTTCAGTCAAGATTTAGTGGCAAAACTCATATAAGCTTTGCTTCAAAAGCTGTTGCAAAAATAGAAAATATGTCAAAAAAGAAATGGGCAGATTTTGATGGGTATTGGCCAGAAGATTAAAAAACAAGTTAAAACTCTCGGGAGTCTCCTTCGACCATTGGAACAAATTCAATATTGTTTGCTGATAGAATTCTCACAGGCAGTGTGTGGGCTACACTAGATCGTGTGCCGTCGTGCACAGGAAAGGCTATTTTTGGTTTGAGGAGTAAGGCATAGTCAACCGCTTCACCAATTTTCATCCACGGACCGGCGACTGGCAGAGCCAGAATTTCTACTGGTCGTTTTGGGTCTGTAAAATTATCTCCAGGGTACCAGAGTCTCTCATCAATGAAAAAACCTATGTTGGACGAAAGGGGAATCGAGCTGTGTATCTCGGCATGTTTTTCTCCTATACCTGTGACTGTTATTTCGCCAATGAGTATATTTTCTCCGTGGCTGATTTTGGTGTGTGGAACTTTTTCTGCGTCCAATAATGCACTTACAGAATCATTTGCATAAACCAGAGCCTCGGGATTATTTTGCAAGAGTGTTTTGAGCGATTCCAAATGATAGTGATCCTGATGTTCGTGAGTAAAAAAGATATAGTCAATATCTCGCAGTTTCGAATGTTCCGCCACGGTATAACTACCAGGGTCGGTGATGATTCTTTTACCTTTGGTCTCAATAAGCAGGCAACAATGGCCAAGTTTTGTGATTTTCATATAACATTTAAAATTATTTTATTTTTTTATACAAATCGAGAGCCTCATTCCATTTATCAGTACCTTGTTTTTGCATATAAGCTATTACTAAATCATAAGAATCTTTCCTCATTAATTCACTAGAAATTTGAGGCCACATTCTTTTATATCCAACATGAAGAGTATTTATATCTATGTCTGTGGCTCCCGTAAAAGGATCGGGACAAGCATAAACTATTCTTGAAATTCTATTTAACACAGATGCACCAAAGCACATTAAACATGGTTCTAGGGTTGTATAGATTGTTACTACAGAATTTTTATCCTTGATACATTCCTTTATGAGAGATGAATATTTAGAAAGTATTTTCATTTCTGCATGAGATACCCAATCTTTATTAGAATGAATGGAATTTCTGTCTTTTCCGATTAATTTACCGTCTATAACCAATACAGCACCAACGGGAAAATTTCCTTCATTAAATGAGATTTTCGCCTCATCAATGGCCACTTTCATAAACACATTATCTTCTTCTGAAAAATTATTCATATCAAAATCATATCATAGTTTTGAGATTTTATGGTGTGGTCTCTATAATTTTTTCGTTGTCGCGTTCCGACTCTCGCACAAGTACGAAAAAATCTGGAGCAGTCCTGTGTCCTGGATAATTTTTTCGCCGTCGCTCAAAAATTTCCTTTGGTCCCGGAATATCCTGTCCCAAAAGTAATTTTTTGCTAAAAATTCTTTTGGGCCGGGCTCGGCTCGCCAGCCTGCGCCTCGCACTAGTGCAAAAAATCTCCATACAATGGAGATTTTTAGCCTAGTGCGCCCAGTTGGGATCGAACCAACGACTTTCTCCTTAAAAGGGAGCTACTCTACCGGCTGAGTTATGGGCGCAAAACAAACACTCAAAATAACAAATCAAAATCTATCAGAAAAGCCAAAAAAATTCAATTACTTCAATTACAATGGATAATCACGAGCCAAGAATCCTGGACCAGTAAACAAAAGGGAAAACAGAATGATTCCTGCGAGAATGTATAACATTTTCTTTTCCATTGAAACAGAAGAAGATTTTTCTGTCATTTTGAAGTCAAAAATGAGGACGAGGATACCGACTATTGATGTGATCTGTGTGTAGAGTCCTACAAAAAGACAGAGTGAAGTGACAAAGTAAATAAGAGATGACCATTTGTAGGGTTTTTGATATCTTTCATATCCGAGCCAGACCAGAATAAGTCCAACACAGACACGGAGCAAAAACGGTGCCAAAAGTCCGTATGTTAATAATTGTGGAAATGTTGTCAGTGGATGCATATGTGTATTGTAGTATTTTTTGTGATAGTATGCAATTTGTTATGAAAGGGAAAAATAAAAAAGTGTATGTGTTGCTCCACAATATTCGCAGTACCCACAATGTCGGCTCTATATTTCGTACAGCGGACGCACTCGGTGTGACAAAGATTTTTCTCTCTGGATACACACCAACTCCACTCGACAAGTTTGGTCGTGCACGAAAAGATGTGGCAAAGGTAGCGCTCGGTGCCGAGAAAACGCTCGAATGGGAGTATGCAGAAAATCCAAAAAAAATTTTGGAAAAATTGAAAAAAGAAACATATCAGATTGTGGCTCTGGAGCAGTCACAGGGGTCAGTTGATTACAAAAAAGTAAAAATAAAATATCCGGTAGTGTTTGTGGTAGGGAATGAAGTGGATGGAATTTCCGCAGACATTTTGAGTTTGTGTGATACTGTCGCCGAAATTCCAATGCGAGGAGCCAAGGAATCTCTCAATGTCTCTGTCGCTTTTGGAGTAGGGTTATTCCGAATGCTGAATATTTGAAAATTTAAATGCTGAACATTTTAAAATTCTTTGAAAATTCTTTCTCCTCCTGTCTCTCGAGGAGTACGAATATTTGCCTGCTGGCAAATTTCTCAAGTCTCGGCTACCCGCCTGCGAAGCCTCCTCTCGAGACAGGAGTCAACGAATTTTCAAATAGTTCTAGTACGTCAAACTGTCCACTAGCTTGCCGTTATTGTCGTAGAGAGCAATATTTTCACGTTTATCTTTCCAGAGATGATCACTTCTGCCGAGATAGACTCGCCATTCGTGTTGGTAAAAATCTTTGTCACTTTTGTGAGTATCTACACACGAACCATAATTTATTTTATCTATAATAAATTTTCTACATTCGTAACTATAATTATTTGGTAACAAATCGGTTTGAATTCTGCACGATGGGAATGAATCTATATAATCAAAACAGTTATCATTTTCTACACGGCTTGGTATGGAGGAGAGATCCTCGTTTCGCGGAGCGGGGCAGTTGGTCGAGAGATATGGTACGAATGTTTGAAATTGCGACATATAGCCGGAGCATTTGTTGGTCTTGAAACTGTATCCGAGAGGAGACGTTCCGGTGATAACATACACAACATCTTGGTCAGTCAAAAGAATATTGTCGGCAGAGTTTATTGAATTGGCAAAATAAAGGTAAGTGCCTTTTGGAATTTCAACTTCAGAACCACTGCTGAGGCTTTTTATTTTCCAACCGGTAATCTGTACGGTACTCGTGGCATTTCCGGACATTCGGAGAGTAACATATTCCTGTGCAGGATTTGTTGACCGCGTGACATACTGGAGCGATACCATTCCTTTGTATGGAGATTTGTTTTTGTCTGCCTCGAGCTGTAATTTTTGTTTGAGTATGTCTGTTTCGGATTGTTGTACTGCCTGTGAAGTTATTACATTGGTTGTCTGGGGCATATTTTTTACACCACCAAAGAGGGCAATAGCAACTATCCCGAGGAGAATCATAATACCTATTGTGTTTTCTTCCATACAATTATTATACCACTTTTAAATTATTTTTTACTTTTGATGGATACTACAAAAATGTGCGCTTCGTCCGCCGATAATTTTTCGCATAACAATTCCGTCGCAACCCTTTTTCAGACATTTCTGTTTTGTGCATCTGTATACCTTGTGTGAGTTTTGAAATGTTCCTCTTTGTCCAAAAATATTTCGGTAGTCTGACATTGAGTCTCCACCCATTGCAATTGATTTTGTTAAAATTTCTTTTGTCGCACTAAACATTTTTTTAAACTCCACTCCGGACAAAGTTTTCGGTGTTCGCTCAGGATGGATACCTGCTTGCCAGAGAATTTCGTCCGAGTAGATGTTGCCAATGCCAGCGATGATGCTCTGGTCCATCAAAACAGTTTTGATTTTTCCATTCGGTTTTTTTGAGATTTGCGAGATGAATGTCTGGAGGGAGAGGTTATCCAAAGGTTCTGGTCCCAAGCCTACGAGATCTATCACAGTATCGCGTTTGTTTGTTTCAAAGAGAGTTACTTTTGCAAATTTTCTGGTGTCGGAAAACGCCAAATGTTTTCCGTTTGAAAGTGAAAATGTGAGATGAATAAATCTGTTAAATGGATCTTTGAGTTCCTCTGGTTCAATTGCTGTCCATTGTTTGTGTTTGAATTCGTATGTGCCGTACAAGAGATGTCCGGTCATTTTCATATGTATCAAAATTGTTTTGCCATGGGTCAAATGGATTAAAATATTCTTGCCTCGTCTTTCTGTATTGTTTATTTTTTCGCTAATAATTTCTTTTTTAAACTTTTTGAAAAATGTTTCGTTTTTTATATTGTCCGTTCTGTTGCTTTTTGCATTCACAAAATAATCAGACCATACGTCGGTAATGGTCAGGCTAGGGAGCACAGTATTCAAACCGGTTATGGTTGTTGTAACTTCGGGTAATTCTGGCACAGTATTATTTTCCTAAATTTTTCAAGGCTGATTTTATTTTTTCGCTCGGAGTATTGCCGACAGCTTTTTTGAGTGCTTCGCGGGATTCACGTTCGCTGTATCCAAGGGATTTGAGGGCCTCCAGTGTATCAACATCTCCCGACGTAGAGTCGCTACCGTCCTCTGCAAGTTTTTCGATTTTATCTCGGAGCTCTACAACAATCTTTTCTGCGTTTTTCCTACCAATGCCGGAGACTTTTGTCAGGTGTCCAGTATCTCCCGATGCTATGGCGTGACGGAGGTTACTTAGTGTAGCGACGGAGAGTATTCCGAGGGCTGATTTTGGCCCTATACCAGAGACGGTGAGGAGGAGTTCGAAAAATCGCAATTCTTCCTTTGTGGTAAAACCATACAGATCGAGGGCATTTTCCCGTACGGCGAGGTATGTCCAGAAAGCAACGGGTTTTTGCAGGTCCTTTTCCAGCAGGGCTGTGTTTGTGTAGATTTTGTAGCCAACGCCGGAAATGTCCACAATGACGGAGCGGAGGTCCTGGTCGATGATATTACCTTTGAGATAGCCAATCATACTCGTATTATACACGTATTGCTTTTTTTTGGAATATAATGTAGATTACTCACTATGCCTATAACAACATCAGCAAAAAAAGCTCTCAGAGGTTCAAAAAGAAAGCGAGTTTTTAATCTTGCAAAAAAAGAGCAAATAAACAAAACAATCAAGAAAATAAAGAAACTTGTTGGCGAAAAGAAGATCAAAGAGGCGCAGGCTCTAATGCCACAGGTTCAAAAAATCTTGGACAAGTCAGCAAAGACAGGTCTTATTAAAAAGAATTCAGCAAGTCGTAAAAAATCTCGAATTTCCGCTCTTATACGAAAAGCAAAATAACAAAAGACGCCGAAAGGCGTTTTTTGCTTGTGATATACTATTTATATTATGAAATACATCAAATTTAGTTTCTATTATATATCAGCATATTTGGGTCTCGCTGGTATTACATTTTTATTTATTCCGGCACAGTTTCAAAAACTGCTTTTTGCGAGTGAAATATATGATCCAATTCCAATGGCTATTGCTGGAATGTTTGCACTCCTTCTCAGTATTGTTTTATTCCAGCTCGCCAGAAAAGGATTGTTTGAGCTGTATCCAACGACATTTTTTGCTCGTATCGTTGCGATTGCGATTATTGTGAGTTTATATGTGCGAACACACAATCCATTTTTCATTTCTATGTTTATGATAGTGATTGTTGGAATGATTATCACGGCAATAGGGCACTTCAAGATGAAAGAAGTGAAATAGGGAAGTTGAAACTTGCTAGTGCTCTCGGCAGGAATCGAACCTGCATTTCATCCTTCGCAGGGATGTGTCCTATCCATTGAACGACGAGGGCAATGAAATTAAGCTAGCATAAAACTCGAAATTTTCATATACACAAAAAGAGGAATTAAAACCCAAAATAGATAAAAAGTTTTTCCAAAAGTGGTTCGGTGTGTTCTGTCTCGGTCAGGTGCGTAGCGAGAATGTCTCGCACATCTCGTGGATTGACGTCTTCTATGAGCACCACCATATGCTGGGCTATTTTTTTGCGAGGTCGCAGAAAGAGTCTCGGATATGCATCACGGCTTTCAACCCAAAAAGATTCAATTTGTGGATATTCGTACACATTTTCTCCGATCAAAATATCCCTATCGTTTATTTCGATGCGGATAATTTCTGGTCTGCGTGAGGCAAAGAGAGCGAGTGTGCCGATGGAAATGAGAATAAGCAGGGCAAATATGAGGTTGCCGACGATAATTGCGATGAGTGCCACGGAAACGGTAATAATGCCAACAACCCAGTACCAGTCTGTTGTTTTCTCGGTAAAAATGTATTCAGGAGCATGCCATTCTATTTTTTCCATACAGAAATTATATCATAAATAATTGTAAATCTACTTTTCTTTTTGGTATACTTATGTGTATATGGAAACAGCATTAACAAGCGCATTGACACAGTCTCCAGTCGCTCCATTTCTTGGGGTGCCTATGTGGGCCGTGGCAGTTATTATCATTTGGTCACTTATTTGGAAGGGAATTGCACTCTGGAAAGCAGCGCGACTTTCTCACAAATGGTGGTTTATTATCGTTTTGGTCTTAAATACGTTGGGTATTGTCGAAATTATCTACATCTTCTTTGTTGCAAAAAAATATACAGTTGAAACCGAGAGGGTAGAGACGCCTAGGGTGTAATATATTTAATTTACGAAAAACTACCGGCAATATGTCGGTAGTTTTTTGCTATTGAAAAATAAATGAAAATAGATATACTTGATTAATCGACTGGGAGGAGTGGCAGAGAGGTCGATTGCACCGCTCTTGAAAAGCGGAAGCTGGGTAACTGGCTCGTGAGTTCGAATCTCACCTCCTCCGCATTACGAGATTTTGACTGCACAAACGGTCAAAATCTCTTTGTTTATCGCCATTTTTAACAGGTTCTAACCGTTCTTTTATCTTACCTAAAGTTTTTGAGACTCTTTTTATTGGAAAGAGTGATTTCTCTATATCAATACTGAGTATTTTGTCTTTTAGGATGAGGTCCGAACCTAAGGTTGATAAAATAGACCGTCTCGTCTCAATTGTGCCAGTATCAAATTTATATTTTGCACCCTCAATAAAGGTAAGCATTTCATCTGCGGTGTTTAACCATCGGTCCACTCTCTTGCTCGTATCTCCGAAAAGATTATCAAGTTGTTTCTTTTCTGCAAGGAATTTTATTTTTCTTTCAGCAAATTCTTCAGCAGATATTTCTCCACCCGCTCGCATATCAGTCAAACCATCAATCTTTGCGAGACAAGCCTTGTAGGCCTTCTCGTTTGCCTTTATAACGGCATTACGGCCATCAACTTCCTTTTCATTTTCTTTCTTAAACCACTTCATAGCATAGCTGTGAAATTCTGGTGGAATTTCAATACTTTTAATTTCAGTCGTAATCTGTTTTTTGAGTTCTTTCTCCTCAATAGACCCTTGCGTACAATTAGGATTTACTCTTTTAGTACAGTGATAGTAGACATACGAGTGAATATTTCCATTTTTCTGCTTTTTTATTTTAGTCTCTGCCGTAATACTTGCTCCACATTCTCCGCAACGCATCATTCCAGTAAAATCAAATATATGTGTTTTTGGTCTTGGTTTTCCTTTCTTACCAAGTAAGAATTGAAGCTTGTCATATTCCTCAGCAGTCATCATTGGAGTATGAATAGCATCATACCATTTACCACTTCTGAGAGGATATTCATATCTTCCATAATAAAATGGATTTGAGAAAATTCTGTAAACTGTAGCTCGGCTAATTTTTTTGCCACTTGGCATAGTAAAGCTCCATTCATTTTTTGCAATTCTCCATATATCTGCAACTGTATAATTACCCGTGAGCATTAAGTCAATCATTTTACGGACCAAAGGAAATCTCTCTTCGTCTACAAGCGGGACCTTATTTCCTTTTTCTGCATACTTGTCATTTTTATAGCCTATTGGTGCAGGAGCGGGATACATTCCAAGACTGGCTTTTTTGTGAAGACCCCTTTGCACATCAACACCTTTTTTATCATTCTCCATTTTGGCCTGACTGCATTGAAACATAAACATAAATTTATCCAGCGGAGTATTTTTAAATGTTTGTGCTGGCGTAACTATTTCAATGAGTTTTCCTTTATCTATTAGGTCAATAAGTAAAGCAGAGTCCATAGCATTTCTTGAAAGTCTATCTGCGTGCCAAACAATAACCGCATTGATTTCTCCACTTTCAATCATACTCAACATCTGACTGAATTTAGCTCGCTTACCAGAAACCTTTGCTGATTTTGACTCACTAAGAAGATACTCTGGTTTAATTTTTATTCCTAAACTATCTGCAATTCTTTTACCCTCATCAATTTGAGAATCAATTGAAAGAACCTGCCTATCCTCAGACTCTGTGGACTTTCTGCAATAATTTCCATATACCAATTTTATTTTCCATTGGTTTTAACTTTTGCTAAAAAACTATCAAATTCTTTTTTATCAATTCTAAACTCTTTGCCTATTTTGTAGGATTTCAATTTTCCAGCTCCAATGTAGCGGTAAATAGTCATTATATTTACCCTCAATTTTTCTGCCAATTCTTTGGCTGTATAAAATTCTTGTTTACTCATATATTAAGTATACTTTACTATTCTTTACATAGCAAGCGATTAACTTCTTTTGATAATCCCTTCTAAAACAGCCTTCTCCTCGTCTGAAATACCACCATTGTTTCCAGTGTTTTGGTTCTTAAGGCCTTGCACAATTCTAACCGCATTTTCACTGCTCATACTGCCGTAACCATATGACCCAAAGGTGGTGCCGACATTTTCGTGTCCGAGATTTAGACTAATTGCCCGTTTTTCCTCCTCTGTGAGTCTCATTTTGCTTAAAATACCCACTACTGAATGACGGAATGAGTGAGGATTAAAATAAGGCAGGCCAGCATTTTTGCATCTTTTTTCAAAAATCTTTCTTGCACAACCATCGTTACTCCAGAAGTTTTTACTTATAAAATCTTTACTGTAACTATTATTTTCTGTACCAAACTCATTTAAGGTTGAAGGAAAAATCGGGTCGTCTGGTCCAAACCCTTTTGATTCAAGATACTCATACCATTCAATAAAATATTTTTCTGGACCGTCCCAGATAATAGGAAAAAATGTTGATGGTATTCTTTTTGAATTTTTAGTTCTCACTCCATCAGCGGGATTTTGGTCAAATAATCTGTTCTGTTTATCAAAACTTTTCATTTTTAATGACACGAGTGCCGAAATACGCATACCTGTTGTAAGAGCGAGACAAATAATTGCTCTGTCCCTATTATCTATTTCATTTTTAATTTCAATACTTTCAATTACATTTTTTACATCCTCAAATGAAGGGATTTTTCTTTTTGTACCAGAGGTGGCAATACGAGCTTCTTTTTTTGAAAGACGGAGAAAATCTATATCGTTTTTTAATATTTTCCTATAATTTGGTTGATTAGATAACCAATGAAAAAACCTTTTGATACGGCGGAGATAGTTATATTGTGTAGTAAGGGAAATTTGGCCAGATTCAGTTTTACTTCCCCTTGATTTTAACCACTCTACAAAAGATACTGCTTTTGTTTTATTGAAAAAGATAAAATCCTCATTTTGTGTGAAATTTTGCCATTGTGCTATGGCCTCAGCAAATATATTTATTGAGCTTTCAGCAAAACCCTCTCCACCTTTCAGGTGTTCAAAAAACTCCCTTTTCCTTAGCTCATTTTGATATATATTTTTTGTCATTTTATCTATATTTTAGTTTATTACTGATAATGGACATTTAAACAGTAGGTGTGAGTATCTTATAATCCTTTTGGTAGGGTTTAATTATCCTGCTTATTTCACCTTTACAAACACGACATAAGGCTATTTTTCTGTTGCTTAACTTTTTTATTGAACCCTTTTTTGCATAAACAGCTTTCTTACATTTTAGGCAATAAAACTGATTGCGATTTAACTTACCTTTTTTCTTTTTTGAATACATATTCCTTAAAAATTCCTTCAAATCAGAACCAATTATGAGGATTGGCCTTTTGCTATCTGGTATAGTTTTCAATCCTTTTTCAATCCAACGAGATAATGTTTTTTCTGTCTTCTTTAAAAGAGAAGATAACTCTTCAATCGTATAACTTCTATGTCCGCAAAGACCTTTGGGATTAATCTTTCTCATAGTTTTGGTGTGGCGATTCCACCAGTTTGTGTTGTTCTCAATGATTCCGACCCCAAAACTGCCTTATAGAGTTTAATTAGGTTATTAGCACGGAAAATAGCCTCGGCATCGCTTAAAACAACGCCGTAACGACTCTTGTATAACTTTTTGTATTCTTCTATGGCTTCCTTTGGTAACATAAAAACCCCTAAGGGTTTCTTAAGGATATATGATGTCCAGTTTAAGACGACTTAAGACAATTTTAAGACAAATATTTAGAGTTTATTTTGGCAGACTGGCGTGTTTTAAGAAAGAAATCATCTATTCCAACACGACTACATTTAAGATTTATCTGATAAACAGCATTATAGAACTTCTTGTCCTCTAAATGACCCACAGAGTCATATTTTTCAGCAATTCTAGAAAAAAACCATTCATCTTTAAGGTCTTTAGAGTTTTCAAAAATTATCCGTAAAGTATGATATTCATCACCAAACTTCTTAACTTTTACCTCTTTCCCATTCACATAGAGACGAGACTTTTCAGCATCAAATTTTAAGCTAATCTTTTCAGTTTTTAGGCCAAACTTTTCAAGCACAACAGGCAATAATTTTATTTTTACATTATAAGCAGGTGGTTGGTCTTCGTGGTAAGTCCAATTTGAGCCAAGTGATACAATTTCAATTTCCTTTAATGATGCACAAGCAAAGAGTATGTGAAAAAATAAAAACTCTCTGGTTCTGTATTCTTCTCTAGTGGTATACTTCTCTGTTTGTTCATCATTAGTAGTAGTTATGAACAGCTTTTCAAAAGTATTATGCATTGTAAACTCTATACCATATCTGTCTGATAGTCGTTCTAACTCTCTTAAAAATTGCTCGTGATGTTTTTGAAAAGTTAAAGTGTTGGTATTTACATATACATCGGTGTTATTTATGTGTTTTCTGTATATTCTTTTTGAAAGTTTGTCTTCAATAAACCAAAAAATATACTGGTTAACATCTTTATAAAGCTCAGTAAGACCTTTGGATTTTGGGTCAATCTGGATAGTTATAAATGGCATCATTTTATTGAATAGCTCTTTTGCCATTTCATACTCTTGCTTATGGTCTTGTTCTGGTGACAAGATAGAGTAATCAGGATTTTTATGTGCATAGATGATGTCTTCTACAGTAATTTTGTCTTCAAGAAATCTTTTTAATACTTGTTGTAATTCAAGATTAAAAGGTTTCTTTTCTTTAATATAGTTTTTTGCCCAAGCATATGCTCCTGTGTAATGGTTAACATACTGTTTTTTATCTATACCAATAAAATCCCATTTGTATAAAGGCAACTTTTCTTTTTTTATTCTTTCCAATTCCTTATCATCAGTAACCAAGTAGTCATCAGCAATTGCTTCAGGCATCGCTTTTATTAAACCTACATCTAGGTTGTACCTATCAATAACTGCAATCAAGAAACTTACAACATCCCAATTTTCCCAACCTAGAGGATGAGACACCAGAGCAAACATAGTCATACTGATAGAGTCGTTGGCAGAAAATCTGCCATTAAGAATACTTTTGTAAACATAAAGAGAATTGTCATCAATCAACTCTTGTTTTGTTAGGTCTTCGGCAAAGTAAACTGCCTTGTTCAGCTCTTTCATATGCTTTACTTTACTTTACAGCCGATAAAAATTCAAGTAATATAAAACAGACAACCAAATATGGCCTAACCCTAAGAATTTTCATTTTTAGGTATGGCGAGAAACCCCACCACAGGCGTAAAGAACTCCTCGTTAGAGTCTTGCCTGTGGTGGGTCATACTGGGAAACTGGTATGGGTGGCTTAAAAACCATCAGCTCTAGCGGGGAGCTTTTTGCAACCCGCTAGTAAAACCCACCACAGAATGACAAATGAATCAGTTTCTGGTCTTCAAAAGGAAATTGGGGACCTTAAAAATGAAATAAAAAAACTTAAAAACCGTAAAAAATACGGCCTTGTTTGGGAACATAAAACCGAACAAGTCATTGAATCGTGCAAAGAAAAATTACCTGTTCTTTCCGAAGACAACGGTAAAGAATTTAAAACAGAAAAAAATAAATCCACAAGTATTATTATTGAGGGTGATAATTATCAATCTCTTTCAGTTTTAAATTACACCCACGCTGGAAAAATTGATGTAGTATACATTGACCCACCTTATAACACTGGAGCAAAAGATTGGAAATATAACAATGATTATGTTGATATAAACGACACCTACCGCCATAGCAAATGGCTAAGTATGATGTCCAAAAGACTTCAACTTGCAAAAAATCTTCTTAAAAAAGATGGTGCCTTAATTTGTGCAATTGACGAGAATGAAGTCTCACATCTAGGAGTAATTTTGGAAGATATATTTTTTGGATGGGAAATACACCTAATAACAATCGTTCATAACCCTAGAGGTATTCAGGGTAAAAACTTTTCTTATACTAATGAGTTCGCTTTCTTTGTTTTACCGAGTGGTAAAAAAATAATAGGTTCAAGAAAAATAAAAGAAGAAGATATTGAATGGAGAAATCTTAGGGATAATGGAGGTGAATCGTTGCGTTCAGATGCTCGTAATTGCTTTTATCCTATGATTGTTAAAGACGGGGTTGTAATTGGATTCGGAGATGTTTTAGACAACAATAAACACCCAAAAAAACAGACGGAAAACAAAGACGGTCTTTCATATATTTGGCCAATTGATAGTAAGGGTATAGAAAGAAAGTGGCGTTATGCAAGACAAAGTGTTGACTCAATCAAACATCTTTTGAGAGCAAAAGTAAAAAAAGATGGCTATGAAATTGAAATTGGTAAAGATTTCGGGACCGTTAGAACTGTTTGGGAAGGTAGCAGATATGATGCCAATGAAAACGGAACAAAACTAATACACGCCCTAGTTCCAAATACAGATTTTGATTTTCCAAAATCAATTTACAATGTTTACGACTGCTTAGCCCCAATAATTTATGAGAGAAAAAATGCTATTGTTTTAGATTATTTTGCTGGCTCTGGCACAACTGGGCACGCTGTAATGATGCTTAATAAAGAAGATAAGGGAAATAGAAAATTTATTCTGTGTACTAATAACGAAAATGGTATTGCCGAAGATGTTTGTTATCCAAGAATCAAAAAAGTTATACAAGGCCACAAAGACTACCCTGCTATAACAAATATACCCACAAACCTAAAATACTTCAGAACTGATTTTGTAGAAGCCAAACCAACAGATATAAATAAGAAAAAACTTGTTGATAAATCAACGGAAATGCTCTGCTTAAAAGAAGACTGTTTTGAGCTGGTTAAAAAAGGCCTAAATTTCAAAATTTTTACAGATAATAAAAATAAATACTTAGGAATTATCTATGATGATACTGGTATTGAGTTATTTAAAAAAGAAGCTCAAAAATTAAATGAGAAAATAATCACCTATATTTTCTCTCTTGATGATAGTGCAAGAGAGGAAGAGTTTGAAGACATTAAAAAACTGGTTGAATTAAAACCAATACCAGCCGTTATTCTTAATGTATATAAAAAAATATTCAAATGATTAAATTAAAAGACTATCAAAAAGATGCAGTGGAAAATCTCTATAGAAAAATAGAGAAGTCTTTGAAATCAGCTGAAAATGAAGTTGTTATATTTCAAGCTCCGACTGGTTCTGGCAAAACCGTTATGGTTTCCGAATTGCTAAAAGATTTGGTCCGAGACAATAAAAATGGCAAGAGGTTCTCTTTTGTTTGGGTATCTGTCCGAATGTTGCACGAACAAAGCAAAGAAAAGCTAGAGGGATATTACGAGAATGACAGAAATATAAAATGCTCATATTTTGAAGACTTAGAGGACCGCAGAATAGCGGAAAATGAAATCTTATTTATAAACTGGTCTAGTATAAACAAGAAAGACATAAATCTTTTTGTAAGAGAAAACGAAAAGGACAATAACCTCAATAGTGTTATAAAAAATACCAAAGAAGACGGTAACACAATCATTTTAATTATTGACGAAAGCCACCATACGGCAAGCTCAGAAAAATCAAAAGAACTGATTGAAACTATCAACCCTAAAGTTACTCTGGAGGTTTCCGCAACCCCCGACTTAACCGAAAATATCTCTGAGATAGAAAGGGTCCGTTTAGCAGATGTTAAAGCAGAAGAAATGATTAAGTCTGAAATATCGGTAAACCCAGAATTTCTTGATGTAATCATTGGGACCAAAAGTGCTGACGATATTGTTATAGAACAGGCTTTTAAAAAGAGAGAAGAATTGGTTAAGATGTATAAAAAAGAAGGTTCAAAAATAAACCCCTTAATGCTTATTCAACTGCCAGACAATAAAAGTAATTTAATCAGTAAAAAAGAAGATGTTGTTAAGATTTTAGAGAAGAATGGAATTACTGAGAAAAATGGCAAGCTTGCTATTTGGTTGTCTGAAGACAAGTCTGACACTCTTCCGAACATAGAGAAAAATGATAACGAGGTTGAGGTTCTCGTCTTCAAACAGGCCATCGCTTTGGGTTGGGACTGCCCTAGAGCTTCTATTCTCGTCATTTTTAGAGAGTCAAAGAGCTTTACCTTTACTATTCAAACCATTGGACGAATAATGCGTATGCCAGAGCTGAAATACTATTTGAAAGAGCCTGAATTAAATAATGGGTATGTCTTCACCAATTTACCGAATATAGAAATCACGGAAGAATATGCAAAAGATTACATTACAATTTACGAGTCAAAAAGAGATAGCAAACTTTATAATAAAGTTTCTCTGCCATCTATTCACTTGAAAAGACAACGAGAACGAACCCGTTTATCTAGTGAGTTTGTAAAAATATTTGCCAAGATTGCCGAAAGCAATAATTTACAAAAATCAATAAATCTTAAGCCTTCAAAAATAATCAACCCGATAATCGCTGACGGTAAAATTATTGATATTGATAAGTCTGGAGAAATTGAGCATAAAGGAACTATAAATATCGCTCTGGATGAGAAAGAACTGCAAGAAAAATTTGATAAATTTATTATTCAAAACTGTACTCCATACGCCCCAGCCGACTCAAGCGATAGAATGAAGACGGCCGTCTATCAATTCTTCAATGAAGAGTTCAAATTTGAAAAATATGACCCGAAAGTACAAAGAATAGTTTTAGGCAAAGAGAACGCCCAGTTATTTGTGAACATTATTAATCTTGCAAAAGATAGATACAAAAAAGAAGTTGTTGAAAAATTAAGTGAAAAAAGAGAGTTGGAGGAAGTCCCCGCTTGGGAGGTCCCTGTCATTGTTAGTTATAACAGCAGATACGAAAAGAAGGACCAACCACTTTCTGTTATGAAGCCTTTTTATACAGCAAAACAAAGTGAGCCAGAAAGATTATTTATTGAATTTTTAAATGATAACGCCAAAAAAATTAAGTGGTGGTATAAAAACGGAGAAAGTGAAATAAAATACTTTGCTATTCTACGGCCAGACAATTTAGCCTTTTACCCAGACTTTATAGTTCAGCTCAAAGACGGGACTATTGGTATATTTGAGACAAAAGGTGGCTTAACGGCCAAAGATGCCACAGAGCGAGCTGAGAGCCTCTACAAGTACATTAAACGCCAAAATAAGGCTGGTTTTAGCCTAATAGGTGGTATCGCTATCTATGTAAATGGCTCTTGGAGATACAATGATAAGGAAAAGTACGAGTATAATCCAGATGATTTTTCTGATTGGAAAGTATTGAGTTTATAGAATTACACCACTAAAAGTTGTGTGGGATAAAATGAATTTTTGTGTTATATTATTCCTAATATGACGCCACTCTATTTCATTATAGGCAACAAAGGTAAACTTGCTGAGGTTCAAAGCATCATTGATGATGTTGAAGCGTTGGATATTGATTTACCAGAAATCCAAGAAATTGATGCTCACAAAATCATAAAAGCAAAGCTGGAAGAAGCTCAAAAACACCATAAAGGAGAATTTATCGTGGAGGACACCTCTTTGTATTTTGAAGCAATGAATGGTCTGCCAGGCCCGCTCATTAAATGGTTTATGAAAACTATCGGAAATGATGGATTATTCAAAATGATTAGTGTCTTTGGAAATTTCAACGCAGAAGCAAAAACTCTAATTGGTCATTCTGATTTGGAAGGAAACATTGAATTTTTTGAAGGTTCAATAAAAGGAACCGTTGTATCTCCAAAAGGTACTGGTTTTGGCTGGGACCCTATATTTCAACCAGAGGGCTATTCCAAAACATTCGGTGAGTTAAGTTCTGAAGAAAAAAATTCTTTTAGTATGAGGAAATTAGCGGTGGAGAAACTTAAAAAACATTTATCACTAAAATGAAATTTGTTATTGGCTCATCTAGCGATAGAAAAGTAAAAATTGCTGAAAAAATTATACGGCAGTTTTTCAATGACCAAGATAATATTATTGAAAGTTATGGTGCAAAATCACAAATGCCAGATACTCCTTTTGACAAACAAACCTTTGATGGAGCAAGGAACCGAGCCACTGATAGTAAGTCTCACAAAACTGATGCAAACTACTATATCGGGCTTGAAAGTGGCCTTATAGAGCGTTATGGGCACATCTACGAGGAAGCGTGGGCAGTTGTGTTATGTTATGGTGGCAAAGAATACTCTGGCTATTCAAGTGGGTTAAAAGTGCCAGATTTTATACTCAAAAAAATGGATGATTTGAAAATGGAACATTCTGATGTAATGACTATCATTGAGGAAGAATACGGGAAATTACCAAATGATACTTGGGGTACATATTCTGGCGGAACAATTTCAAGAGAAGTCAGCTTGGAAGAAGCTCTGCGAAATGTTTTTATACAAATAACCGCTCCAGAAAATAGCTTCTATAAAAAATAATATGAGACACCAAATGCGATTACACCCACTTCCTTTTGAGAAAGTGAAAGATGGTTCAAAAACAATTGAGATAAGACTTGATGACGAAAAACGCCAACAATTAAAAATTGGAGACAAGATAGAATTTTCTTCAAGAACTGAACCAGAAAATAAAATTTTGGTAAAAATTTCAGACCTCCTTTATTTTCCGACTTTTTCGGAATTGTTTGATGCGTTCCCACCAGAAGTTTTTGGTGGCACAGATAAAGAAAATTTGATGGGTATTTACAAATACTACACAAAAGAAGATGAGAAAAAATATGGTGTAGTCGGTATCAAGTTTGAAAAAAGAGAAATCCCTCAAATAATAAAAGATGTTGGATTTGATTTTGATTGGAGTGAAGAAAAGGTTTGGACACTTGATGTGCCTGTTGAGGAAGTAAATATCAGTGAGCTTACTTGGCACTTTGACATTCCGTTTCTCTGGGAAAAGGGCGTATACAATCTCAAACCGCAGGATGTTATTAATGAGCCAGAAAAGCACAAAGAGGAATACGCACGCACTATGAAAGCCGACCTTGTACATCCGATAGATATTATGCAAAACAAAGGACGCTGGCTCATTTTGGATGGATTACACCGTCTGATGAAGGCGTCAATCCTTGGTCAGCAAAGAGTTCAAGTACGAAAAGTGTCTCGTGAACTAATCCCAAATATAACAAAGTAATGAATAAACTACTTCAAAAAATAATAATTATGGGAGACAGTGGTAGAGGTAAATCAACTCTTGCACCACGCATTTCTGAAAAGTTGGGTATTCCTTACCATTCCACTGATGACTATTTCTATGAAGTAAAGTTTTCAAAACCAAGGGATAGACAAAAAAGTATTGAGGAGATTTCAAAACTTTTTCACGAGCCAAAATGGATTGTTGAAGGCACGACACATCACTTACTTGAACAAGGTCTTGCTCCATCAGACATAATTATTCACCTTACATATAAAAACATATTCTATCAGTGGACTAGCCAGATAAAGCGATACTTTCAGAGGGATAATGAAAGTTTAGTTGGTTTATATCAGCTAATGAAGCACTCATTGTATAAAAAATACGGGTGGGGCTACAAGAAAGGAAAAGTGAATAATGTTCAGCTCATTGCTCCTTACAATGAAAAAGTTATTACACTTTCTTCTTTCAAGCAGATAGATGATTTTGTAAATAATTTGAAATAAAATGAAAAATACCGACAAAGCATTTCTTTGGATAACAAGTATTCTAGAAAAACACAATATTCAATATAAAATATCTGGAGGTTTTGCTGGGCGTGTATATGGTGTAAGTCGTGAGCTGGCAGATATTGATATTGAAGTATCAGAAACAGATATACTAAAAATACTTACTGATGTGGAAGAGTATATTATATATGGCCCAGATAGGTATAAAGATGAAAACTGGGATTTGCAACTTATGACACTCAATTACGAAGGTCAAGACATTGATATTTCAGGAGTGGAAGCAAAGATTTTTAATCAGAAAAGTGGTCAATGGGAAAATTGTACAGGTGACCTAACAAATGTTACTTTGATTGAAGTCTACGGTAAAAAAGTACCAATTGAGAGTATTGAAAATCTCATTACTTACAAAACAAAACTTGCAAGAGATGTAGATATTGAGGATGTGAGGCAACTTTTATTAATTAAGAAATAATAATATGAAATCAGTAACAATTTGTTCAAGTAATAGGTTTGCAGATGAGGCAGAGGTTTTTGCAAACAAACTCAAAAAACTCGGGGTCAATGTTTTGGTGCCACATTTCTATACAAAGAATTATGGAGGGGTTGATAAGGTTAAAGAAGTTCATAACAGAAAATTTATTGCTATGGGTTTGACTCACGACCATTTCAATAAAATAAGAAAAAGTGATGCGGTGTTTATATATAACAAAGAAGGATACAGTGGAAATAGTGTAACTTTGGAACTCGGATATGCTGTAGCTCTCGGTAAACCAGTTTATGCTTTGTCGGACAAAGATGTGGAGACTTGCAGAGATATATTGTTTGCTGGATATGCCAAGACTCCAACAGAATTAATTAAATTTTTAAAATGAAAATAGCTATTGGTACAACAAGCGAGTTAAAAGTTAGAGCACTAAAAAGTGCTATGGGTAGACTTAGCATTGATGCTGAAGTTATACAAATCAAAACAGACTCAAAAGTATCTTCGCAACCGTTCGGGTATGAAGAAATGATTATTGGTGCGACAAACAGAGCTACACAGTGTAAAAATGAAATCAATTCTGACATTTCAATTGCAGTAGAAAGCGGACTTGTTGAAATTGGTGAAAATTATTTTGACATAGCTTGTGTCTGTGCAATCTCAAAAGATGGCAATAAATCATTTGCGTACAGTGCTGGTTATCTTGTACCAGAATGGATGATAAAGGAAATCAAGGAAGATGGTACTGAATTAGGCTTCATTACCCAAAGACTTTCTGGAGATTCAGATAAAGACCCATTGAAATATTTTTCTGGTAGTATTATTAAAAGAGAAGAATTACTTTCAGAAGCTATTATTTTGGCCTTGATTAAATTATCTAACGAAAACAGATACATAAAATAATCCTTACCAAGTGTTCACAATGTTGAATTTTGAGTAATCTGCTATCATTAAATAGGTTCTAGCTTCGTCTAATGCCCTCCGCCAAAATTCGGAATTCAAAATCCCGAGAGGGATTTTTTGTGTGAGATCCGAGCAATGTTCCAGTATGATATACTATTCCTATGAAATATTTGGGTGTTGATTATGGTGCAAAAAGGGTTGGGCTGGCTGTGTCGGATGATTCAAACAGCTATGCTTTTCCTTTGTCTGTTATAGAAAACTCTGGTCCCGAAGATTTGACTGCGAAAATTGTTTCTGTGTGCAAAGAGAAAAAAATCGACTGCGTAGTGGTGGGCGAGTCAAAGGATTTCAATATGAATGAAAATGAGATAATGATTCAAGTCAAAAAATTTGTTTCTGATCTGAGGAAAGCTGGTCTCGCGGTTGTGTTACATCCGGAGTTTTTGAGTTCTCTCGAGGCAGAGAGACTACAGGGGAGTAATGCAATGAATGATGCCTCCGCAGCGGCGATTATATTAAAAAGTTATTTAGACACACACAATGGAAAATAAAGAATACATAGGAATAGACAATTTCAAAAAACTGGAAATAAAAATCGGTCATATTTTGGAAGTGGAGAAAATAGAGGGTGCGGACAAACTTCTCAAACTCAGTGTTTCTTTCGGAGAGGAAAAACCGCGACAGATTGTTTCCGGAATTGCGCTGTATTTTCCTGATCCACAAACTCTTGTGGGTAAAAAATGTGCATTTGCAACAAATTTAGAACCGCGCGTAATCAGAGGATTTGAAAGTCAGGGAATGATACTTGCAGTAAGTGGAGATGATTTCTTTTCTCTCCTTGAAACAAACGAAAAAGTGATTCCCGGGGCGTCTGTCAAATAATACACAAAACATATCGCATAACTCGCTGGAAAGTATGTGCTGTTGTAGTGTATAATTTGTGTAATGATGTACAAAAAAATTCTTGACGCATTTCCTCCGCCGAATTTTTTGAATATTCCGTATGTTGGCATCTCTATTTCTGACAGCTTTGTCAGAAGTATTAAGTTTGGCAGAAACAACAGAAGTCTTTTTGTTGAAAAGTTTTCAGAAAAAGCAATTCCGAGAGGTATTGTAGAGGGCGGTCGCATCAATGATACCGAAGGACTCGTAAAAATTTTGAAAGAAATCAAAAAAGAAATGAATGCAAAATATGCCAGAGTGTCTCTTCCAGAAGAAAAAGCATATTTGTTTGAAACAGAAATACCACATGTGGTAAAAGAGGAGATTCGCAGTACGATTGAATTCAAGATAGAAGAGAATGTTCCTCTCAAGGTTGCAGAAGTTGATTTTGACTATGTGATTACGGAGCAAAATCGTCAAACAGGCAATCTGACGGTGGTAGTATCGGCCCTGCCTGCAAAAGCAGTTGATGCGTATGCTGAGGCAGTAAGCAAGGCGGGCATTTCTCTTTTGTCACTCGAAATAGTGTCACAGGCTGTTGCGAGAGCTCTCTTGCCATACGGTACCCGAGAGGCAAATCTTATTTTGCATTTTGGATTGGATAAAGTCGGTCTGTATGTAGTGAGTTCCGGTATTGTTTCTTTCACATCAACCGTTTCAACCAAGGGTGAAAATTTGAGCAACAGAAATTTTTTGCTCGGAGAAATAAAGCGAGTGTGTGGGTATTGGGATACACTCAAGGAAAATGAAGGAAAAAAAGAAAAACAAATTCAACGCATTGTTATTTGTGGAGAGGGAATTGAATCCGATCTGGTCTCATATTTGACTGCAAATCAAAAAGTGTCTGTCGTGCTCGGAAATGTTTGGCAAAATGCATTTGATGTTAATGATGTTGTGCCACCTATTTCATTTACAGATTCGATCAAGTTTGCACCAGCAATCGGCTTGGCCCTACCAGAGGAAATTTTAATATAATATGTTCAACGTACTACCAAATTTTTTCAAAGAAGAGATCAAAAGCGAGTATAAGATTCGTTTCTGGATAGTTGTTGTTCTGTTTGTTATTTTTATCCAAATCTCATTTCTTGTGATGATTTTTCCATCATGGCTTATTTCACTTGCAAGACAAAATGAGGTGACGACTGAACTCGATGCAACAAACAAATCATCCTCGTATCAAAATGCGGATAAAATATCAACAATGATAGAGGATACAAATCAAAAGCTAAAAATCATAGATTCGGCCCTGACATATCCACGATTTGTTCCGATTGTGCGTTCTATTTTGGATAATAAAATTAGCGGTATCAAACTCAACAGTATTTTATTCTCGTCCACGGGATCCAATACAGTTGCTTTGACTGGTATTTCTAGTACACGAGAAACACTTGTGTTGTTTATCAAAAAATTAAAAGATTCCGGACTCTTCAAAGATGTATTTTCTCCCGTTTCAAATTTTACAAAAGATAAAGATATAGGGTTTTCGATTAATATAATACTTCAATAATATGAGTCATACACGATTATTAAAAAATATTTTGATTTTTGAAATCATTTTGATGATTGTGATTTTTGTCTCATATTACTTTGTTTTTTTGGATATCAAAAGTAAGAATGAAAATACATCTGTGTTGAGAAATAATCTTTCGTATCAAATAGGAAAACAACAGTATATGGCCGAAATGCAGAAAACGATAAAAAATTCTAACTCGGACATTAGTCAGATCAGCAGTATGATTGTGAGCAAAGACGGCGATGTTGCTTTTATTGAAAGCCTAGAAAATAGCGCTCGCAAAAATGGTTTGGATATAAAAATTGACTCACTCACGTTTGATGACAATGCAAACCTGTCCGCAGGAGGACTGACGTCACTCAGAGTAAAAGCTACAATAAAAGGAAGTTGGCTTGGGACATTTACATTTATGAATGAGCTTGAATCAATGATATACAAAGTAAGAGTTGATACATTTGCTCTTATGTACAATACTGACGCCGATCCTTCGCTTACAAAAAAAGGTGTCAAAAGTACAGTGTGGCAGAGTATTTTTGAAATTCATGTATTAAAATTTAAATAATATGTCTGATTTACTCAAAAAAATTAAATCGCTGTATCATCAAAAAATCGGCAATGATACATATGTAAAAGAGGGAATACGACCGTCGCATGACTGGTATGCTGTTTTGATAAGTTTTGTTGTTGTCTTTTGTGTCATCTCTTTTGTGGCGTATTATTTTTACGTTCAAATAGATCAGGGTAACCTGTTTATTTCTGAAAAAAGTCAGGTAGAACAAGCTGTGACAATAGATGAAAAACTTTTGAAAAAAGTTACTGATGATATAAAAGTCAGAGATGAAAATTTGGCCAGCTCAACAAAAATTTCCGTGCCGACAGATCCGTCGTTATAATTATTCACAATATTCTATTAGTGTGGTAATCTGTTTTCAGCGCTCTCGTAGCTCAATGGATAGAGTAGGGCTCTTCTAAGGCCTTGATGTTGGTTCGATTCCAACCGAGAGCACAAAATTGACGAAGTTAATTTTTGATCGTGGTTGGAATCGAACCGGGAAGGGGTCGGGAAACGGGAGTTTCCCGTGGAGGAAGGATTGGGAAAACCGTGGGTTTTCCAGGAGTGAGATATCCAACCGAGAGCACAAAATTGACGAAACATATCTCATTTGTGGGCATGGGGAGATTTTCCTCCGAATTTTTTATCGTCGTCACTCAAAAAATTCTAGGCGCCAGATTGGCGACAAGCTCTGCTGAGCTCGTAAACCGCCAATCTGTTCAAATCTCCATCCGCACAGCGATGCTGTGCTTGTGTTGCAAAACAAAATTACAGTAATTTAATAAACTTAACTTTTCAAGATTTTTTTCTGTGGGCATGGGGAGATTTGAACTCCCAATCCTTTCGGAATACGCTCCTGAAGCGTACGCGTATACCAATTCCGCCACATGCCCAAGCAGATTTATATTAAAACAAAAACTGGATATTATCCAGTTTTTGCTTTTGTGCGAGGTAGAGGACTCTCCCTCGAAATTTTCAATTCCGTCAAATTGAAAATTTCTGGGCACCGGACTTGCGACAAGCTCTGCTGAGCTCGTAAACCGCAAGTCCGTTCGAAGTCCTCATGCAGAGCGTTGCTCTGCTTACCCCACACAATAAAAAATCGCCTTTCAGCGATTTTTTAATTGTGCGAGGTAGAGGACTCGAACCTCTGACCTTCCCGGTGTAAACGGGTTGCTCTACCAACTGAGCTAACCTCGCATATGAGATTTAGATTACATTATAAATAATATTTTATCAACCCTCACTGGAATTTTTGTTGGATATACGATAGTATTTTATCTATGAATGCGGAAAGAAAAATCCCACAATGTGTGGGGGTAATAATGGACGGCAATAGACGGTGGGCAAAAGCAAAAGGTTTGCCGGTTTTTATGGGCCATTCACAAGGATATGAAAACCTGAAAGATTTTCTCAAAGTTGCGAAAAAAGCCGGTGTCAAACATGTGATTGCTTTTGCATTTTCCTTGGAAAACTGGAAACGGTCAGAAGAAGAAGTTTCTTTTATTCTTGGACTTATGAAAAAAGTTTTGAAGGACGAGAGGGAAACTTTTTTGGCTGAAAAGACACGGATGTATTTTGCCGGTGATCTGTCTCTCTTTCCACAGGATATGCAGGACGAAATGAGAAAGCTTGAGGAGGAGTCAAAAGGTTTTTCGGATATGTCACTTACACTCTGTGTTTCGTATGGAGGCAGGGAGGAAATAGTCCATGCGACAAACAAGTGTATTGAAAAAGGAATTACAAAAATCACCGAGAAAGATATTTCAGAAAACATTTACACATTTGGCGTTCCGGATCCGGACATTATTATCCGTACATCGGGCGAGATGAGAATTTCCGGTTTTCTCCTTTGGCAATCAACATACAGCGAACTTTTCTTTACAAAAACCTTGTGGCCCGACTTTGGCGAGGCAGAATTTCTTTCTATTTTGGATGAATTTTCAAATCGAGAGCGTCGAATGGGAAAATAATATGGAACCAATTATCCTATACGAAGACAAAGATATTGTGGCAATCGACAAGCCAGCTGGTTTGGTGGTGCATAGTGACGGCAAGACGGTGGAGCCAAATCTCACGGATTGGATTTTGAAAAAATTTCCGAAATCAAAAGATGTCGGTGAGCCGATACAGACCACTGACGGAAAAATAATTTCTCGTCCGGGAATTGTGCACCGGCTAGATAGAGAGACATCGGGTGTTATGCTCGTAGCAAAAACAAAACAGGGTTTTGAATGTCTCAAAAAACAATTTCAAGATCACGATATTAAAAAGGAATATCACGCGTTTGTCTATGGTGAAATGAAAAATGAAAATGGAATTATTGACCGACCTATCGGACGTTCAAAAAGTGATTTTAGACAATGGTCAGCACAACGAGGTGCGCGAGGGGAAATGAGGGAGGCAATAACAGAATATGAGGTCAAGGAAAAGGCTAGTGGGTATTCGTATGTAGCAGTTTTCCCGAAAACAGGCAGGACACATCAGATTCGTGTGCATTTCAAAGCAATCAACTACCCACTGGTTGCTGATTCTTTGTATGCGCCAAAAAGAGAGAACACACTCGGGTTTACACGTTTGGCACTTCACTCGTATCGGATTACATTTACAGATACAAAAGGAAAAACAGAGACAGTCACAGCTCCAGAGCCGGCCGATTTCAAACGAGCACTTCTCTTATTGCAAAAATAGTATTGTTGTGGTAACCTTTTAGACACTATGGAAAAAGTTCAATCACCGGTCAAAATTGACGAAAGAAAAGCACTCGACATTCGCTCTGGCGATACTATTCGTGTGTGGCAAAAAATTCAGGAAAAAGGCAAGATCCGCCTCCAAGCGTTTGAGGGTTTGGTCATTGCGGTCAAGCATGGCAAGCAGGCAGGAGGAACATTTACAGTTCGTCGAATAGCCAGCGGTGTTGGTGTTGAAAAGATTTTTCCTCTCTACTCACCAATGATTGACTCTATCGAAACACTCAAGAGATCAAAGGTCCGCCGAGCAAAGCTCTACCACATCCGAGACAAGGCAGCAAAAGAAATTCGCCGACAGATGAGAAATATCCGCGCTCTTCCAGACAACAAACTCGCAGAAGTTTCAGAAGACAGCGGGGAAGAAACAACAAAAGAAACAAAATCAGCTACCTCCGCTTAAGCTACGGCAAGCCAAAGGAATAAATTCAAAAGCACCCGAAAGGGTGTTTTTTAATGTGTATAAATTGGTAGACGCTATATACTTGAGGTACTATAATTAACATATGGGGAAAAGGGGACCAAAACCAAAAGAAATAGTGAAAATCAAATGGTCACCAGATTTTGCCTATGCAATGGGACTTTTGGCAACAGATGGGTGTTTATCTAAAGATGGTAGACATATTGATTTGACATCAAAAGATTTCGAACAAGTAAAGAATTTTTTGAGGTGTTTAAAATTGGGTTTGAAAATAGGAAAGAAAACTAACGGTACGAATTCAATTTTCTTTCGAGTTCAAATAGGGGATGTTTTATTTTATGAATTTTTGAAAAGTATTGGTTTTTCACAGGCAAAATCTTTGATACTCGGAGAAATAAAGATTCCTAAGGTTTATTTTTTTGATTTTCTACGAGGATGTTTTGATGGTGACGGGTCAAGTTATAGTTACTGGGATCCAAGATGGAAATCAAGTTTTATGTTTTATGTTTGTTTTACCTCGGCAAGTCCTGTTTTTATACAGTGGATTAGGACAGAAATTAAGAAAAGAACAAAAATTGAAGGATTCATCACACAGTCAAAAAGTAAAAATCCTTGTTATTCATTACGATATGCGAAAAATGATGGACTGGAAATAATTAAGGAAATGTACTACAATGCTGATGTTGTTTGTTTATCACGAAAACGCAAAAAAATTGGAAAAATGTTAGAAATAAATAATAAACAACAGGATTTGTATATTTGACAAAATATGCCCAGGTGGTGTAATTGGTAAACATGCACGATTGAGGTTCGTGTGGCGCAAGCCGTGGAGGTTCAAGTCCTCTCCTGGGCACTATGAAATGTGAAGTGGAAGTAAAAGCAAAAGTTTCTGACAGCGTCTCTCTCACAAAAAAACTGTCAGAAATGGGTTGTTTTTTATCTGATCCTATTGAACAACACGATTATATTTACAACCAAAAAGGTATTGATTTGTCACATCACACTACTCCGGTTTTGAGAATTCGAGTCCAGGGAGAAAGAACAATTTTTACTTTCAAACAAAATAGAGGTGGAGAGCTTGATTGTATAGAAAAAGAAGTTGATGTGAATTCAAAGGAAACTCTTTCTGAAATTATTGAATTACTCGGATATGAAAAAACAGTCGAGGTTCATAAAACTAGAAAAAAAGGTATATATAATGATTTGGAAATTTGTTTGGATGATGTGAAAGGTTTGGGTGTATACATAGAAGTTGAAAAAATGACAGACGAAGATGGACAAAAAGTCCAGAAAGAATTATTTGATTTTTTGAAAACATTGGGAATTAAAGAGGAGGATAGAGTAATGCAAGGATATGATTCCCAAATATATGAAAAGAATAAAAATTTATAATTAATTAAAATACTATGTGGTACATAATCATTATTGTTCTTGTTATTCTCGCTATGTCGCTCCGTGTGGTCAAGGAGTACGAGCGAGGAGTTATATTTTTCCTCGGTAAATGTAAAGGGATACGTGGTCCAGGGCTTATCATTCTCGTTCCGATTTTTGAGCAGATGACACGAGTTCAGCTTCGCACAATCACAATGGCGATACCATCGCAGAAAATTATTTCAAAAGATAATGTGTCTATCGACATTGCAGCTGTTGCGTATTATCACGTGGCAGATCCTATCAAAGCAACAGTGGCTATCGAAAATGTGTATGATGCGGTCAATCAAATAAGTCAGACAACTGTGCGAAATGTTGTCGGACAATTTCAGCTCGACCAGCTACTTTCACAGACCGGGGCAATCAATTTACAAATAAAAGATGTGATTGATGGACACACGGAGCCGTGGGGCGTGCAAGTTACTGCGGTGGAAATCAAAGATATTACGTTGCCTGATAATATGCAGAGAGCAATGGCAAAGGAGGCCGAGGCGGAGCGCGAGAGACGAGCAAAAATCGTGGCAGCAGAGGGAGAATTTCAGGCGGCACAGAAACTCGGTGAAGCGGCGGATCTCATCTCAGCTCACCCAGTGGCACTTCAGCTCCGAACTCTTCAAACAATGGCAGAGATTTCCGTGGAGAAAAATTCTACCATTATTTTCCCGGCACAGTTTATGACCACAGTAAATGAAGCAATAAATATGATTAAGGGGGATAACAAAAAATAATACTCTAATTAATTTTTATGCTTTATACGCGCTCTGGTGATAATGGAAGTACGAATACTTTTGCTTGTAATCAAAGGATTTCAAAAAGTTCGGCTGTGGCCGAGGCTCTCGGGAGTTTGGATGAAATAAATTCATATTTGGGTTTGTGTAAAGTAAAATCTGATGAGGTGGGGTATTGTGTTCATAAAAAAAAGTTTTCAGCGATTGTCCATTCTGTCCAAGAGACACTGTTCATTATTCAGGCTGAGCTCGCAGGTGCACGTATGACTGTCAAAAAAAAGAAAGTAACCGATATGGAAAAATTGGTAGATACTATTGAAAAAATTTTGCCACCAATTAAAACATTTTTTATCTCAGGTGGTACGGAGCTCGGCAGTATTTTTGATATTGCAAGGACGGTATCACGCAGGGCAGAGCGTCGAGTGGTGGCAGTACACGAGGAAGGTATTGTAAAAGTCGGCAAACATTCTCTTGCCTATCTCAATAGATTGTCGAGTATTTTGTATACACTCGCTAGACTAAGTGGGCATTTATCTGGTATAAATGAGGAAGCCCCAAAGTATAAGTAAGGAGGGGAATAATGGTGGCTATAGTGTAGCGGCTCTGCACGAAAGTTTGTGGAACTTTAAGTTCCGGCTCGACCCCGGATAGCCACCCCAAAATGTGTAAATCTGGTATAATTCATCGTATGAAATTTATACATATATTTTTGTTTGTCTTGATTATTATTGGAGTGAGTCTTTTGGCTACACAAAAACTGTGGATACCACAGGTAGTATCTTTTATTTTGAAGTATGAAGCACAAAATGTTGTAATAAATAACCCACTTAATACGACTTATATAATAGAGGGTCAAAAGGTAAAGCTTGTCAAAGGTACGGCTTTTGTTACATCAGTGCCAGGTTCTGCATCAAAAGATGTAATCATGTCTTTTGGTGGCATACTGACTTCTGATATCAACAAAGATGAAATACCGGACTCAGTTCTTTTACTCACAAAAACGACGGGAGGCAGTGGAACTTTTTATTATGTTGTTGCTTCAATTAGTAACAAAAAAAGTTTCGTTGGAACAAATGCTGTCTACATAGGAGATAGAATCGCTCCGCAAAATCTTTCGATCAAAGATGGAGAGATTGTATTGAACTATGCAGACAGGAATCCCGGCGAACCATTTTCAACCAAGCCTTCGCTTGGAGTTTCAAAATATTACAGAGTGGAAAACGGTGAATTAAAAGAAGTTAAAAAATAAAAACATGGATGAGGAAAAAAATCAAAACAGAGAAGAATTTAGAGTCTCTGGAGATGAGGTAATAAAAAAGATTAAAGAAATTATCAAAGAAGGAAACGCTCGAAAAATAATTATCAAAAATGAGAAAGAGGAAGTTGTAATGGAAATTCCTCTGACGTTTGCTGTTGTTGGAACAGTGCTTGCACCTGTTATTGCAGCAGTCGGGGCATTTGCTGCACTTGCAACTCGTTGCATAATAATAGTCGAGAAAAAATAAAATTAATTTCAAATAAAATAAAATGAAATTTGCACCATTACCAGCAAATGAAAAAGAAAGAATAGATGTTGTCCAAAAAATGGGAATCTTGGATACTGATAGGGAGGATCGATTTGACGCAATAACACAAGAAGCAAAAGAAAAATTAAAAGTTCCCATGTCAACCATTACTATTATGGATACTGACAGGGAATGGTTTAAATCGTATCAAGGTTTGGAAGAAAGAGAAGGTCCAAGAAAAACATCTTTTTGTGGACATGCACTTGTTGTGGATGATATTTTTATTGTGGAAGATACACTCAAAGATGAGCGTTTTATGGATAACCCAATGGTCATAGGTGAGCCATTTGTAAGATTTTATGCCGGTGTAGCTCTCCGTGACAGAAAATACAAAACAGGTCTTCCTGTTGGAGTTTTTTGTGTTAAAGATACAAAACCTCGTAAATTTGAACTCGATGAAATCAACATTCTCCTTGATCTTGCCTCAAAGGCCGAAATTGAGTTAAATAAATAAGTACTGAAATTTTTCATTTAATCTAAAAATGTCACGTTTTTGATACGGATCTCGTTGTATTATATGGATAGAACAGAGTTAGAATCAATTTTAAAAAAGGCTATTTCTGGCGACCAAATAGCCTGCGATGTTTTGTATACAGAATATGCACAGCCGTTATACGGATATATTTATTCTCGGATAGGAAATCGTTTGGATGCCGAGGATATACTTCAGGATGTGTTTATAAAGATATTTAGAAATTTAAAATCTATAAAAATCGGTCCTGATGGTGTACGGCCATATTTTTATACAATAACTCGTAATACGATCATTGATTTTTATCGAAAAAAAATACCAGAAGATACATCAGAAGATTTAAATTTTATTCCATACGAAGGTAATACCGCTTTTGAGGATATGATGGTAAAAGAATCAAAAATTGAACTCAACAAGATTTTAGATTTATTACCAGCTGATGCTAGAGAAATTGTTATTCTTAGATATATATCAGGATTGTCAAATAAGGAAATATCAAAGATCGTAGGAAAAAAAGAAGATTCCTTGCGACAAACCGAATCGCGGTCATTACGATTTTTAAAATCAAAATTACATAAAAAAAATGAAAAATGATTTTACGAAAGATGAAATAAAATTTAAGAAAATGTTTCAAGGACAGGATAATTTGATGTTGGAGAAAAAGACTTTTGACAAAATAATGAATCAAGTAAAGATGTCTGTCGAACGAAAACATATCCCGACAGTATCAGTATTTGAAAGTAATTTCAGTTTTCTGTACGGTCATACTCGTGCAATCTTTGCTGGAGCGTTTCTCTTTATGTTTATTTTAGGTGGATATATAACACAAAGAAATTCGAATTCAATTGATGGAATTACATCTTCGCTTCAAAATTCTGTATTTTCAGAAAGTAGACAAGAGGATTATGTTTATACTCAAAGTAATGTGGATTCACTTATTATGACAGATTACGGTCTTTCAGATACACAATAATTAGTATTTATTAGTATTAAAATTAATTTATTTTTATGAATAGTAAAAAAATTCGAATAGCAGTAGGTTTGTTTACAATAGCTTCTTTTCTTGTGCCAAGTTTTATGTTTGCCGATACGAGCACAACAACAGTTTCCACGACATCTGGAAATAAAACAAATTTTTGCACATCAATTAATACCTATGTAGCAACTCTGGATAAAAATTTTGGTCAAAAAGAAACAACATATGAGACAAAAAAGGCTGATCAACTCAAAGCATTAAATGATGCTCAGGCAATAAGAGATGCAAAAACTGAGCAAAATAGAGCAGTATGGAATGAAAAAAGAGATACCCAATTTCAAAAACTAGCAAGCAAAGCCAAAACTGATGCGGAGAAAACTGCAGTTGAAACTTTCAAGACAACTGTTACAAATGCCATAGCTACACGAAGAGCAGCTGTTGATGATGCTGTCGCAACATATCGTTCTGGTTTGAGCACTATTCTTTCTACTAGAAAAACAACGGTTGAAACTGCCTTGCAGACCCTCAAAACAGATAGTGATACAGCAATAACAAAAGCAAAGTCAGATTGTGCAAATGGAGTTAATCCTAAAACAGTCAAAACAGCCCTTTTGTCAGCAATTAAAGATGCACGTGCAAAGTTTTCGGCAACTGTGAAAGATACGGCTGAGATGAAAACTGCATTGAGTACGCTTCAGACAGCTCGTAAAACTGCATTCACAAAAGCACAGACAGATTTCAAGACAGTGTATGACAAGGCACTTGCTGATCTCAAAACAGCTTTTGCACAGTAATTACCATAACTATATAGGTTTAAAAACAAAACCGACAACATTGGCGGTTTTGTTTTTGGTCTGAATTTGTAGTACACTCAAGCAATGAAAGACAACGTGTTTATTACAGAAAAATCAGCCGAATATGAGCTTTTGGATAGTGGTGAGGGGCGAAAACTCGAAAGATATGGCGAGGTTATTCTTTCTCGTCCTGATCCACAAGCGCTGTGGCAAACATCTCTGCCAGATTCTGAATGGAAAAATGTGAGTGCAGTTTTTGAAACAAAAAGTGGTAGGGGGAAATGGCACATTGTAAAAGATATCCAAAAAGATTGGCAGATTTCACTTAGCGAGAACAATTTTAACTTGCAATTGTTGTCATCAAAACATCTTGGTGTTTTTCCAGAACAGTCAGAAAATTGGAAATGGCTCACAGAAAAAATAAAAAAAGAAAATAGAAAACTTTCTGTTCTCAATTTGTTTGGATACACTGGTGGAGCCACACTAGCTTGTGCGAGAGCTGGTGCGGATGTCTGTCATGTGGATGCGTCGGAGTTTGCAGTTGATCTGGCGATGAAAAATCGTGATGTTTCTGGGCTTTCCGATAAACTAATACGATTTATTGTTGAGGATGTGAGAAAATTTGTTGAGAGGGAAATTAAGAGAGGAAATACGTATGATATTATTCTTCTCGATCCTCCGGTATATGGCAAAGGTGTAAAAAAAGAAGTGTGGAAAATAGAAGAAGATCTCGTGCCTCTCCTCAGTCGTTTACAAAAACTTCTTTCAATAAATCCAGTTGCAGTTGTTTTGAATGGGTATGCTTCTGGCTATTCTCATCTTACATATGCACAGATGTTGGAATCAATAACAAAAAATTTTGGTGGAGCTGTTTCCTCTGGAGAGCTTGCGATTCGCGAATCATCTTCTGGTCGTCTCTTACCGTCAGGTATTGTTGCACGCTGGGAAAAAAACCAATAAAATCTGCTATACTTTACGTATGAATTCTCTTGATACTATGCTTCAAATATATTTGGCCAGTTCTCGAACGTCGGTTATGACAGAATTTATGTATGTTCTCACGACTATTTTTGATTTGGCATTACCTTTTGTTTTGATTGCTCTTTGTGTTGCTATTCTTGTGTATATTATTCGTGGCAAAAAACACGCGGTGCAATTCGGTCTGTCCCTATTCATTGGAGCTATCCTTATTTTTTTCTTGAAATCATATTTCAATATTGGCCGTCCAATGGATTCTGTTATCACGGCTTTTGGTCAAAGTTTTCCAAGTTATCACGCCACGATTGTTACAATTTTTTTCGGAATGCTTATGTATTTATTTGATGACTATTTCGGAAAAATTTCACGAATCATTTTTAACTCTTTTTGTTTTTTTATAATTTTGATGGTTTCGTATAGCCGTCTATATCTCGGAGCGCATTGGCTTTCTGATGTACTCGGTGGTATTGTTTTGGGAACGATAGTTTGTTATCTTTCAATAAAAATCTATGATCTTACTTTCAGGAAAAATAGTCAGGGATACACTAGTTGAGGAACTGAAACAAACAGTTGCGCGTTTATCCGTACAACCAAAACTTGTTATTGTTCAGGTTGGAAATAATCCTGAATCTACTGTGTATATAAATCAAAAAAAGAAATTAGGGGAGGTGCTCGGCGTTTCTGTCGAACACAGCATGTATGACGAAAACATTTCAGAAAATGATCTTCTAAAAAATGTAGAAAAATTAAATATTGACACGAATGTTACTGGGATTATTGTTCAACTCCCGCTCCCAAAACATATTAATTCTCGTCACATACTTGATTCGATTTCGTCAATTAAAGATGTGGACGGTCTCGGTAGTGTTCAGACTGGGCTTTTGGTAACAGGGAATACACAGGCTTTCATTCCGGCAACCGCTCGAGGTATTATGTTGCTTTTTGATTATTACAATATTTCACTTTCTGGAAAACATGTTGTTGTGGTTGGAAGATCAGATCTTGTTGGTAAACCAGTTGCCACACTTTCTCTCTCACGAAATGCAACAGTTACTCTGTGTCATTCAAAAACAGCACATTTGAAAGAAATTACACAAACTGCAGATGTCATTATTGTGGCAATCGGAAAGCCAAATTTTGTTGATTCGTCTTATGTACGGGAAGGGCAGGTGGTTATTGATGTTGGTATTCACAAACTCGATGGAGCAATGTGCGGTGATGTTAATTTTGAATCTGTCAAAGATATTGTGTCTGCAATAAGTCCTGTCCCAGGAGGAGTCGGACCATTGACGGTTGTATCACTTTTTCAAAATCTGGTGGATGCATCACAGAGAACAGTGTGATAAAATAAACCGGCATTAAAAATATTATTAACTAACAAAAATAAAATGAATGAATTTTTAAATGAAATGAGAAAAAGACAGCTGTTTGGTGCTGTTATGGCAGTCGTCATTCTCCTCGCTGTTTTTCTTGGAATAAAATCAATAAACTCTCTCAAGGAATATTCATATATTGGAAAGGGTGTGTACTCGACAAATGTGATTACTGTGTCTGGGAAAGGTGAAGTAACGGCCATTCCAGATGTTGCTGAATTTACATTTACAGTCACAGAAAATGCAAAGACAGTAAAGGACGCTCAGGATTTGGAAAGTAAAAAAGTAAACAGCGCAATAGATGCTATAAAAGCGATGGGTGTTGCCGAAAAAGACATCAAAACGGAAAGCTATAATTCGTATCCAAAATATGAATATCAAAATGCTAAATGTCCAACACCAATAGAATTACAAACATATCAATCTGCCCCTAGTCCTACTCTTGATAGTGCTCCAATATATTGTCCGTCAGGAAAATCTGTTTTGACAGGATACGAGGTAAGTCAGACTATTTCTGTGAAGGTTAGAAAGACAGATACTGCTGGAGATATTTTGACAAAAATAGGAAGTCTCAGTGTGGCAAATATTAGTGGACTCAATTTTGTTGTTGATGATATGGACGCTGTTCAGGCACAGGCGCGGGACAAGGCGATTGCGGATGCAAAACAAAAAGCAGCTGTATTGTCAAAATCTCTTGGTATCCGACTCTCAAAAATAACGAGTTTTTATGAGTCTGGTAACGGCCAAATATATTATTCAGGAAAAATGATGTCGGACAGTGTGATGGGAGCTGGGGAAGTTGCTCCTGCTCCACAATTGCCGACAGGAGAGAATAAAATAACCTCAAACGTTACTATTACCTACGAAGTAAACTAATTTTCTATACTTTTTAAGCTATAAAATTCCAAAATTGGGCCAAATCCTGATTTTGGAATTTTTTCGATTTGGTGGTACGATAGGGGCATGGAAGTCCACGAACAGACAATTCATATCAGTGCCGGAACTATTATTAAAACAGTAGTTGTGCTCTTTTTGTGTGCGGTTCTGTTTGTTTTGAAGGATCTTTTGTTGGTCTTGCTTATGTCGGTAGTTATTGCTTCATCAGTTGAGCCCGCTGCCCAGTGGCTTATGCGCAGAAAATTTCCCCGACTTTTGTCTGTACTCACAATATATCTCTCAATGGCAATGGTTTTGGTTGCAAGTATTTTCTTTCTACTTATTCCGTTACTTTCAGAATCTGTTAGTTTTTTGCATAACTTTCCAACCTACTTTAATTCAAATGCAATTTCGACTTCTATAAGTAATAATCAATTTCTAGCATCACAGCCATTTGTAGAGGGACTTAAAAACAGTATAAATTTTGATCAGGTAACAGCTCAGCTGTCTTCATTTATTGCAAGTATTTCGTCTAGTACATTTAGTACGTTTGCAACCATTTTTGGTGGGATACTCAGCTTTGTTCTTATTGTTGTATTGTCTTTTTATCTTTCGGTGGAGGAAGATGGTGTTGGAAAATTTTTGAAAATTGTTACACCTCTCAAACACGAGAAATATATTATCAATTTGTGGCGACGGTCTCAGAAAAAAATTGGAGCCTGGATGCAGGGACAACTCATACTCGCGGTAATTATCGGAATGCTCGTCTACCTCGGACTTCTTCTTCTCGGAGTTCAAAACGCATTGCTTCTTGCTGTACTTGCTGCTATTTGCGAAATTATTCCTCTGTTCGGTCCAATACTTGCCTCTATTCCTGCAATAACTATCACGTTTGTGAGTGGTGGCTTATCATCTGCGCTTGTTGTGGCTGGTCTGTATATTATTGTTCATCAGTTTGAAAACCAGCTCATTTATCCGCTTGTTGTAAAAAAAGTTGTTGGAGTCAATCCGGTTGTTTCTATTATTGCACTTGTGGCCGGATGGCAACTCGCTGGATTTTTGGGGCTTGTACTCTCGGTGCCGATTGCAGCAGTTATGATTGAATTTTTTGAAGATTTGGAACGAGACAAGATCGAAAAAATAGAGAGAATGGGAAATAATCAGTAATTTCTACCAATGGAAAAAAAGTTTTATATTACAACAACACTTCCATACGTAAATGCTGATCCGCATATTGGATTTGCGATGGAAATAATACGAGCTGATGTTATTGCTCGTGTCAAAAAACTTCAGGGGTTTGAAGTGTTTTTTAACACAGGTACAGATGAGCATGGACAAAAGTTATTTACAGAAGCTCACAACGCCGGAAAAGATACAAAAGAGTTTGTCGATGAATACGCGAAGCGTTTCAAGGGTCTCATTAGTCTGCTCCAGATTTCTCCGGATGTGCATTTTATTCGTACGACAGATGAGTCTCATGAAAAGTCGGCGCAGGAGTTTTGGAAACTCTGTGACAACAATGGCTATATTTACAAAAAAACATACAAAATAAAATATTGTGTTGGTTGTGAATTGGAAAAAACTGATTCCGAGCTTGTTGATGGCAAATGTCCACTGCATCCAAATAGGGAAATAGAGCTCATCGATGAAGAAAATTATTTTTTCAAATTTTCTGCCTTTCAGGAAAAACTTTTGAAATTGTACTCAGACAGACCAGATTTCGTAATTCCAGATTTTCGTCAGAATGAAATTCGTGCGTTTGTGGAGCGGGGACTTGAGGATTTTTCTATTTCCCGTCTTGCATCAAAAATGTCCTGGGGAATTCCGGTACCAGGGGATCCGAGTCAAGTAATGTATGTGTGGTTTGATGCGCTCGTCAACTATATTTCAACCCTTGGGTGGCCAGAAAATACAGAGAATTTTGAAAAATTTTGGATAAACGGCACACCGACACAATACTGTGGAAAAGATAATTTGCGTCAGCAGTCGGCAATGTGGCAGGCAATGCTTATGGCAGCCGGCTTACCACAGACTCATCAGATTATTATAAATGGATTTTTTACTGGTGAAGGTGGAGTAAAAATGTCCAAGTCACTCGGAAATGTAGTCAATCCATACGATATTGTGGAGGAGTTTGGTGCTGAGGCACTGCGGTACTATGTTTGCGGAGAGGTTTCAATGTTTGAAGACAGCCCAGCTTCGATGGAACTCATAAAATCATCATACAATGCAAAATTGGCAAATGGTCTCGGAAATCTCGTCTCGCGAATTATGAAAATGGCAGAGGATAATTTGGATAAGCCAGTGGAGATCCCAGAGTGGGAAAATATGGAAGAATATTTTGATTTGTTGAATACGTTTGAAATCAGCAAAGCGTGCGGTTTTGTCTGGAGCAAAATTTCTGAGCTCGATCAGTTTATTCAAACCAATCAGCCGTTCAAGGTTGTAAAAACGGACAAGGAGGCAGGACAGAAAATGATAATGGAGCTCGTGGTAAAGTTGTATTCTGTTGCCCGAATGCTTAGTCCAATTCTTCCAGAAACTTCGACAAAAATAAAAGCTCTGATAAAAGAAAACAAAGCACCAAAAACACCTTTGTTTTTGAGAAAAGAATAAAATGTTCGAATACATAGACATACATTCACATCTCTATTTTCCATATTACGAAACCGACTTGGAGGAACAGATTGAGGCGATGAAAAAGGCCAATATTGCTACCATAAGTGTCGGTACTGGTTTGGAGAAGTCCAAAGAAGCACTTTCTGTTGCTGAAAAACACAGCAATATTTTTGCTTGTGTTGGTTTCCACCCATCCGATCTCAAAGAAGATTCAATTTTTGACACTGAATTTGCAGAGCTCGCCAAACATTCAAAAGTGGTAGCAATAGGCGAGTGTGGTTTGGATTATTTTGAATTCCACGAAGGGAATGTTGAAAAAATAAAACAGGTTCAGAAAAAGATTTTTGAAGAACATATTGAATTGTCACTTCAAGTCGGAAAACCACTGATGCTCCATATGCGACCAAGCAAGGGAACAATGGATGCGTATTTTGATAGTCTTGAAATTTTGGAAGGTTATGCGAAAAAACATGGAGAAAAATTGTGTGGCAATGCACACTTTTTTGCAGGGGATATGGAAGTCTTGAAAAGATTTTTGGCAATCGGCTTTACTGTCTCATTTACTGGAGTTTTGACCTTTACTCACGATTACGACGAGCTAGTCCGCTACGCACCACTCAATATGATAATGTCTGAAACTGACTCACCGTTTGTTGCTCCCGTGCCATACCGAGGCAAACGAAATTCCCCAGCTTACGTTCCCGAAGTCGTCTCAGCAATAGCCCGCATCCGCTCCGAAGACCCTATTTTGGTCAAAAAAACGATGGTAGAAAATGCAATGCGGAATTTTAAAATTTCTTAACCACTTCCGTAATTTTGCACCTAAGCAAATTGAGTTTTGTGTTGCGAAAAAAGGCCTTTCGCAGGAGTTTAGAAAATTAGTGAGGTATTCCGAACATAATTTTCTTGAACGACGAGAAGTTCGCTGGGCTAGCAAGCCCAGACAGATTGCCTTTTGAGGAATACAAAACTCGATTTGCGTATACGGCTAAAATATGCTACTCTACCCCCATGGAAAAAGAGAAAAAAACCAATGAAAAGGAGGATATGTTGACTGTGTACGAAGTCTCATATTTACTTCTTCCATCCCTTGCTGAAGAGCAAGTTCCTGCCAAAATGGCATCTATACGAGATGCTGTAGAAAAGGTAGGTGGTGAGGTTATTTCTTTTGAGAATCCGATTCTCATAGATCTAGCTTATCCTATGACAAAGGTCGTTTTGACTGTCCGAACAAAGTGCCAAAAGGCTTACTTTGGTTGGATGAAGTTCGAAATGTCTAAAGAAGGGATTGAGGCAGTAAAGAAAGCACTCGATGCAAACGATGATGTTCTCCGATATTTAATTATCAAAACAGTTCGCGAAAATACATTAGTAAGTGGCAAGATGATGCTCAAAAAAGAAGAGCAAGTAAAAAAACTTGACGAGACTGCAGATGAGATTCCTCCAGAGGAACTTTCAACTCCAGAAGAAATCGACAAGAGTATCGATGATCTCGTTATCGCTTAAACGTTTTCATTTATTATTTTAAAATAATAATATGTACCTAAACAAAGCAATTATAATTGGAAACCTGACAAAGGATCCAGATGTTAAAGCTCTGCCATCCGGCGTAAAAGTTACTAGTTTTTCTTTGGCGACAAATAGAGTGTGGAAAGACAAAAATGGTGCAAAACAGGAAAGTGTCGACTATCACAATATTGTGGTGTTCGGCAGACAAGCCGAGATTTGTGGTCAGTATCTCAAAAAGGGCGGTTCAGCTTTGATTGAGGGAAGACTTCAGACACGAAGTTGGGATGATGCTGGTGGTGTCAAAAAATACCGCACAGAGATTATTGCTGACAGAGTCCAGTTTGGACCTCGCAAGGATGCTCCTGCTGGCGGATACCAGAGTTCTCCAGCTCCAGTAGAAGAGGACAAGAAAGCGCTTGATACTATTGAGTATCCAGAAGAGGAAATCAACCCAGAAGACATACCGTTCTAAAACTTCCAAATTTGGCGAACTCCTTGTTTCGAATTTGAAAATGCTCGTCGTCGTATATGTATACGCCTTCTCGCATTTCCAAACTCTCAACATCGGATTTCATCCAAATTGTGAAAGTTTTAGAAAATATACAATTACAAAAAATTAAAATAAAATTATGAAAGAGTGTTACTTTACTAAAAATAATATAAAACATATAGACTACAAGGATGTAGAGCTTTTGAAAAAGTTTCTCAATCCTCATGCCAGAATAATTTCTCGAAAGAGAACTGGTGTGATTGCAAAGTACCAGAGAGATCTTGCTCTTGCTGTAAAACGAGCACGATTTATGGGTCTTCTGCCTTACGTCTCAAGATAAACAAAAATTCCGGCTTCTGGCCGGTTTTTTGTATGGAAAACCCCGCGATGAGAGCGGGATTAATTGAGATATTTCATTGGAACTGCCGTGAGCTTCATCATGAAATTATTATTCAGTCTTTTGAGCTGGTCTGCAGTCAATCTCATACGAGGATTGAGCCAGTCAGGGACTTTTGCAATATTTACGGTTTGTTCGTTTTCTCTTTGTACAAAATAAAAAACAACTTCATGAGGATAAAATCGCAGTCCTCTTTCAGTTTGAAGACCTGTCTTGAGTGTACTGACTCTCCAGTCAACACCACTAATTTTATCCAACTCGAGGGCAATCCTCGATAGCTCACATGGCGTCATAGAACCTCTCCTGCAATAATAGTACTTATTTTAACTTTATCGTCAAACAAAAAACCTCACAGCACGTGAGGTTTTTTGTTTGAGATTTGTTAGAAATTGTTTCCACCAACACGCTCGGCGTAGTTTCCAGTCTCGGTATTGATGCGAATTATTTCACCCTCTTTTATAAACATAGGAACATTCACAGTAGCGCCAGTTTCAACGACGACTTGCTTTGTTGCTCCAGATGATGTGTTGCCTTTGACTGCGTCGTGTGCCTCGGTTACCTTGAGATCAACTTTGATAGGGAATTTGATACCGATGAATTCATCATCAAACACAAGTCCGGTCAAAATAGAATTCTGTTTTATGTATTTTATTTCCTGACCAATGAGATCGCTGTCTATTTTGTATCTGTCACTTGGGTTTGTTGGATCACAGAACCAATACTCACCTTTATTTTCGTACAAATATTTTACATCGCGATTTTCTATTTCTGCTTCCTCAGCTTTTTCTGAGACATGGAAAGATCGCTCGGTGACTTTGCCGGAAATGAGGTTTCGCAATTTGACAGCATTGACCGGCTTGCGCTGTTGCTTGCGAAAAACGTGAGAGGTAAGTACCTCCCAAGGTTGTCCGTCTAGAACAATATATTTCCTCTCTTTTATTTCATCATATTCTAATTGAGCCATATTTTTTCAGAAGTTATAATAACTGCAAAATTATAGCTTATTTGAGCCATAAAATCAAGCTATAAAAAATCAATTTTTTTTTCTTTATTCTTCACTCCCACTCTCCTCATCACCACCTTTGCTTGGTACGACAGATCCGCCATTGTCGTGGAGTTGCTTGCGGATTTGCTTCATAATATCTTCGGCGATTTTTTTGTTGGCTTTATCTTTCAAAAATTGTCTGGTTGCGTCATATCCTCGGCCGAGCGCAATATCTCCATATCTGTATGACGAGCCGGATTTCTGGACGATACCCATTTTTTCTCCGAGTGCGATCATTTCGCCTTCGCGAGAAATACCTTCGTTGTACATTAGGTCAAATTCTGTTTGCTTGAATGGTGCGGCGACCTTGTTTTTGACTACCTTTACTCGCACACGACCTCCCATAATTTCTTCGCCTTTTTTGATCTGGGCGATACGCCTAATATCGAGACGAACAGACGTATAAAATTTGAGTGCCTTTCCTCCAGGAGTTGTTTCTGGGTTACCAAACATCACGCCGATTTGCATACGGATTTGGTTTATGAAAATGACAACAGTTTTTGATTTGGCAACAATAGCTGTGAGTTTGCGGAGAGCTTGGGACATCAGGCGGGCTTGCTTGCCGACATGGTGTGCGCCCATATCTCCCTCGATTTCATCTTTTGGTGTGAGGGCTGCTACGGAGTCAATGACGATAACATCCATTTTGCCGGAGCGAACGAGGGACTCTACGATTTCGAGCGCTTGTTCTCCATTGTCTGGCTGAGAAATGAGAAGCTGATCGATTTTTACTCCGAGTCTCTGTGAATATTCTGGATCCATTGAATGTTCGGCGTCAATAAATGCACAAATGCCACCCATTTTTTGAGCCTCCGCTACAATATGCAGTGAGAGGGTAGTCTTGCCCGATGACTCGGGTCCAAAAATTTCAATAATTCTACCACGAGGAACACCGCCGACACCGAGCGCCGCATCGAGTCCGATCGAGCCGGTTGGTATAGCATTCACATCTACATGTGGTTTGTCACCGAGCATCATGATGGCATCATCGCCAAATTTTGTTTTGATATCTCGCAGAGTATCATCGATGTTGACTCTTCCAACATTTCCTTTTTCTTCCTTTTTTTCTTTCTTTTTCATTTCTTGTTTTTTAAATTTTTTGTTTTCGAAAACCATTCGCAGACTTTTGACTGAAATGTTAATACTTTTTTCTAGCCGTGAGCGTTTAGTCCTGTGTAACAAGGACCGACTGAAAGGAGTCCGCGGAAGGCAGAAAAAAGTATTCTACATTTCACAAAAGGCGAGGACGGTTTGAGGAAACAAAAAATACTAATAAAATAATAATTTAATTAAAAATTTTAATATTCCTTTAAAATGAGCTCAAGTTTTTTCTCTGTATACGTCCCAAATTTATCTTTACCATCTAGTCTTATTATATTATAGCCTGGGGAAAGTAACAATTTCTCGGAAAACTTGCCATCCTTGTCTGTAAATATGCTTTTGCCATTGAGATTCAAAAAAGCGACATTTTTTGCTTTGCCGTTGATTTCTATGAGAGTTTGGCTATATGTGGCGCCATTTTGGGGTGTGTAGACCTGGATAGAAGGCCCTGTAATGAGGTTGTAGGCTTGGTAAATGGAATAGAGCACAATAATGCCTCCGAGGAGGGAAAGGGAGGTGATCTTTAGAATTGAGGATGCATTTTTATTCATTTTTTTTGAATTTTTTACCCGCGAGCCACTCCGAAATGTAACCTTTGTATTTTTTGCGGATTTCGGGAGGCATATTGTGTTCGTAGTTGCCTATGATTTTTCGGCAGGAAGGGGTTCCGCATTTGCATTTCATTCTCCAGTACGGATGGTTTTCGGTCATTTCATAGTCCCAGGTAATTTCTTCATCTGGAAAAATGTCACGCATAGCGACAACTTGAAATAGATGTTTGATACCACAGTTTGGTTCGCACGAGTGGTTTATAATTCGCGCTATACCATTTGAATCTCGCCACTTTTTTTCTTCAAACTGAATACAATGGTCGGCGAGTTCGTCGGTCCATCTGTCATCTTCCCAGTCATATATTTCGCCATCAAATTCGGCGATAAGTTCTCCTTTTTTTATGTGTTCTTGTGCGAAAACCCCCTGACCTCTGTTTTTTGTTTTTCTAACCTGTATTTTCTTACTGTCCATTTTTTTGAAATTATCCTGTGTAATCGTTTTCTGGTGTTGCTCCGTCATTTTTACCTTCTAGAACTTCGCGAGGTTTGGCGCCTGATCCGGGGCCGATCACTCCACGCTCCTCGAGCATATCCATAAGACGTGCGGCACGGGCATATCCTACACCGAGCTTGCGTTGGAGGTATGATGTCGAGGCTTTGCCGGCTTCGAGCACTGTGTGGCGAGCGTCCTCGTACAAATCGTCCTCAGCTTCTGCTTTTTCGTCATCGAGGGCGGATTCAAAAATTGATTTGCCTGCAAATGAGCCGTCTTGATTTTGCTGACCGCCAGTAATGTCTATTTCGTTTGGAATCTCACTTTCGTAACTCTGTACGAGATATTTGACCACTGATTTTGTTTCGTTTTCAGAAATATAGGCGGATTGGATACGACGAGGCTGTGACATTTCTCCGGAGAGGTAGAGCATATCTCCAGCACCGAGAAGTTTTTCGGCTCCTGACATATCGAGAATCGTTCGTGAGTCGATTTGGGACGCCACCTGCAAGGCGATACGTGATGGAATGTTTGCTTTGATGAGACCAGTGATAACATTGACTGACGGTCGCTGTGTGGAGAGGATGAGGTGGATACCGACAGCTCGGGACATTTGGGCGAGACGGACGATCGCGGCCTCGAGTTCGCGAGGATATGCGGTCATAATGTCGGCGAGTTCGTCAATGACAACTACAATATATGGCATTGTTTCAATTGGCTTTGACTCATCATCACTCTTTCTGTTTTTTGCTTTCTTAATTTCTGGCTCAACTACATTTTTGTGGTATGACTCAATGTTTTGGAGAGACTCGGCTTGCAAAATATCATAGCGCCTATCCATTTCTTTTGCTGCCCATTTGAGCGCGAGAATAGATTTTTTGGCATCAGTAATAACCGGCGTGAGGAGGTGTGGAATTTTGTTGTAGAGAGTGAGCTCAACACGCTTTGGGTCAACCATAATAAATTTGAGATTGTCCGGAGAGTTGCGATAGAGAAGTGACGTAATAATAGTATGTATCGTGACTGATTTTCCAGATCCGGTCGCACCAGCAATGAGAAGGTGCGGAGCTTTTGCGAGGTTGCCGAAATATGACATACCGGAAATACCTTTGCCGAGACACATAAGGAGTGGCTTTTCGGAATTTTGGAATTCAGGTGATCCGAGGAGCGAGCCGAGACCCACTGTACTCTTTGTGCTGTTTGGAATTTCGATACCGACAAGGGACTTGCCTGGGATTGGTGCCTCGATACGGATTGGGTGTGCAGCGAGCGCGAGCGAGAGGTCGTTTTGGAGTGCGACGATACGCGAGAGTTTGACACCTTCTGCTGGCTTGAGCGCATAGCGCGTGATTGATGGTCCGATAGATATTTCATCCATCTCCACATTGATGCCAAAGTTTGCCAGTGTGCGTTTTATAATATTTGAATTGGCTTTGATATCACCGACACCCGGCTTGCCTTTGTCCACATCGAGGAGCGAGAGTGGTGGAGGAGTAAATTCTTTTCCGGAAAGGGAGAGAGGTCCGATGCCAAATTCATTTTCTTTTTTCTCATCCTTGCCAAACATTTTTTTGACTGCAGATTTTTCGGCGTCTTCTGGTTTTGTGATTTGCGTGGCCACGGTCTCGGTAGGCGCACCAACAATGACCGGTTCGGTAGCGATCAGGCTGTCATTTTCTTCATCTGTTTTTTTCTTGAAAAGGGAAGTTACAAATTCAAATCTGAGTTGCGTGTCAAACATAATGAGAAACGAAATAATCACGAAAGCGAGCAGGATGATGAGACTGACATAAATATCAAACATCCCGAGAAGTGGTGCTGATATAAATCGTCCGACAACTCCACCTCGGCCTGTCAAAGTTATTTCAATAATTGAAAGTGATGAAATGAAAAAAAGGAGACCACCGATCGTTTGAGTGAGTGCGAGTTTTTTGTGCAAACTTCTGAAAAAGGAGACACACAAAATGAAAAAAAGAATAGGTAATAAATAGTACCCGACACCAAAAAGATATGAGAAGATTTCGTATGATTTTGTACCTACGACACCTCCTTTTTCAAATGCAGAAAATACCAAGAAAATGCCGAGAACAAAAAAAACGACTGCCATAATTCCCCGCAAAGTTTCTTCTTTTAAGTGATTAAACATTGATAATGAGTCACCCTCTTTTTCATCTCTATTTTTTGAGGAGCTATCTGCCCCGTTCTTTTTATTCTTGCGCGCCATATGTGTATATTTTACCAGAAATATGAAGGATTACGAAATCGTCAAGAAAACACAGGAGAGGGGAGTTTTTACAAACCTGTCTTTTAGTGTTCTGTCTAACAAGGACACTTGACGAAATAAAGGACATAGTGTATTATATAAGACATAATAAAGACATATTTATAAACGTAAAAGTCTATAATGGACAATAAAAAAGACAAAAATATGGATACAGAAAACAGTCTTTCAGTCAGTAATGTGCAAAAAAGCAAGGAAATAATATCCTATTTCAACAAGGACAAGGACTTTGTTTTTGCATACAAAAAGACAGAAAAACTTTCTGCCGCAGTCTATCTTGTAACAAATTTGTTTTCTGATAACGAACCAATGAAATGGACACTCCGAAAAAAGATTCAGGAGGTTTTGTCGTTTATGGTCGGTTACAAAGATGTCGGCGAGTTTAGTCGATCTGATTTTTCACAAAAAGCAAAAACAATGATTTTGGAAATCGTTTCTCTTTTGGAAGTTTCTTCTTTGTCCGGACTTGTTTCGTTTATGAACTTTTCAATCATCAAACAAGAGTTTTCTGATCTCATTAGTATACTGGAGAAAGGAGGTGAATTACAGAAAAACATTGGTCAGAATAATATCTCCAGATCGTTCTTCTACGTAGAGCCGATACAACAAAATCCTGTACAAAGTACAGAAAATTTTGCTGAAGAAAAAAGAGATTATTCAGTGAGATCAGAGACAAGAATTCCTCAGAATATTTTAAGAGACATACAGACAGTAAAGGACAACTTTGTGTTCAAAAGAAACAACAGACAGGATTCAATTATCAACCTTCTCAAAAAGAAAAGTGATTTGAGTATAAAGGACATTTCTCTCACTGTGAAAGGATGCAGTGAAAAAACTATCCAGAGAGAGCTAATAACCTTGATTTCTAGCGGTATTGTCAAAAAGACAGGCGAGAGGAGATGGAGTAAATATTCTCTCGTTTAAAAATAAGATTTGTTTTGGTTTTTTGTAATGAATTATATGCAGGATGAATCTTGGCCCACACATTGACTTTTCTCGCTTTTTTTGAAATACTGGGTCTGAGTGGATATGTGCGCATTTTGTGTTCTTATGACGTTTTTCTGTCATAAGAAAAGTCCAAAATACGTAGTTATCCACACAGACTGATTTGGAAGTCTTTGGAGTAGAATATATAATACACAGTATAAATGGTATTACATACTGTTTATGCTTGACTGTACTAATTATTTCTCCCCAGACTGTATTCGGAACTGCAAGGTTCGTTGACAACAAAATAGAGATTGAAAAATTCATTGCGACTAGAGTGCAAAACACTTGTGTCGCACATCCCGAATTCCTTTTTCTGTAACGATTGTAACGAGAGAAAATCAGTCCAAACTCTACCAACTATTTTTTCATTTTGTGTCGAAAAGCTCGGCCTCGTCATCATGCGAGGTATGTCCGTCTTACGGACGGATATGAGTAAATATAAAATGAATAAATTAGTATGAGGTGAGGGTTCGTATAAAAAGTTTTTATGCGAAGATCTCACAAAGCATTATCAGTTTAGTTAACGTTTCAATAGTTGTCTCTAAAAAATTACTAGTAACATAGGGATAATTATTTTATTAAAAACATATATATGAATTTAACAAAATCAAAAACTGCAAAGTTTGCTGCAAGTTTTGTAGCCTTTGTCACAGTATTGTCGTTTGTTGCGACAGTTGCTGTAGCAGGAGCTTATACTTTCAACACAAACTTGACAGTTGGCAGTAAAGGCCAGGATGTTGCAGAACTCCAAAAAGTTCTCAACTCTAGTGCTGATACTCAGGTAGCTGCTACTGGCGTTGGTTCAGCAGGACAGGAGTCAACATACTTCGGTGGGTTGACAAAGGCCGCTGTTATCAAATTCCAGAAGAAAAATGGTATTACACCTACAGCAGGATACGTTGGTGCAATCACTCGAGCAAAACTTAATTCAATGGGCAGTACAGGTTCAACAGGATCTACTGGCTCAACAGGCTCGACAGGAACAACACTTCCTACAGGTGGAGCACTTACAGTTACATCCGCATCACAGCCTGCAAACTCACTCGCACCAGCAGGTGCAGCACGAGTTCCATTTACTACAGTTACACTCACAGCCGGATCAGCTGATGTCACAGTTAATTCAATAACTGTACAGAGATCAGGTCTTGCACAGGATGCAGTATTCTCAGGTATTGTTCTTTTGGACAATAACGGAATGCAGATTGGTATCGCAAAGACAATCAACTCAAATCATCAGGCAATGGTTGGTGAGCCATTCGTAGTTAAGGCAGGAACATCAAAGACAGTTACCATCGCTGGTAACATGGCATCAAGTCTCGGCTCATACGCTGGACAGGTTGTTGGTCTCGATGTAGTTGCAGTTAACACAACAGCTTCAGTTAGTGGCTCACTTCCTATCACAGGAGCACAGCAGACAGTAAATGCTACTCTTGGACTTGGTACAGCTACAGTTCAGATTTCATCATTTGATCCAAACTCAAACCAGACAAAGGAAATCGGCACAACAAACTACAAGTTTGCTGGCGTTCGAGTTACAGCTGGTTCAGTAGAGCAGATCAAAGTATGGTCAATCCGATGGAATCAGACAGGTTCAGCATCATCACAAGACCTTGCTAACGTAGCGGTCTATGTAAATGGTACTGCATACCCAACAGTTGTTTCAGCTGATGGAAAGTACTTCTCAGCAATATTCCCTAACGGAATTCTCGTTGACAAAGGAAACTCTATCGATATGTACATCCAGGGTGATATCATTGGTACAGGTGCAGCTGGTAGAACAGTCAAATTTGACCTCTACAAGACTACAGACTTGTACGTATCTGGTAACACATATATGTACGGTATAACACCTACAGGTTCTGGAACAGGTTTTGTTGCTAACACAACACCATGGTACGCAGGTTCAACAGTTACAGTTTCAGCAGGTTCTGTTACAACTATCCAGAAGGCAACTTCTGTAGCAGCTCAGAACATCGCTGTTAATGTATCAAACCAGGTACTCGGTGGATACTCAACAGATATCAAGGGTGAACCTATCACAGTTCAGTCATCAGTATTCCACTTCACAACATCATTCGTTCCTTCAGCTTACCTCACATCTGTATCTATTGTAGATCAGAACGGTGCAGTAGTTGCAGGTCCAGTTGATGCAGTTGTAGAATCTGGTACAAACCAGAAGGTTACATTCACAGATTCAATCACATATCCAGTAGGACAGAAGACTTACACACTCAAAGGTAAGCTCCCTTCAAACTACGGAAACAATGCTACAATCACAGCTTCTTCAACACCTTCATCTGACTGGACAAACGTCACAGGCCAGACAACAGGTAACAACATAACAGTTGGAAGTGGCGTGTTCTCAATGAACACAATGACTGTAAAGGCGGCTGCTCTTGCAATTTCAGTTGCATCAACACCTACAGCACAGTCAATCGTAGCAGGTGGACAAGGAGTCTTGTTTGCTAACTACCAGTTTGACGCATCACAATCAGGAGAAGATGTACGATTCTCAACAATTCCTTTGAAGTACACATTCACTGGTGGTGCAGTAAATACAGGTCTTACAGCATGTCAGTTGTATGATGGCGCAACAGCCCTCAACACTGGTTCAAACGTTGTAAATCCAGCATCTACAGTCACAACAGGATCAGACGTAACATACACAATGGACTCACAGCTTGTTATTCCAAAAGGAACAATCAAGACAATAGCTCTCAAGTGTAATGTCACATCAGGAGTTTCTGGTTCATACTCATGGGGTATTGCATCAGCTCCATCAATTGCTGTAACAGGTGTTACATCATCAAACGATGTTACTGAAACAGTAACAGCTTCTAACGGCCAGGCAATGGCAGTTGGAAATGGATCTCTTGCTGTCTCACTCGATGGTAACAGTCCTTCATACGCTATCGTAGCTGCAGGTTCAACAGGTAACATTGTTGGAATCTACAAGTTCCGAGCAACAAATGAAGCTGTTAACTTGAACCGAATCGGACTCAAGCTTACAAACACAGCATCATCTTCAGCATCTGACCTCTTCCAGGTATCTGTATGGGACGGATCAACACAGGTTGGTTCAGCAGTATTCACTGGTAACAGTCCATACGCTACATCAACATTTGCTTCACCAGTTCCTCTTCCAAAAGACACAGACAAGACTTTGACAATCAAAGTTGACCTCGCACCTGTTGGAACATCACAGGCTGGTACAGAAGGTGCTTTGGTTGCAGTTGACCTTAACGGTTCTGATCCAACAGGTACTCAGGGTACAGGTGCTGGTTCTGGAAACACAATCAACGCAACTGGCTCAACAGCAGTGGCAGGAGTTCGAATGTTCAAATCATTCCCAGTATTCACTTACAGCAATGCAAGTGCAGTAGCTCAGAATGGTACAAACGATCTTTTGACACTCACAGTTGGAGCAAGTGGAACAGGCGATACACAGTTGTACAAACTGACATTCGCAGTTTCAACTACAACAGCTACCCTTACAAATCCTACATTCAGTGGACCTAATGGTAGTGTTGGTACAGTTGCTCTTAACGCAGCAGCAGCAGGTACACTCATCACAGCTACATTTGATAGTGCAAGCAACACCCAGGATAGAACAGTTTCTGTAGGTTCAACAAAGACATACACACTTCGTGGAACTGTCTCACTCACAGGAACAAACTCAACTGGATCAGTTGGTATTGCTCTCAAAGCTGACACAGCATACCCATCATTGACAGCAAGTCTTATGGGTACAGCAGCTGGAGTCGCTTCTTCAAACATTATCTGGTCACCAAACTCAACAACAACATCTGTCACAGCTTCAAACGACTGGACAAATGCATATGGTCTCCAGGGTTGTTACGCAACAAGCGGTCTTGGTCAGGATTGTTTCTCACGAGTACTTTCAAAATAACCTTTGGTTATCTAGAAATGCTTAGTTGAGTAAACTAACAAAAAACCACTTCGAAAGAGGTGGTTTTTTGCGTGTCCCATAGTGAGCTTTGCTCTACTTTGGGGTTTGTAGGAAATATGATACTATGGCAGATATGAAAGATTCATACATACCAAAAATCATTATTATTGTTGTATTTATAGGGCTTATTATTGGCATTTCTTTTTCTACGCAAAAGAAAAATAAAAATCCAGAGCAAGTTAATAGTTTAGATACTTCGGTATCGACAAGCACATCTACTGCTACTCCAACATTCAAAACGAGTGGTGGTCAGATTACAATAAAGCAAGTTCCGTCGGGCGGAACAACGGTCTCAGGGCCGATTCCAGATCTCACTCGTGCAGTGCAGTTTACAACAGAGCTTACACCAGAGGTAAAAGATTTAATTGTAAAAAAAATTGCGGATTTGCAATCTAGTCTCAAAACAAATCCAGCAAATCTTTCTGGTTGGATTGATCTCGGTCTGTACCAGAAAACAGCGGGGGATTATGCAGGTGCGGTTGAGTCGTGGAAATATGCAACAAAAATTGTTCCGGAAAGTTTTGTTGCGTACGGTAATCTCGGAAATCTCTACGGATATTATTTGAAGGACAATGCGCTTGCAGAAATATATTACAAAGAGGCAATACAAAAAGGTCCGACACAGAGTTATTTATATACTCAGCTTGCACAAATGTATTTGGATACATTTGGAGATACCGCCAAAGCAAAAGCGACTATCGAAGAAGGTCTCACAAAAATACCAAACAATCCCAGCTTACTTGAATTCAAATCACGGTTGAATTAAAAGAAGATCCCCAGATTCCGGTCTGGGGATTTCTGTATCTTAATATTTTTGATACAATGTTTATATGTCACAATATTTTGATAAAGACTTTGTAAAATTTCTACTCGGGTTTATTGTGATTGTGCTTATTAGTTGCGCGATTATTATTGTGGCACGGGTGTATGAATCCGGGTCTGACACAAATCAAAATCCGGTAGTTAATACCGCACGGCCTTAATCTGACACCCTGTGTGTCATTTTTTTATGAAAAAATTTTTATTTACACTTATTGCATTCACACTTTTTTCTCCGATTGCGTTTGCAAACACATTTGTATTTTCAACTGATCCACAGACGATAAACCCGGGTGATTTGTCTGGTCCGATTACGATTCAGTCTCGGACAGATAGCGGAGATCCTCTCAAAGTGACTCAGACAACATATATTGCTTTTACATCATCATCTGCCACAGGACAGTTTGTCAGTAGCTCCGGAGTCGAGCTAACTCCAACAAAAATCTACATAAGCACGGGAGATACCAGTCGCACGGTATACTACAAGGATACCAGCTCCGGCGATTTTACTATCACTACTGTGCTTGCAACTGGAGCCGAGAGAACACAGGTTGCTACGATTACACAACACATCACTGTGGGAGGAGGTGGATCGGGAGGGGGAAGTACGGCAACCACCACAGATCAAACAGCAAGTGGTACCAATACAACCACAACGACCACCACGACGAGTGACTACACACCATCTGCTCACTCGAGTCCTGCATCGCTGAGTAATGCCGACGAACCTATGACATTTGAAATTTCTGCAGGACGTAGTCGATTGACTTCTGTTGGGAACACTCTTGCTTTTGTAGCTACACCGACGAAACTGCAAAAAGTTTCTGAGCAGATGATTTTTTACACGTGGTCTTTTGGTGACGGATCAACTGGACAGGGAAGCGTGGTTAATCATTCGTACAAATTTCCCGGTGAATATTCTGTGGTGGTCAATGCGACTGCGGTAGACAAACAGGCAGTGGACCGCATAACAGTCAAAGTTGTTTCTCCGGATATTTCCATATCAAAAGTTTCTGATGGTGTCGAAGTGTACAACAAAACAAATGCAGAAATAAATTTGGAAGGATGGACTCTGTCGGGAGGAGTAAAAGTTTTTACATTTCCAAAAGACACACTCATACCAGCTGGTAAAAAAGTTGTGTTTCCAAATGATGTGACTGGAATGTATGCCACATCTATTGCACTCTACAACCCACTCGGTAGGCAATTTGCGTACGTGGTGGATACTCTGCCGACACCAATTGCAAGATCTTCACAGGTTTCTCTGGCAATGTCAGAAAGAGCAATACCTGAGACTGTTTCAGAAACTATTCCAAAAGCGGTGACAACTGACGCACCAAAAGCACATTCTCTTTTGTCTGCACAGATTCAAAAAGCGACACCTATCAAAAATGAAGTCGCTACATCTGGAGAAAATAATACCGATCAGACTGCAAATGTGACAGAAGTGTTTCAAGCTCCAAAAAGAGTTGGATTTATAAATACACTTTTCTCTTGGCCAATCTCTGGTTTTAATTTCATCAAGCACTTGTTTGTGGAAGAGTAGCAGTTTCCAAACTACTTTTTTGAGCCCCCGCAGGCCTGAAGCCGGTCTTGTCAACGACCCGAGCTTTGCTCGGGCTCATTGACAAGTTCAGGCCGAGGACAGCCATCCGGTTCGCAGGAACCGGATGGGAAGCTCAAAAAAGTAGTTTGGAAACTGCTACTCTCATCACATTGATCTGATTGTAAAAATAAAAAATGTATGGTATAATTATTGTGCCATTTAAGCAGGCGCGTTCTGGCTCTGCCAGGATGAGGAAAATCCGAACATTGAACCATTTAGTTGGTGTAGGTAGCAGGTAACCCCTGTCGGGAGTAATCCTAGAGGTGCGAGCAGTGACGTCCGAGGCGAAAGCCAACGAATTCCTTCGGGAATAATTTAGTAGAAATACTAAAATGAAACGGCAAAATCCTTACCCCAATGCAAGGCCGTACTCTGCCTTCGGGCAGTTTGTGCCGCTTGACCCCGCGAGCAATCTCGGGGCTAGATAAATGCCTGCTCATCCGGTGCACAAGTGCCGGTGGACAGAATTCGGTTTATAGAATGGCTATAATGAAAAAACCACTGAAAGGTGGTTTTTTCTTGACTTTTTATATATTTCGGGTAGTATAGTTTTCATAAGGTCAAAGACAGTAGGCAAATAATAAGCCCTACCGAGACTCACTCAAATTTTTTTGAGTATTCTCTCGGCCTTCAGGTCGTTTTTTATTAATTCAAAAACAAAACAAATGGCAGTTACAAGAAAAAAGAAAGGAGAAATCTTTGAGAAGTTGAAAAAAATTATCGGAGATTCTGCTTCTGTTGTGTTTATAAATTTTCACAGTCTTCCTGTTTCCGAATCTTCAAAGATCCGAAAGGAACTTCGAAGTAAAGGTGTTGGATATACCGTTGCCAAGAAAACTCTGACAAAGAAAGCATTGTCCGAGGGTGGTATAGCAGGCACATTGCCTGAGATGCATGGAGAGCTTGGTATTGTGTACGGAAAGGATCAGATTGATCCTGCCAGAGAAGTATATTCTTTCCAGAAAAAATTGGACAAGAAAATACAAATCATTGGTGGAGTGTTTGAAGGACGGTTTATGACTCAGAGTGAAATGATCTCTGTGGCACAGATACCAGGACTCCAGACATTGCATGCGCAGTTTGTTAATCTTATCAACTCACCAATACAAAGATTGGTTGTTGGTTTGAATGCAATAGCAGAGAAAAAAGCTTAATTAAAAATTAATTTATTACATTATTATGGAAGAAACAAAAATAGTAGAAACTCCTGCAAAATTCAAGACAATCGTAGATGCGATTGAAAAAATGTCAGTATTGGATTTGCACGAACTCGTAAAGCATTTAGAAGAGAAGTTTGGTGTGTCAGCTGCAGCAGTTGCAGTCGCAGCACCAGCAGCTGCTGGAGCAGCCGGAGCGGGCGAAGAGAAATCAACATTCAACGTTGAACTCACAGATGGTGGTGCTACAAAAGTTGCAGTCATCAAGGTGGTCAAAGATGTATTAGGTGTCGGTCTCAAAGAGGCAAAGGATCTCGTTGATGCAGCTCCAAGTATACTCAAGACAGATATGAAAAAAGAGGATGCAGAGAAGGTAAAGAAAGATATTGAGGCAGCAGGAGGCAAGGTAACATTGAAGTAATCTTTACTCAATATAAAAATAAAAGGCCCGGGCACAAACTAGTGCTCGGGTTTTTTAGATAGGGGACTTACTTACTGATATAAGACAATGCTGAAAAGAAACAGTACAATACCTACAAATATTCTCGTCAGATTTTTATAAATTTTGTATTCGGAGCGGAGTGCTCCGAATAAACCTTCGATAAAGAGAATCGTTGAGACTCCCATAAAAAATGAAATCGGATTGATGTACATTTTTTCTCCAACAAGTTTATAACACACAACATACCCATAAGTCAACAGTCGCATTTGTTTCGTCAAATTGCTATAATCTCCTCTATGGAAACTCTAGCAAAACTTTTTGGCAGTGAGACAAAGGTCAAGATAATGCGACTTTTTTTATTCAATCCCGATCATACATTTTCGACAAGCGATATTGCTGATAGGGTCAAGGCTTCTGTCGGTCAGGTGCGAAAAGAAGTAGCTTTGCTCGAAAAAGCTGGTCTTGTAAAACCAAAAAATCTCAATCATGGGACACAGAAAAAAGGGTATACAGTGGATAGTCATTTTACCTATATGGCTCCACTCCAGAATTTTCTGATAAATGTTGAGCCACTCCAGCCAAAGGAAATAATAAAGAGAATTGGAAAACTCGGTTCTATAAAACTCATTGTGACATCTGGAGTTTTCATTCAGGAGCCAGAGAGTAGAGTAGATATGCTCATTGTCGGAGATCATGTAAAAAAATCATCACTTGAACACACAGTCAAAACTCTTGAGTCAGAAATAGGCAAGGAACTCCGATATGCCTACTTCACAACAGAGGATTTTCAGTACCGACTTTCTATGTGCGACAAGCTTACGCGAGATATTCTCGATTTCCCTCATAAAAAGATACTCAACAAACTGGGGAATATCTGATTGCGTTCCACTCTGGAGCTTGTATAATTAATATGTCGTTATTTATTAGAACTTTATTAGTTTAATCTTTTATATATGATTGTAGATACATGGAACCAAGTTTTAACTAACTCATTCCAAAGCCTTTGGTCAGGTATTTTGTTGTTTATACCAAACCTTATCGTAGCACTTGTTATTCTTGCTATCGGTTGGGCAATTGGTGCGCTCATTGCAAAAGCCATCGCAAAGTTTATGAGTATGATCAAGTTTGATGAAGCTTTGAAAAGAACAGGATTTGAGGAGGTTGTAAAAAAGGCGGGCCTCAACCTTAACTCAGGTCATTTTGTTGGAGCTCTCGTCAAATACTTTATTATTGTTGTATTTCTTATTGCGAGCTTCGATGTGCTTGGTTTAAACCAAGTTACCGCTTTCTTGCAACAGGTCGTGGTTGGTTACTTGCCTCAGCTTATCATCGCAGTACTCATTCTCCTTGTTGGAGGAGTTGTCGGTGATGTTATGGCTCGCATTGTAAGTGCATCATCACGAACAGCAGGCCTTTCATCAGCAAACTTTCTCGGCACAGTCACACGATGGGCAATTTGGGTTTTTGCAACACTCGTGGCTCTTTCACAAATGGGTATTGCTGGAGCATTCATCCAGACAATATTCACAGGATTTATAGTAGCTGTTTCTCTTGCGCTCGGACTTTCATTTGGTCTTGGTGGTCAGGAGCCAGCAAAGAAGGCTATTGAAAAAATTCAGAATCAAATCGCGGATCGAAGGTAAAACTTTCAAATTTTATCAATATCTGCGTTGCTCAAATTTTTTGCTCCTGCAGAGTACTCTTGTACACTTTAGTCGCAAAAAATTCTCGCGCCTTGATCTTGATAAAATTATGAAAGTTTAATGATTTTATATCATCCAAAAAATTGTCAAAAATGGCAGTTTTTTGTTGTCTTTTTTCTGTGTTTGGTTGGGGATACTTCTCCCCATAGTATAGGTTTGACAAAAATTGTGGTTCGTATATACTGTTTTACATTACAGATTATGTTAAAGATTCACTTATTTTTACAGCGGTATAGATAATGCTTTCTTAAGTGTTGTCCGAACATCCCGCCTAAAAAGCGGTTTTTTTAACGAAAAACGGGTGAATTACTGGACGGATAGTCACATTGACAATAGTCCCAAAGGCAGACCGCAAGTCTTCCCAAGGGTTCATTCCATCGCACCATGTTTTCTGAGGTCTTGAAGGTGTAGATGGGCAGGTAATAGTAAAAGTAAAAGAAGTAACAAACCAGTTATGTAATTTATTTTATGTAACAGGACAAAGTTTTGTCAGTTTTTCAAAACTGACAGTAAGTGGTTTTTAAATTTCCTAATGGGAAATTTAAGAGCATATGGTGGATGCCTTGACTTCAAATGGCGATGAAAGACGTAGCATGGCTGCGATAAGCTTCGGGGAGGTGCCTAGCAACCGTTAATCCGGAGATTTCTGAATGTGGAAACACACTGGTCTTGAACCAGTACTCTATGAATTACATAGAGAGCTCACCTGGGGAAGTAAAACATTTCAGTACCCAGAGGAAAATAAACTAAAAAGTATTGCGCAAGTAGCGGCGAGCGAAAACGCAGAAGCCCAAACCCGCCTCCGTTCTTTGTTTAAGCACAAGAACTACAGGCGGGCGAAGCCACCCTCGGGTGGCCTCGCCCGCAGTAGATCCGCGTAAGCAAGGATCGTAGGCGGGGGTTGTAAGGCAGGAACGTCACAATTTATTGTGAGAGAAGTTACAAATTGTTGTATTAATCGAATGTGCTGGAAAGCACGACCCTAGAGGGTAATGGTCCCGTAGATGAAAATACTAACAACTTCTTTGTTTCTGTTCTTGAGTACCTCGAGACATGAGTAGCTCGGGGGAATCTGCCGGTACTAACCGGTAAGGCTAAATACATTTGAAGATCGATAGTGAACTAGTACCGTGAGGGAAAGGTGAAAAGAAGTCCGATAAGGACAGTGAAATAGATCTGAAACCATATGCTTACAAGGAGTCGGAGCGGGTATTTATATCCGTCACGGCGTGCCTATTGAAGAATGAGCCAACGAGTTAATATGCGCGGTTTGACTAAGCCCTTCATCGGGTGGAGTCCTAGGGAAACCGAGTGTGAATAGCGCGTCAAATATTTATATTGGATCGTGCGTATTAGACCCGAAGCCAGAGCGAGCTTGCCATGAGCAGGGTGAACCTTGTCGAAAGATGAGGGAAGGCCCGAACCGTTTTGCCGTGCAATACATTCGGATGACTTGTGGTAAGAAGTGAAAAGCTAATCGAGCCTGGTAATAGCTGGTTCTCTCCGAAA
>JBAXLH010000004.1:0-76301 GCA_037134875.1 bacterium
CATTATTACTATTAGGGGTGTGTATATAGTGGATAAGCTGTTTTGTTTAGTATATTAGCCATAATTTGGATATTTTATATGTGGATAAATGTGTTATTTTTGTGTACTATTTTTGAATAACTATTTTTATTTTTTCTTATACCTATCTTTATTCACACACTGTACATATGTTATCTACACACTATACACAGATTTTTACACAAGTATAGAACGTAGTTGAGTGATCTCTTTTGTAAGAATTTCATCTCCTTTAATATCATTTTTAATTTTTTCACACGAATGCATCACGGTAGTATGATCACGTCCACCAAGTTTTTCCCCTATCGCTGGGTATGAAATATTAAAATCTTCTCGCAAGATGTACATTATTATTTGTCTTGGTTTTATAATTTCTTTTTTACGAGTTTTATCATAAATAAGTCTTTCCTCAATATTATAAAAATCAGCAACAGTTTTGACTACTTCTTTGGTAGAGATAAGTTTTTTTGGTTTTGCATTGTTTTTTACAAAATTTTTAACTTCTATAAGAGTCAATTCTTTATTTTTGAGTTCAGATTGGCAATTTATTGAGTTTATGATTCCTTCAAGTTCTCGAATGTTGCCTGTAATAGAGTATGCAAGATAATCCACCACCTCTTTTGAGAGAGGAAAAGGGTTACTAGCTGTTTTGTTTCGTATTATGGCAGCTCGAGATTCATTATCTGGTGTTGGAATATCAACAATCATACCTGCACTAAAGCGAGATTTGAGTCTTTCCTCAAGATCTTGGATAAGACCAGGGTGTTTATCTGAAGAAAAGATGATTTGTTTGTTGTTTTCGTATAAATGATTGAATAAATGAAAGATTTCCTCCTGAATTTTCATTTTTCCAGAGAAAAATTGAATATCATCCATTATAAGAACATCATATTTTCTATATTTTTCCTTGAAAAAGTTCGGTTTATTCATTTGGAGGGCGTTTACATACTCCTGACCAAATTTTTCTGAGGTTGTATAAAACACCTTTCTACCAGCACTGTTTTTGATATGATTCCCTATTGCCTGTATGAGGTGTGTTTTGCCGTGGCCTGTGCCTCCATAGATGAAAAGTGGGTTATAGACGATACCTGGCTTTTTTATAACAGCTTGTGCTGCTGCGTGAGCAAATTCATTGAAAGGACCAACAATAAAAGACTCAAATGTATAGCGTGGATTCAAATTATCATCCTTGTTTATATAGAAATCCTGAATAGGAAGCTCTTTGTTGATTTGGGGAGCCTTCTCAATAACCTGTTTGAGTTGGGCATCTTCCTTGGAAATGATGTAATGGAGAGATTGGATGCTCGGAGAGAGACCGCGTAGGGTTTTGAGGATAAGATTGTGGAACTTGTTTGATAGCCAATCTTGAACAAAAGTATTTGGAACACTCAAATAGATCGCACCATCCTCCTGTTTTAGGACAAATGTGTTCTTAAACCACGTGTTAAAGTTCGGCTTAGAGAGACTAAGTTCCATTTCTACCAGAACACTATCCCAAAGTTTTTTGTTATCCATCATATATGTGTTAATTGTTCACTTATTATATATGGAATAAAAAAAGTTAGTACTTGTTAAAAAGCTGTGAATATGTTAATAATATGTGTATAACTTGTTAATAATTTAACTGTTTTTGAATTTGACAGACTTGACCTTTTTGGAACATTGCGAGCGCGACGGCGCGAACACGAGGAATTTTCTAGCAAGAAAATATCCGTTTCCAAAAAGGTAAGGCTGTAAAATTCAAAAAAATAAAACAATGTCATTCACATACAATCCTAAAAAAAGAAAACGAGCAAAGGCACATGGTTTTTTGGTACGAAGTAAAACAAAAACAGGCCGAAATACTCTTTTGAGACGACGACGAAAAGGTCGCAAAGCTATCACAACTGTTAAAAAATAACCTATGTTACCAAAACAGAGAAGAATTCAGAGGAAATTTTTCTCAGAGATTTTGAGTAAAGGTGCACGTTTTAATACAGAACACTTTCTAGTCTATATTCTCCAAACAGAGAAAGAAAATCCTTCGCGGTTTTCTTTTTCTATTTCAAAAAAGGTTGCACAAAAAGCAGTCACCAGAAATCTATATCGTCGTCGCGGATATGCTATAATCTCTAAGTATCTAGAAGACATAACAACAGGCTATAATCTCTTTTTTGTATATAAAAAAGGATCACTACCAGTTTCTTTTGTAGATCTGGAATCAGAAATTATATTATTACTAAAAAAATCACACCTAATCTAATTTTTATGGGTTCACTCTTTCAAATTTTAATTTTTAAACCTTTTTATAATGGACTCGTATTTCTTATGGGCTCACTTCCCTTTTTTGATGCAGGGGTGATTATTATTATTTTTACAATAATTGTAAAAATAATTTTACTTCCTCTCTCAATCAAAGCAAGCAAAGCTCAAATTGAAATGAAAAGTATTGAAAAAGATCTCAATAACATCAAAGAAAAATATAAAGATAACAAAGAAGAACAATCACGAAAAACAATTGAATTGTATAAAGAAAAAAACATAAATCCTTTTTCTGGATTTTTAATACTCATTATTCAATTACCAATTATTATTGGACTATATCAAGTTTTTCTCAAATCTGGCCTTCCAAAAATAAATACAGCAATTCTCTACCCATTCATTATGGCTCCAGTGGCTATAAATATGATGTTTTTAAACATTATAAATATAGCTGACAAAAACATTATTCTTGCAATAATTGCAGGTATTACATCATATTTCCAAATAAGCTATGCAAGTAAAAATCAGCCACAGAATACAGGAACAGGAACTCAAAATGAAATTGCGCGGGCTATGACAATGCAAATGAAATATTTCTTCCCTGTGTTGGTGATATTTATTTCATACAGCATTTCAAGTGCGCTTTCACTCTACTGGATTACCAGTAACCTATTTGCTGTTGCACAGGAAATTTATATAAAGAAAAAATACCATCAAGCTGTCTCGGTGGTATAATTTCAAAAAACTATTTGGAGAGGTCGAGTGACCACAAACTTCCATCTATTTTATTTATAAACACAAGGTATTGTTCGTTCGTACTGAGTAATGGTTTTATAACGTCTATTTGTTCATTTGATTCGCTGTACAAATTTCCTATAAGAGAAGAAGTATTGTTTTTGAGATCATATTTCCAAACATCATCTGTAAACTGAGAGTAACCCATATACCACAGCGTCATACTGTTTCCATTCAAACTTTCTCGAGGAACAGCACAATACAAGATGTTTTTATCTTTCGTACTCCATACACACTTCTCTGGAAATGTTGCTGGTGTGATTTGGGTTGATGATTTGCCACTTATACTATAGACAGACATTGTGAGTGAGTCTGTTTGAGAAGAAAACAAAACTTTTGTCGCATCTGGGCTGACCAATGTAGAAAGACCACTAATATCCCCTATTATTTTTTTTGATGTTCCGTTTGTTGTGTTTATAAAATACAAATATCCTGAAACATTTGGATAGGGTTTTGTTGTGAGGGCTACAGTATTTGTGTTTACAAATTGTGATAGAAGCTCAGTAAGAGGAGAACTCCATACTTGTTTTTTCTTTGTTCCGGAAAAATTTGAGACAATTCCAGATGTTCCAGATGATCCTTGTATCAAATAAAATACATTTGTGTCAAAAACAGAATAATCTGTGATATGTGCTGGCAATTGGACACCTGAAATAAGGTTGTCAGCGGTTGACGTCGCATCTTTTGGTAGTGTTGTAGAGGCAACACCTTTTTGATTCAGTGTCAGAGTATATGTGTCTATTGTTTGATCATCATCTCTCAAGTATCTCGCAATAAGAGAGTTGTTTGTATTTCCCCACACAGCATCATATACAAGAGGAATTGTGGTATTTGAAATACGATTTTGGACTGGAGAGAAAAGCTCTGTTTCGTAGATGTGTCCGGTTGATTTTTCTATATGTCGCACCACACTACCCTGTTTTGTATCAACAATACCCGCACCTGCTACCGGGTCAGACCAAATTTTTCGCAGTTTTTGAACAAAATTTTGTTGCTGAGTATTTTTTTCTGGAAGAGTTACTCCTGTTTCTGTGGTTGTGCTTGTGTTTGTGTCATTTCCACCAAAAGGAAAGAAATTTTTGAATACAGACGTGTTTGTGTCAGTATTTACTCCTGGTTTTGTTGTAAAGTAATAACCAACCAGAATAATCAGAATTATTGCGAGTACTATTCCTATAATAATAAAAAGTTTTTTTGACATAGATTATTTATATGTAACATGCCAATGATCCCCTGTAGAGGCTGGTGCTGTTGCCGTCCCACAACAATCTTTTGGCTCCCACACATACACCGCGTTTCCAATTGTATATTTATTTCCAGCGGCCGCACCACTACATGCTCCTCCTGATGATGTTTGACATATATTTGAATTGTTTGACCATCCATTTGTGATTGTATTATTTACTGCAGTATTTGCCTCCAAATCAAGAGCGTTGCCTGTTGCATGGGCAGAATTTGTCGCATGACCACCTTCAGTTCCACCTTTGATAACTACACAGTTTGTCGATTGTTGTTGGGTTGCTTTACAGAGTTGTTGTAAAGATTCAACTCCATCAATAGTCACTTTTTGAAGACCATTCAAATTGACACATCCTGTAGTGTTGTTTCCTGTACAAGCCCCTGCATATGTTTTTACACCAGCTGCTTCGAGAGCGTTTCGATTTGTCGCATCATCTGCCAAATCACTTCCACTGATTACAGCAACAGTTGGCATATTGGCATAGGTTAAATTTGGCCGTGGCACAGTTAGGTTAAAGTCGAGTATTTGAGGGTTGATTGTGTTGAGGATTGCCCATGCACCAATAACAAACAAAAGTCCCCACAAAGCCTCCTCTATCCTTTTTCGTCCATCTGATTTACCTGAAATAGCGTCAGAGGTCATATATTCAATACCCCCAAATGTAATCATAATAAAAGCAAGTGCAGCAGCAATTCCAATAGAAAATTTGAAAACGCCAGGAAGGTATGTTGAGAGATCGGTCTCGCATTTTGTTCCTGTATTACCACCACATTTTGTTGTGTATGGAAGTGGGGCAAGTGTTACGTATGTATCAAGTGCTGCAAAAGAAATATTAACAATACAAAACAGTCCATACATTACCATTCCTATTCGTGCTATTAATTTAAATTTTTGTGAAGTCATAATTTTAATTTGTTCCAAATTGCATATTAAATCCATTTGATGCTGATTGAAGAATCTTATCTGCATTGTCTATTGAAAGAGAAATATATGATGAGCCGTTTGTTCCATCGACTTGCCTAAAGGTTTGTGTGGTTGTGTTTGTATTATCAATTGTTACTCTGTTAATAGACCATTTATAGGAAAGGTTTGGGTTATTTGCATCAGAAACACCAAAGAAATATGGTACAGCAAAAAGAGATATTTCTTTGGTGTTTGTGAGTTTTACTGTATCAGTAAAGGCTTTCTGAAATTGTATTCCATATAACGGATTTTTTTCATAGAAAACAATCGATGGCTCAATGGGAGTAACGGTAACTGTTGCAGAACCAACACTTTCAGAATCCGGTGATGATACAGTCACACTCAAATTTAATGACCGTGAAATAATTGACCCGAGCATTGTGTATGTATTCATTCCATATCCAGAATAATCACCCAGTATAGTGCCATTCTTTTTCCATGTGTAGATGAGGTTACTTGCAGGTATTTCTTGTCCATTTGATCCTGTAATATGAGGCAGAGCAATAAATTTTATTATATCTTGATGGCTAAAAAGAGTTTTTCCTCTATAAAATTGTGGAGTGTAGCCCTGCGCTTCCCACAACAAATCAACACTTGAAGGTTTGAGAGTGTATGATTTTTCTACAACATCTCCCCCGCTTGTTTCTATGATCACATCAAGGTTTGTTACTGTGCCAGAATCACCAAGCGCAAATGAATATGTCTTTAATCCCCTACTTGATACTTTTGTTAATCCATTTATTTTCCATGTAATGTTAGACGAGTTTAAATCAGTATCATAACTGCTCAGTGTGACTGTCACAATACTACTTGGTTTTGGATTTTCTGGAGAAATATCTACATTGATTGAGTTTGGTGCAAGAGCGCTAAATTGAGCATGTGTTTGAGTTGTAACTCCAAAAAACACAAGTACAAAGAGTATGAAAAAATATATATATCGGATTTTCATTACATTTATTGTACCACACAACTAAACTGTGCAGATAAATTTATACACAATGTCTCAGGCGACTTTCTCGAGATTATCACCGGTTTCCGTTTCAGTTTTTCTTAGTTGGCCAGATATAAACTCGGTATTTTGGGGGAAATTTCCAACACGAGGGTTTTTATCAGTTTGCCCATCGTACTTATTCGCAACATTTTGATAGTTTTTTGTCTGGAGTGGTGGCGTTTGGCGTACATTTCCAGTCTGTCTTCTTGTTGCTGGCTCCTGTGTATCTCCACCGAGGGCTTTACCTGCAACTGCACCCAAAGCTCCACCTGCACCACCGGGGATATTTTGAGCCACCAACTCTTTTGCTTTTGTTGTTCCGATAAGTAATACAACAGCTAATGTCCAAGCTGGCAGAGCGTTGAGTATAGGAATAAGCTCAATTAAAAACCCTCCACCCATTATCCCGGCTTTTTTTGGATCAGAAAAATTCATTCCGTTCATTTTGAACCACAAATAAAACGTGAAAAAAGCAGCAATATCTATAAAGATACTGATTATTTGTCCCAAAATAGGAATAAGTTCGATGAGTGCCTGGACAACGTCAAAAATAATGGCCACAGTGACCATAAAAACAGTTTGTACGAAACTGATTTCGTCTTTTTTCTCTTCTTTTTCTTCCATACAATAAATATAATTACGAACTATGCTCTAATTCAGCTTTTGCTTTTTGTATAGAGAGTATTTGAGATGGATCAGATGTAATAATTTGATCCTCTGTATATGATGCAATAATTTTGATCGCGACATGTTTGAGACCGGCAAAGAATATTCCCTCCCCAACTCCAGATTCGAGAAGCAAATACTTTTCCTCATCAGTGAGACTAAATACTTGCTGGAGACGGTCAATGGATGTTGGAGACTGTTTCAAAAGCATCTGAATGGACGAGTTTGTGATAATTGGCGTTCCGTATGGAGATTTCAAAAAGTCATCCACGTCTTGTGTGATAGTAGCAAGTCCAAGGAAATATTTTCGCCCTCTCTTTGCGAGAGAAAGCAAGAATGATGCGGTGTCATCGGATTTCATCATCCACCACGCCTCGTCAATCACAAGAAGTCGTTTTTTGAGTTTGCGTCTGATCATATTCCAGATGTAGTGTGTGACAATATACATCGCGATCGGCTTGAGTTCATCTTCCATATCTCGGAGTGAAAAGACGATAAACTTTTTGTTTATATCAATGTTTGATGGTCTGTTGATGAAGCCTGCCCATGTGCCTTTTGTGTATTTTGTCAGTCTCTGTGCGAGTGATTCTCCACCTTCCATACCAGAGAGCACAAGCTCGAAGTCGGACATAAGTGGCGGTTCTATATTTTCAAAGTTTGAGTCTGGTGTGATGTCTTTGAGGGCGTATGTTTCTGTAATAGCGCGGTCAATAATGGCATCTTCCTCTGGTGTAAGACCCCCCATCATAATACGAAAGAGTCCGACAAGGTTTATGACGTTTGAGCGGAGAATATTTGCAAATGACTCGCCTTCTCCTGGGGTTGTGAGTTCGAATGGGTTGATATGGTGCTCGGAGTTGAGGGAGATGTTAAAATATCTACCACCCACAGTTTCCGACATATATTCATACTCCCTCTCAGGGTCGATAACAATAACATCTGTATCAAACATAAGGGTTCGGAGGATTTCCAGTTTGGTGTTGTATGATTTTCCAGCACCAGATTTTGCAAATGTGATTGAGTTGTAGTTTTCCAAAGAAAATCTGTCAAAGAGCACAAGTGATGAGTTGTGGCGGTTGATACCATACAAAATACCTTTGTCGGACGTCAGGTCAAAAGAAACAAACGGAAACAGACTAGAAAGTGGAGATGAGTTGAGTTTGCTGTACACTTTCAAATCATCTGTGCCTATTGGCAATGTTGTTTTGAACGCCTGCTCCTGCTGGAAAAGTGTTGGTTTAACATACACCATTTTTGCCTCAAGGATTGATTTTATTTCTGACTCTATTTTATCAAGCTCTGCATCTGAGTCTCCATAAATAGTCATATACAAACCAACATCAAACAATTTTTCCTGTGCCTGTTGGAGCTGATCACGCAAGTTTTCCAAATCCTCGTACGCTGTATCGAGCATTGGATTTCGCACGAGACCTTTTGCTTCGCGGGTGTTGATTTGACTTTGTACCTCGGCCACTTTCTTTTGAAATGTGCGCAAAACTTGTGATGTTTCAATTGGTTGAATGAAAATAGAGACATCAAAAACTTTGTCGAGGTTTATAATCGGTGCAAACCAGCTTTCGGACAAATATCGAGGATATGAAATAACAAAGAAACTTCGGAGAACCTTCTCGCCGAGATTTATTTCTTTTGGAGAGACTTTGAGCGCGCTTGGAGCAATAATATCCTTGAGTTCCAATGTTCCAGCATCATAAATCTCCTGTGGCAGGATAGTTGAGATTGATTGTTCCTCTTTTTTTGGTTGTAAAAAATCGAAAATTCCCATATGTTTCAAAATTAATTCATTTTAATCGGCTTTTCGGTGTCTCCCGGATTGAAAATCTTGTAGAAAAGCTCTATCACCTCTTCTGTGCCCAGTCGGATAACTCTGATGCCACACCTGACCAGACCCTGCTCTACAACTGATACACGTTGCTCGAGCTGAGTTCTGTTTTCCTCAAAGCCAGCTTGTTTTTCTTTTTGTGCCTCATCACTACTTTTTTTACCAAATAGTCCTCCCCCTATTCCTCCTTTCATACTGATTATTGCAGGATCATATGCAACAACAATGAAGAAACTTTTTGTCATTATGTTTGTTGACTCGGTAAACTTTTTGATGAATTCAATGTATTCTCGAGTCTGAATTTTCATAAGATCATTTACCTGCTCTTTGTATTGGTTTTCGAGGAGAGCAAGGTATGGCCGGATGTCCAAACGTCTCGACTGGATGGCGATTTGCACCGTAAAATCGAGTGAGTTGAGAAAATCCTGAAACTGCGAGACGATTGCATTTCGCTCATCGTCTGATTTGAGAGAAAAGTTGAGTGATGATGCGAGAACAATAGCGCGCATTGTGCCGTCCTTCAAAATAACAATGCCGTCACGCACGTCTTGAATGGGAACGAATTCTTGTGTCGCTTTTGCGTTTACTGCCATATGTGTATTATATCAAACAAAATCAATTTAAAATAATTTATTTCGTATTTTTACCATCTTCACCTGTCAACGGATTGAGGTTTTCGTTTATATCCAAACTCCATGCAAGATCTTTGAGTCTACTTTCTGATAATTTTGGTACAAACACTTGATTTGATTCAACTTCTTCAACTTTTTTCGGTTCTATTTTTCTTTCCTCCTTTTTCCAAATATATAGATTGCCTCTGGTGTAGAACATAAAAGCGGATTCAAGAAAATCGATAAACGGTTTGTTGTTTACCTTGTAGAATGCAAGTCCAAGGGAGAGTCCGATCACTCCGGCAATGAGTGGTATTGCGAGAAATATTGGCAAAAAATGATACACAAGAAAAACTATCCCAGCTCCACCGGCGAGGTAGACAAACTGTTTGAGAGTTAGAGGACCAATGATTTTATCCTCTATGTCTATAAATTGTGGAACTTGATATCGCATAGTTTATTCAATTGGTTCTCGGTACGGATCAACAGAATATTGTTTTGGTGGAGGTTCGACAGGTTTTGGTGACTCCACTTTTTTCTCCTTCGGTTTGATTGGTAGAATAGGAGTAGGTGTTGCAGAAATAGGTTGCAACGGATTCTCTGTTGGTTTTTCTACAACTGTCGTTTCTGTGTTTGAAGAAGAATTTTCTGCCATTGGTCTGTACTTCATCTGAAGAAACTTATCTTCAATATCTTTTTTGAAATCAAGTTTTTGTGGTGTAGCCTGTTCTATTGTTTTTGTAAGAGAAGTTTTTGTGTCATCACTCTCCTCTTCGAGAGGTACTGCGGTAAATTTTGGAACTGGAACCGGTGCCTGAATAGGTTCTGGTGCAATTTCTTTGATTGGAATCAGGTTCGCCAAATCTTTCTCTTCTATTATTGTATTGTTATGAGCAACTTCACCTTTTTCTACCATAGGAACAATCTTCGGCCTGATTTCTATACTATCAGACGTTTCAGTGGCAGGAGTGCTTTCAAGAGGTTTTTTCTCCAAAACCTGACTTAGAGGAGCTTTTGTTTTTTCATAGATTCCTTTTACAGGTAGATTGAATACTCTTTTTCCTAAGTCCTCCATTATTTGGGTTGCGAGAACTCTAGAAATAGCCAATTCTAATATCATAGATTCTAAAAACTTATCTTGTGTTTCTAGATTCACAAAGAGAGACAAGATTTTGTTTATTAATATACTCGTCTGGGTTTCGTTCAGTGAATATTTGAGAGCAATTTCTTTTGTTTTTTCTTCCCATTTTTTATCATTTATGAGATTTTTTTCACTTTCTGTCAGACGTTCCATTAATTCTTTGGTTCGGGCAGAGTCTACAGAATTATCATTTAATAATTTTTTTAATCTTTCAAAAACATTAGAATTTTCAGAAAAACTTTCTTTTATAGATTCAACATATTCATTGATGTCAAAATCCCTATCATTTTTTTGTTCGATTGATTTGGTATTAACAAGCATTAACTTGAACAAATTATCTGTGTTATTTATAACCTTACTCTTGATATCCAAGTCTATTTTTTTTGCAACATCATTTGTTAAGCCAAAATCTTTCTCAATTTTTTCTCTGAGATTTTCTTCCTTCTCAATACCCATAAGTATATTTGTTGTATACAAGCACAATGAATCATTTTGGATATCAGATAGATTATGGTTTTTTCCAATATTTTTTATTTCAGAAATGTACTCCTCTGACGCTAAAACTTCCCGTAATTTTTGCGGTAATTTATTATAAATATCCCTAAATTGTTTTTTGTTAGGATTCATATGTTATGGATTCCAAAATGTTTTTTCTGTGGCTTGATTTATATAACTCAAATGACTTGCTTGGCTTGCGTATGGGGTAGGATCAGTAATGGTACTTAAAATTGCATCAATTTCATCTTGCTCAAGACTTCCATTAGCTTTCAAATCCCTCAAATGTGGTACAGAAAGTCTTCTGACAACATCGGGATTCTTTCTTGCCTCTGCTGACAATTCCCTGGTTTCCTTGACTGGAAGTTTTGGACCATTTCCTCCAACTGGACCAATAAGTGTATCCAGTGTTGCACCAGCAATTGTTACTGGTCTACCATTTACAATATTATCAATGTCATCTTGTCTATCTTTTTGAGCCTGTTCTTTCTTTGCTTTTTTCTTTGCTTCTTCTGTCTTTTCTTGTTCCTCTACAGAAAGTGCATCTCTTCGCGCTGTTACATCGGCGGTCAGACCATCATCAGTAAGTGCCTTTTCAAATTCAACTCTATCTCGAGGAGAAAGTTTTTCGTATATATAATCTTTTTCACTATCAGTCTTCTTTGATTTGTAGAGTTTGAGTAGTCCGGCCCAATCTTTTGCATTGGAATGCATTTTGATTTGTTCATCAATAGGAAGTTTCTCTCTTAGTTTTTCTGTCAAAGCTGGATCACCCAAAGCCTTGTCAACAGAAATTCTGTCTCTTTCAGATAACTTCTTGTACATATATTGTTGTTCTTTCAAATCGCCATTCTTTTTGATTGCTTCTGATAGTCCAACAAAATCTCGCTTCTTGACATACGAGTCAACAACTTTGTCGAGGTTTGCATTAGTCTCCTTCTTCTTTGTTTCAGCAGCAGCGGCTCGTCCTCCTTCCCCAGCCTTTTCATTAAATGGAAGTCCCTTTCCAAGATTTACACCGGTAACTTTTGATGCTGTTTCCATAACACCAGTTTTTCTTACATCAAACGTGCTTTTTGCAAGAGAAAGACGGGTTGCCGCTACCTTATCACCAGCCGCTGCTTTTGCTTCCAATTCATCAACACTGGTGCCTCTTAATGCTAGTCTACCAGCAGTTTGTCTACCAGCGAATGCTGCACCACCAAGTAGTGCTCCACCAGCGGCAGCTGTTGCCCAGTTGGTCGCTTGACCAATGAGTTTATTTCCTTTTGTGGACTGAGTCTTTGCGACACTGAGAGACAATATGATAAATCCGATAACCATTGCGAAATTGACGAGGATTCCAATTGGTGAAGATGAAGGATTTGCTGTGGCGCTGGCCGACGCTGCTAAGTCTGCACTGTTTGTAATGCTACTCCAAGCGGCAGGAGTGATACTCATTGATGAAGTTAGTCCAGACATAAGAGTGAGGACGACCCACGTCATGAGCATATACAGTGGTGCAAATGTGAGCTGACCCATGAGGGCATCCCACCAGTCACCTTGGTACTTTTTCATAAAATCAAGCGCAATGCCCATATACCCTATCGGAGAGAGTGCGAGAAGAAACACAAGTACGAAATATCGAATGATAAACATAACACTGACAGCAAAGAACACCACGGATGTAACAAGGAAAAGTATCGCGGCCAGTGTTCCAATCATAAATACATTGAAATCACTTCCTCCAAATTGGGCTGCAAATTTTGCTTTGTCGGTCGCATACAAACCTTGCAAGCCCATTGCTCCTTGGAATGCATTTGCCAGTCCTTTATTGTTTTGGAGTGCTTCAGGACCGATGATAGAGTTGTATACGCCAACAGTGACAACATTTGATGCGTCAATTAAAACTTTTGTAAAGAAAAGACTAAAATTTATAAGGAGAGATGCCATCACAATGCCAACAATAAATTTTTTTGCATCTTTGTGCTCTACGCCAATAATTCGTTTGATTGATTCGTAGACGAGAATAAATATGAAGGCAATATTCATAATGTCGCGAATAACTTTCCATGCAACGTTTATACCCGGCAAAAGAGATAGGTTTTCTGCCATTTTGACAACGGTATAATTGAGTACGTAGTTGAGCAGAATACCCAGAAGACCAAGTACCCACGCCATAAATGACATAAGCAGATAGCCAATCCAGCCGAGAACGGTAAGAAGGATATCTGCTACAAAGCCAGTACTACTATTTGAACTTTTTTGTTGATCACTTCTTGCTTGTTGAGCCTGAGGGGTGGCAGAAGTATTTATTGGTATAACTTGAGAATAAGAAAGAACTGGCACAAAAAATGCGAGGAGTATGACAGCTATTCCTATGTATGCAAAAACTTTTTTCATTTAATACGCATAAACTAATTAACTGGAATTACAGGTATTGATCCATTTGTTGGTGGCGGAAGTGTTGTTGAATCTCGTTCTTTCTGCATTGTATCCTTCATCTCTGCTTTTGATGGGATATCAAGTTGTGTCGAGGGAGCAGTAGGCATCGTTTCTTGTTTTACTGTTGTTACAGTATTGAGAACATTCTGATCCTCGGCTTTTGATTGTACTGACCCTGCTGTCATTTGCTGGATAAGAGATGATGGTTGAGACGGACTGCTCTGTGTGAGTCCTCGTACCCCCTTGCCTATTCCTCCTACAACCTGCTGTACAAGTTGTGTCATAAGGGCACTGACAACTTGGTTTATTGATTGGGTCAGCTCGAGTTGTCTGATACTACTACCAAACGTGTTTTCAAGTTGGGATTCAATAACACTTCCTGGAGTATTGACTTGTGTTTTACCATTTGGGCAGTCTGCCAAGACGCTGTTGTTTGATGAAGTGTCAACACGACTGTTTCCTGTGCTGAGTGATCCCTGACTCACCCACTTGCTTCCAGTGTATACTTGAATATCACTTTGAGTACATGATGGACCGACTGGGCCATAGTCTGGTGCAGGATAACTTATTTCTACACCGTTTATTCCAGTACCAACGACACCCTTGAGACACACTGTCCTTTTTGATCCCGTTGTTGTTTGTCCACCACTATCTTCATCCGAATTATCACAGGTTTCCCACGAGAGAAATCCGCGACCTTGGGTAATTTGTTCGCTGTATTTTTTGTTTTGTGTACCGATTTGGGCTGAAAGTGAGTTTTTTGCCTCTAAATATGCACCATACGGGTTGTTTTGATTGTTTTGAGTTACCTGAAACCATGACTCCCATCCACCATTGTCAAAGTTGTTTGTAAAATTATCAAAATTTTGTTCTATTTTGCCAAGTGTACAGGAATAACCCCTAGTATCAGTTTCTTGTAGATAATTCTTGACAAGAGCGAGACGAATCTGGGCCTGGAATGGACTACAAAGTGAACTCAACGTTCCGTTTCCTGAGAGAAATTTTGCTGCAACATTATCTCCAACATTGAGAAAAAAACTTTCTGGATTTGTTACATATGCAGGGTTACCTTTGAAACCACTGTTTATCCAGTTGACTGTTTGTGCGGTAAGTTTGCGAATAATTTGTTTTGCAACGGCGTTTGCGAGAGTATCGAGGACGAATGATTTTGCATATTGGGCAAAAGAAAGGCCTGTATTTACTGTGTTTATTCCAGCATCTACACCTGTCGTAATAGTTGTTAATCCTCCCTCAACCTCTTGAGGTGGATCAAATGACACATCTCCTGCTCCAAGAAGAGCATGACTCTTTATTGGAAAAGTGAAAAGTATCAAAAAACAACACAAAACAGTCAGGATTATTTTTTTTGATGTATTGTTTATAAAATTCATCAATTTTCTATTATATATTAATTATACAACAAAATTTTCTTTCCATATATGTGTTTATGTTGAAAAGTATCATTTTTGTGAAGATAGATAATCACTTACACTCTGAAGTGCTTTATAGAAATCAAGTGAATGTTGTTTGTATTGGCTCATTCCAACAAAACTACGAATTGGATCAGAAAAAGATTGTCTCATTGCCTCGGTATTTGATAAAACATTACTTGCTGAATTTATTAGTTGCAAATGAACAGTCACGGCATCAGATGGAATGGTTAATTCCAGTAAATCACTTATAATTTTTTTGTCAGCGTCTATTATTGGGTCAAGTTTTTGCAGGTCACTTTCCTTTCCGGATGTTATGGCTCTATTTACAATAGTCAATTCACTATCCTTTATCCCAGGATCCCTTTTTTTGAAAATTGAATTCATAGATTCAACGTATTTTTTTGCCAAATCTTTGTTTGTTGTTGGGCCAACATGAATATCATTTATTGTATATTGAACCCCTACAGCTTTTGTGTAATCTTGCGAAGAAAGTGTGTTTTGGGCTATTTGATCGGCCTGATCTTGACTAATTTGGCCGTTATTTTGGTTTGCGAGCAAAAGGTATTGGGAGAAAAAATCTTTTGATATTTGGTCTGTGTAAGTTCCCTCGTCCGGGTATGTATAAGCACTTTTTGAAGAAAGTTGCTTCGTGGTGCTTATGTCGTCAATATTGAGCCATTTTCCTCGTGGGTCGCTTGTTGTACCAAGTGCAATTTTTTGGTTCTCTACTTTGACGGAAGTCACTTTTTTTTGAGTATCTGGATTTTGTCTCTGGAATATCCATACAGACCCAACAATACCGAAACAAATGATCATAAGAACGATAATTTTTTTACTAGGGAGATTCATACAAAATAAATTATATCACACATATTTTTTGTATGATATAATATATGCACATTAATCATAATTAAAACGTATGAAAAAATATTTATTTACGATTCTCTCATTTTCTCTCTTGTTTTTAGGGTCAAATGTGGGAGCGGTAACAAACTATACATATACTCTAACGCACAATAGCAATAACAGCTGGACGGTTACTCTCAATAATCCAGCATATAGTGTGAGCACAGATCCTTTCTATGTTCCAGCAAATTATGGAATTACGGCAGTTTCTGTTGCTGACTTGAATACACAAAATCAATACAGATTTAATGCAAATTTACCGGGGAATGTCGCTGGAAATACGGAATACGGTCATCTTTTTGCTTCTTTTATGGCTTCATATACTGAATTTGGTACAAAAACAAATTCAACTTTAGGTTCAGGTGGAAATTTTGGAGGAAACTTCGACGATTCTCTCAAGGTAAATGGATCTCAGTCTATAACAGTCAAGCCAGGTGATCTTGTGAGTTATACATGGAATGCTACAGATCCAAATGCAACTGCCTCAAATTTTTCTGTTGATTCATACTATACAGCAGATGTCGCTGACTCTTGTGCTGGCGGAATTTCTACTGCTGGTGTTACAAAACCATGGGTTGCAAATGTTCCTGCTGGTGCGAGATCTTTCATTATTGGTGAGTGTCAAGCTGGGGTTACATACACGGTTACATTTAGAATAAACCATTCAACAGGTGTTCAGGTTATAAAAACAGTTGTGGTCAAGGTTTCTGGTACAAATCAAAATGGAGGACAAACTCCACCAACAAATCCTGGGCAGGTACCTCCGGTGATTCCGCCAGTTGTTTTGACTGATTCTCTCTCGGTAAATGATAAACAAAGTGTGGTTGTAAATGTTGGTGATGCGTTGAGTTTTAAATGGACATCAATAGATGGAAATGGATACGATTCATATTATTCTGCGAACAAAGCGGACACATGTCTCGGAGGGTATTCAACGTCGGATATAGGAAACACAAAACCATGGGTTGCGTTTACTGCGTCTGGTTACAATATTCAAACAGCAAAACAGTGCCAAGCAGGAGTCACATATACTATTTATTACAGAATTTATAAAAATAATGCCACTCAGGTTATAAAAAATATTACTGTCACTGTAAATGGATCTGGAACGACTGGAACTACAGATCCTTCATCGGCTGTAAATCATTCATCTGGGTCGATCCCTCAGGCAGATAGAATGCAACAAAGAATCATTAATTCAACAAATGATGTGATCAATTCATATTTGGATCAATTCAGACGAACATCAGGATTGGATTCCTCTGGTGCTCCGGCACAAGATTCATCTACTGTTGCCGGATCGTGTCCACAACTCACATCAAACTTGCGACAGGGTGACAGTGGTGATGCTGTAACTCTGCTCTCAAAAGTTTTGGTGAGTGACGGCGAGTTAACTTCTGAGCAAAGTGCATTTAATACAACAATGTTTGACGCAGTCGTTGCATATCAAGAAAAGTATGCAGATCAAATACTAACACCGTCCGGACTCGATAAAGGTACTGGATTTGTTGGTCCAAGCACACGAGCATATATGAACAAAACAGTATTGAGTTGTCCAAAATAATTCTCTAGAATTATTCAGTCAAAAGTTTTGTCAGTAATACCCAAGTTTCCAAAGGCAGATCCTCCGATCTGCTTTTTTGGTCGAGATTTATTTTTTCAAAAACTGAAATGAGTTTTTGTTTTTCGAACAAAGAAGTAAGATTTGGTAAAAGCTGTTTGCGTTTGTGTGCAAATCCTGCGTGAATGATTTCAAAAAACTTTTTTTCGTCGGCACCATTCAGTTTTGATTTTGAAATATTACTGATATGCAAAACAGCTGAGTCAACATTTGGTTGTGGAGAAAATGCTCCCCTGCCCACCATGCGTACGTATGTTGGTGTGCCATACACTTTGACAGAGAGCGAAAGTAAACTTTCTTTATTGTCTCTTGCAACGATTCTTTCGGCAACTTCTTTTTGTAGGAGGAGAGTCATTGAATTTGGTTGATTTTTTGACTCCAAAAATTGGCGAATGATTTGTCCTGTAATGTAATATGGAATGTTTGCAACAATGTTATATTTTTTGCCGGTAAAAATTTCTTCCGAACTGATTTCCAAAATATCTTTGTGAATGAGAGTAAACTGTCCGGACGAAATTTCTTTTTCAAATTTTTCTGAGAGTATTGGAATGAGTCGATCATCTTTTTCAACCGACACAACATTGCTACCAGTTGCAAGGAGTGCGCCTGTCAAAATCCCCTCACCTGGGCCGATTTCGAGTATGTTATCGTCTGCTTTAGCACCACTCGCCAAAACAATATCATCAATTATTTTGTGAGATGTGAGAAAATTTTGTCCAAGTGATTTTTTGTGTAACATAGGGTTTTCTGATTCTAGAATTAAAGAGCTTAAAAATCAATACTAAAAAGTGGAGCCCGTGTTGTTTGTCCGGCATAACTTTCTTTTTGTGTGTACTTTTCTGGTATGTCATCGAGAAATTCTGACGGAGAATTTATTTCAGTGTTGCCGAAAATCGTGCGTGTTTGAGCGTGCGTCAAGAATAATTTTTTGCCAGCGCGTGTAATCGCGACATAAAAAAGTCGTCGCTCCTCTTCTCGATCCTCCTTTGTCTTCTTGTCGCCAAAACCTTTGTGTGGGAAAAGGTCGGATTCGAGTCCGGAAATAAATACGTACGGAAACTCGAGTCCTTTTGATGCGTGGACAGTCATAAGTCGCACACCGGTTTTTTGTCCATCAAGAGAATCTTGGTCGCCAGCAAGAGATGAATCTGTCAAAAACTTTTCAATTCTCTCTGTTCCGATTTGTTCGGAATTCCCACTTTCATATTCATCATATTCTTTTGCGAGTGATACGAGCTCCATAATGTTTTCAAGTCTCTCGGTGTCCTCCTCTGTACCAGTCGAATACATTTTTTCTATTCCTGATTTTTCTATGATGTATCGGATAGCGTCAGATGGTTTCTCTTTTTCTAAAACATTTCTAAAATCCAAAAGTGTTTCTCTGAAATTCTGCAATTTTATTTTCATACTAGCGGGCAAATCATTTTCTGCTCCAGCTACGATTTTCTGTACAGATGTTTTACCAATACCTCTCGGAGGAATATTTATAATCCGCGCAAAGTCGCCGAGGGCATCGTAGTTGAGTGATGCTCTCACAAAAGACAAAACATCTTTGATTTCTTTTCTCTCAAAAAATTTTGTGCCGAGCATTTGGTATGGAACATTGAATGCTAGAAATGCCTCCTCGAGAGCTCGCGACTGAAAGTTGGCTCGATACAACACTGCTATTTCATCGGCACTCACACCGTTTTCAATTAGGTTTTTTGATTTGAAAGCGATAAACTGTGCCTCGTCTGTTTCGTTGCGAGCTTCAAATACACCGATCTCCTCCCCTATTTCATTTTCGGTAAAAAGTTTTTTTGGAATTCGAAATTCATTTTTTTGAATTATTTCATTTGCCACGGCCAAAATGTTTTTTGTTGAACGATAGTTTTGTTCCAGAAAAATAGTCGTGACGGTGGGATATATTTTCTCAAACCTGAGCATATTTTTTATTTCAGCTCCACGCCAGCTATAAATATTTTGGTCTGTATCTCCCACCACACAAATGTTTTTGTATTTTTGTGCGAGCAACTCCACAATATCGTTTTGAACTTTGTTGGTGTCTTGGTACTCGTCAATATGAATGTATTGGAATCTGTTTTGATATCTCTCCAAAACATCAGGAAATCTTTTGAAAAGTCCAAGCGTTTTGAGGAGTAGGTCGTCAAAATCGAGTGCTCCATCTCTTTTCAAAATATTTTCGTATATCTGCCAAACTTTTTTTGTTATCTCCGACGTGTAGTCGTATGCACCGTTTTCCATATATTCGCCAACACTCGTACCACTTCCTTTTTCTTTGGAAATAATATGTCCGACTTTGTCCAAGTGTTCTTTTGGATCAATTCCGAGCTGTGTCAAAGCTTCTTTCATTGCCTTTTTTGAGTCTGACTTGTCAAAAATAGTAAAATATCTCGGCAAACCAAGCTTCTCGGCATTCTCTTTCAAAATATGTACGCCGAGAGAGTGGAAGGTACTAACGAAAGGTCTTGAAAATACGGAATGTGCTGAAGGAGAATGCTTTGACGGAACATTGCGCAGGTCGACGGACCGAGCACGAAGAAATTCGCCAGCAGGTGAATATTCTGTTTCCGGCAAAGTATTCTCTGAAGCAAATTCTGGATTTTCAAGAGAAAAGCAATCTTGATCATTTTTTTTATTGTCCAGCAATTTCATTACCCTCTCTTTCATCTCTTTCGCTGCTTTGTTGGTGAATGTGATGGCCAAAATGCTCTCTGGTGCCACACCTGTTTTAATAAGATGGAGAATTCGATGGGTAATGGTTTTGGTTTTGCCTGCTCCAGCACCGGCCACAATTAAAACTGGTCCGTCAGTCGCCAAAACCGCCTTTTGTTGCTCTGTATTGAGGCTCGAAAGATAATTCATTGTCTGATTGTAACATTAAATGAGGATTTTAAAACGGAAAACCTATTAAAAAGATTTGCACTTTTTAGGTTGAATTGGCTGTCAGAAATGATACAATGTAGCGTATACGGATAGATTTTGCATTGTGGCTTACCTTAGCCATAATATCGCAGAAAATACAGAATTTTTGTTTAATTTTGAGCTTATTCGAGCCAAAAATCAGGATCCCAAATCTTGCTCTGGTCTAAAAATCGTGTCCACGTTTGTCACGGGATTAGGCAAAATACGGGTGAATATACTGACGACCGCGTTTCTCATTCTATTTTTGACGGCGTCAACATTTGTACCGACAACTGCACAAGCTTCGGGATTTTTTGGTTGGTTGTTTGGTCCAAAAGTTCAAGCAGAAGAAGAGAAACCAAATTCCCAATCAACAGCTTTGGCGCTCCAGGCAGTTAACTCTCCTGACCTACAAGCAACAACATCAACTGTCGATGTTCCAATTGTAGACAATTCATCCCTTTCTGCCGACACAAAAGGTTCAACTGATTCAAAAAATTCAACACCAAGTGCTGATCAGATTAGTATTTACGTTGTTCACAAGGGTGACACACTTGCAGATATTGCGAAAATGTTTGGTGTATCAAAAAACACAATTGTATGGGCAAACGATTTGCAGGGTAAAAGTATTTCAGTTGGCCAAACACTTGTTATTCTGCCTATTTCTGGAGTACAACATATTGTCAAAAAAGGAGATACTCTCCAAAGTATAGCTAAACTCTACAAAGCAGATTTGCAAGAAATTTTGCAGTACAATGATTTGACCATATCCTCAAAACTTGCAATCGGAGATGAAATTTTGATTCCTGATGGTGAAATTTCCCCAACACAGACAACCGGATCAAGCAAAACAAACAATGCTGGTGTTGGAACACGTGGTTCATCAACCCCTTCATACAATGGATATTATATGAGACCTATTATCGGAGGAATAAAAACACAAGGCATACATGGACACAATGGTGTTGATCTTGCGTCTGCTTACGGATCAAATATTATGGCCTCTGCTTCCGGTAAAGTGATTATTGCTCGTAGTGGTGGATGGAATGGTGGATATGGATCATATGTGGTTATCAGTCATTCAAATGGTACACAAACATTGTATGGTCACTTGAGTGAAGTTGATGTGTTGCCAGGAGATGATGTGGAACAAGGTCAAGTAATCGGAAAAATGGGAAGCACTGGAAAATCTACGGGAACACATTTGCACTTCGAGATACGTGGTGCTCGCAATCCATTCTAAGAAACTTTCAAATTTGGCGATCTCCTAGTTTCGAAACAAAAAATACTCGTCAACGTACCATTGTACGTTTCCGAGTATTTTTTTGTTTCTCAATGTCGGATCTCATCCAAATTGTGAAAGTTTTTTTAATTTCGATTTTTTTACAATCTGATGCCAATAAAAATCCTCAGAACGTTACTTCCGAATTTGAATTATTAAATTCGTCGAAGACACATACTTTTTGGAGACTTCGCAAGCGCGACGGCGCGAGACTTGAGGAATTTTTCAGCAGAAAAATATCCGTGCTCCAAAAAGTATGTGTTGAGTAAGAATTTAATAATTCAAAATAATAACAGTTAATATTTTTTTGGACGATATTGCAGGGCTTCCAAAATATGATTTTCGGAAATATGTTCTGCGCCTTCGAGGTCAGCTATTGTGCGAGCGAGTTTAATAATTCGGTGGTATGCGCGTGCAGAGAGATCGAGCTGTTTGGCAGATTTGTTTAAAATTTCTTTTACCTTTTCTGAAAGTACAATATGCTTGACCAAATCTTTTGGTGAGAGTTCTGAATTTGTTTTTATTTTTAATTTTGCTTTTGAATATCTTTCTTCTTGAATTTTTCTGGCTTTCTCTACACGAGGACTGATTTTTTCTGTGCACTCATGCATATCACGCGAGTCCGTCAGACGGTTGTGTTCAACGAGAGAGACTTCCACCCACATATCGATTCTGTCGACGATTGGTCCAGATAATTTTCTTCTATATTTTTCCAAATTTTGTGCACTACAGATGCATTCTTTTCCTTTGACTCCATAGTTCCCACACGGACACGGATTCATTGTGGCAACGAGTACAAAATTTGCCGGATACCTGACCGATCCTCGTGCACGCGAAACTGTGACCACTCTGTCTTCAAGAGGCTGTCTCAAAGTTTCCAAAACTTTTGTATCAAACTCTGGAAATTCATCCAAAAATAAAACACCTTTGTGTGCGAGCGTGACCTCACCTGGTTTTAAATTATTTCCTCCGCCAACAAGTGAAACGTATGAGGCTGTATGATGAGGTGCACGAAACGGCGGATGTTCGATGAGACCCTCGGAGAGGTAACCACCGATTGAATAAATTCCGGTAACTTCGAGCATATCCTCAAATGATAGTGGAGGAAGAAGGTGTGTGAAAGCCCTGGCAAGCATTGTTTTGCCTGTGCCTGGTGGTCCAAACATTATGATATTGTGTCCGCCGGCTGCTGCAATTTCAAGTCCCCTTTTTGCTGATTCCTGACCTTTCACATCCGCGAAATCAACATCAATTTCTCGCACAGTATTTTTCTTTTTTACACTTTTGTACGGAATAATTTCTTTGTGTTCAACAAAAACTTTTTCTTCATTCGTTTCGTCCATCTTTTTTGTATTGATGTGTTGCAACACTTCCAAAAGGTTTTTTGCGCCATACACTGTGATGCCTTCTATATATGATGCTTCCTCGGCATTTTGCAGAGGCAAGAAAATTTCAGTGAAACCGTCCTTCTTTGCTTTTTGTGTGATTGGTAGTGCGCCTTTGATTGGTCGCAATTCCCCGTCGAGCGAAAGTTCGCCAACAAAAATTCTGTCCTCCGTTTCAGCTTTGATATCTTCGCTTGCAAGAAGGTATCCAACCGCAATCGGCAAATCAAAAAGCGGACCCTCTTTTTTGATGTCCGCCGGCGCAAGTGATACCACGATTTTTTGATTTTTATTTTTTGGAGATTTGAAACCAGAATTTTTTATTGCTGCTCCCACTCTGTCTTTCGATTCATTGACTGATGTGTCCGCGAGACCAACAATGGAAAAGGAATGGAGACCTTTTGAAAGATCGATTTCAATATCAATAATCTGCGCATTGAGGAGAGTTGTTTGTGCGCTGTAAATTTTTGAAACAGCCATAATTGTTTAATTTTAACACAAAATTTTTTCTGTACACAATCTAATAATTGTCTGGAATTGCTTCAATTACTTTATTAAGAAAAGTATTTTTGTTGAGCTGATATTCTTTTCTAGAAAAACAAAATTTTTCTTTAATTGTTTTATATTCATCTATCAGTCTGGGGTTATTCAACATAAACCTTGTTAGTTTTTCACTCACTTCCCCTTCGTAACCAAAATAGATGTGAATATCAAATTCAAATTCTTCGCCAGCAATTTCAAATCTAACAAATTCTTTTTCATTTTGTTGTGGCTTACCAAATTCTTCTTCTAGAATTTTGAGCACATTTTCTCTGTTGTTATTTTTTACATAGAGTGCAATTTCAACATCTGAAGTTGGTATTTTATATGCTACCGAACCAATTGTTTGAATTTTGATATCGATACCCTTAAAAGTTTCAGATAGTATTTTTATATATTTATCTGCTAGCGATTGCATTTCAGAAGAATACGGCAAAAGTTTAACTGGTTTATCACTATACTTATCAAAAAATTCTCTCGAGAACTTATTAAGTAGCTTCATATTATTTCTTGAGTGCTTCGATGCCAGGCAAAGTTTCGTTTACAAGAAAGTCGAGCATTGCACCACCACCTGTGGAGACAAAAGAGAATTTGTGTTCGAGACCAAGTTTTTTGATTGCAGATAATGTGTCTCCCCCGCCGACAATGCTTCGTGCACCGTTTTCTGTTGCCTCGGCGATAACTTCGGCGAGTTGTTCTGTTTTATCGCCAAAACCTTTTTCAAAATTTCCGAGCGGTCCGTTCCAGACAATTGTCTTTGCACCATCTACAAGTTTTCGAAGTTGATCAATTGTTTTTGGTCCGGCATCTACGATACATTCATTTTTTTGGAAATTCTCGGGCTCTCGGAATTCTACAGTTGTCTCGTCACACGATGATGTTACATCTACCGGAATCTCAAGTTTTGGATTATGCAAAATTTCTTTGATTGTCTGTTTTATTATTTCATCATTTTCAGAAACAAGTGATGTTCCCACCTCGTATCCCTTTTCTTTGAAAATATCATTTGTGAGCGCTCCTCCAACAAACACTGTGTCTGCCAAGTCAAGATATTTTTTTATGAGAGGTAGTTTTGTATCAAACTTTGCTCCGCCTAAAATGAAAACAAATGGATGTGCAGGATTAAAAGCTTGTGAAATATTTTCTATTTCTTGTTTCAAAAGTGGTCCACCATAGTGTGGTAGAAATTCTGGTACACCAACAATCGATGCGTGTTTTCTGTGAGAAACCGAGAAAGCATCATTTACGTAAATATCAGCCATTTGCGAGAGTTTTTTTGCAAATGCTGTATCGTTTTCTTTTTCTTCCGGATTGATGCGAACATTTTCAAATAGCAACACTCCCCTGTCTTCGAGTTTCAAAAGTTTGTCGATGGCCTCGGGAGTAAAAAATGTTGGACAAAATTCGACTGGGACATAGCCATTCAAATAATGCCACATTGGTACGAGAGTTTTTGACTCCTTGCCTTCACAGTGAGCTAGGATAATAACCTGCGCACCTTTGTCTCGCAACAAGTCGATTGTTTCAATTGATTTTTCTATTCTGTATGGATCAGTAACTTTGCCGTCTTCTATTGGAACATTGAGATCGAGACGCAGTAGCACTTTTTTCCCTTTCAAATCCCCCAGCTCATCAATATAGTGAATCATAAAAATTAATTTGTTTTATCTACTATTTTTATAATCTCTGAAAAGTTTTTTGGTTTCAAACTTTCGCGACCAACAAGAAATCCATGTACAAATCCTCCTTTTATAATGTCCTCAGTGTTAAATTCATTGACTGCTCCGCCATAAATGATGCGAATACTATCAGAGAGAAGTCCGTACATATCTTTGAGTATTTTTTTGATGAAGATTCCCATTTCGTGCACTTCCCTTGGATTCATTGCCTCTTTTGCGCCTATTGCCCAGATTGGTTCGTAGGCAATCACAATATGATCAACGAGTTTTTTTGTTATATCTTTGAGTCCAAGAACAATTTGATTTTTTACAAAGGCCAAGTATTCGCCGTTGTGATCATGCTCTTTTTCTCCGACACACAAAACAGCAGTCATTCCCTCGTTTACAACAGAAATTACTTTTTTGTTTATTATTTCGTCAGTTTCTCCCATATTTCGTCTTTCGGAATGTCCAATGATAACAAGACTTGTTTTGAATTGGTGAAGCTGGTTGAAACTAACTTCTCCGGTGTATGGTCCAGCTGTCTCATAAAAGGCATTTTGTGCACCAAGAAAAACTTTGTTCGAGACAGATCCAGAGAGTGGAGACAAATACACAAACGGAGGACAGAGTACTATCTGAGTTTTCTTTATATTTTTTGTATATTTTTTGACTTCACTCACTATCTTTTTTGCCTCAAGTACAGTTTCTGGGTTCATTTTCCAGTTGCCAATAACAAGTTTTTTGATTTTTTTGGTCATATGAGACTATTGTATCATAGAGATACAATAGGAAAAACAGCAAAAAATGAGTAAAAAACGTTAATTTTGACACTTAATTAACTTCTTGCCAGGAGATTGTTTGATATTGGTCGGAAGTAAGTGGGAAACTTGGCGGAGGTCCGTACAAAAGGTTGGCATCATACGTAATATTTCGTGTGTCATATCCGGTTCCGTCGGTATAGGCGAAACCATATCGAGAAAAACTACCTAGCATTCCATAGAGAGTCAAAGTATTTCTCACATAACTCGATCCACAGCTACTTGAGTAATAATATCTTCCACTTCTACCGTTTTGGGCAATAAGTGCAGCATCTATTCTCATTGTATCTGCACTGTTTAGTCCGACATTTATATTTTCCTGTGCAATAAGTCCGATCGTGTCAGATCCATCATAATTTGTATAGAGAAGATTGTCGTTTATAGTAATACTCGTTCTTTGTGATGGATTATCCGGAAATCTTCCGACAGCTATTGTGAGTCTAGCACCGTTTATTTGACCATCTATCCAAAGGTTATCTTCTACAAAAATAATACCGTTTTGTGGAAATGGATAATTTGCAACAAATGTTTGACCGTTGGATTTTATACTCCATGTTCCCCATTTGTCTTGACCTTGGTCATTTTTACAACTTCCTGGTGCAGTTGCGAGTTGTGTGACTTTGTACAAATCGAATGTGTCATTTGTTTTCAAAATAATATGATATCCTTGGGCACCTGAACTCGAAATATATTTTCCATTTGATTGGGCCAAGCTTTTCATTTGTGCAAGATTTGTGGTGAGTCCAACAAAATCAACAAGTGGTACAGGAAACACTCTGCCGGCTTGAAATACATCTGTTCTGTTTTGAACGGGATTATTGGGTGCCTCGAGTGGTCGCCATGCTTCATTTACTCCGGACGATGGGGGTGTGTTGACATGTGTGTGTACACCAAATTCTTGCCCACCGCTGTGATCTGGATCTTGGTATTTATTTTTACCACTTGTTATGAGGTTGTGTGCAATACCATCAAATCGTATTCCTCCGTTTGAGTGGATTGGTCCATATACTTCTGTTCCCTCTCCGAAACGCATTTCGTCATTTGCAACGACGGCGTATTTTGCAAGTGACGGAATTGCGAGTTGTACCAAGATTGATCTTGAAACTGTCGGGTCGGCAAGAACTTTGCCGGTTGATTTTATTTTGACTAATGTAAATCCTGTGGGAGGAGGTGTTATATCCAAAGTGAATGTTCCAACCTTTGTTCCGTCTTTGTCTAGAAAATCATGTATGTATGGTCCAGAAGTTGCTGTGCCATCTTGGTAGTCGGTCTGATTGTGAGCAAGATGCCATCTGTAGTAGTCGATACCTGCCTCGGCAATTTGCAGAGCTTGTTCTCTATATATAGCTACTCGTGATGCTTTTATATTTACGCCTGCCCAACTGATGAGTGCGCCAATAATTACAATGGAAATTGTTCCAAAAACAAATGCTTGGACCAAAATACTTCCAGATTGTAATTTTGTTTTTTTCATTTTATAAATTATCTTTGAGGTTTCGAATATTAACTTGTGATGTGACAATGAGGGGTACTGGTGAGTGATTTGGATCTTTATCAATTATTAAATTTATTTTTACGAGTCTCACGAGCGGGATATTGATAGGAACACTAAGTGGCGCGGTTGTTCCATCATATGTTGATGAATAATACTGAAACAGTGGAAGAGTGGAACTTGCAACAAAATCTGAAACGATTGTGGAAAGTTTTTCGTTAGCATCATTATACACTAACGGATTACCGGTAGGTACAACAACCCCCATTTTTATTTCTTTGCCACTCAAAAAATATCTCACCCTGTCCTTCAATCCATCATTATTTACATCACTGTAAAATGTAATACCAGTTGAGCTCGCAAGTGCGATCGGGTATGCCCCGTTGTTTGATGGTGATGCCTCTCGTAATTCTGCAACCATAATTTTTGTAACATGGCGAGCATCAAGCTGTGCGCTCAGACTACTCTGGAGAGTCGTACTCAAAGAAAAAACATCTTTTTGGAATGTTGAAATCGCTAGTGTGATAACAGTAATAACAAAAACACTCACAAGTATTTCTACGAGGGTGAATCCTGAATTGTGTTGATTTGTTTTTTTCATATTAATTTGTAGACATTGTTGTTTCAATTGCTTGCCATGATTGTGTGACTGGTATGGAAACGTCTTGATCTGCGTAACCCTCTTTTTCTAAATGTAATGTATATGTTCCAGAAGAAAGGCTACTAAATGAAACTTGTCCTGGAGGAGTACATGACGATGTGTATGTAATTGATACATCGGAAATATTTGGAGTTGCAGTTGTCACAGCTGTGTCAAGGAAAACTTTGTATCTAATATAACGTGCATTGTTGTTTGCGGAACTAACCGATTTATTTGATGTTGTGTAGTACGTACTGTTTGTTCCGTCAGGACCAACAAAATTCCATGTGCCACCATCGTTGTTTGTTGCGATTTGAAATCTGACATTTGGATTTCCAGTTGATACTGGTTGATCTCCTGGATTCCAATTGATCTGTTGAAAATTAACCGGAAAACCTATATCAAATGTAGATGAAGTAAGTGTGCCACTTGAAACATAATCACTAAATATTTTTTTGAGTGAAATATCTCCAGCAGGATTATTTATTTCAATATTTCCATCTGATGAAAAATATTTTGTTCCGTCGGTCGATGTGGCTTGTCCCCCTCCGCCCGACCAGTCAGTTTGTAAAATAAATCCTAAACCTGTCATTTTTGTATTGGTATATGAATCTTTCGTAAGTCGTGCCTCTACACCAGAAAGAGGGAGTCCAGTAGAACTATCTTTGACTGTGATGAGAACAGTGCGTGGATTTTTTGTGGCAACAATCAAACTCAAATTTTGAATACTGTTTGGTGTAATGTTGATTGGAAGATTTGGATTTACTCCAACAAAATCATACGACGTATCAATGTTGGAGAGATTATATGAATCCCACTCAATACCGGTCAAACTCAAATTTCCACTCGAATTTGTTGCTTTGTTTTGGCTATATTTGTATACACTCGGAGTCCCGATGAGTTTATTTCCAGTCAGTGTGAAATCAATCGATGGGACAGGAGTACAGTCCGCTGTCATTGATGAAACGTTTAGTGTGCTCAGTTTGTCGATAATAAAACTTGTTTGAGTTACCTGTTGCAGAACAACTGTTGCATTTGGTTTTGTTGGGTTTGGATTTCCTCCACTCACTGCATATGTTTTGTCTGTCGAATATCCACTTTTTGTGACCGTTATTTCATAGGCATTAACTCCGGGCGGTGCATCAACAATTTGTAAAACACCGCTGTTGTTTGTGACATCATCAATCACAATTGCCGGACTCTCTTGGTTATTTACGATATGGACTGATGCTTCTGGTATTGGATTGCCATTTGCATCAAACACTTTTACAAACAGAGCGCCGTTTGTTGTTGATGTCTCAAGATTTTTTGGAGCAACTTTTGTTGTAATAACAACAGGCGTAAAGGTTTTACAACTAGCACAGGTTACATCAATTTCTACGAGCTTGTAATCCGCCGGTGAGAGATCGTTTGGAGTTCCGCCGAGTGTTCCATCAAACGGATCATCAATGTTTCTGACTGTAGTGGTGGCATAATAACTATTTCCACTGCGAGTGAGTTTTTGTGCGTGAGACAGAACTCCATCTGGAATACTTCCAGTGATTCCAACATCAGAGTATGGCAGATTTCGAATAATTTCGAGTTGTTCATTTACGAGATTCACGGCTTCAATTTTTGCTCGACTAGCTTTTATTGTGTCAAAAATTGAAGTGTATGCTGTGTATACTGATATGACAATTACAAGAAAAACAGCTACTCCAACAATAAGCTCAACAAATGTAAATCCAGTGTTTCTTTTTTTATATAGAACTTTCATTTTAAATTTCGTTTTTCTCAGACCGACTGCTTTTAAAAACATTGTGAGCTCGACGGGGCTACACGTCGGAAAATTTTAGCAAAAATTTATCCGTTTTTTAAAAGCAGTTGGTCGGAGAATTCTAAATTGAATCAGCGAGTGAGTATGTTGGTGCGAGCATTGAGATTGCAAAGAATCCAACAGCAACACCAATAATAATCATAAGCACTGGTTCAACAATCGACGACATATCTTTTGTTTTCTGATCAACCTCATCTTCATAAAACGTAGCGACACCGAGGAGCATCTCCCCTATCTTTCCTGTCTCCTCACCCACAGAAACCATTTCTCCCACAAACAGTGGATAAAATTTATCGTATGCAAGAAATACAGTTGATATCTGATCTCCTTTCTGAATTGTTTTTTGGATTTTTTCCAGAATGTCTTTGTAGTAGGAATTTTGAATAACATCTTTTGTTACGTTGATAGCAAGAACAATATCAACTCCGGCAGACAGGAGTGACGAGAGTGTTCGTGCTGTGCGAGCAGAATTTATTTCTTTGACTATTTCTCCGATTACTGGAATTCGAAGTATTGTCCAGTCAACCATTCTTCCTCCTTTCTGTGTTTTAAATCCGGCTGATATTAAAAATGTTGCAACGATAACTCCAATAATCGTTATAAGAAAATTATTTTTTAGAAAATCACTCACGGTGATAATGAGTCTGGTTGACCACGGTAGTTTGATTCCAAGACCGACAAATGTGGATGTAAGGGTTGGTACCATATATACCATCATAAGAACTCCGATAATAATCATAAGAGTCAAAATGACTGCTGGGTACATGAGTGCCCCCTTTATTTTTTTATTGAGCTGGTATGATTTCTCCATTTGGAGAGCAACGTTTTTGAGTGCCATTGAGAGGTTTCCGGATTCTTCTCCGGCTCTGACCATGGCAATAAAAAGAGTTGGAAAAACATTCGGATAATTTTTCATTGAATCGCTCAGTGTATTTCCTTTGCTGAGTGATTCATTGAGACTTCCTAATACTTTTTTGAATGTGCCGGATTTTGCTTGTCGTTCCATTATCGACAATCCCCTGTTTATTGGAAGTCCCGCATCAATCATTTGTCCGAGATTTCGTGCAAAAACTATTTTGTCATGCATTTTTACTCCACCAAAAAAAGAAATATATTTTGAAAAAGAAAATGTGCTATTTTTCGACTCCTCAATCGAAACAATTGCACTTGCGTCTTTTCTAATGATTTCGTACAGAGATCCTTTATCTTTTGCCTCGACAGTGTTTTCTACTGGCTGTCCATTTTTATCTATTATTTTGTAATGAAATGTTGTCATTTATTTTTTATTTAAAATATTATTCAGAAACAACACGCAACACTTCTTCGATTGTTGTCACACTTTGGACAGCTTTGAAAATACCATCCTCAATCATAGTGAGCATCCCTTCCGCCTCGGCCTGCTTTTGTATTTCATCTGCCGTGCCTCCTTTTATAATAATATCTTTGATAGGAGTTGAGACTTTGAGTATTTCGTGGATACCAATACGTCCGCTGTACCCTTCTTCGGAAGCGACACCTTTTTTTGGTCTCCAAAAAGGAACATCTTCCCATTTTGCACTTTTTTCAACAATTTTTTCTTCCCTGAGACAGTCCAAAACCTTGTCGAGATTTACTGATTTGCCAAGTGTCTGTAACTCAGCTTTTGAAAGTGTATATTTTTCTTTTTGTTCGGAAAGTCGGCGAATAAGTCGTTGAGCGATAATAACGTTGATTGTTGAAACAATAAGAAATGGTTCAACTTTCATATCAATAAATCGAGGGATTGCGCCGGCTGCAGAGTTTGTGTGAAGTGTCGAGAGAACAACGTGTCCAGTGAGTGATGCGTTGATTGCGAGGCTAGCTGTCTCATTATCACGAATTTCACCCACCATAATAATATCTGGATCTTGTCGCACGAGTGTGCGGAGTCCGTTTGCAAATGTAAAACCGATTTCTGGTTTGACTTGGGTTTGGTTTACACGCTTCATCTGATATTCAATCGGATCTTCGATGGTTGAAATGTTTACGTCCGGTGTATTGAGAATATCGAGTAGTGTGTAGAGTGTTGTTGTTTTTCCTGAGCCGGTTGGTCCGGTAGCAAGAATCATTCCGGTTGTTGATTTTGTTGCTTTGTGAAGTCTCTCGAGGCCAGTACCATGAAAGCCGAGAATTTCCAATGTAAATCCAGAGACGGTCTCACGCAATAGTCGCATAACAATTTTTTCCCCATAGTACGTGGGCAAAATAGACACACGGAAAGAAACTTTTTCGCCATTCATATCTATTTTAAATCTGCCGTCTTGCGGAAGTCGTTTCTCGTCCAATTTGAGAGATGACAAGACTTTGATACGTGCCGAAACACTCGGTCCAACATTTTTCGGTAAAATCATCGCATCATGAAGAAGTCCGTCAATACGATATCTTACGAGAAGCTCGTTTTCTTGGGGTTCAATATGAATGTCCGATGCATTTTGTAAAATAGAGTGTTTGAGAAGTGTGTCTACAATACGAACAACAGGTACATCATCAGCGAGTTTTTTCAGATCTTGTTCAGAAACATTATCATCCACCATTTCCTCAGGAATATTTTTGAGAGTTGTTGCGTCTTTTTGAATCAAATCTCCAAACTCTGCTTTGAGACTTTTTTGGTATTGGAGCAGAGCACTCTTCATTGACTCGTTGTTTGTAAGTCGTGGCAAGATTTTGAGTCCAACTTTCTTTTTGACAAAATCAATCGCGGTCAAGTCCTGAGTATCGAGCATTGCAACCTCGAGTGTTGTCTCGGTTTTTTTGAATGCTACGATGTTGTGGTTTCGAGCAATCGGTTCCGGAATGAGAGAGAGAACTTCAAAGGGCAATTTTTCTCCAGAAAGGTCGACAAAAGGAATGCCAAGTATGTACGCTTGCATTCTACGCAAATCATCCTCAGTCATTTTTCCTTGATTGACAAGAATTTTTCCAATACTTTCTTTGGTCTTTGTACTTTCTTTTTCGGCGACAGATAAATCGGCTCTTGAAACGAGTCCAGAATCCAAGATGAATTCTTTGAGTTGTAGCTCATCAATGTGCATTGAGTTTATTATATCAAAATAAATCAATACCAGCACAAAAATATGTGAATAAAAATCATAACTACAAAAAATCGAGAGATTGTATTATTACATCTCTCGATTTTTTATTTTTCAATCAAATTTTTTACTGTGTCATTCCGAGATTTGATTGTACATTTACCAAATCAACCTCGGCAACCTTCTTGTTTATTTCTTGACCAAATTCTTGGATATCCTTTTCTAATTCATCTGCTTGTTTGTCAAATTCTTCTGTGGCTTCTTGAATCTGTAGATTTGCTACTTGCTCAATAAGGTTTTCTGCTGTCCCATCCAAAAGTGTTTGGATTTTGTCTACCAGAGCGGGGCTATATGTCTCTTCCGCATCAATCATTGTGTGAATTTCTTTTTTTAACTCTGGCGAGATGTGAGCCTCGTCTATATGTTTTTTTAATATTGTAAGATCCATATGTTTATTTATTTTTTGATCTATTAAGCTCTTGCGTCTTCTAATGCTCTACTGAGGCCACTAATCCCCTTAATTTCATCAAGTTTCGCTCTCACTTCAAGTTTTTTTGCATCCAATTCATCGATTTTTCTTTCTAGTTTCTCAATTTCTCGATTTTTTCGACTTTCTCGATATTGTTCAACCATTGATTTTTTCCATTTTACAGTTGAATCAATTCTATCACTTAAATTTTCTCTGATTGATTTTGCTTTTTCTTGTATCTGAGTTGCTTTTTCCCCTGCCCAACCCTCAAGTTGGCCATATTTCTTATCAACCCATTCTTCACCTTGACCAAACTTCACAAATGTCCAATCAACTCCGCTTTCTACTCCAGACTGAACAGATCCTGCAATTTCAGAACTTCTTTCCATAGTTGCAATTCCCACTTCCTTTGCTTTTTCGACGACGGTATCTTTTAGTTTGCCTGTTCTTTCTGCAATAATCTCCAAATCTTCTCCTGCTTTATCAAAAAGCCAATCGGGGCCATTTGTTACACCTCCTGCAAGTCGTTCAGTAACGTTTCCTGCAATATGATATCCTTTTGCCCCTGCACCAAGAGCTATGTCAAGAGTGTCAATTCCCACCTCTTTACCCTTCACCATCATTTTCTTGAGTCCTCCAAATAATTTACTTCCTAAGCCAGAAAACTTTTTTGAGGCATTTTTGATTGCCTCAACTGTGTTTGCACGAATTTCTGCACCTGCTTCTTTTACAGAACCCGCCTCCATTTTTTCAATGGCAGGAGTTTGTGAGTCAATCTCCTCTTGTGTCGCATTTAGATTAAATATAGATTCTCCACTTTTCATAATAAATAGTGTTTATATTAATAATAAAACAAGGTAATTATACCATTATTCTATTCTCTGACACAAGAGATATGCACAGGTATGGGATATTTGACAAAATACACCTAGATATGATACTATATATGTGTTATAGAGATTGTACGTACGTTCGCCTCACGGCGGGCTAATTTTTTACCAAAAATTTAATATATACATATGATTGATTTAAAAATAATCAACTCGGTGCTCGCTCAACTTGAAGAAGAAAGAGGAATTCCCCGAGAAAAAATAATAGAGGCAATTGAGCTCGCTTTGGCGACTGCTTATAAAAAGGAGTATGGCAAAAAAGGCCAGATTGTTCGCGCTAAATTCGACCTTAACACCGGCAAAACAGAGATGTTCCAAGTTAAAATTGTCGTAGATGAATCAAAGGTTGTTATGGAGAAAGAAGAGGATGAAGAGCTTCCAGAAGATAAGGTTTTGTTCAATCCAGAGCATCATATCCTCATAGGTGACGCACGACGCATCAAAAAAGACGTTGTTTTGGACGAGGAACTCGTATTCCCTCTTGAAGGACAGGAGGATTATGGACGAATCGCAGCTCAGACAGCAAAACAGGTTATTATGCAAAAGATCCGAGAGGCAGAAAAAGTCAGTATTTTGGCTGAATATGGCAAACGTGAAGGAGAAATTGTCTCCGGAACAGTCCAGAGAATAGAAAGAGGCAATGTGTTTGTTGATATGAGCCGTGCACCAGGACTCCTCTCATACGAGGAACAGATTCCCGGAGAAAGATTTGCTCAGGGCGAGCGTGTACGAGCATATTTGTACAAAGTAGAGGAAAATGTTAAAGGAATCTTCCTTCGACTCTCTCGTTCACATCCAAAATTCCTCGAGAAACTCTTTGAAATTGAAACTCCCGAGTTGTCGAGTGGAATAGTGACTATCAAGTCAATCGCGCGTGAAGCGGGTTCCCGAACAAAAATCGCAGTTAGCTCAAGTGACCCGCATATTGACCCTGTTGGTTCAATGGTGGGACAGCGAGGTGTGCGTGTCTCAACTGTTATGTCAGAGCTCGGTGGCGAGAAAATTGACATTATTGAATGGTCCGAGGATCCAAAGAAATTTATTGAGGATGCTCTCTCCCCTGCCAAAGTCATTTCTGTGGCTATAAACAGCGAGGAAAAGCAGGCTACAGTTACTGTGTCAGAAGACCAACAGTCGCTCGCTATTGGTAAAGGTGGTCAAAATGTACGACTTGCGGCAAAACTCACTGGTTGGAAAATTGATATTCAGTCAATAAAAAACGACTTTGCAGATGAAAAAACCGAAGAAAAAGAGCTTGAAACTGAATTCGAATAACTAAATTCACAAAAACAGCCCGTACGCGTCTAAAAGACTGTGTGCAGGCTGTTTTTGTATGTGGAAAACTATTTTTGTAGTATAATGACCACTAGATTTACAGATTTTATTAAATAATCAATTTACAATGAAAAAGACAAAAATTTATTCAATATTTATATTTGTGGCTGTTTTGGGATTAGTTTCAACCTCATACGCACAAGTCGGTAAAAAAGATTCAGGCAAAAATGAAGGCATTGCAACATCTACAAGAGCTCTCATAAAAGAAAAAGAGAACGAAATTAAAAAACTTGTCACAGACAAGAAGGTTGCTTCGTCAACAGTACAGGAGCTAAGAGATCGTGTCGCATCAACAACCAAAGAAATAAAAGACCGTGTTGCGTCAGGAACAGAAAATAAAATTCAAAAAATTGAAAATAGAATTGACAATAAGTTCGGAGGAATGACACTCAAATTTCAAGCAACAATAGATAGAGTGAGTGGGATTGCCGACAAAGTCACAACACGAATCGCAAAGATAAAGGCTGCAAATGGAACAACAACAGTTGCAGAAAAACTTGTTACAGATGCTCGGGCACTTATTGAGAAAGCAAAAGTTTCGTTTGCTACACTGAAAACGCTCACGGATTCAATTGGCACTTCAACTCCAACAGAGACAGCATCCTCAACACGAACAGTATTCAAAGATATGCAAAAAGCATCAAATGATTCACAAAAATATTTGAAACAAGCACAAAATTTACTGGAAAAAGCAGTTGGTAGCCTCAAAGGAGTAAGTACAACAGAAAAAGGTAACGCAAGTACAACACCAAAAATTAAAAATTAAATTTATTAACACATAACTAAATTATTATGGAAGAGAAAAAAATTGGAATAGGTTCAACAGTCGGAACAATCATCATCATCGCTCTCATTGTACTTGGCGGGTTATATTTCTGGGGTAAACGAATCGAGGAATCAAAAAATATACAACAAATGACTTCTGACACTACACAGACAACTGCCGATCAAAGTGAAGCGGCGGTTATAAAAACACTTACACCAGATGATGAAATTAGCTCAATCGAGCAAGATCTCAAAAACACAAATGTTGATAGTCTTGGCTCAGAACTTCAGGTTCAGGCTCAGTAAAAACTCACGTTTCAATAGAAAGTAACAACCGGCCACTCGGCTGGTTTTTACTTGCCAATTTGGTTCGAAAAATATAGACTGTCAATACTATGTCAAAGAATTATACAAATATTGTGGTCAATTCCCTGCCGGACAGGGAGGTAGAGATTATCGGAGAAATTACAGCTGAGAAAATGTCTCTCACCAGAGAAAAAGCACTCAAGAAAATAAAGGAAGATATTGAGATTGATGGTTTTCGCAAAGGCAACGCACCAGACGCTCTCGTTGCGCAAAAAGTCGGTGAAATGAGACTTTTGGAAGAGGCCGCAGAGATTGCGCTTTCCGAGGAGTACCCACAGATTTTGGAAGAACACAATATTGATGCTATCGGCAGACCAGAAATTACTATTACAAAACTCGCTATTGGCAATCCTCTTGAATTCAAAGTCAAAACATTTTTGGTGCCAGATATTAAACTTGGTGACTACAAAAAATCTGCAAAGGAAGAAAATGCAAAGGAAAAGAAAATTCCGGAAGTAACAGATGCAGAAGTGGAGGATGTTATAAAAAATGTGAGACAAAACATTGCTCACCAGAAAATGCACGAGCAAAACGGACTCGACGAACATACCCACAATCACGGTGAAATCAAAGATGAGGATTTGCCGGCAGTTGACGATGAATTTGCCAAAATGCTCGGCTTCAAAGATGTTGCTGAAATGAATGCAAAGATAAAAGAAAACATTGGTAAAGAAAAAGAAATAAAAGAAAAAGACAAAGTCCGTGTTGCGATCCTAGAAAATATTATTGGTAATTCAAAAATTGATTTGCCAAAAATTATCGTCGATGGTGAGATGGACAAAATGCTCGCACAGTTCAAAGATGATATTGCACGATCAGGTGTTTCGTACGAAGAATACTTGAAACATATCAAGAAAACAGAAGATGATTTGCGAAAGGAGTGGAGCGAAACAGCAGTCAAACGTGCAAAGTCACAGGTCACACTCAATGAAATTGCAAAAGCCGAACATATTTCGCCAGCAGAAAACGAAGTAAAAAAAGAAATGGAAAATATACTCGCTCATTACAAAGACGCTGATCGTTTTCGAGTGAGAATGTATGTTGAAACATTTATGACTAACGAGCTTGTATTCAAGTTTCTTGAAAATCAAAAATAAAAATATATGACAAAATTAAAAAGATTGTTTTTGTATATTACAAACAACGAGGAGGTTTCGCGACATGAGGAGGAGTTTGATATCGCTTTCTTTATCGTAAACTCGATTGCATCTGTGTTTGGTGTGTATATGTTTATTCTTCACGGTGAGCCACAATGGATTCCGGTGCTCATTATTGAATATACGTGGGCACTCGATAATATGCGACACAACAGACCATAATCAAAAAAACAAAAAACTCACAGATCTGTGAGTTTTTTGTTTTGAATTTTTTTAAATCGGTCGTCTCATTTTCTTCCCTCCGCGATAGCCAATCAGATATTTTTGAGGATTTTCATCGAGATCAATAAAGTCATCTGCAATCTCAATGAGTTTTGCTGACGATGCTTTGCCAAACGACATTACTTCTACTTGGCATCCCTGCACTTTCAAATATTCAACGAGAGGCACAAAATCTCCGTCTCCAGAAATAATGATAATCGCATCCAGTTTCTGGGCGAGTTTGATAGCGTCCACAGCGAGACCAACATCCCAATCTGCTTTTTTTGCACCACCGGCAAATATCTGCAAATTTTTTGTTTTTGTTTCGATGCCGATTTTTTCCAGAGCCTCAAAAAAGTTTTTTTCGTCTCCTGATTCTGTCGTGATAACGTACGCGACTGCACGTGTCAGGATTCGTCCCGACAAACCGTCTTTGACCACTTGGTCAAAATTCACCTTTGCGCCATAAATATTTTTTGCGCAGTGATATAAGTTTTGCGTGTCTATAAAAATTCCGACACGCTGACTTTTTTGTTTAATGATAGCCATAAAATTATTAAAATTAGTACTTAGTATTAAATCTTATATTATTAAAAAATTGTTTTCGACCTCTACCCTGTCACAGTATATCAAATTTGAAGAAAAAAGTTGTACAAGTAATTTCGGAATCACAATCTTTCCAAGACATTGCGCAGGAAATTAGAAAACAACGACGAAAACAAAGTAAGCTCGAAGCACTCAACCCCTCTGCAAGAAGGGGCGACTGAAAGGAGTTTGCGAGAGAGCTACGTGTTGAGGAGATTGTTTTCTTGATTTCCGAGCATAGCAAAAGCCCTAGTAGGGCTTTATGCGTGTCTTGGAAAGATTGTAATGAGAAACTTTATTTCTTCAAACCGAGTTTTTTGTTGAGTGCGTTGAAGCGTTTTGGGGATTTCTTTTCCAAATATTTCATATGGGTTTTTCTGTCAGCCACCATTTGGAGAAGTCCACGTCGTGAATGGTTATCTTTTGGATTTTTCTTGAGATGGAGTGCCAATTCGTCGATTCGCTTTGTCAAAACAGCCACCTGTACTTCAGGAGAGCCGGTATCTTTGTCGTGAACCTGCACGTCTTTGATAACTTTTGTTTTTTTGGTTTTCGTAAGCATTGTTCCCAAAGGATAGCATATATTGTTAATTAAAGCAAGGTTATGACCTGTGTCAAAATATGGCCTATTATATAAACAAAATAGTGAATATTGTGCGACGTGTGGTGTGATATACTATGAATATATGAATTCTCTCAAAAAACTCAAACAACAGTTTTTGGAATATGTGGAGATAGAACGAGGCCGATCGATCAAAACTGTTGAAAATTATGACAGATATTTGACCCGTTTCTTGGGTTTTCTCAAAAAAGACTCCCCTACCGACATTACAGATACATCTGTACGTGAGTTCCGTCTCTGGCTCAATCGCCAAACAAACGGTGGGGTCAAGAAAAATTCTGATACTTTGTCAAAGAGAACACAAAACTACTATTTGATTGCACTTCGAGCCTTTCTCAAATACCTCGCACGTCAAGAAATCAAAACAATGCCAGCAGAGAGAATCGAGCTTGCAAAAGTGTCCGAGCGCTCACTCGATCTTATTTCAAGCGACGAACTCGTGCGTCTCCTCAAAGCGCCGAGTGGCAGTGATGTTAAAAGTTTGCGCGACAGAGCTATTTTGGAACTTCTCTTTTCGACAGGACTGCGTGTGACGGAGCTCTGTTCCCTTCCGAGAGATATCAATTTGAAATCAGATGAGCTGTCTATTCGCGGAAAAGGTGGCAAGGTGCGCGTGGTATTTCTCTCGGAAAAAGCAAAAGAATGTGTCAAAGAGTACCTCAAAGAGCGCAAAGATATGAGTGACGCACTCTTTGTCAGAGTTCCCACAAAGGGCCAAAAAGATATTTCTGGTCCTCTCGACCGTCATTCAGTCGAGGCAATGGTCAAACACTATGCAATCAAGTCCGGCATATCAAAAAAAGTGACTCCACACACTATTCGACACTCATTTGCCACCGATCTCCTTTCAAATGGTGCTGATTTGCGTAGTGTGCAGGCGCTCCTTGGTCACGCAAACATAGGCACAACGCAAATTTACACACACGTGACGGACAAACACCTCAAAGAAGTACATAAAAAATTTCATAATAAAAGTTAAAACTCGTGATAATATAAAACAACAAAAATATGAAAATCATCTCATGGAACGTAAATGGTTTGCGTGCGGTGCACAAAAAAAATCTTTTTCTGCCATTTGTACAAGAATACAAACCGGATATTATTTGTTTGCAGGAAATCAAATCAAAAAAAGATCAGAACGATATTGATTTGCAGGGGTATGAAGAGTTTTGGAATCCAGCAGAAAAACCTGGCTACGCCGGCACAGCTATTTTTAGCAAAACAAAACCATTAGATGTTGTACTCGGTTTGCCAGAGAAAATCAGAGAGAAATACAAACTAGACGATGACGCCTATGGTGATCCAAATACAGAAGGCCGAGTAACTACTGCAGAGTACGAACGATTTTTTATTGTTACAGTGTACACACCAAATTCAAAACCAGACTTATCGCGTCTCAGTTTGAGACACAAAAAGTGGGACAAGGCATTTTTGGAATATGTTGATGAATTACAAAAGAAAAAACCAGTTATTTTCTGTGGAGATTTGAACGTGGCTCATACAGAGGATGACCTAGCAAATCCAAAACAAAATGTAGGAGAACATGGTTTTACAGCTGAAGAACGAGAAGGTGCGGACAATATGATCAAAGCTGGATTTATTGATACGTTCAGATTGTTTACAAAAGGAAATGGTCACTACACATGGTGGACTCACTGGGCAAATGCACGTGCGCGAAATGTTGGATGGAGGATAGATTATTTCTTTGCAAGTAGTTCTCTCATACCAAAAATAAAATCATCACAAATTCTCGCGAGTGTTTTAGGCTCCGACCACTGCCCTATTTTGCTGGAGATTGATCTATAGTCTCTCAGTAATTTTTTTATATCACTTTTTTTAAGACATTGCGCAGGTATTCAAGAAACAACCTCCTGAAAAGTTTTTTGGAACATTGCGAGCGCGACGGCGCGAACACGAGGAATTTTTCAGCAGAAAAATATCCGTTTCCAAAAAACTTTTCAGGAGGTTGTTTTAAACTTATCCACAGTTATTTTTATTTTGTCCTTTACTTGTCTTTTATAAGATATACAATTACATCAGAGCCGAAATAAGATGTCCTTAAGAAACTTTAAAGACGGATCATTTCATTGTTCTTTGTTTGTATGTGTTGTACATTTTTTGGTCTTGGCCAGACCCCTATTTAAAGAGGACCTTCTGGGTTCTACGGAGATAAGGAATAAACGACTTCTCACTATCTACTATATTTTTTTGGAGTCACGTTATTATCACTTTCTTCATAAGAGCACTGGGACAATCCTTTTTTCCCCAACCGCTCAAACACTTGCTTAAACTTGCTTGTCGTTGGGCGGTTTTTTGCATACCAAAAAGCCCAAATTTGGCGATCTCCTAGTTGAGGATCTTATCCAAATTTGAGCTTTTTGCTATTTAACGTAGTGTTTTCCTCGTATTTTCTTTATTTCTTCCTCATCCGCCTCATCTTTCACCTCTTTTCCCTTCTCACCTAGTTCTTTCAATTCATTTTCCGGCATATGTATGAGTTCCACTGCTCTATTCTCCAGATATTCTTCAGTATTTTTCTTTGGATCTTCCAAGACTTCCTCGAGGAGTGCGTGCAGAGTCCAACCAATTCTTGGTCCAGGTGTTACATGTGTAACATCCATTATTTTTTTGCCATCTATTTTGAGCATTCCAACTGAAATCGGATCTCTCAGAGCCTCTTCTATCATCGAATGATATTTTCGCAGACGATACGGATCTTCTTTGGGTCTACCAGTGCCTATACGGTCGCATATGCGTACATTCATAAGATCCCATATATTTTCCCGTCCAACATTTACAATCATTCTACGGACCGCTGAGAGCGTAATTTGCTCGGTGTCAGAAAAGAACATATGCCACCGTGCCATTTTTGTAACTTTCTCAATAATTTTTGTCGGATATCGCAAATCATTTAGAATTTTCCGAGTCATACGTGAACCGACTACTTCGTGACCATAAAATGTCCATTGATTCTGCTCTTTTCCCCATCTGCGAGCTTCTGGTTTGGAAATATCGTGCAGTAAAGCCGTTAAACGGACTTCTAGAGGAAAATCACGATCGGCCCCAGCTTGCACACTTCGGAGCAAATGTTCCCAAACATCGTATTTGTGAGCATGATTCTGGTCAATTCCTATTGTTTTTTCTAACTCCGGTAGTACATATTGCAAAATTCCAAGCTTTTTCATAAGCAAAAGTCCATCCATTGGTCTCGGAGACATAATCAGCTTTGTAAACTCATCACGGATTCTCTCTTTTGATATGTTTTGAAGCAAATGCCCGTTCTCTGCTATTGATTTTTCTGTTTCAGGTGAAACTTCAAATCCAAGTTCTGCAAAAAATCTGACTGCTCGTAGGATGCGCAGGCCGTCTTCCTGAAATCTCTCTGTTGGATTCCCTACTGTACGAATAATTTTGTCCTTTATATCTTTTTGTCCATCATAAAAGTCAATTAGCTGATTTTTTGATACAGAGTACGCTAGCGCATTCATTGTAAAATCTCGTCTCTGCAAATCGTCCTCAATTTTTTGACTGAAAACAACACTATCTGGATGTCGATTGTCAGAATACCCTGATTCCATTCGGTATGGAGTCACTTCGACGACTTTGTAGAGCTCATTTTCTGTATTTTCGTCTACGACACCCACTGTACCAAATGTATTTTCATAAAATGTCTTGGGAAATATGGCTATAATCTGTTCTGGTGTGGCATTTGTGGTAACATCCCAGTCCTTTGGTTCCCTACCTAGTATGATGTCTCGTACACAACCACCAACCAAAAAAGCCTCAAAACCTGCATTTTCAAGCATTTTTGTTACATATGAAACTTCTTTTGGTATTGAAAACTTTGTTTTCATAAATGAATAATAGCATTAATTACAGATTTGTTGTATATTATACCCTATGCGCCCGTAGCTCAATGGATAGAGTACCGGTCTTCGGAACCGTGGATGTGGGTTCGATTCCTGCCGGGCGCACTAGGCTAAAAATCTCCCTGTTATGGGAGATTTTTTGCACTAGTGCGAGTCGGAGCGGGCACCAGTCGAGCACGACTGGTCGCGAGGTCAGGGTCCGAGGAAACTTTTGAGCGACAGCGAAAAAGTTATTCAGGACTCACATACTTTTTCAGCAGAAAAAGTGGCCGAGTCCTGAGGCAAAGGAAATTTCAATTCGACGGAATTGAAATTATCCGACGTCACTAGCGCGACGTCACCAGAGGATTCAAAAACAGCCTAACTTCAGCTTTTTTTCACTTGTGCGGGCGAGGAGAGTCGAACTCCTACTATTTGATTGGCAACCAAATGTTCTACCGCTAAACTACGCCCGCATTAACTCATAAGACATCAAATCAATCCATTTCAAGACCTTAATTTTCAATGTCTTCTTGGAGATTATAATATTTCCGACTCCAAAAAGCAACCTCTTTGTCTTGTGTTTTCCTTGGATTACTTGAGTTTTATATAAATTATCCCTAGTTAAATCAAGCTTTTCTAACCACCAATTTTCGCATTTTTCTATATCAAGATCTGGGTAACATAACAGCCAAAAACGTATATTTTCTCTAGGAATATTACAATATTTTCCCAAGAATTTTATAAATATTCCAAGAACAGAGTGATCAATATTCCCTATTCTCAGAGAGTTATTGTTATTTGACTTGTCCCCTTCTCCTACGTAGAGCATTAATGCTCCAATAAACATAGGGTCATTTTTGAATTTCTCAAACTGTACAGTTGCCTCCTCTTCTGCTAATTTATATTTTTCGGATAAATTCAGTCTCCTTTGTTTGTTCATTGAGATGATTTTTTTAGTCGAATTCTTTATATTTTCCTTGTTATTTTTCAAAGCAATTTTTTTTGACCATTCCTTATTTGAAAACCAATACGATAACATACTGGAGGATATTCCAGTTTCTCTGTTTATAAAGCCATAGCTTTTCCCAAGTTTTCTTAGTTCAATGGCTTTTTGTTTTAACTCCTGTGATACCATATAAATAAATTATACAACAGTTCAATAATATACAGGTCTGTCTTTTTTACAAACTGTGGATAAGTCTGTGGACATGGGGATTAAAGACAAGTCTTTGACTTGAGTCAAACTTTGGGACAGATCTGAGTCTGTTTCAAAAATACGGCTAAAAATATGAGTTTATAAAAAACAGACAGTCTTTTTTATGTCTGTTTTTGAGAAAAACTGTAATTGTTTCACGTGAAAATATATTTTGTGTTCCACATGTAACTTTTTGGTTTGTAACGGTATAATTTGTTACATGTGGAACAAAAAGCACAAAGAACCAACTCAGAAACAAATAATTGGCAGAATTGGCGAGGATTGTGCGTGTGAATATTTAAAAAAGAAAGGTTTTGTAATTGTTGATCGGAATTACCTCAAGAAGTGGGGAGAAATAGATATTGTGGCAAAAAAGGCCAAAAAGATACATTTTGTAGAAGTTAAAAGTGTTTCTCGGCCAATTTCCACCGAAAAGAGGGAAGTTACACGTGGAACAGGAGGAGAATATCGACCAGAGGACAATATGCATCCGTGGAAACTTCAAAGACTTGGCAGGGTTATTCAGTCATATTTGCTGGATAAAAATGTTTCAGATGAAACAGATTGGCAGTTTGATGTTGCAACTGTCTATATAGACAGTGAAAAAAGACTTTCTCGAGTTTTTCTTTTAGAAGACATTGTCTTATAGGGGATTGTGATATACTTTTTAAGGTATGAGAGATTTTCTGAATTACTTTGGTCAACTCAGGATGTATTCGTTGGTTGATCTTATATTATTACTTGTTGTTATTGGTACAGGTACGGAGCAACTCATTGGAGCTGTTGTTTTGCATATTGCATTTTTGGTTTTCCTCGAAAGTCGGCATTCTCATTCGTATAGAAAACAAACGCCAGAATGGATATCCTACATCCTCGCGATTTTTGGTCTTGTGTTGTATGGGAAAATTGAAGGCTTCATATATTTGATTTTCAGTTATTTGTACACAAAGAAAAACAAGGGTACTGCTTTTATGAGTCCGCTTGTGAGGGGTTTTCAGAACTTTTTTATAGTTGCTGGTATTATTGGATATCAGAATCCGATCACATATCTAGCCGGAGGATTGCTGTGTCTCAGAAATTTGGCAGGGGATTTGCGAGATACTGAAAAGGATAGGGGAGAGAATATGAGGACGGTACCTGTTATTTTGGGAATACGGAAAAGTATCAAGCATATTCATCTTGTTGCTATGATTGCGACGTCGGTTGTTTGGTGGTCGCTCTCGTCAATTTCTATTTACTGGCTTCTCTTGGTTATTTTGATTGAAGTTTCTACCTACTATCTGACACCGAGATAATTTGTGATTTTGATTTTTTGTGATAGACTGCGTATGTTAATTTAAGTTTACGGGGTGTAGTATAGCGGTAGTATACCTGTTTTGGGAACAGGCGGCCCGAGTTCGATTCTCGGCACCCCGACAATCAAAAACGGAGTTTTTGTTCCGCCGAAAATCGAAAGCCGGAGCGGGTACCTAGTCAGCAGACTAGGTCGCGAGGCGGGGTCGCGGAAATTTCCGAGTGACGACGAGGAAATTATCCGTGACCGATTCTCGGCACCCCGACAATCAAAAACAAAGTCTCTGTTCCGTGACCAATTCTCGGCACTCCGATAAGATTTTAATTATTTTCTAAATAAAAACACGGGGCATGGTGTAACGGTAACATTCACGATTCGGGTTCGTGAGACTCTGAGTTCAAATCTCAGTGCCCCGACAAAAACCAACTATTTTTATAATATAAAAACACTTGACAAGTGTGGTATTTTTGTTATAGAATATTTCTGTCAGTATGGGAAACCTGCTGATCTTTTCCTGCCTTGCTTTCGGGCTTGGATGGGAAATGTAATTCCTCAAGAAGGAGGGACCAAAAATGCAAACGGCATTTTGGATCCTCGGGATCATCTATTTCTTGATCGCAATTGTTTTTGCGGTCAAGAAGACCCGCGAAGTTTTCGTCGGGTCGGTCGAGTGGCCCCGCCGGTACTCCTGCCAATACTATAACAGGAGACAGTGGTGGAAGAAGCAGGTAGTACCCTGCCTGGGCCAACTGGCCCTGATAGGGGTCTGCTTCCTCTTCTGGGCAACCGTCGGGTTGCCCGCGTGGGTGGCGACCATACCGGTCCGCCGACGGCAGGCCTGCGAGGTTCAGCGGCGGCGGGAAGAGGATTTGGCCCGTAATAAGGCACGGGCTGAGCGGGTGGCGAAATGGCGGGCGGAGCACCCACCTGTGCTCTATTACAACAAGAACAACGGCGTTGTCCGTGTCGTCCGCAAGGGCGCCTACGACAACGCTGTTGTGGAGCGGGCTCGCCGGGTTCGCAATGGCGAAGAGCCGAAAGGTTGCTTCGTCTTCGCGGGTAATCCGGTCATCCTGTTTCTCCACACCTCGGCTGAGGTCAGGGTACCGGAGTGGTCGGCGGGGAAGCTGTCGGACTTCGACCGGCTCGTGGCAGGCGATTTTGGGCCTGTCGTCGTCGAACGACGGCGGGACATTCTCGTTACTTTCAGTTCGGGGGAGGCGGAACCTTGGATGTGGGAACCCTATCGCCAGGGTTCCGACGAGAAGAGGAGGCTGGAGCAGGCGCTCCAGTACCTCCTTCACCAGGACGTTCCCCCCGACGTCCTCGCCGACAACTAGTTCATTAAACCGAGCCTAACCGGATGGATAGGTGGCCCAGTCGTAGGACTGGGCTTTTTCTTTTGCAAAATTTTTTGCCGTGATACTATGTGAATATTAACAAATATGCCATCTCAAACATTTATAAAAAACAAAGAGGACTTCGTGTGTGAAAAGTGCGGTTTTGCTGTGCAGGGAAATGGCTACACAAACCATTGTCCGCAGTGTCTCTGGTCCAAGCATGTGGATGTTCATCCGGGCGACAGGGCAGAGAGTTGTGGAGGAATGATGGAGCCGATTCGTGTGGAAGTCAAAAAAGGTGAGTACACAATCATTCACAAATGCGAAAGGTGTGGACTGGAGCGACCAAACAAAGCAGTCAAAGACGACAATTTTCAAATGCTCGTGCAGATCTTGGCGGAGAATGCACACAGATGATTATCTTGATATACTGTATGTATGGAAGGACAAAAAGAATTTTTATTACCCGAGACGGTGGAAAAGGATGAATCGCTTGCGAGAAAATTGCAAAAAGATTTATTCAGAGCGTGTGAAAAAAGTAATTTTAATTTAGTTAGAATTCTCCGAGAAAAATTTGAAAGAGAATATCCAGATCAGCTCGAGGGGGTTGAGGCTCTGTTTGGTTTTGTTGATTGTCTCAGAGATACAGACAAGTTGGACAGGGGAGAAGTGAAGCACAAGGACAGATCAAAGGTTTATGAAGAATTAACTCAGTATCAATTTCTCGTTAGTCATTTCATAAAAGAAAACTCGGAGGACAAAGAATTTCTCACTTTGTTTTGGAATGCGTTACACAAAATATCAGCGCCTGGATATATACGAGAATTTAATATTTATAAACATGGAATACTGACACAGGTAGCAACGTTTAAAATTTTTGAAAAAATCGGTGAGAATCCAACAATGTCTCACCCAAAAGAAGATGCATTCAAATCAATCGATATGTGGGTTGGAGAAGATGCAGTGCAAATAAAAGGTGATGCGCGAGCTACCAAACTCGAATTGGTTGAGGTAAAAAAAGAAGGTGTTGTGGGAGTACCTGGCATTATTATTGATAAAAATAATCAGAGCCGTTATTTCTCGAGTGAGATGTTCGGCAAAATCCAGAGATTTAAAGTAAAATTTGAAGAATACAAAAAATATTTGGGCAAGGAACATATCAAAGCCTACTTTTTGGTCATCCCGTTTTCAATGATAGATCCAGTGACAGGAGAGCCCAGTGCCGAGCTTGTCGCAGAAGCCAAAAGTAAAATCGACCAAATGAATTAGTCATATTTCTGGCTACATTTTTTGATTTTACAAAATAAAATAGGAAAATCTGTCAAAAGTGCTTGACAGATTTTTCATAGTATGCTATCATTATATCAGATAAGGTAGCTCAAGGACGGTGCCCCCGCCCGAGAGTTTAGCCCAAAAGGGCCTACCATCTACCGGATCCGCTTGGGGCGGTTCGGTTTTGTTCCAAGTCGCAGGACTTGGGACTAGGGGACACTGATGTGCCAAGGGGTATGTCAGTGAAATGGCCGCCGGTCCGACCGGTCCTAGGAGAGGAGGATGGCGAAGTAGGGAAAGTACGGGTTTACCCCGGAAAATCCGCCCGAAAAGCTTAGTTCGCCCTCGTGCGAACCACCTTCTCCCCGAAAACCTGTTGAGTTCCAAGGGACTTGATGGGTAGGGTGTAATGCGCACAAACAGTGGCCACTGTTTGTCCGCGCGATCAGGGTCGGTTCGTCGTCAAGGCGGGCCAAAGGTCCTCTGGGGTTTCTCCCTAGAGCACGGCTTCAGAAGCCGTAGGTTCCGCTCCGCGGACCGACCCTGATCAACACAGAACGGACTCTTCGGAGGACCGTTCTTTTTCTTTATACATTTGCCAGATATGAAAATCCACCACACGTGCGTGTGATGGGTTATTTTTTGTACTATTTTTACGCGAGGAAAATATCCACGCAATTTTTTTCAATAAATGTTGCCAGATCGCTCGACGATTTGCGAAGCTCGGAAATACGAGCGGTCGACCTTTCCCTGTTTATGTCAGTTGGTTGCAAATAAATCATAAAACCAGCAGTGGCGATGATTGGAATGAGTGACCATGTATCAATCGCTCTCGGCATACCCCCGTCTTTTCCGAGGCTCATATTATAGCGGGCGACTGCAATTGCCAGCTTGTTCAAAAATTGATCTTGTGCCAAGTTGACGGGTATCACGACCCATGGATATGGCTCGAGATTTTTTACATGACCGGCACAAGAACAGGCTGTTTTGTAGCCGATTTTCCAGAGAGTTTTGACGAGGACCCTAATACCTTCCTCGACATAGTTAAAACCAATATATTCAAGATTTAGGTCTGGTTCGAGAGGGATAATCTCGTGGCCTTCAAAATCGAATTGCGAGTTGAACATTCCGCGCTCAATAATACGTATTTTCTGATCAAACGCAAGAATTGTTATCGAGATGTGTTTTATTTACTGAGTGCATCGGTGATGAGTTTGGTCAGAGTGCCAGCAATAGTATTGTGAAATGTTTGCGAAAAGGTAGATGGATTTTGTGCGAGGAGGTCTGCAAGGTTGCCACCAGTCTCCGCTTTCAGATCACGATTTATATATCCGAGGGTGATTGCATACAAATCTCGCGCACTCGTTGTGGTAGCGTCTGAGCTGGTTGTGATAATGCTGATGAGTTTGTTGTTTGTATTGACGACTGCTCCACCCGAAGCACCTCTCTGCGAGACGACGGTGCCAGGGACAGAGACGATATCAATCGATTTTTCTGTGAAGGTAAAAAGTTGTTTGACTGTTGTGACTGCGCTCGTCACAAAAAGATTTTGCTCTATTGTCATTCCACCGAGAAAGCCGGCAGGGTAGGAGACGAGCACGACTGGATCGTTTTCAGAAATAGTCTCGCTTGTGTCTGGTGCTATAAATGAAAAATTTTGTGGAAGGGTAGAGCCATCGATTGCATCTGTGATGTGGATGAGAGCAAAATCATATTCACCGGTGCCTTTTGGCTCGGTTTCTTTGAGAAGTGTTTTGTTGTTTTGTACCCAGAGTGGGGAGATGAACATGAGCTCGGCATGATAACGCGGATATGCAGGGGAGCCGGTGCGCACGACACATGTTACATTGTCTTTTGTTGGATAATCTCGTAGGAGAAAATATTGTCCGACATGTGCGTTGGTCAAAATAATTCCGCGTGGATCTATGACAACACCTGTCGCGGTAATGATTGATCCAATACTTCCTTCGGCGGTACAGAGAATGTTGACAACTGACGGCCTGGCAAATGTGTTGATTGCTTCAAAATCGACAGATGTGATAGGTGTGGATTGGTTTGTTTGTGTTGCAGATGTTGGAGCGCTTTTCGAGATGAGTTTTTTTCTCGCGACTGGTGTTGTGACTTTTGTGGATGTTGCTACTGCGGGTTTTGTCTGTTTTGCTATTTTTGTAGCAGTAGTTGTGCCGAGCGAGGGGACTGGGGTTGTGGTATTGAGACTATGATTTTTGTATTGAGAAATATTTTCATATGAGAGCCATATGAAAAGAAAAATGAATCCAACAAAAAGTAATTTTTTGAGTGTGTGCATTGTGGTTGTGTATAGTATATCAAAATTGCGGAGAATAAAATTTTTTGATACCATACGACGTATAGATTTGCGGGATTAGTTTATCGGTAAAATAACAGTTTTCCAAACTGTGGTGGGGAGTTCGACTCTCCCATCCCGCACAGAATTTAGTAACTTATATGAATATCACACCTTACGAGCAATCTCTCACTCACAGCTGTCTTGTGGCTTCTTTTCTTATGATTTTATTGGCACAAAAAGGTGTCAGTTTTCAAAAGAAAGATGAGCAAGAGCTCGCACTTCTCGGCTCCCAGAGAACATATCCTTTTTATGTTGTCGGGATTACTGCAGAAGTGACAAAGAGATACAATGCAAACGTTCATGTTTTTGCAGATAACAAATTTTTCACAGATGTTTTGAAAGATTCTTTTGCGAAAGAAAAAAACATAGAGGTGGAACATCAAAAAATTACCACCACTTTCATTAAAAAACTTTTGGTCCAAAGTCCAGTCATTTGTCATATTGATACGCATGGGCTAGGGGATTATTCGCACGCTTCGCATTTTATTGTGATTGAAAAAGCAAACAAAAGTACATTTACTATCATTGATCCGTGGAATGGAAAGAGAAGAAATGTCAGTGAGAAAACTCTAGAAAAAGCTATTTTGGAATTGAAAAATAACGTCAAAATGTGCCCGCTCATATTTCTGGTGAAATAGTGATTCTGCTAGTATAATAAATTGTGTAATTAATAATCTATAAAAATATGCAACAATCACAAGAAATGCCAGGAGGAGGATTTGATCCACGTGTAATACCTCAAGTTGAATCAGATGTGGAGGACAAAAAAGTACAACTTGAAATGCAGATTAAAAGTTTGAAAGAAGATCTTGAGCGAAACAGTGGCTCAAGTTCTGGATATGTGGATGCATTAAAAGAGACTTTGAAAAAACTTGAAAAGGAGCTTGTGTTGCTCACTGGGTCGACAGATAGTGTCTCATAAATAGTATGAAAATAATAAAAATTTTAGGGATTTTAATTCTTTCAACTGTGGTGGCAGTTTGTATTTATTTTCTAAGTTATTTGTTTGTTGGCAGTGTGTTGGTCAAATTTGTATGTTGTGGTGATTATCCTCTTGGCTGGTATGGGTATATACACTATGCAGTTTCAGGAATATTTTTTATTTTAGTTTTTTGGTTTTTATATCCAAAAGAAAAATAATATGTCAGATTTGATCGAAGAACAATCAAAATTACAAAAACAAGGGTTGAAAATAATCGAGAATCTGAATTTGAAAGAAATTCTTGGAAAATATGGGGAATTTTGTTTGGTTGGCAGTATGGATTATGGACTAATGACCTGGCGCGATATTGATGTTGATTTGGTGACAGAAAATGAACCGAGAAATGAGGAATATCTACAAATAGTAGAAAAACTTTTTTCTCAACCAAATGTTAAAAAATTAAGTTTGATTGATGATAGGGAAAGTGAAGATCCAAATAGGCCGGATAGTATGTATATTGGTGTGAAATACGAGGACGAATATAATGATACATGGAAAATCGATATCAGGTTACTCTCAAGAAAAAATATTGTGACTGATAAGACAAAAAAATTGATTGATGAAAAAATGACAGAAGAATCAAGAAACAATATTTTACTAATCAAATCTGGGGTTCATGATAATCCTAAGTACCATAAAAAGTTTTTTAGTGTTGATATATATGAAGCGGTGTTACTTTTTGGAGTTAGAGAGATGGAAGGATTTAAAGAATATTTAAGTAAGCAAGGTAAAAGTTTATAATCAAAAAACACCCAAGCGGGTGTTTTTTGATTCGCGAAATAAATATTTTTTAAAAATTTATTTTACAGCTTCTTTGAGTGCTTTAGCTGCGCGGAACTTTGGAACTTTCATTGAAGGAACAGAAATTGTTTCTCCGGTTCGTGGGTTGCGAGCTTGTCTAGCGGCTCGTGTCTTTGTTGAAAAGATTCCGAGACCAGCGATTGAAACCTCGCCACCTTTTTTGAGTGTTCCAACGATTGACTCGATGATCATATCAACAACTTCTTCGGCCTGAACTTTTGTGCCACCTAATTTTGCGTGCACTTCGTCAACAATTGATGCTTTATTCATAATTATGATGTGTTAAATTAACCACTAATAATTACTATCTACTATACGAGTATTATATATCAACGTATTTTTAAAGCAACATATTGACGGTGGATAAAAATAATAGCAGAATTAAATTTCCTATCTAGCGTACTCAATAGTTCGTGCTTCTCGAATAACTACCACTTTGATTTCGCCAGGGTATTTGAGTTCTTCTTCGATACGAATAGCTATATCTCTAGCCATTTTCTGAGCATCAAGGTCGGTAACTTCGGCTGGAGTGACAAAAATGCGGATTTCACGGCCAGCTTGCAAGGCGTATGATTTCTCAACACCTTTGAATGAGTTTGCGACGCCCTCGAGATCACCAAGTCGTTTGAGGTAGTTTTCGACACTGTCTCGACGTGCGCCAGGGCGACCGCCAGATATTGAGTCGGCTGACTGAACGATCATTGATTCGAGTGTTTCGTACGGATATTCGCCATGATGTGCCTGCATTGCCTTGATAATCGCTTCATCTGCGCCAAATTTCTGCAAGATGCGTCTGCCGATTTCGATGTGTGTACCGACAACTTCGTGGTCGAGCGCCTTTCCAATATCGTGTACGAGTGCGCCAGCTTTTGCTACCATCACGTTTGCACCGATTTCCTCGGCGAGCATTCCGGCAATATGTGCCATCTCAACAGAGTGTTGCAACACATTTTGTCCGTAGCTTGTTCGGAAGTACAAACGTCCCAAGATAGAAACAATTCGTGGATCAAGTCCGAGTACACCAGTCTCATAGACAGCCTGTTCGCCTTTCTCTTTGATAATTTTGTTTATTTCCTGCTCTGATTTCTGAACAAATTCCTCAATTTTTGCCGGCTGGATACGTCCATCTGCAATGAGCTTCTCGAGTGCCAGCTTCGCGACCTGTCGTCTGACAGGGTCAAATGATGAAATAGTGATTGATCCTGGAGTATCGTCTACAATAACCTCCACACCAGTTGCTCGCTCAAAAGCCTTGATATTTCGCCCTTCTTTTCCAATAATCTTGCCTTTGATTTCGTCATTTGGTATTGGAACGTGGGTTGTGAGCATATCAGGGGAAACTGCACTCGAAAGTCGCTGGATTGAGGCGGTCAAAATCTCCTTGGCTTTTTGTTCCAATTTTTCCTCGCCGTCTCGCTCGAGTTTTCGAAGTCTGACCAAAATGTCTTCCTCGGATTCTTTCTCAACGGTTCTCAAAATTTCCTCTTTCGCCTCTTCTTTTGTTAGTTTGGCAATTTTCTGGAGCTCCTCGTGTTTTTGGTGCTCTATTTTGTCTGTTTGCTCACGAATCGCCTTGATTTCCTCGATTCGTTTTTTGATTTCCTCGACTTCACGATCGATATCTGTCTGTCTATGGTCAAGAAGCTCATCTTTTTTAATGAGTCTTTCCTCGGTTCTTTTTATTTCCTGCTCTTTTTCCTTTATTTCTACGCGGGCCTCTTTCAGTATTTCCTCGGCCTTTTTCTCTGCTTCACTTATGATTTCTTTCTCCTTGTCTTTGGCCAGAAGTTCTATCTGCTTTAGGCGCAATTCCATCGATCCTTTTCGACCGAGGGAGATGAGCAAACGCAAATAGTAACCCAGCACTATGCCAACGGTGATGGCAATGCTGACAAAGAGCATTACTATTTTCAACGACATATATTACAAAAACTCTCCGTTTTAGTTTTTTTGGAAGGGGACGATACTATAAAAATGGCTATAAATATACATATTTTTAAGTATTTTCGAATCAGCGTGTTCCGGAAAAATCAAAAATTTCGAGTTTGAAAATTAAAATAAATAATACTGCCAGTATATAATAACCTGCGTGTTTTGTCTATTTTTGACATTTAAGAATGTTTGTGCTAGGGTAAAAAGGTATGACAAACATACGTAATCAAATGAATATTGGTTTGGAATGCCGAAAGGCCTATGGCACTTTTGCTGTGCTTCCAAATATTGATTCTGCAGAAAATGCAGATCGGTTACGCTGTGTTCTAAGTATTTGAATTTGAAACTATTTTCGAAAACTTGAAACGCCGCGTAATGCGGCGTTTTGCGTTTTTGTCCGATCTGTCTAGTTTCGGATAAAGCGTACTGTTCTTTGAAAATTCACACAAAGGAAACAAATGATGGAAAATCGAGTTGTGTTTTTGGATAGACCCAAGACTCGGGTATATCTCAGTCCAGTAGAAAAAGGGGACTTACCTTTTTTTACTAAGACAATGAATAATGAGGAAATTACTCGTTTCTTGCTTGGTCATCATCCGACAACAATGGAAGATGAACAAGTGTGGTATGACAGAGTTAGTAAACAACGAGAAAGTGATCGTATTTGTTCGATTATTCTTAAAGAAACACATGAAGTTATTGGTGTTATTGGTATTCACAGAATTAACTGGATAGATAGAACTGCTGGTACTGGTGCATTCATTGGTAGGGAGGATTTGTTGGGAAAAGGATTGGGTACAGAAGCAAAAATGCTCTGGCTTAAATACGCTTTTCTAACACTTAATCTTCGTATGATTATTTCTCGCGCATATGCCTTCAATGGCAGAAGCATTCGTTATTCGGAGAAATGCGGTTACAAACAAATCGCAGTGTATCCTGATTTTATTTTCCGCGATGGAAAGTATCACGACATGGTGCACCTTATGGTTACCCGCGAAATGTGGGAACCGCTGTGGCACGAGTTCGAAGCAAAAATGAAAGGAGAAACGAATGAAAAGTGAGAAACGAAATCCACTGTCGTATCTGTTTAGTAAGATCTGGGAGTTTTCGCAAGGAAACAGAAAAAATGTTGTCTTGTATTGGATTCTGTTTATTTTTGCCAATGTCATAAACACGGTTTTTCATCCGATTGTGATGGCAAAGATTATGGATGTTTTGCAAAAGGATGGTATTACCAAAAATAATATTTCCCTTTTGTATTTTCTTCTGGGACTTACCTTAGTAAACGATCTAGTTTTTTGGGCGTTTCATGGTCCAGCCAGAGTTATCGAAAGAGTAAATGCATTTAAAGCCAGAATGAATTACAAAAAATTCTTGCTTAGTGGAGTTATGAACCTTCCTTTGCCTTGGCATATCGATCATCACACAGGTGATACGATAGACAAAGCAGAAAAAGGTACGACTGCGTTGTATTCTTTTTCCAAAGAATCTTTTGAAGTCATCTCTTCTTTTGTCCAGCTTATTGTTAGCTTTTGCATGCTTGCGTATTTTGGTGTGGAAGCTATAACCATCGTTGTAGTAATGATGGCGATTGCGATATGGATTATTATCCGATTTGATCAGGTGCTCATCCCACAATATGTAAGCTTGAATAAATCAGAAAATCAAATATCTCAAGGCATTATTGATTCCATTAGCAATATTGGAACAATCATTGTTTTGAGAGTTGAAAAGTATGTCTTCGAGGCTTTGTCTCGCAAAATGGAAAAACCGCTCGGGCTCTTTTGTAAAAATGCGAAGGTAAACGAAGGCAAATGGTTTCTAACAAATCTTTGCTGTACGATAATGTCCATTTTGGTAATGGCATTATATTTCTGGAAGAAAATAGGTACAAACCCAGCTGTTCTTGTGGCCAGTACTTTTCTTTTGTTCAGATATCTGGAAAAGATCAGCGAATTGTTTTTTAGATTTGTTGGGAGATATAGCGACATTGTCATTTACAAAACTAGAATTGCAAATTCCGAAGAGTTGTCAAATGATTTTGTCACTGGAAGTTTTGCAAATCATGTTTTGCCAAAAGATTGGAAAAAGCTCGAAATCAAAAAACTAAATTTCTCCTACCACATCGAGGGCGACAGCGATTTACATCTGGAAGATGTGTCGCTTTCTGTCCTACGTGGTGAAAAAATTGTTTTTGTAGGAGAAACTGGTAGTGGCAAAACAACTATGCTCAAGGTGATGCGAGATTTGTATCAGCCAAAGAGTGTGGAACTTTCTGTCGATGGTCAGATTATTTCCGATGGTTTTGCTGGTATCGCCAGAGCGATTGCACTTGTTCCGCAAAAACCGGAAATATTTGCCACAACTATTTTGGAAAATATTACTGTTGGAGTGGACTACGAGATGGGTTTTGTCAGGCATTTTACTGATATGACTCATTTTACAGAAGTCGCACTGAACCTTCCAAATGGTTTTGACTCTTCTGTAAAAGAAGATGGTTTGGACTTAAGTGGGGGACAACAGCAAAGGCTAGCACTTTCTCGGGGACTTTTGGCTTGTTACGATAAGGAAATTGTTCTTTTGGATGAGCCAACCTCTAGTCTGGATGCTATCACTGAAATTACTGTTTACCAAAATATTCTGAGAGAATTTAAGGAAAAAACTGTGATCTCAACTACTCACGGTCTACATCTTTTACCATTTTTTGATCGAATTTGCTTTTTTAGCAAGGGTCGAATTTTGGCAACAGGTACTCTGGACGAACTTCTTACATCTTGTCCTGAATTTGTAAATTTGTGGAGTGCTACACAAAAAGCATCAACAGAAATTGTGTGAATTAAATCAAAAAATCCCGCTTCCAGAAATGGAAGGCGGGATTTTCTTTTGTTTGATGTGGTTAGTTTTCATTTCAAAACTTGTCGAAAACATATTCTTTTTTGAGGCTTCGCAGGCGGGTAGCCGAGACTTGAGAAATTTGCCAGCAGGCAAATATTCGTACTCAAAAAAGGATATGTTGAGTAAAAGTTTTGAAATGAAAATTACAAAATTTTATCTATTATTCCATACTTCTTTGCTTCGTTTGCATCCATAAAGAAGTCGCGGTCGATATCTTTTTCAACTTTTGCTATTGATTGACCGGTATTTTTTGCCATTATTTTTGTGAGATTTTCGCGGAGTTTCAATATTTGTTTTGCGCGAATTTCAATATCTGACGCTTGACCTTCTGCGCCGCCGAGTGGCTGATGAATCATTATTTCAGAATTTGGCAATGCGTATCTCTTGCCTTTTGTGCCGGCAGACAAAAGCCATGCTCCACCAGATGCCGCCATTCCGATACAAATAGTAGAAACATCATTTTTGATGTGGTTGATTGTGTCAATCATTGCAAGTGTCGCTGATGCGGAACCTCCGGGAGAGTTGATGTACAAGTTGATATCTTTTTTTGAGTCCTCTGACTGGAGGAAAAGCATCTGTGCGATGACAATGTTGGCGGTGTCGTCGTCGATCGGGCCTCCGAGGAAAATAATATTTTCACGCAAAAGTCGCGAGTAGATGTCGTAGGCTCGCTCGCCAAATTGTGACTTTTCGATTACTGTGGGTATTAACATAATGTTTTTGATTAAAATATAAAGATAAATACGGACTGAGTATACCAAATTTTCCCTATTTGACAAATATGATATAATGCTGGATATGTTAGAAAAATATCTACAAGATTTGGGTTTAACAGACAAAGAGGCACATATTTATTTATCACTCCTACAGGTAGACGGTGCAACAGCGCTCGATCTCTCAAAGAAAACAAAAATAAACCGTTCAACGGTATATGTGACAATAGAATCGCTCGCAAAAAAAGGTTTGGTGAGTGAGACAACGGTTGGCAAAAAGACTCAGTTTCAGGCAGAACCGCCAGAGCGACTCGAAACATTTGTCGAAAACCGCCGACTCCAGTTCGAGGAACAGTCTGATCGACTCAAGGATATTATTCCGGAAATAAAAAGCGTCCAGCGTGAGAGTGGCGAGAGACCGGTTGTGAAATATTTTGAGGGAAGAGAGGGGATAATAAGCAGTTCGGAGGAGTTGCTCAGAGAAAGTATTGATGTCAAAGAAAAAATGTATATGATTTATCCCAAAGATACTCTGGAAGAAATGTTTTCTGTAAATGAACTTTCTGCTTTGAGAAAAATAAGACTTGATAGGAATATAAAAACAAAAGTTTTGTATACATCAGCAAAAGGGGAGAAACCGTCTGATAGCTCTGGAGAGAGAATCAAAATTGATCACGATAAATATCATATAGATTCAGACATTTCGGTTTACGGAGATAAAATACGAATTGGAACACTGGGAAAAAGACCGTCTGGTATTTATATTATAAGCAAGGATCTCGCCAATACCATAAAAGCTCTGATAGATTTAGTTTTTGATAAAAATCAAGAGAAATAATTATTATAGAAATGGAAAACCGGCGGTCGCATAAGCGAACCGCCGGTCGTTTTTTTGCCGGATACTCCGGCGGGTAAATGTACAACTTGCTTCCCTTGCCCAATGATCTCACAGGGTTGGGAAGCCAAACTACTCTAGTCGCCCATCTGAGGGCTCCTTTCTTACAAAATCGAGATTCAGTGGCTGACTGGATTCAGTCATGCCACCTCCTAACCGTCATGTTTTGGTTAGGAGGCGACACAACCTTCGTCTAGTCGAACATGACACCACCTCCTCTCGTCTGACTACTTTTACTAGTCTAGCAGATCAAAAACAAAATGTCAATAGATTTTGACATTTTTTGTCTATTTTAACACAAAACTCTTTATTTTTAGCCATATTTAGTGAAAAATGATGTTTTTTGGCGAAAACATCATTTTTTTAGTGTAAAATAATAAAAAATTATGTCAAAAATTTACAAAAAATGTTATACAAAATTAACACAAAATAAAAATCAATATCAAAAAAATAGCTTAAAATAAGGCAAATTTAGAATTTGCACAAACAAAATATGAAAAAGTGTCAAAAATGCTTGACAAAAAATAAGAAAAGATGTAAGCTCTTGCCAGACATTTGAAATGAAGTCTGTAGAGACAACACTTTTACTTCCACTTGGGGAGCCGGGATCGCACAAACTTAGTTGCGAGCGGCCCCGAAGCGGGGGTGGAAGGGTGTCACACAGATGCTCTCTCGGGTTATTACAGAATTCCCTTGCTCAGAATTCTGTAATGACTCTGGAGAGTCATAGTGAGGTTGCCCAAAGCACAGAGTATTTATGAAAATGAATACTGTGTGCTTTAGGCAACGGTCTGCGGGACTAATGCCGAGCGGTCAGTATCGCTACAATTGCCGGAATTTGGTGGTGGTTGTGGCAAGGACTGCGAAGAGTGTGCCGATCCTCCCTGTGGGGAGATGGGTTGATGCTACCAGTTCGGTGTGTGGCACGCCGGACATATGCTCCGGGAGCTCCCGTAACAGAGCAGAACGAGAAACCGAAAATGGTTACAAACCGTTTTCGATGGCCACATCGCAAACGTACCATTTTCCTCGTTCACCGAGGGGGCTAGTCCAAAAGGATGGCCATACACTCGGACCGCACATTTTTTATGCCGTGTATCTTGTGCAGAGATACATTACGGCATGTTAGGGGGCTCCTCCCACCAGTCTAGACTACCTGGACGCATAGGATCACAGGGGTGGTCAGGTGCGTTTCGTGTGACGACAGTGTCGCATGAAAAAAGCAGGAACACTGGTAAGGGGTAATGGGTTGACGCCCAGGGAATTCTGGTCGTCAAACCAGAATTCCTACTGCACACAAGTTCTTTTTTCGCCCGAGTACGTGACTCGGGCTTCCGTTTGAGAAATGAATATCCTACATTCATTTTCCAAACGGGAGAAATCCCAAGTTCTTTCAAATGCCGGCGGGCAAAAAACGCAGAAAGGAGAAAAGATGAAAAATATGATCATCTTTCTGTTTGCGATGCTACCATTTGCGGTAGCGGAGAAGGTGCCGAAATCGGCCGTTGCGCCGGTGGTCAAGCAGGAGGTCGTGCAGACCTCCACAGCTTGCCCTTCGTCCGTTGTGGCGAAGAAGGCACTGGTGGCACCTGCCCGGGCAATCCGCGTGGTGACCCTTCCTCCGGTCGGCTGGCCCGACTGGCTGGTGTGGTCACTCTGCGGAGTGGTCGCTACTCTCGCTCTGGTGGTCGCGTTCCTTTTGGGGCGTGTCACGGGGCAGGTGCACCAGCCACAGGTAGTGGCGCCGGTGGTGTACGTTCAGCCACCTCCTCCACCAGATCCTCCACGCGTAGTGCGACCATAAAGGTTGCGCAGGGTTGAGACCCCAGAAAAGATCTCGCTCCAGTAAACAAAATCCGACATCCCCTGTCGGTCGGGAACAAAAAAGTTCCCGCTTCTACCAAAGTTTGTTTAAAAAATAAATTTTGGTAGGAGCGAATATGGTTATCAGGGCAAAAGTGCAGTGGGGTTTCGCCGAGGAGGCGTCTGTCGAGAAGGGTCAGATCGAGAAAAGTTTCTCGATCCGGCAACTCGGCAAAGCGGGCGCCGTGAAGGCGGCAAACGACTGGCTCGGGGAGAAGTTTCCGGGTCGGGAGTTTCGGACGGTGCAGAGTGTTCCCGATGCGGTAAAGTTTGTCGCATCGTGGGGCGCTGGACCGTTCGGTGCCTGGGGTAACAACTGGATCACGGCTGACATCGAGGAAGCCGAGAACTAGTCCAACCGTCCGGGAGACATAGGGACGTAAAATCTGTGTCGATACTGGGTGATGCTCACCAGTTGCTAAAAACGAGTCAACCACTGCGAGTTTCGGGTGGTCTTTTTTTTAAATTTGATATACTGGGAATATGGAAATGAAAACTCAAACTATCACAAGGGAAGGCAAAAAACTTGATATTGTGTATAAAGAGGGAAACAGAGATGTTGAGCTGAATGGGGTTGTTTTGAATGGTGTCAGTGGACATTGTTTTTGTGGAGACAAGTTGGTGATTGTGCGTGACAAAAATAACACGTGGGGGTTTCCGGGTGGGGCCGTTGAAAAAGGTGAGACACTTGAAGAAGCCACAGCGCGGGAGGTAAAAGAAGAGTCAAATATGAAAGTGTTGCATCAGGAGTATATTGGCTACCAGATTTTAAAATTTGAAAGTGGCAAAACAATATTTCATGCAAGTTCGTTTTGTGTTGTGGAGCCATATGGAGATTTCGTTTCTGATCCGGATAGAGATGTGACAGAAATTAAACTCATTGATCCAAAAGATTTCAAACAATACATTCACTGGAGTGATGCTGGTGACAGAATTATGGAGCGTGCGATGAAGATGAAAGAGAAAATTACTCAACTTTCTTTTTCTTAACAAACATTGTACTCTATGTTTATGAATAAGGATTTTGATAAATGGAATAAGAAGAAAATTCTTGTGAATAATATTGAAAGTATTCCATTTTTTCATGAAAGGGAAATATGGTTTTGTTTTCTCGGGGCTAATGTTGGTTTTGAACAGGATGGTCAAGGAGATGATTTTCAAAGACCGATAGTAATTATTAAAAAATTTAATAATGAAATATGTTGGGCTGTTCCACTTTCTAAAACTAAAAAACGTGGAAAATATTACTTTGCTTTTCCATTTGATAAAAATGTTACGAGTGTAGCTATATTATCTCAGATTAAATTGGTTGATGTTCGTCGTTTAAGTAGAAAAATTGGAGATATGAATGAAACTGATTTTATTAACTTAATAGAAAAACTCAAGACATTACTGCCTTGAGTTTTTCATTTTTTCCTCCGTCTTGCGACAGAGTCGGGCCGAAGCCATTTGTGATAGTAGTATAGCAGGTGGTAAATTATTGTCAAGTAAAATATAATACAAATATTATGCGGTTACATCGATTTTTTGTACATACTCCTATTTCGAGCGAGACATTTGATATTGTAGACAAAGATTTGGTGCATCAATGGAAGAATGTCTTTCGATACAATGTTGGCTCGCAAGTCATTCTTTTTGACGGCTCGGGGACAGATTATTTGTGCATGATTTCTTCGATTCGAAATCTCGGTGCCACGGTGCAGGTGGTCAGTAAAAAAAGTCAGCCTTCGCCAGAGGCTACGGCGCACCGCAGAAACATTTGGCTATGTGTTGCACTCATCAAAAAAGATAATTTTGAACTTGTGGTACAAAAGGCAACCGAGCTCGGCGTAACAAACATTGTGCCGATACTCTGCGAACACAGCGAAAAAAGAAAACTCAATATGGAGCGAATGCAAAAAATCGCAGTGGAAGCGAGCGAGCAGTCTGGCAGGGGAGATATTCCGGTGATTCACGAACCACAAACCATATCAGAAATTTTCGAAAGTGGTGCGTTGCCACAAGAAAAAATAATTTTTCATACTGACAGCTCTGACACAATTCCTTTCAAACAATACATATCCAGTACAAACGCAGTTTCATTTGCATCTTTCATCGGTCCCGAGGGAGGATTTTCCGACAAAGAAATTGCACTGTTTAAATCTTACAACATCCCCGCTGTTTCTCTCGGCACCCAAATTCTCCGTGCCGAAACTGCGGCGATCGCTGTGTCGACTCTGTTTCTTTTATAACATTTGACTATTTTGGGCAAAAAGGTAATGTAAACGACGGAAAAGACATGAACTCTATCAGTTCTTTTGTTGAGTGTCTCGGTCTTGGACACGAAAGATATATATTCAATCAGATTGAGGTTTATAAAATGGATGGTATCCTGCTCGAAAAGGGTATTATCCGATGCGAAGATTTTCCATATTTTCCTTACGGATATTACACAGAGCGTTCTCCGCGGGAAAGGAATATGTATCAGGAATGGGTTGTTGTCCACAACGAGCAACCTTATGTGGTCAGTGCATTCTCATTGTATTCGGTCCCTGAAAGGTTGCCATCGGTTTTTGTTCATTTGCGACGGATTGTAGAAGGGAAAGTATTGCCCTGGAGTGTTGATACTTCCCAAAATGAATTACTTGTTTTGTTGTCCAGTTCTGCTGCGCAAAAATTGAAACTGGCAAATTGTTCAGTTGGAACATTTAAGTGGCTCAAATCACATCCGGCAACGGAACGTGTTATTGAGAAAATGATTAACGTGGCGTGAAAACGCTGCTTTTTTTTGAAAAAATATCACAAGTAAAAACACCGAGATTTTTGTCTCGGTGTTTTTAATTTATTTTTGTATTTTATCAAACCACTCTGGGTCAATATCTTTGATCGAGAGTTTGAGTCGTCCGCGTTCGTCGACTTCTTTGAGTACGACTGGCACAATATCGCCAACCTTGAGAACCTCGTCAACAGTTTTGAGTCTTCGTGGAGTAATTTCTGAAATATGCACGAGGCCTTCGGTGTTGCCGTTGAATCTGACAAATACGCCGAACTCCATAATTTTGACAACCTCTGCTCGGAATCTGTCGCCTGGTTTGAATTCGTGTGTCATATCCTCGATAATTTTCTTTGCTCGCTCGGCGCCGTCGCCTTTGCCTGTGATGTAGACTGTGCCGTCATCCTCGATATCGATTTGTGCACCAGTGACATCTTTGATTTCTTTGATTGTTTTTCCACCGGTACCAATAACAAGTCCGATTTGGTCCTGTTTGATTTTGATTGAAATAATTTTTGGTGCAAACTCGGAAATGTCGGCTCTCGGCTGTGCAATTTCCGCCGTGATAACTTTCAAGATACTGAGTCTTGCTTGTTTTGCTTTTTCAAATGCCTCTTTCAAAATATGGAGTGGAATTCCATCAACTTTGACATCCATTTGTACAGCAGTTACACCGACTTCTGTACCTGCAACTTTGAAATCCATATCGCCGTGATGATCCTCGGGACCCTGGATATCTGTGAGCACGACATAATTTTTCTCATCGTGCATCATAAGTCCGGATGCGATACCGGCAACTGGGCGAGTGATAGGAACACCTCCGTCCATAAGGGCGATTGTGCCGGCACAGACAGATGCCATTGATGTGGAGCCGTTACTTGCCATTGATTCTGCAACGAGACGTATTGTGTATGGGAACAAATCTTTGTTTGGAAGGACTGGTACGAGGGCTTTTTCCGCCAGCGCGCCGTGGCCGATCATTCGGCGATTTGTGCCACCCATTCTGCCTATTTCACCTGTTGAATATGGAGGAAAGTTGTAGTGGAGCATAAACTTTTTCTCCATCTGGCTTTCCATACCGTCGATTATTTGTGCGTCGCTTGGTCCGCCGAGTGTGAGTACCGAGAGCACGTGTGTACCACCTCGATAAAAGAGTCCGGCACCGTGCAAAATTTTTGAAACACCTCCGGCACGGGCAAAGAGGGGACGAATCTCATCCATTCCTCGACCATCGGGTCGTCGTTTTTTGTTGATTGTTTCGCTGTGAATGATTTGGTCAATTCTCTCCTGCAAATAGTCATTGGCGAGAAGCTGTTCTGACTCCTCAACTTTTTCTTTTATGAGAGTATCCCATTTTTCGAGTACCTCTACCAGACTTTCTTTGCCAGGCTTTCCGCAGAAAACTTTTTCCAAAAGAATTGGTTCAATATTTTCTTTGAAGAGTGCGAGGATGCTTGCTGACAGCTGCGGTTTTGCAATTTTCTTTTTTTCTTTGCCAATTTCGGAAATAATTTTTTCTTGGAATGTCTGAATTTTTGCAAGTTCCATTTTTGCCAGCTCCATTGCTGTCATTATTTGTTCCTCGGTAACTTCACTACTGCCTATTTCAATCATATTTATCTTGCCATCTTTTCCGCAGGCCAAGAGGTCGAGCTGGTAGGTTTCGTTGTTGCGCTGTGTGTATGAAGGGTTCACAAACATATCGCCGTTTATTTTGCCGATACGAACAGCTCCCACAGGTCCATTCCATGGAATATGTGATGTGCCGAGTGCGATTGATGATGCGAGTACTGCCAAAATATCCGGATCGTCCTCCCCGATCGAGAGTACAGTCACAACAACCTGAATTTCATTTCGAATCCAGTTATCAAACAATGGTCGTATGGTGCGGTCTACAATACGTCCGGAGAGAATCGCCTCGTCTGTGGGACGTCCTTCGCGTTTTTGAAAACGGCTACCGAGAATTTTTCCGGTAGCGTAAAATTTCTCTTCGAAATCAACTGTGAGAGGGAAAAAGTCAGCACCTTCTCTTTCATTTTTTGACATAACGGCCGTTGCTAGAACAACTGTGTCGCCATAGTGGACGAAACACGAGCCGTGCGCCTGATCGACAATATCATTAAACTCAACTTTCAATTCTTTCCCACCGAATTCGGTCGTATATGTTTTTTTGTTCATACTAGTTCATGTGCGCCTTGCACGTTCTCGCAGCAGGATTAGCTTCTAATCTGTCCATTTCTATCATTTCGCCTGATGTTTCGCATACTCCATATGTGCCACTGTTTATTTTCTTGAGAGCATCTTTGACTTCTCCGAGGCGTGTCTCGAGTTGGCTCAGTATTGCTAGGTTTGTCTCGTATCCTTCGAGAGCATCGGCAACATCTTCTTCGTCCGCAGTGTCGGTATTCATTTCTGGCTCGACACCTTCCCAGTCGGCTTTGTTACTAGGGTTTTTGCGGGCAATAGTTGCGAGCTCACCTTCGAGCGTTTTTAATTCGGCCTCAAGGAGACCTTTAAAATGGTTTGTATCTATAGTCATAGTGGCTTAATTATAGTCAAACGAAGGAGATATGCAACAGTGACTTACTCGGCTTAGCGTACGATTTGATTTGTTATATATTTACTCAAAATCGCATTGAAAATAGATTCGTTTGCTGTGATTACGAGAGTGTTTTTGTCCAAGAATGAATATACAAGCACAGTTTTTCTGTTTGAGTCTTTGACGATGCGCAAGTCTTTGTTTTTGTAGGCTTCATCTTCGAATACGTTTGTGGTCGTGCTGACATTTGCTGGAATAGTAAAGAGAGAACTTGTGTCGAGTACCATTCCACTTTCCCACTTGAGCATACCAGCGTATGTTGCACCAAAATCACTCGTGGTCAAAATAATAAAGGGTTCGTTGGTATCAAATGAAAAGATTCCCAACATATATTTTGTATCAAATGCTCTGACGAGTTCCTGTGGAATTCGTGGGAAAAGCATATTGAGCACGTCTTCTACATTTGCTGTTGTTGTGGCATCCTGCATCATCTTGAGATACAGCACGGAGTTGACAGGCAACGTCAAACCTTTTTTCTCGGTGAGAATTGATGAAATAAGGTCTTTTCGCGTGGAGCTGGCGATCAAAATTGGAGTTTCTTTTGTGTAGGTTATGATATTTTGTTCATTTGTGGCAATGTTTGTGGTGTTTTGTGAATTGAAATAGAAAACCGATGCCATCGTGATTGCTCCCAAAATAAACAAGAGGCCTCCAACAAGAATAAGGAATTTATTTTTTGCATCGGAATTTGGAACTCTCGCAAGAGAGGACAGGTTTCCACCTTTGGATTCATCTCGTTTTTTCTCGGCAGTGAGTATTGATGTAACAGAACCTTTTGTGCGAGAAAGTGTTTCCTCGATATCGCCCTGATAGGTGCGGAGGGACTTGAGAGAAAATCTGATTGGTGCCGGAGGAGTTTCTGGCTGAGGTGGTTTGGGAGGAGCTTGTATGATTTTTTGTTTGTCTTCTTCCATCACTTGTTATTGTATCAAAATTAGTACAAGTTGTTAATTTTGTGTAAAATAGGTGGTATATAAAATAATCTAATATTATGGATCATCCAAAAAAAGAACGCACACTTGTGATTATAAAGCCAGATGGAGTACAGCGAACTCTTATCGGAGAAATTATCGGGAGGTTTGAAAAGCTCGGACTCAAACTGGTGGCGATGAAAATGACTGTGCCAACAGAGGAGCATGTGGAGAAACACTATACTCTCGACCCTGAATGGAGACGTATCACAGGGGAGAAACGTATCAAAGCTGCAAAAGAAAAAGACGAAAAACTTCCAACGGAAGATCCTCTTGAAATTACAGCTGTTATTTTGGAAAAATTAAAAAAATATATGACCTCGGGTCCAGTGGTAGCAATGGTCTGGCAGGGAGCGCACGCAACAGAGCTGGTACGAAAAATAGTCGGAGGTACAGAGCCACGAAGCTCTGATGTTGGTACTATTCGAGGGGATTTTGTAGTGGATTCATACTCCATGGCAGATACAGATGGTCGCGCTGTCCGAAACCTCATCCACGCATCCGGCACAGCAAAAGAGTCAGAAGCAGAAATAAATCATTGGTTCAAAAAAGACGAAGTTTTAGACTACAAACTCGTGCAGGAATCTATTTTGTATGATATAAATTTGGATGGGATTTTGGAATAGATTTTAATCATATCGTTTTTTGGTTTATGTTATAATGAATCGGTAAAATTATAATCTTATAAGAACACATGTATAATAAAAAAATTTTATTTTTGCTAAGATATTTTTTTGCAATAATTTTTATTGCATTACAATTTTTTATTCCGATAGTAAATGCTGATATCAAAACTTGGAATTTTTCAAACTCTTCGGACTATTCATATGATTCATCAAAAATAGATCTTTCATCGGCTAGTGCTCAGTTTAAAGTTTCTTCTGATTGGTACAACAGCGCGTGGACAAGAAGAAAACCAATAATAATTACCGGTTCCACTGCTGGGGCGCAGACAAACTATCAAGTCAAAATTGCTCTGCCATACACTACTGGAATGAAAGCAGATTTCAGTGATGTGCGATTTACAAATGCAGACGGTAAGACATCTCTTAATTTTTGGTTGGAGTCGGAAACCGATAGCACCACTTCGACTTTTTGGGTTAACGTGCCCTCCATTCCGGCATCACCAGCTACCACCGCTATTTATGCTTACTACGGCAATTCTTCCGCTTCAGGTGCCTCAAATGGAACAAGTACCTTTCCGTTGTTTGATACTTTCGGCAGCGAAGCTACTCCCGGGGACTGGAATTACAGCAATAATACCATTGGTGAACACGCTATAATCAAAAACGGCAAACTTTATGCGCCTCTTATGGGAAATGGCATGGTAATACTCAACCCAACAGATGGTTCCTTTATAAAATATATTAATCTTCCAGGACAGGAGTGTTATGAGGCATCTCCTATTGTAGACAAAAACGGCTATATACATCTATATTCCTGTGGATCAAATCCGAACTTTGGCAACAATGGAGGCTTGTTTAAAATTAACGAAAGTACCGGTACCATCATAAACAGCACAGTTCTTTATAAAGCTTCCGACTGGGAGGCAGGAGTTTATGATCCTGTAAACGACTATATTATTGTCAGCTCCGGACAACCCGGGAAACTGAGTGCCATAAGGGCATCAAACTATACTCAGGCTTGGCAGAACAGCGATTTTACTATGCCATCCAGAAATGCCATTGATCCGCCTCTCATAGTTGGCAACTATGTTTATTTTATGAATTATGATGGCAAATTGTTTAAATTGCGTTTAACTGACGGAGTGACTATGGCGTCGACTACCGCGACTATGGCATCAACAACTTTTACTTCTTATTCTCAGCTTATTTATGACTCTGTAAACGACAAAATTTATGCCACGAACGGAAGAGGTCACACGGCTTTTGCCATAAATCCGTCGGATTTATCCATTGCATGGTCAAAAATAATTGAGGATGATAATTGGAATTTTTACCGTGGCGGTGCGTATCACAATAATGTCTGGTATATTACCATCAGGCAAAACGCTTCACCTTACAGTTCAAAAATTTATGCCCTGGATGTGCTAAATGGTGGAAATATCCTGTGGACAAATACAACCGCTTTTGACAACGGATCAGCGATTTCTTCAATGATAGTTGATGATGATTATGTGTATGCTGGCACAAATGACTACGTTGATAACAGTTATTACAAACTCCTTGTAGTCAATATTAGAGATGGTACCTTGGCTTCTGTTGTTGATCTTCTTCATACTGTTGCAAGCTCAATACCTGTCGTCTATGGAGGGAAAATTATCGTGGGGTTATGGGATACGTTTGGATTTCAAGCTGTGCAGGTGAGGTCCGGTGGGAGTACTGGTGATTTTGAATTCAAAGGCGACACCTATCGTACTGGGTATGTTGGACCATTTGCCACAGGGTCGTTGGTTTCCAGAAAAACCTGTGATTATGGCTCGCTGGATACTTCAAAATGGACTCTTGGTGGTGTTGTCAATGTAATAAATTGTAATTCTGTTTCAACCGCAAATGCCACAACGTCGCCATGGACTAATTATTTTAAAAGCAATTCCACTTTTAGCCGTGTAAATACCGCACTTCGGGTACGGTCAAAAAATATTGAACCCAATAGTAACACATGGGACAGTTTTTTTGGTTTTACTGGTACTATTGGCACTTCCAGCCCTGTGTTTGCAGGCGCATTTAACGGTAATATGGTTTTTAAGTATGATCAAAATGGTGTTCAGCAAACTGTCACTGGCCCGGCTTATACAGCAAATACATACACTACGGCGGAAATAAAAATGGCTTATCCAAACATTCGGTTTGATGTGGATGGTACAAATGTGGCGAGTGTTTCAAACTGGTCAACTTCATACGACACCATGCCTATTCAATTTGGAAATTTTACAGGATCTGCAAATTTTGACTGGGTGCTTGTAAGAAACTACGTCTATCCGGAACCGACTATAAACATAGGTTCTGAAGCAAAAGCTTTTACAAGTGATGTTCAATCTATAAGTCCGACAGTATCATTGTCTCAGCCATTCGATTCTCTTTCTGGCTTTTCGGAGAGTGCGATAAAAAATGGGGAGATCAAATATCAGATTTCAAATAATTCCGGAGGAACATGGTATTGGTATAACTCAGGTTGGGTTCCCACAACGGCCGGATATACAGAGGCAAATACCGCAAGCGATATAAATTCTGTAATACAGGCGCTTCCGCTTGGCATCGGCTCGTTTCTTTTTAGGGTGTACTTGTCTTCCGATGGAACACAATTTAATCAATTAAACTCAGTCAGTTTGTCTTATATAAAAAACATTGCAAATGGGATGATCTTTAGTGGGGGAGGGTCGTCTCTGCCGACATATATTCCTCCTCGTCCACAAATAGTTTATCCTGATGGACATGTTGTTTATACGGACACAGCAAGCACTACAACCAACACAGCCAATGTGTACAGAAACGCAACATCAACTCAGGCACAAACAACCGCCGATACTGCAACATTGTTATTTGCCAAAGATCTCAAACCTTTGCAGTTGTCGCCAGACGTAAGACAATTACAAATCTTTTTAAATTCCAAAGGATTTTCGGTTTCCGCAACAGGAAATGGTTCGCCAGGAAAAGAGACAGAATTTTTTGGACCACTGACCAAACAAGCTGTTATTAAGTTCCAAGAGAAATATGCAAGTGAAATTCTCACTCCACAGGGACTGACCAAGGGTACAGGATATGTGGGGAAGGCGACGAGATTGAAAATATTGGAATTACTCAATAAATAAGTGTTTTTTGTGGTGCAAAAAATGCTTTCTTGCACCTTCATTTTCAAGAGAGTACAATATGGGTAGGGTTACATGATTTTTCTTTCTAACCTTTTTTAAGGGAGCTCAATATTTTTGCATTGTGGCGAGCGCTTGCCGTTCCGATCAACGCATTTGAGGGCACCCACCTAGTAAATTTGCTAGGGAAATTTCATGTAATCCTAACAAAAAGCTCAAAATTGGCGAATTTCATCGTTGAAATGTAAAAAATAATCTTCACTTGCGCACTCAGGCAAGCTCAGATTATTTTTCACACTTCGCCTTGAACTTCATCCAATTTTGAACTTTTTGTTTCTGTAAGTATGGCTCCAAACAAATTTCTCGTCCGCCTCGGATTTCATTCAAATTTGGTTTTTTTATTTTTCTTCGAATCTCATTCAATTTTGAGTTTTTTATGTCTAAAATTTTTCTAAAGAGTATATTTTATATGATACAAATATGTATGATATAATAAAACAATTATGGAGGGTCATATATCTGAAAAGTACACAAATCCAACAGAAAATATTGTTGAAAATATAAAAGCAGAACCCACGGAATGTTTAGGGTGGGTTATTGATTATATTTCGGATATTAATTTGCCAAGAATCACTGTAGATAGAGAAAAAAATAGGATAGAAGTAAATTTGATTAATAATAAGGATTCAAATGAAGCTTTGCGCTTAGGTGTATTATCGGTGGCTAAAGAAATAGCTTTTTCAGATGTTATTCGCGGAGGAAATACAAAAGAAATACTAGATCTTTTTTCTGAAAATCCGGATTTCTTTAATGAAATTTTACGCCTTACTGGAGCTAGAATAATTTCTGAAAGAGACCCTCAAATTGCACAGAAAATAATGAATAGTGCAAAATATTCAGGTAGTTCTATTACAGAATTTAAATCTGCTTGTGCAGAATATTTAGCAACTGGAGTTTTTCCTCCCACAACAGAAGCGGTTTCTTCAGAAATTGCAAAACTCCCAATATCTCCAAAAACTAGGGAACACATTCTCTCTGCATTGACTAGTGAAAAAGTTTCAATAGAACGCAAGAAGGACTATTACAACCGTTTTATATTGCCAGCATTTGAAAGATTGAAAGATATAGATAGAGATTTGGGATTATCGGCTGGAGAAAGTTTTCAACCCTCTACGGATGACAATATGGAAAACAGCGAACTTTCAGAAGATCAGATAGAACAAAAAGTAGCACCTTTTTTTGGAGGATATTTTCGTGAAAATGTTTTTGATGGTGTGGATTGGCCAAACATGAGAGTCGTCGCAGGCAATATTACGAGCCAAAAAATACTTCAGGCTGAACAGGATGATATGAACAAAAAAGATATTTCAAAAAGATATACTTTCTCTGGTAAAAATGGCCAGTCATTAACCGGTGGACAATTATCCGCACCTTTGCCGGCAAGGGCTAGTGTATTAGCTGAATCAATTTCTGAAGGTATAATTATTCGTCAAACAGACAAAGGTATATATACTATTGAAGCTAAAGAACCAACACAGGATATCTCACCAGAGTATTCTTTTGAGTTTATTCTTTCAAAAGAATACTTGGATTGGCAAAAAATGAAGCCAACTGAAGAAGAGACAACAATCCCAGAAAGTGTAATAAAAACTTTTTCAAAAGAATCAATGGATTTTTTAGAGTCATTGAAGTTGTCTAAAATAATAGATTCTGCAAAGGTTGGTCAGATAGCACGACGAGTTCAAAAAAATATAGAGTATGTAAATGATAGTTCAGTGGGAACATCTTTGTCTTTGGCCGGAGAAAAATATTTCACAGAGCTTGAAAATACAAAAAAAGGAGATTGTGATGTCTGCAACTTTTATGCTCTCGCACAGATTCGTTCACTAGGTATCCCTTGCAGGATGATCACTGGTTTTTATGTGAAAAAAAATAGTAAATTTCCTTTTGCTCCTTTGGCGGGTACTAAACACGCATGGCTAGAATGGTGGAATAAAGATTCTGGAGTGTGGGAGCGTATTGATGCAACTCCGCCAAAAAAAGAGGATGAGGATGCAAAAGAAGAAAAAGAGGACGAGGATAAATCTGGAGGACTTGGAAATCAGATGGACATTACTGTCAGTGAACCCAAAACAGTGCCAGATGAGTCAGACGATGATCCGTGGAGTGTGCCTCTTGAACAAAGTGATCTGGAAAGATTAAAAGAAAAAATTAATGAGGCAGTTTCTAAAAGCGGAGAAATATCAGAAGCAGAAAGAGTAGCTAAGACATTTCAGGAAATTTATGGAGTTACGCCCGAGAGATGGACTGCTTTGCAAAAATTTGTTGAGTCTGTATCAAAAGAAAAAATAAAGAAATCAGCAACTGTTGAAAAGAAATCCGATTCTACTGTTTCAAAAGAATGGCAACATATTTTTAATCTTTTGCTTGTTGCATATAGGCTACCTAACAAGCCAAATAGATCTATGACTAGACAGAGTCAAGGAGAGGATTTGGTAGACCCTGTTTCTGCTGGTATAGATATTATAACAGGATCAGAAGATCCATTTGGGTATGAAAAAAATATTCGTCGCCAAAAAACAGAAAAATTACCTATAAAATTTTCAAATGATTTCTTGCTTGATGTAACAGCTTCTATGGAAGCCCAAAACAATGAGGGAAAATCTCTATTAGAGCTTGAAAGGAGATTTGTTGTATCTTCTTTGTACGAGGGATATCGTCTAAACGAAAAAATAAAACAACATTCTGCTGACTTAGGGTCAGTTCCATCTGTGAGTAATCATATACTTTCTATACACGGAGGAATGCAATGGAGTGAAATTTTAAAAAATCAGCCAATGGAACTAAAGGATTTGGTCAAGGTTGATGATGTTTTCAAAAAAACAACACATGGAGCTGGAGCAATGGCTGATGCGATCGAAAGCTATTTAGAGACACTGAAAAATGATACTTCTACCATAAAAGCATTAAAATCCAAAGAAATGGTTAAAACTTTGACAATAATTACAGATGGAAACCTTTGGTGTAGTGCTTGCGGAAAGGAGTCTTGTAGCTATCAGCTTCATGGTCCAATTTTAGATAGAGTCCAAAAGGCATTGTCTGAAACAAGAGAATTGGGAGTTATTATAAATACTATTGGTTTTTCAGATAAATCATCTGCTGTTACTGAGTTATTCAAAGTTCCAAACGATCCATTTTCTGCTCTGGTAGTTGAAGATCTTTCATCGGCGCTTATGGCACATCATGGGCAGATATTACGAGCAATGGACCCTGTGATACGCTCGGCACATACAAAATTGGGCTCAATAAATATATGAAATAAATATGTAAATATGATAATATTATCTGTAAATAGGTATAATTAAAAATATGAAAGAATCTTTTGAAAATCCCAAAATAGAAACTCCTCAAGTAGATAAGGCGGAGTATCAGGCAAGTGAAAAGCGTGACAGATCAATAACCGCTATTCCCGGTATTTTGTGGCGTGAATATAGGAGGAATCAAAAAAGTCTGGTAGGAGAGAAAAATGAAATTGACAAAGTAAAAGTTTCTCATGGGGATAAGGAGAGTACATTGGAGGCTAGAATGTTAGAGTTATACGCATTGTCTCAAGAATATGCTATGGAGCCGTCTACAAAAATGGCAATAGAAAGATCAGCAGATATAAATGAGATTGCAGATGTTTTATCATTGCCAGAAGATCAGTATTTATTAGCTTTACAATCTGTTTTTAATAAAACTGAGGATAATGAAATAGAGGGATCTTTAGATGAAGACGATAAAGATGTGAGTTCTGAAGATGAACTTCGTCACGCCTCACTTGAAAGACGAAAGGGAATTAGAGACTCTATATTGAGGCTTATGTCCGACACAGAACTTCTTGTGAGGTATAAATCTGAAGTAGAAAGCGAAAAGAAAATTCGTCATTCAAAAAAAACTAAAACAAAACTTTATGAAGTTTTAGATGCCAGAGCTCTTGGGGATAGATTTGAAAGTGAGAGACGCCGTTTGCGAGTTGGAGAATTTCTTGCTAGAGAAAAAACAAATGGCTCATATAGACAAAAGTCTCCGGGCAGAACTCCACAAGCAATGCAGGCATTGGATAAAGGGATAGAACTTGCTCAAAAAAAGGAAAAAGATGCCATAGGCCAGCTTTCATTGTCAGAGAGAGGTTTGTTGGCAACAGAAAATTTACTGAAAGGTAAAAATGAGCTTGAGACAAAAGGTTTTGTTATGACAGAATCCCGCAAAAATTTAATCTCAGAAATATCCGATCTAGCTGCCCAAGGTTTCCGCGTTTTTCTAGGAGGCCCGACTGGGTCTGGCAAAACTTCTATAGCACTTTTCGCTCTAAAAGAAGTTGCTCCAAATTCATATTCTTGGGTTACTTGGACAAGTGAGACAAATGTTAGGGATCTTTTTGGGTCACCAAAGCTTTCTATTACAAAAGACGGTGCTGAAAGTGGCATGACAAAAGGTCCAGTTACTCATGCGGTTATAGGAGAAAAGCAGGGCATTTTGCACGAGGAAATAACAGCAGGGACAACAAATGTTCAGATGAGTATGAAAACTTTATGGGCATCAAAACCAGGAGATACAATAAACTTGCCGGGTTTCAACGGCACTGAGTTTACAAAGGCGAATATAATAGAACTTGCCACAGGTAATCTAAAAGGCAAAAGACACGAAGAGAGGGAGACCATGGACCCCGCTGTGGCACGAGAATTTAAAGCTATAGAAGTACCATTTATGCCAGCAAATGAGATGAGAGATATTATTCTCATGAGGCTTATAGACAGAACGGGTGTGATGCCGATATCCAAAAAGGATGTAGATATGGTAGAACAATTTTGTAAGGTCGCCGAACTTTCACAAATGGCATATCTGGAAGAAATTCCTGATGAAATTAAGAAAAGTGATTTATATAAAATTATTTCACCGACAGGAGAAGACATGTATTTAACCAAAGTATTTTTAGATACAGGAACAGTTTCCGATCTTTTTATTGGGTGGAGAGCTTCTGGTAGGTCACTGTCCGCATATCTGCAGGATGGTCTTCGCCGTTTTATTGATAACAATCCACATTTTCATGAAGCAGAAACAGAAAAAATGGTTATGAAGAATATATTGAAAGCTTTTGGTTTCAATTTAAATGCCAGTATGCCAGACAATTTTTTTGCTTCTGACAGTAGAAATGCTGAATCTAGAAGATCGTATCTTTTGCCATCAGAATTAGGTTTTCTGATACCAGGAGAACCTCCAAGTGATGAAGATGAATTTGCTCCAGAAAATGAACAAACAGATAGCATTTTGGGAGATATTGACGAAAATATATCCAACATTGAAGATTATATAAAAAAAAGAAAAGAAAAACCAAAAGCTGATAATGATACATCTAGATCAAAAATATCTGTAAAGTATAAAATATCCGATGAGGATGGGGTAGAAA
>JBAXLH010000005.1:0-58523 GCA_037134875.1 bacterium
GTGTACACATTAATTAACTCTACTAAAAAGTGACATATGTGTGTGCACATTACCACATGTATTTGACAATATTAATTTGGAGGCAAAAGCTGCATATGTTTTTGATATACAAAAAAATCAGGTTGTGTATGAAAACAATCAAAACACACAACTCCCACTCGCATCTCTTACAAAACTAATGACAGCACTCACCGCAATCAAACTCATTCCTACAAATTCAAAAATAACAATAAAAAAGGAATTTATTGACTACAATGGAGATGAGAAGGGAATAACAGCTAATGAATCATGGACACTCAAAGATCTTCTCGATTTTTCTCTTATTACATCCTCAAACGATGGAATGCGTTCTGTGGCTTCAGCTATTGGTTCACAAATTTTAAATAGTACCGACTACAGTATGGGACGAAAAGAGTTTGTGACAAAGATGAACGAAAATGCAAAATCTCTTGGACTCACTCAGACATATTATATTAACGAAAGCGGACTCGATGAAGGTAAAGTAAATGGAGGATATGGTTCGGCGGAAAATATCGCACAGCTTATGGAATATATGCTCAAAAATTATCCACAGATTCTTGAGGCAACTAAATATCCGGTGACAAAAATTAATTCTCTTTCAAAGACTCACACGGCAGTAAACACCGACACAGCAATAGAAAAAATCCCAAATCTTATCGCCTCAAAAACCGGATACACTGATATTGCCGGCGGAAACTTGGCTGTAATTTTTGATGCTTCTATCGGCAGACCAATTGTTATTGTAGTACTCGGTTCTTCAGAAAATGGCCGATTTGAGGACGTAAAAACGCTCGTACAGGCAAGTTTGGCATATAGTAAAGAATAAAGTATACTGGAAATATGTGTGGAATTGCCGGGGTTATTGACCCAAATCTAAACGAAAAGGAAAAGGTAATAGGAGATATGGTCTCCAGTATTATTCATCGAGGACCTGACGATGACGGTTTTTTTGTTGATGGATATGTTGGTCTCGGAATGAGACGACTTTCTATTATTGACCTCTCCTCTGGTAGACAACCTATCACATCAGCAGACGACAGATTTCTAATATTTTTCAACGGAGAAATTTATAACTATCAGAGTCTTCGAAAAGAGCTTATTGAAAAAGGATACAAATTTAAAACACAAACTGATACCGAAGTTATTCTTCATATGTATAGTTTGTACGGAGAAAAAATGCTTCCGAAATTGCGTGGAATGTTTGTATTTTGTATTTATGATACACAAGAAAAAACTGTATTTTTGGCGCGAGATTTTTTTGGGATAAAACCTCTGTACTATCTTGTCCAAAAAACCGTAAGTTCTCCGAGAGATGAGGCAAGTATTGTAGCCTTTTCATCAGAAATAAAAAGCTTTCTCACATATCCGGGGTTTATTCCACAGGTAAATGATAGCGCAGTCTATAACTATCTTTCATTTCAATACAATCCACTCACAGAAACTTTTTTCAAATCTGTCTACAAACTCCCTCCGGCACATTGGATGAAATTGGATCTCAAAAAGAGTACCGCAGAAATAAAACAATACTGGTCATTTGAGTTTGGTGAGAAAAAAATATTACCCAAAAAAGCTGAATTGAAAGAAAATAAAGGTGTTGATTATGATGTTGAAATTGATCCAATTGATCCAAACAAAAATAGACTCGTACTACCCAAAACAGAAGAAAAGGTTGCTGAGGTTGTATACGAAACCATAAAGGATTCTGTGAGTCACCATATGATTGCCGATGTTCCAGTAGGTTCATTTCTCTCCGGAGGAGTTGATAGCAGTATTATTGCTACACTTATGCAGGAAATCCGAGGGGACAAAAAAATCAAAACATTCACTGTAGGCTTTGAAGGACTTACCGAAGGAAATGAATCAAAAGAAACATCTGATTTTCTTGGTACCGACCACACAGAGATCACAGTTGGAGCAGATGAATATTTTAATATATTACCTAAAGCCGTCTGGCATTTTGACGAGCCAGTTGCTGATCCATCAGCTATTGGACTCTATTTTGTGGCTCGTGAGGCCAGAAAACATGTCAAAGTTGTCCTGTCTGGCGAGGGTGCGGATGAGTTTTTTGGTGGGTACAATATCTATCTCGAGCCATTTGCTCGCAAGAAAATACTCTGGATTCCAAAAGTTATTCTAGAGTTTGTCACAAAAATTCCTTTTGAATTCAGGGGTAAAAATTATGCGCGCCGAGCAAGTCAGAGACTCAAAGACTGGTACATTGGAAATGCCTCAATTTTCAAAAAAGACGAAATTAAAAAAATATGGAAGGGAAGTCCGCAAAACTTGCAATCTCTCAACCTACTCTACGCACACACCGCGCACCTCAGCGAATCGACACAAATGCAATACATCGATATTCACACATGGCTTGTCGGTGATATTTTGGCAAAAGCCGACAAAATGACAATGGCAAATTCTCTCGAGCTCCGTGTTCCATTTTTGGATACCGAGATTGCTCGACTTGCCTCTGTTTTGCCAGACACTCTCAAATGGAACGGGGGGATAACAAAATATATTTTAAGAAAAGCATTTGAAAAAAGAATTCCAGAGACAACACGTAATAGAAAAAAACTCGGCTTTCCAACACCTCTCCGTGACTGGCTCACTCCAGAGAGAAAAGATATATATGAGAAAATATTGTCCAACGAATATATTTCTTCACATATGGATGTGCAATATATACAAAAAACAATCTCCGATCATACTGAGAAAAAAGCTGATAATTCACGAAAAATCTATCTCCTCCTTATGCTCGCTTTGTGGTATAATGTGTATATTAAAGGCGAAAAAATATCCGTATGATTAATGTTATCAAAATTGTAGTACCAGCAGTCGTGACTTTCTTTTTGGGTATTCTTATTACTCCGTTTTTTACTCACTATTTCTACAAGTACAAAATGTGGAAAAAATCCGCTCGCACAGAAGCAGGGGATATTACCACAGATGATTTTGCAAAGGTACATAACACAAAGGGTGAGTTATCTACACCTCGTCCAGGAGGAATTATTGTTTGGTTTTCTGTAATTCTCACGGTTTTTATTATTTATTTGTTGTCACTACTTTTCCCCGGTGACTTGACCCACAAATTAAACTTTTTCAGCCGAAGTCAGACTCTTCTGCCGATAGCAGTATTTATTTTAGGATCACTCATTGGTCTTGCTGATGATCTCCTCCAAGTCTTCAGCACTGGCTCATATGCAAGAGACAATATCGCAAACAGAAAGGTTAAAATTGGTTGCATTTTTATAATAGGAGTTATTGTGAGTTACTGGTTTTATTTCAAACTTGCAATGACCACTATTCATATTCCATTTTGGTATGACATTGATTTGGGTATTATGATAATTCCATTTTTCATTATGGTTATGTTTGCAGTATTTTCTACAAGTATTATTGATGGGATTGACGGACTATCGGGAGGCGTTATGGCATCAATATTTACTGCATATTCAGCCATTGCCTTTTTTCAAAACCAAATCGATATTGCAACACTTTGTGCAGTTATCGCAGGTGGAACACTCGCTTTTCTTTGGTTTAATATTCCTCCGGCACGATTTTATATGAGCGAGACTGGGATGATTGGGCTTACTGTTGTTTTGTCTGTTATTGCTTTTTTGACCAACACAGTTCTCCTTTTACCGATCATTGCGTTGCCACTCGTAGCAACATCTCTGTCTGCTATTATTCAAATGATCTCTTATAAATACTTCAACAAACATCGCGTATTTCGTGTTGCTCCACTCCATCATCATTTCGAGGCAATCGGCTGGTCAAAAGAAAAGGTTGTTATGCGTTATTGGATTGTAAGTGTCGTATGCGCAATCATTGGAGTTATTCTTTCTATTGTCAGTTAATGTGTCTGTGTGTATAAAATTCGATGAAAACAATCAAAGTTGACATTCCATTTCTCATATCAATTTTTATTTTTGTCGTCGCTGGCTTTCTGATTTTTTCATCTGCATCCCTCGGCCTTTTATCAAATCCTAATGGGAAATATTCATCGGTGACATTCAGTCAAACATTTTTTGGTCTTGGACTAGGACTCATTTTTTGTTGGATAACGTCGAGAATTGATTATAGACTTTACAGAAATTACTCTTTCTGGCTTTTTATTCTCTCTATTCTAGCCACATTACTTGTTTTTGTACCTGGAATAGGAGTTCTCCACGGCGGAGCACATAGATGGATCTATATTTTTGGTTACTCATTTCAACCATCCGAGCTTTTGAAAATTGGCTTTATATTTTATTTGTCAGCATGGTATGCGGGAGTTAAAGAAAAAGTAATTACATTCAAAGATGGTTTTCTACCTTTTCTTATTTTGTCAGCAATTGTCAGCGGAATTCTCTTGAAACAACCAGATACCGACACACTGATGATTACAATTTTTTCTGGAATTGCAATTTTTCTCTCGGCTGGTGGAAAATGGAAACATCTTATTGCCTTCGGGGCTCTCGTTATTGTTGGATTTGTCGGGCTTGTTTTTGCCAGACCATACCTTATGAGTCGCGTGACAACATTTTTAAATCCAGCAGACAATGCGCTAGGTAGTGGTTATCAAATACAACAGTCTCTCATTGCAATTGGATCTGGAGGAATTTTTGGGAGAGGATTTGGTCAAAGTATCCAAAAGTTTGATAATCATTTGCCAGAACCAATAGGGGACTCAATTTTTGCTGTGGCCGGTGAAGAATTTGGCTTTCTAGGTACCACAGTAATACTCGCCCTTTTTGTTTTTTTTGCCTTTAGAGGCCTCAAAATAGCCAATCAAAGTCCCGATATTTTCGGTAGACTAGTGACCGTTGGAATTGTTATAATGATTGTATCCCAGGCTTTTGTAAATATAAGCGCTATGGTGGGTGTTTTGCCTTTGTCTGGCATAACACTACCATTTATTAGTCACGGTGGAACATCATTATTTATGACGCTTGCCGAGGTGGGAATTATTTTGAATATTTCAAAACACAGAAAATTGAAAAAAAACTAATATGAAAATACTTTTAACTGGTGGAGGTAGTGGTGGACATTTTTATCCTATTATCGCCATTGCTGACGAAATAAACAACATCACAAAAGAAAACCGTCTGGTCAGACCGGAAATTTTCTTTATGTCCAATGATCCATACAACGAAGGATTGCTCTACGAAAACAACATTACATTTGTCCAAGCGATGTCTGGAAAGGTTCGAGTCAAACCATCATTCACAAGTATTATTCTCAACTTTTTTGACTTCTTCAAAATTGTATTCGGCTCAATTGGCGCACTCTGGTCCGTGTTTAGTATCTATCCCGATGTTGTTTTTGGAAAAGGTGGATTTTCCAGTTTTCCAGCACTCCTCGCGGCACGGATTTTGAGAATCCCAGTTGTCATCCACGAATCCGACAGTGCTCCCGGCAGAGTAAACCTCTGGGCCGGTAAATTTGCGAGGAAGATAGCACTATCCTATCCAGATGCAGCATCATATTTTCCAAAAGATAAAGTCGCGTACACCGGTAACCCAATCAGAAAAGAAGTTATGGAAGCTCTCTCGGTCGGTGCACACGAATACTTGAAACTCGATCCAAGCATTCCAACAATTCTCATTCTCGGTGGTTCTCAGGGTGCACAGATTATAAACGAAGTTATTATGGATGCACTTCCAAGACTTGTAGAACAGTATCAAGTTATTCATCAAACTGGAAAAAATAATATAAAAGTAATACAAGAAACAAGTGCTGTTATTCTCCAAGCAAATTCCCACAAAGACAGGTATCGACCATATGACTATCTGAATATTTTGACACAGAGAATGTCTGCTGGTGCATGTGACATCATTGTCTCTCGAGCAGGGTCAACTATTTTTGAAATTGCATCATGGGCAAAACCAAGTATTTTGATTCCCATAACAAATTCAAATGGAGATCATCAACGCAAAAATGCATACTCGTATGCTCGGTCAGGCGCCGCAATTGTCATTGAGGAAAAAAATCTAGTTGCAAATGTTCTTGTGGCAGAAATTAACAGAATTATGGGAAATAAAGATGAGATTGAAAAAATGAAAGCATCCGCACAAGCGTTTGCAAAGAGAGATGCAGCTCGTCTGATCGCCGAAGAAATTGTAAAAATTGCTCTTGAGCACGAAAAATAAAATGGAACATACAAACAAAAAAGTTGTCACACGTTTTGCACCGTCTCCCACAGGTTTTATGCATGTGGGAAATGTGCGTACTGCTCTCTATGCATGGCTTTTTGCGAGGAAAAGTAACGGTGTTTTCATTTTGCGAATCGAGGACACTGATCAGAAAAGAGAAGTGGAAGGTTCTAGAGAACATATACTCAAAGCGCTGAAATGGTTGGGTTTAGATTGGGATCAAGGTCCAGATGTTGGAGGTCCTTTTACCCCATATGTTCAATCAGAGAGACTAAAACAGCTTGATATTTATAAAAAATATGCAGAAAAACTTATAGAAAAGGGTTATGCATATGCAGATACAAAATCTGAAGAAGAACTTGATGCTTTGCGAAAAAAAGCTGAGAATGAAAAACGACCTTTCTTATATCGTGAACATAGACCTGAAAATACTCCAAAGTGGGAAGTTGGAATGCCTTTGCGATTTAAAATAAAAGAATTAAAACGAACAACTTGGAATGATATTGTGAGGGGTGAACTCTCTGCAGGACCGGAAGCTTTGGATGATTTTATTTTAATTAAAAGTGATAGTTTTCCTACGTATAATTTTGCTCATATTGTGGATGATATTGAAATGGGTGTAACTCATGTCGTTCGTGGACAAGAATTTATTTCTTCAACGCCAAATTATATTTCTGTGTATGAAGCATTAGGTGCCACAGAGCCTTCATATATAACAGTGCCTCCAATTATGGGAGCGGATGGCAAAAGAAAACTAGGCAAACGTGACGGTGCAAAAGACATTTTGGATTATGAAAAAGAAGGATATCTCCCTGACACGATGATAAATTTTCTTACGTTTCTCGGATTTAATCCGGGTGGAGAAAAAGAAATATACACCAGAGAGGAACTTATTGATGTTTTTGACTTACAAAAAATTCACAAAGCTGGCGCACAATGGAGCGATGACAAACTCGACTGGATGAACAAAGAACATATGAAGCTCTTGGATGAACATGAGAGAAACCAGAAAATATATGAGAGACTTTCTGAGAACAAAGAAATTTCAACATATAAAAAATTGCAGGATATAAATTTTATGCAAAAAATATATCCGATAATTTTTGATAGAATTTCAAAATGGGGAGATATTGATTTGCTTGTTGGGGCAGGGGAGTTATCATACTTTTTTGAAGCACCTGAATATGATGAAAAACAGCTTGGCTGGAAAGGGGAGTCCCCTCGCGAAGAAACCAAAAAACATTTGGAGTGGGTTAAACAAACTCTCGAAAATGCCGACCCAGAATCATTTAGTGATAGTGAAAAGATAAAATCATTGATTTTTGATTATGCAACAGAAGTCGGTCGTGGTCAAGTATTATGGCCGTTGCGTGTTTCGTTATCTGGAAAAGAAAAAAGTCCTGATCCATTTACTCTTATATACATTCTCGGAAAAGAAGAAACTCTTTTACGTATAGAAACTGCAATTGCCAAAGTTTCATAAATAATGAAAATAAACAAACCTGTAATCATAATTTGTATGTTTTTGATGCTAGGTACGACACCGGCATCTTTTGTGTCTGCCGTAACCGCCACTAGTACAGCTACAAGTACCGCAGCAGATGAATTAAAGCTCAAAATTGAAGATAGAAACAACCAGATCAAACAACTTGAATACGAAATCAGCCAGTATAACAATGAAGTCCAAAAAATAAGTGGCGAAGCAACAACTCTACAAAAAACACTTCAAACCTTGGACTTAACCCAGAAAAAAATCACCACAGACATCACGCTTACAGACAGAAAAATAAGCAAAACAACTCTGACAATAACTCAAACTCAAAATGAGATTGTGGACATTCAAAACAGTGTTGCCCAGAACAAAAAAGCAATATATTCTCTCATTCAAAATATCAGGATGATAGAGGATAATAATATCGTCGCTCAATTTTTGTTTAGCAAAAACCTTGGTGACATATGGACCGATGTTGATACAATGAACCAAGTCCAGAATCAAATAAAGATTAAATCCGACCAGCTTAGGCTCCTACAAGCTAGTTTGGAGAATAAAAAAAACCAACTAGGTACGCAGAAAAAGAATTTGAGTTCGCTTAAACAGGATCTAAGTGGCAAAAAACAGGCCGTAGAAGTCACAAAACAAGAGAAAGCAACCATCCTTGCCCAGACAAAAAACAAAGAACAGGTCTACAAAGAAATCGTAAAAACAAAAGAGGAACAGAAAGCTCAATTTGAAAAAGAGCTGTATGATTTTGAATCACAACTCAACCTTGTAGTGGACAAGAGTAAATATCCATCAGCACGGATTGGACTCTTTGCATGGCCACTCGACAACGCATATATTACACAACGATTTGGTGTGACAGTTGATTCCAAGAGACTATATTTGTCCGGCTCTCATAATGGAATTGATTTCAGAGCAACTGTAGGCACGCGAGTCAAAAGCATTGGGAGCGGAATTGTTGTGGGTACTGGCAACACTGATATATATCCAGGATGTTATTCGTTTGGAAAATGGGTTATGATTGATCATCAAAATGGACTCTCATCAATATACGGTCATTTGTCGGTTATTAGCGTATCAAAAGGTCAAGAATTGCAAGCTGGAGACCTAATTGGATACAGTGGAAACACTGGATACACAACAGGCCCACATTTGCACCTCGGAATATATGCAACTCAAGGTGTGAGAATCGAACAATTTGTAAACAGTCGGGGATGCAAGCAAGCAATAATTCCACTCGCTGACACAAAAGCATATTTGGATCCAATGGCATATATGCCAGCATATTAAAAGGTAACTGGAGACGATAAAACAATACTGGGAAAAAGGGAACAAATATTTAGAAGAACGAAGCCATTATTGTGCGATGAGAACAAAGTGAACATTGCACAATAATGGCAATCTTTTGGTAAGTCGCCCTACGGGCACTTACCAAAAGATATATTGTGCGACGTGGTCTGTAGAGAGAGAAAACCACTTCCCTCAACCAAAAATAGACAAAAAAAACAAAACTCGCATTACGCGAGATTTTTAAAATTTTTTATTTCTACAGAGAATACGTTCATCCTATCCTCCGATTTTTTTCTCTTGGTCATTTGAGATTGTATGATAAGTACATCATCTTCCGAGAACCGGATTTCCATTATGTACTCCCCTCTTTTGAGTTCATTTTTTGTGATGTGACATACAATGAGAAATGCATCCTGAAAAAGAAGTACGATAATATGTTTGACTCGTTCAAGCATATTATTTCTATTTATTGTATGTGTAGGTTCACAACTCTCTTCACAAATGATTTTTATGATATCCAAAAAATGATTGACGACGATATATCCGTTTTTTGTCATCCGGAGAATAGTCGGATCAATCATCAAACGAATTTCTTTTGGTGCGAGGGACATAAGACCACATCTTCCAGTACATAGCATACCCCCACCACACACCCTGTCAAACACAACAAAAACCCCTTTCGGGGCTTTTGTGTAGTTGTTACTTATTGAGAGCGATTGTCTGAGAAGCGTCTGTCTGTGCAGTTTGAGTCTGGTATTTACCCCAACATGCTCTAGATGAGCTCCATGGCTGTGTGCCCTGTTTCTCATACAATTCGCGTGCGTAGGCAGTATTACCTTCGAGTGTATAGATGTTATAATTTTTTTCCTGAGATGTTTCGAGATGATAATGCTCGTTTATCTGCATCACACCAACATCCTCATTATTTACAACTCCTCGATGGATACTTCCATCCTTATCAAGCTGTCTAAAGTGAGATTCACATTTTGCAATCTGAATCATAATGGGTATGTCAGAGAAGTACTTTCGCACGTACTCTTCGGTACTCATGATGATTTCCACTTCTTTTCTCGATATTTCTCTTACAATGTTCTGGTCCTCCAGTTTTGGAGCGTCTGTGACTGTGACTGGACTTGCGAGTCCCCCAGCTGCAGACATAACCATAAGCAAACTAATAGCAGTGAAATTTAAAATACGTGTGTGTTTAGATAATAATTCTGAATGTAATGCGGTAGTGGACACCCTAAAAGCGGGTTTCCAAAATAAAAACTCAGTACTTCTGAGTTCCTTATACTATATCATACTCGACCCCATCTTGTCAATACAACAACACAAAAACAACCTCTTGAAAAGGTGCAAAAAATGGCTCAAATAAAGGATATAAGAGCCATTTTCAACACACATTATTTACCCCAAAAATCAAGTAGTTTTTCTAGAAATCTTGGTACTGGAGAGGTTGGAGTGAAAAGAGAGCAGAAACGTTCTTTGCAGCGGCAATGTTTGGCAAAACACAGTCATTTTTGCCTATACAATCACCCTGCCAACCCGAAAATCGCCACTGAGCTGAGTCTGGATAGGCTCGGAGTGTCACTGTACTGCCCTGATCATATTTTTTTGTACACGTCGCACCACAATTTATAAGACCATCAGGACTTCCGCTCGTAATACTCTTTACTGACCCACCATAAGTCTTGGTCACATTCACATTGAGCTGACTGTAGACCGTCACACTGGCAGACTTTGAAGCACTACCCGAAGCATTTGAACAAGTAATCGTATAGGTTGAATTTGTATTGATTCCAGAGATAACCTTATTTCCTTCCGTCGTCGGAGTCACAGCACCTGTCCATCCACCGGAAATATTGCAGGATGTTGGTGTATTTGTAGTGAGCCAGTAAAGGTTGGTATTAAATCCAGACGTTCCCGACACTGGATTTGCAGTGAAAGTGGTGATGGTTGGAGGAGCTGCTGGACATGTGACTGAATCAATAGCAAAACCACCATTTGCAGCATTGGCAGAATTTTTTGTTGCCACCCAAATATAATAGGTTTGACCTGGAGTAGATGCAAATGACTGGCTTGTTCCGGCACTTGTATTTTGAAATGATGGGTTATATATATCAAAAGTTGGACTTACAGAGAAGTATGATTGCGTATACCCAGCTGGCAGAGTCCATGAAGCATTGACCTGAGTACCTGGAGCTGGACAAGAAAGGACAAGGTTGGTTGGAGTTGGTGGTATTGTAACTTTGACTGTATCTGATGTTTTTTGTCCGTTAGCACCAGAACACGTAATAGTACTTGAATAATATGTATATGGATTTGGTATATATGGTGATGCACTTGATGTCCCTCCATTTGGATTAATCGCAACACTTGGATTTCCTGTTAATAGGTAACCTGAAGATAGAGTACAGCCGCCAGAAGCATTTGCTATAGCACCCCATGACAAACCATACGTAGCTCCAATTGGCAAGTTATTATATGGCCCCCAAATCTGAGGGACTTCAACTGGTCCGTCTGTATTGGTGTAATAACCGGCAGTAAACCAACCATAATTTCCACTACCACTTGGCCACGGAACACTTGTAATTTTGAGATCTGGTGTACCAAGTACAGGTATAGGGTTTTGAACTGTAATTGTAAATGTTGACGTAACTGGAACCATTTTACCTACCCCATTGAGAGGATATTCATAAACTTGAAAAGTTACAATATATGTACCTGGTGTAATATTTCCACTAATCGTATAAAGAGCATCATATCCATAATTTGAATAAATTGTTGCATCGAGACCATTACTGCCGTTATTTGCATACTGAAATGTACATGTACCACCTGTTGGACAACCTGTTACGCGCCAGCTAACATTTGTCCATCCTGTTTGACCCATATATTGACTACCCGCCCATGTGGTTATTGTTTTTAAATACAACCAATCACCTTGATTGATTGTAATATTTCCAGCTGTACTATAATAATATGGCCACAAAGTTGAATTTGTGTAATACTGTTGAACAGCAAGATATCCGGTAGAAGCACGCACCGACACAGTCAAAAATAATGAAATAATTAGTACTAGCGCAAAGTATGTACTGTATGAAATAAGTGTAGTTAATTTTTTCATATTATTTTTGATATCGAATAGATACAAATGTTAAATCTGCTTGTTTTGTGAGATCCACAGAAATTCGTTGCTGACCTTTTGAAGCGACTATCTTGCCTGTACCGCCTGTATTGGAACTACTACTTGCCACGAGCCACTGTTTATATTCGAGAAAAGCTTTGTACATCGAGAAAACAGAACCTATTTTATTGTTTGTTATATATTCCAAATAATCCCCTTTTTGATCTTCTGGTGTCTTGATTGAATATGATTTTGAGAGAAGGGTTCGCTCAAATATGAGGTCGTCTGGATAGTCCGATGGGTACTGAGGAATTTCAGGTGGTTTTATGAAAGTTACTGTTGTTGAGACTGTATTCTTACTTTTTATATTGGTGTACACCATATAAGAAACTCCTACAATAGCAACAACAAGAATGACTATGACGAGTATTTTTATTACAGTAGCTCTATTCATTGTGTTTGATTAAAACTCTTGATAATTAAGTGGATCGAGAGAAAAGAGTGCCTTTGCCGTTTTGGCCGCACCTGTCACAGAAACAGCACATACATTTCCACTCGTTGGTCGAGTACAATCCCCTTCCCATCCAACAAATTTCCATGCACTCGAGCTTGGTACTGCACGGAGTGTAACCGTCGTGCCATTACTATAACTTTTTACACACGATATACCACAAGAAATTCCCCCATCGTCACTCGCTACTGTTCCTCCATATGAAGGTTGGACTGTCAGGTTGTATGTTGTCAAAATAATTGGTGTGACTGTTACTTGTCTCGTTACACTACCTGCACTGTTTTGACATACGAGGGTAAATGTTGTTGGAGTCGAGAATCCTGTGACTGTCTCACTGCCCCCGGCAATTGATTTTGCACCACTCCATCCTCCAGATGCAGTACAAGATGTTGGACTGCCTGTAGTTGTCCATGTGAGAGTTGTTGTACGTGGCAGAGCACTTGTTGGTGTCGTTGCAGAAAGATTGAGAGTTGGAGTCACAACTGCAGTAGATACTGCGACAGTCTTACTTGCTGTTGCAGGTGTTGGTATGGAACACAAGTTTGCAAAACCAGTATGGTTGGCTACTGTACATGTATATGTTTTGGTTTGGGCTGACGAGAGCGCTGCACACGAGAAATTTGCTGTTGTATTACCTGTACCTGTCCAATTTACAAATGTACACTCAGAAGGATTTAGGGTGACATAAGCATTGTTGACCCCATAATTACAACTAACAGCAATTGGTGTACCGGTCTGAGCAGTAGTTGGTGCTGTTACTGTACCAGCTGTTGGGGTAATACATGATCCAGAAGCACTTGGATCTACACAAGTCGTATTTTGCAGAATATATGAACTGGAAGCACCATTTGCACCATATGCTGAATGAACCCACACGCTATATGTTTGTCCTGGTGTGGTTGAAAACGATTGACTTGTTCCAACACTAGTTGAAACACCAGCAACAGTTGGACTTTCGTAGAAATAGCTGGATGAATAACCTGCGGGAAGACTCCATGTTGCGGAGAGTGTTGTGCCAGGAGTAGGACAAGAAAGAACAAGGTTTGTTGGAGGAGGAGGTGTGTTTACTACAAGACTGTCAGAGCCAGACCCGCCTGCACCAGTACACGAGAGTGTATGTGTTTTTGTAAGAGCATTAGTTGTAAATATTGAACTGCCACCATTTACATTCACAGATGCTCCATCCAAAGTACAACTTGTTGCACCAGAAACAGCACCCCATGACAGAGTATAGTCATAGCCGTAGTGAAGCATTACTGGGCCATCAGTATTTACATATGGTGCCCACCACACAGTGGTATGAGCCTTGTCAGCCCATGCAGTGAGTTTCAAATCAGGCGCTGGAGGTGTTGGACCGACAACTGTATATGGTGTGGATGCTTGAGAATTAAAATCTACAGTATCCAAATTTACAAATGAGTTTGCATATGCTCTAGCTGTATATGTACCAGCAGTATTCACCGTCCAGTAATCCTGACTCCATAACGAATGATTACTTGTGAGAGAATACACGCGCGACGCATGTGGAGCAAGCATACTTGAATCGGAAGTGTAGACATTTATATCACTCGAAGTATTTTTTGGTATATTGCCAGATTTATTTCCGTAAATACTGTTATAGAAAACTGGACCACCGCCAGGCAAAAAAGCTGTGGTGTACGAGCTGTTATTTATAATCGCTAAATATGGGTAAATCTTTTCACCAATATTGAATGTACTTTTTATATTACCGTTTTGATCGGTCAAATAAAATTGTGTAATTGATAGTGTTGATTTTCCACCACTTCCGCCAGTTGTCGGCAAACAATAATAAATTGCACAAGATGTATTACATTTTTGAACAGAAACAGATGATACTGGACAACTATTTGTGTTTTGTGCCCCATTATCACATTGTTCTGTGCTTTGTACTATTCCATCTCCACAACTTGCTGGTGCACTACACGAGTTGAGTCGACAACTGATACTACATGTCGAAGGACATGCACCGTTTGCAGACCCACGATCACATTGTTCGCCTGTTTCTTGTATGCCATTACCACACACCGGTCCGGATGGAGCTGGTGCTTGGAGATTTACTGTGACTTGTGCGAGAGTTCCGGCAGATGTTGTGTCCCCTCTTTTTTGCAAATAAAATACTGTGCCATTATTTACCCATGCGCCTGATGTGTATGTTCCAGCACCTGGTCCACCCATCATAGCAAGAGTTCCGGATGGACTACTGACACGCAAATCATATTCACACGTTGCATTGGTTGAAATAGTTGTCACTCCGACTGGCTGACTTGTGATAATAGGATTTGGATTTGCAGAAATGGTTCCGGTACATGCTGGAGGGTTTGAGGTTTTAACTGCACTACATGATGCATTTGCTCCACCGTTTGTCCCGGCACACTGCCAAGTCCACGGACCTGTACCAGAAAAACCGGTTACTACTCCAAGAGCACATAAACCTGCACTTGAGGAACTCAAAGTTGAAAATGATTGACCATTTGAAGATCCACACTGACCGGCCGTAGAAACAACTGGATCTGAGACTGTTATTGAGGGACACTGAGTTTGTCTTCCAATACCGTCAGTGAGTTTTATTCTATCGTATGTTCCTGAGGTTGAGAAAGATGTTGTAAATGTATCACTCCCAACATTTAATGTAGACTTGGATGAAGGATTTCCTCCTTGAGCTGACCAATTAAAATTACCGTCCCCATTTATACCAGTAAAAGTTACACTTTGATTTGTGTATACAGATGTAGAACCAGAAGTAAGTGTACATTCTGGTGGAGTAGTCACCACTGGCGGTTGACTTATTGTCACCACCCTATCCTGAGATTCTGAGTTGACGGGAGACGTACATGTCAGACGATATGTCTGTGTTGGATTTGATGGACTGTATGTCAGATTTCCTGTAGATACTTGTCCCGATGAATCTGTACCAGATGTTACTGGAGCATATGTACCCCCAGACAATACACTAAGTGTCCATGGAAATGGACCTCCTGTGCCGAAAGCAAAACTGACAGATGCACTCGTACCAGACTGTACAGATGAAGGAGTTATGCTAAATGCCTGAATAGAACACTTTGGAGCTTGTCGTATTTTTATATAAAAATCCTCATCAAGAATATTACCTGTCTTTGATGATACGCCTATCCTCCAAGGACCAGCACCTCTTGTAGCATTTGGGTCAACCTGCAAAGTGAAGACTGCTTGATAAGTACCATTTCCACCTTGGAATACTCTCTCACAAATTCTTGCGCCATATGCAGGATATGTATACGATGATGCTCCACCATTTATACCGCCAGTTGCAGTACAATTGCTAATCTGTACAGTCTGACTTGGGTTGGAAGAATTTTGGTAGAAATAACCAAGTGGTGTTCCATTAAATATAGAACCAATGCCCAAAGAAGGTGTATCTGTTAAAGCCGAAGTTACCTCAATTGTTCCTGTAACAGTAATCACAGCACCAGGATCAACTTCGTATGTATAAATGGGACTACCATCATCATTTTTTTCTCCAGAATCACTGAATGTCCCACTTGGTGAATACACGTTCATTGAAATACTTCTATTGAAAGTATCTGCACGTACAACTGAAATTATTCCAGAAAAATAATATGCACACAGGAAGCTCAAAAATATCATACTACCTATTACCGCCTTTTTCCCAATTTTATTTTTTATTTTTTGTACCATAGTTTTTTAATTATTTTTCTAGTTGAAATGTTATTTGAATATCATTGACCTTTACGGGTGCGATAATGACAGAAACCTGCTGACTCCCTTTTTTAACCTGTATGAGTGCTGTATTTTTGGCAATTGAATTTGAAATAACAACCCAGCCTTTTTGTGGTAACTCCGTTGCGTATAGATTTATTGCATCAAGCATATTTTTGCCTGAAATATATGAAATATTGATTTGTTTTCTACCATCAGGCATTTTTACCTCTCCGGAATAGTTAATTTTTTTGTCTTCCAGCATTATTTCTCTCGGAAAATCTGAAGGTAGACCATCATACAGGGAAACTGTGGTACCTGTTGCGTAGCCTTCTGGAGTAAGAACTTTGTATGGTTTTTTCTTTGTAAGCTCAGGAATAAAAACGATACCGATAACAATTATTAAAATTAAAATAACAACTACTATAAAATAGTTTGAATTAGATTTATTTTCCATACCAAAATTATACTATATATAAAAAGTAAATGACAGAGAAAGACACAAAAATGTGGATAAGATACAGGGTTTAAAGATAAACAAAAAGTCCGCGATGGGTGCCAGAGGCAACCGATCACGGACTGTTATATTTACGGGACGTCATTCCCATCACCTCCGTCGTCAGATGACTTAGGAGTTTTGGGAGCAATCACCGTGAGATCAATAGCGTTACTCACTGCACTATTGAGCTCAATATAAAGTTTTGCCTGACCAATCGGCAGATCCGGAACACTCACTGTGATGAGCTCCGAAGCGCACGACTGGATCCCGGCATAGAACTTGTCTCCAAACTCGCTGACGAACGCCACACGAGTTTTGCCACCCGAACCCACGCAACCTTCGGTGGGTAGAGGAGCAACATAAGTCGCCGGATCATTATGTGTCACACCCTTTGCGAGGATAGACACAGTAGACCCAGACGAAATCGTGGAAACTTTATTGAGTGTAGTCGGGTCGACCGCACTCATTACAAATGTGTCGTCAAACTGCGTCCAAAAATCCACTACAGACGAGTTCGACGAGCTGGTAAATACTCGAATCTTCGTGCCATCCGTGATCTCGACGTCGCCAACAGGGTTGTTGACAACAAAGAGCCCAGGATAACGCTCGACTTTGTACTTACCAATAGAAGCACCTGACAGATCCAGACGAGTCTGGGTCGACAGGCTATTGTATTCGGGTCCGTTGGTAACAAGGATGAGCTTGTTACGCGTCCAATCTCCCTCTTTGTAGACCACCATATACTTGGTGTCATAGAGAGACGGGTCGCACGAACCATTATTAACTACGCAGGTCTCCCTCTTATACCCGCCAGTCGGAAGAGGGTTAGTCTTCGGATAGAACGGGTATGCGACATCGCCAGAAGACCCATCATCAACCTTGTCCCAAATCACAGTCCTGTTGACATCAGTCACCCGATACCAAACTGTGGAAATCTTTGGAAACGTAGTAGAGTTACTTTTTCTTTCTACCAGGTTGACCATAAATCCAGAAGAATTGACAACAGCCCAATTTTCTCCGTCAGAACTCCCAGAATCAAAGGTTTGGAGTGACACTCCATCAGTGCTGAAGCCCAGTTTCTGCTTCATTTCTTCGCTTGGAGCGAAGGCGCACTTAGTCTCACGGAGATACGTCGACGGGAGAACCCCATTGACCTTTCCGGAAACAGTGTCAATCGCATTAATGATATCATCCCGGGTCGTGAGACCCGTGATAGCCGTATCGATAGCTCGAAAGTCGCCGTTGTTCACAGCACCGAGCAACTCGATCGGTCCAGCCGCGCAGGCGTAGCCAGGCGATGGATTATGCCAAAAGTCCGAAGATCCGCCCACAGTCAGCCAGTCGGCCGACTTGAAGACGGGTGCCATCCAGACATTGACAAACGGTTTTATTGATGGATCATCCTTTGCCATCTCTTTGTAGAGCCAGGCAGCCTTCGCTTTCGCGAAACCTTCTGGCAAAGAGAAGTCATTGGACAAAACAGTGGAGCAAGGGGTAAACCTTGCCAAAATATATTCATGAATGAGAACCCGATTGCTCGGATCAGTCACGTCATATTTATTGACTGGGCCATATTTGTTTCCAAACATGGTATGACCCTCGCAGACATAGGTGCCCGCGAACGTGGTCGTATTGTCCCATTCAATAGTAATGGAAGACCTCTGCGGAACAGAGATCCGTTCCAAATACGGAGTGACCTTGTTGATCACCCAGTCGGCATCAAAATTCGACGCCGAGTTGTTACCTGCATAGTTTATTTTTACCTCCGCCCCGAGTTGGGACAGAAGTGCAAACGTGACAATGAACAATCTGTTCAGTTTGGACATGATGTCCCTCCTGCCCGTATTATACCAAGCACATTTTATAAAGTAAAGCAAGTTTACAACTGTGGATAACCTATTTTTAATAAAATGTAGCCTACAATATAGCTATTTTACCAAAAAATCACATTATTTTATCAAAAATTTGACCCATTTTTAGGTTGATAATTTGCCAAAATATCGATACTATGAATATGGAAGCGCCAAGCTTACTACGGCTCGTCACTGAGCTCAATCGGGAGGAAAAAAGTGAAAAAAATCAAGCCGATTCGTAAAGCAAACGGTTGCTCAAGATGTGCAACCCGAAGTTCTAGTCATTAAATCTAGTAATTATTTTTTAATACCGCCTCAGATGTTTCTATAGCATCTTTGGCGGATTTAATTTATGAAAAATATGATAATATATAATTATGGATAACTCGCATCAAATTTTTATTGAGGTGATTAGTAATCTAAATAAAAACAGTATTGAACCAATTGTTTATGGTTCTTTTGGTCTGTACCTACTACTTAAAATGAATAATGAGTCAAATGATCTTGATTTTATTATAGATAAACCCGAACAGTTTACTGTTTGTAAAAAAGTATTGAAAAAAATGGGATTTGAAATTGATCCGGATCACGATCGAGAACTTGAAAGAAATGGTTTCTACGTATCTTTTATTGACAGATCAGAAATTGAGACATTAATTTCCGAACAACTCAAGATAAAAAAGTTTTCTGATAACTTGGGAAATTATTTTAATATTGACATCTCGCAATATAAAAAAATTTATAGTAAGGGATTAGAAAATAAATACAGAAAAGCAAAAAAAGAGAAAGAAGATCTGGAGAAAATAAGGATGATTGAAAAATCTCAAAATTAATGAAACTATACATTATTCCAGGATATAAGGAGGATTTGAGAAATAAAGGCTACAAGTCCATCATCGCAAAAACAAAACACACATATGATGTCAGATTTTTGAAATTAAACTATGATCAGTTATTGTGTGATTTTCCTCATATAGAACCAAATTCAATTGTTATTGGTTTTTCTATTGGGGCTCTTATTGCTTACTATATTTCAACTAAAATCAAACTGGACAAAGCGGTGATTTGTTCTATGTCCCCTTTGTTAGAAAGTGATTTTAATACATTCGATAAAAAAGATCAGAGAGAAATAATCAAACTCCTAACTCTCAAAACATGGAATAAATTAAAACAAATGAAGTATACTAAATCATTATCACAATCAAAAAATATTTTTCTATTCGGAGAAAATGAAATTGCAACACTGAAAAACAGATCAAAAAAACTGGGAAAATATGTTGAAATAAAAAATACTGGACACGAACTTACTGAGACCTATGTGAAGGAAATATTAAAATATATATAATTTTTTATTCTATCCCAATTTTTCTTTAAGCTCAATTGCTCGCTGTATTATTCTCTCCCCTATCTCGCCCCAGTCAAAATATTGTTTGTAATCTTTTGGATCAATAAGTTTTATTTCCGTAATACTCCCATCTGGATCAAAAATAAATTCACCATAGGGTTCGACAATACAGACATAACGTAATTGATTGAATACATCACCCTCAAAATGCACTTCTTGATATCCGATCGGTGCAAATGAAATAACTTTCATATTTGATTCTTCTTGAATCTCTCTTTTTAAACACTCCTCAAATGTTTCTCCTTTTTCAATACTTCCACCCGGAAGAATCCTATGATTTCCTTTGCCACTGTACACGACTACCATTTTGTCATTCAGAAAACAGACACCGTAACACTGCGTTACTTTTTGTGACAGAAGATGGTCAAAAGAATCAGCATCTTCGTATGCAACTTTTGCTACCCGACCTTGTCCGTCGGTAAATTGTGATTGTATGTGTATCATATTCACACTCTAACACACTTTTAGAGCAATAACAGAAGTGCCAGTGGGACTAATGTGGCCCAAAATTGTCTGTCTGTACCAACAAAGAAATTTGCCACAACTGGAGAGAATTTGTAGATGGAATCAAGACTCACAATGCGATATGAAAAAATGAGGACAAGCACAACTCCGGCGAGCGCATAGCCTGCAATACGAAAATAATGCTTTGATCCACCGGAAAACTCAGAGAAAATGTATCTGCCAACCATAATATTTATTGGAATCAAAAACAAAAGGAAAATTGCTGCTTTGTTTAAGATGAGAAGTGAATCCCCTTTCAGAAACAACAACTTGTCAAAGAAAGGAAAATTTTCGTAGAAAAAATATGCGGGATAAAATGAAATGAGCAAAGAAATTATTTTGCTTTTTCCAAAGTAGAGCGCGTAAAAGAAAAAGAGGAGAAAAATTGCGCCAAGTACGAAAAGGTCTGTTGTAAACGATCCACTACTTTTTAGAAATTGTAGGAACGGAGCGAACATACGATAATTATAAAGTATTCAAAAAATAAATACAAATAAAAAAACCGCTCGCAACACCCTATACTCGAGTCATTGCGAGCGGTATCCAACAAAAATGTCGTGGGCTGTTATCCCGCGCAATGCAGCATGTTGGTGGCCTCCTGAACACCCTCGCGGGGTACAACGTTCAGTCGTTACCGGTATTAAGTTTATCAATTGTTTTATTATTGTCAATATTTTTAAATCCCTTCTTTTTTGAGTTGCTCGATGAGTTTTTTTGCCTCTTTTGAGATTTTCTTTGGAATGTTGATGTGGAGTTTGATGAGAATGTCGCCTCGTTTATTTTTGTCGTATGGCACACCTTTTCCTTTGACACGCAAAATTTCGCCGATCGCCACTCCCTCTGGAATTTTGACTGCGATAGTGCCGTCGAGTGTTTGCACAGAATATTCTGCCCCGACAAGTGCGTCAGAAAGTTTGATATTCAAATCCATCACGAGATCATTTCCTTCTTTTCGAAACAGTGAATGTTTTTTGACATAAATTCTGATATACAAATCCCCAGCTGTGCCACCCTGGACCGCCTCGCCCATACCAGAAAGTCGCATCATCTCGCCGTTGTTTATACCGGCTGGAATTTTGACTTTGATTTCTGATTCTTTTTTGTACACACCAGTTCCTCGACACACAGTACATTTTATTTTTGGAATTTTGCCACTGCCACCACAAGTACCACATGTTACATTGACTTCATACTGACCCAAAATAGTTCGCTTGATTTCGCGAATCTGTCCATTACCGTTGCATGTCGTACACGTCATCATTTCACTTCCTTTTTCCGCACCTGTACCTGAACAGTTGTCACATTTTGAAACTTTATTCAAAAGCACAACACGCTCGGCACCGAAAATTGAATCTTCGAATGAAAGTTCGAGGTCAATGGAAATATCACGACCACGTTTTGCCTGAGTTCGACGAGATCTGCCACCACCAAACACATCTCCAAAAATATCTCCGAGATCAAATTCAAAATTTGCTCCTTGACCGCCTTGAGTAAATTGTGAAAAGTCAAAGTCGCCAAATCCACCAAAGCCCTGTCCTCCGTTGAAGCCACTTTGACCGCCACCAAAGCCCGATGGTCCAGCCGAGCCAAATGTGTCGTACTGCTGTCGCTTTTGGTCGTCGGATAGCACCGAATATGCTTCGTTTATTTCTTTGAATTTGTCGCTATCGCCACCTTTTTTGTCAGGGTGGTATTTGTGGGCAAGTGTACGAAAAGCCTTCTTTATCTCGTCTTTTGAGGCCTTTTTGTCCACTCCCAGTGTTTGATAATAGTCTTTTGCCATATGTTTTGTTGGTTGTATTATATCCTATTTTGAACCATATTATACTTGACTTTAATGAATTTTCAAGTAATGTTTTGGAGGGAGGAAAAGCTATAATGATTACCAAGATCGTTGAGGTTCTTATCTACAGCATTATGGTAGGTATCATAATGTCGTTACTTGATACTTTTGCACAAAAAAAGTTTAAGGTCATGGGACCATCTTTCAAGACTGGTTTGATTATGTACAGTGTGCTATTTCTAATATTTATTTCTTTTTCAGTAAAATGGAATTGAAATATACTAGATTGAGAGCCTAGGGAAACCTAGACTTTTTTATTTACAAAAATTACAAGGTTCGACCTTGTAATTTTTGCTATTATTGACTCCAAATATTTTACTTATCTTCCGGCTTCTTTTCTGTAAACTCTGCATCTTTTACTGGACCATCAGCTGGTGGAGTTTGCTGAGCTTGCTCCTGAGACGCTTTATTCATTATCTCACCAATCTTTGAAAGCTCGGTGGAAAGATCAGATGTGTTTTTCTTGATAGCTTCCATATCATCTCCGTCCTTGAGTTTTTTCAAATCAGTAATTTTGTTTTCAATTGATACTCGCAAATCTGCCGGCACTTTTTCTCCAGCATCGCGCAAAGATTTTTCGGATGTGTAGATGAGTTGCTCTGCGATATTTTTAACCTCCACCAAATCTTTCTTTTTCTGGTCTTCTGTTGCATGAGCTTCAGCATCCTTTTGCATTTTTTCAATATCTTCTTTTGAAAGACCCGAGCGTGCTTCAATACGGATAGACTGTTCTTTGCCAGTAGCTTTATCCTTTGCTTTGACGGCCAAGATTCCGTTTGCGTCCACGTCAAACGTCACCTCCACCTGTGGCATACCGCGAGGTGCTGGTGGAATACCGTCGAGAATAAACCTACCCAAAGATTTGTTGTCCCCTGCCATAGCTCGCTCGCCCTGCACAATGTGTATTTCCACACTAGTCTGGTTGTCCGCTGCGGTAGAGAAAACTTGTGACCTTGACGCTGGAATGGTCGTATTTCGCTCTATAAGCTTTGTAGCAACGCCTCCCATGGTTTCTATGCCCAAGGACAGTGGTATTACGTCTAGGAGCAAAACATCCTTTACATCCCCTGCCAAAATACCTCCCTGAATAGCGGCTCCGAGAGCCACAACTTCGTCTGGATTGATTGACTTGTTTGGATCTTTGCCGAAAAATTCCTTGACCTTTTCTGCCATTTTTGGCATACGAGTTTGACCTCCAACGAGAATGACTTCGTTGATTTGAGATGTTGAATAGCCGGATGCTTCCATTGCTCGTTTTGTAATAGCCATTGCGCGGTCGATAAACTCTGCTGTAAGCTCCTCGAGTTTTGCGCGAGAGAGTTTAATGAGCAAATGTTTTGGACCAGATGCATCACTTGTGATAAACGGAATGTTTATTTCTGATTCCATTGCTGACGAAAGTTCTATTTTTGCTTTTTCCGCAGCTTCGTCGAGTCTCTGAAGTGCCAGTGTGTCGGAGCGCAAATCAATTCCACTTTCTTTTTTGAATTCATCTGCTAGAAAGTTTATGATTTTCTGGTCAATATCTTTTCCGCCCAGATGTGAGTCTCCGTCTGTTGCTTTCACTTTGATATCTCCGCCAACTTCGTCCACATCCACTTCCAAAATAGACACGTCAAATGTTCCACCACCAAAGTCAAAAACAACTATTTTTTCGTCCTTGCGGTTTTTATCAAAGCCATACGCTAGAGCCGCTGCTGTAGGCTCGTTTATGATGCGCAATACTTCAAGACCTGCAATCTGTCCGGCATCTTTTGTAGCCTGTCTCTGTGCATCGTTAAAATATGCAGGCACAGTGATAATAGCCTGTGTGACTTTCTCGCCCAGTTTTGCTTCTGCATCGGCTTTCATTTTTGAAAGGAGCATTGCTGAAATTTCCTCTGGAGTATACTCTTTGTCTGCCATTTTTACTTTCACTCCGCCAGTTGCGGATTTCATGACTTCAAAAGGCACAATGGCTTTATCTTTCTGTACACCAGCATCGTCAAAGGTGTGACCGATAAATCTCTTGATTCCGAAAATAGTGTTTTTTGGATTTGTTACCGCTTGTCGCTTAGCTAGAAGTCCCACTATTCGCTCACCCGTTTTTGAGGTAGCAATAATAGACGGCGTTGTGCGAGCACCCTCAGCATTTTCCAATATTTTTGGCTGACCAACTTCCATAACTGCCACAGCACTGTTTGTCGTACCGAGATCGATTCCTATTATTTTAGACATATGTTTTATATTTGTTATTTAGTAATTTGGTGACCAATGATTACCTACTCCATCACAGACACTTTTATCTGGTATAGGCATACAGTCCAGTGCGATAAAATAAATGCACTTTCTTTGGTTTATTAATTCGCAATCAAATTGTGATAAATATTTGTTTTGCTTAATGTATTGGAAATAGTATGTTCCAAATAACAAAGCGATTAATAATATAACAAATAAAACAATTTTTCTTATCATAAATTTAATTTTAGATTTACAAATAAATAAACCAAAACTAAATTTAAAAAGTTGGGGCCCGTGGAGTTGAACCTAAAATATAATATAAATATGAGGTTGAAAATGGAGAAACAATTTTTGAATTTCTGAAAAGTGTTGTGCTATATGTTTCTTTCGCTTTCAAATCCGCCAAAACTGGAGTCTGGCTTCCAAGAGATGATTCTTCAATGTACACGGCACTCAAAAGTCGAGCTTTGATATGTCCCCCATTTTCATACACACAAAAAGTAGCACGCAAGAGTCGTCCGTTTGCGTCGCGAATGATTTTTTCTATGAAATTTCCTCGTGGTTGAGCAATCTGTCGCATATTTTGTATTGAAATTATATCATACTTTTTCTTTTGTAAAATTGACAAACTGTATTTCCAGTGATATTATGTTTTATGGAAAACCCATGCAGACAAACATTTTGTTATGGACATTTGTTTTAACAACATTTGTATTTGGAACCTTTCTTGGAGTTGTTTATATTTTTTCGGTGATAAGGCTGGGGTATGATTCAACTCCTGCCAAAGCTAGTCTCCGAATGAGCTTGCTACTCTTTGTTATGAGTGTCGTCGCAAAATACCTCTTTGGAGGATAAAATGGCGAGGACAGTCAGAGAACTGGTAGTCGAGATTGATGCTATCTTTTTTGGGACAGGTGACTCTCGTGTGTACCACCACACCGAAGTCCTGTGGAATCTCAAAAAGAAATTATTTGATATCAGTTATAGATATCACAAGGAAAAATCTGCACTGGGGCAAGTTTGTGCAGACACCAATACTGACACTCCCCTTACCGAAGGGCAGTATCAATCTTTCCTAAAGGAAGCTCACTGGCTCAAAACCCGTACTTCCAACTAACTCATTATCCGTTTCAGTCACAGAGAAGACTGAGGCGGTTTTTTATTTTGTAAAATTGACAATTTTTTAATATGATATACAATATTGCCAGATGGATAGGGTAGCTTTTTATTTAATATCAGTTTCATTTTCGTCCGGAATGTATTACAGCTTGAAAGCCATAAGAATATACATTAAAGAAGGAGAGGAGAGTTGGAAAAAAATCGTCGTCTGGGGGGCGATTGCGAACATGTCATTTATATTTGCGATTTTTATCCTGCTAATCTCAAGATTTTCAATCCCGACAACAAACCACTAATAGGTCGCCAAATACCAAAAAGGTTATGGCGATTTTTTTTGGACAAATTTATTTTTTCTCTAAATTTGTGACTTTTCTTTGTATTCTGCAACTTTCACTTTGGGAGCACGGATTAGCTTGTCGTGGAGTTTGTACCCCGATGTGACTACTTCCAAAATTTTCTGATCATCATTTTCATTTTCAACTGGCACAGTTTCTATTGCTTCATCACGATTATGATCAAATTTTTCACCAAGTGGATTTACGACTGAGAGGCCATGTTGAGACAGAGCACCAGCGAGCTGAGAGTGAATATATTCCACACCCTTTCGCCAATTTTCATCCACTTTTTCCCAACTTTCTTTATTTTTGAAAGCTGATTCAAATGAGTCCAGAGTTTGTAAAAGCTCAGTAATAATATCTTCTTTGGCAAATATAGCAAACTTTTTCTGATTTTCTGCGTCGCTTCTTCGTGCATTCAAAAAATCTGCTTTATCCCTCTGCCACGAGTCCAAAAGCTCCGCATTTTTCTTTTCCAACTCTTTTATTCTTTCCTTCAATTTTTTGACTTGAATCTGTGCATCCACGCCAGTCACTTCTGTGTTTTCCTCAAACACAACATCGTCCCCTGGATCGGTGTCCACTTCGTTTTCAATTACATCATTTTTAATATCATCATCTTTCATATTGAGTACATATTATCACAAAATTATCAATTTTCAATAATGCTTATTATTTGAAGTAAAATCAATTTGAAGGATTTTATTTTTGGAGCATCCGCAAGGAGCAAGCATGGTTTTGTCAACGACCCCGAGCTTTGCGAGGAGCTCATTGACAAATTGCGACTGAGGACAGAATAAACCCGGCGCTGGCCGGGTTTATGTCTCCAAAAATAAAATAATGAGAATTGATTTTACGAAAACGATTATCGTTTACTCCACTGTGGAGCTTTTCTCGCCTTTTTCAGACCGAATTTTCGTCGCTCTTTTGATCGTGGATCTCGTTTGAGGTAACCCTCCTTTTTGATATCTTTTCTAAGTTCTGGATTGTAATCTACGAGAGCTCTGGCAATACCGTGTCTGAGTGCCTCGGCTTGTGAGTGAATTCCACCACCAACTATTTTTGCAGTTACTTTGAATTTGTCAGTGATTTTTTTGTCTTTAAATGGTTCTACAACCAAGAGATGCATTTCTTTTGTAGGAAAATAATCTGCAATATCTTTTTCGTTTATTGAAACTGTTGTTTTTGATGCCGGAGTAATACGTACTCGCGCAACTGATGTTTTGCGTCGTCCAACTGCCTCTATGTATTTTTCTTTTGTGTCAGTCATATGTCTATAATTATTACTCAGTAATCTTTATATTATTCATCATTTTTGCTCGCAATTTATTCTTTGGAAGCATTCCAGAAATTGCTATTCGGAAAATTTCACTGTAGCCTTTTTTTGCTACCACCTGCTTCATTGTTGGTTGCTTGAGTCCTCCTGGGTAACCAGAATATCGACTGTATGTTTCCTGATCCATTTTTGAATCAGCAATTGATGCTTTTGAAGCATTTTTTATTTCAACAGTGACCTCAGGATATGCATTTCTTTTGAAATCAGTCGTGTTTTTGCCCATAAGCAAAACTGCGACTTCTGTAGCAACTCGTCCGACTTTTTTATTTTCTGCATCAATTACGTATGTTTTCATATTTTTTACATTATCATAAACTTTCAAATTTGACTAAGGTCGCGTATGAAATTTACAAAAGAATTGGAGCCTGCCTGAGTGTACAGGTGACAATTCTTTTGTAAATTTCAGACGATGAGATTAGTCATAATTTGGAAGTTTTATACAAATTCTATTACAGCCATTAACCCTCCATCACTCTTTCGTGCTGGCAATTTTGTAATGCGAGTATAGCCACCTTTTCGGTCAGCAAACTTTGGAGCAACTTTTGAAATTACCTGATCTGCACCCTCTACACCAATCTTTGCAATAAGTGCTCGTCGTGCTGAAAGTGTTGGGTTTTTGCCCTGAGTCACCATTTTTTCTGCATATGAACGAAGTTCTCGTGCTTTTGCTTCTGTTGTCTTTATCTTGCCGTGCATCATAAGAGACAACGCCAAAGACTTGAGCAATGCATTGCGTACTTTTCTAACTCGTCCAAATTTTCTGATTGACTTATGGTGATTCATACGTGTTGTGTTATTATTTCAGTGATATTCCGAATGACTGCAAAACTTCCTTGATCTCTGTGAGACCTTTTGCTCCGAGTCCTTCGATCTCTAATATATCTTTTTCTTTCTTTCGTGCAAGTCCACCGATTGTTCTAATGTTTGCGTTTGTCAGTGCGTTTTGTGTTCGTGCAGAGAGGTTGAGTGTTTCGATACGAGTCTTGAGATAGTCCTCATCGATAGCAACATCTTTTTTTGATTCTTTTTTCTCTTCTGTTTCTGAGAAAATTTCCTCTTCTTTAAATCCAACAATAGATTTGAGCTGATTTATCATTGTCTCGATTGATTTTTCGAGAGCTTCTTTTGGAGTGATTGTTCCATCTGTTTCAATGAAAATCTTGAGTCGATTGAAATCTGTTCTATCACCAACTCGCATATTTTCTACTTCGTAGCTCACTCGTCGTACCGGAGTAAAGATAGCATCGAGAGTAATATGTCCGATATCAACTCGGTTTTTCTGTACAACCTCCTTTGGCATAAAGCCAAGTCCTTTCTCAACAACAATTTCCATATCAAGTTCTGATGACTTGTCTGTGAGTGTTGCAATAACAAGCTCTGGATTAAGAATCTCAACTCCACCAGGAAGTTTGATGTCTCCAGCAGTTACTTCTTTGACCCCTTTTACTTTGAGCGAAAGAGTCTGTGCTTCGTCAGAAACCATTCGGATTCTAACTTTCTTGAGATTAAGCAAGATATTGACAGCATCCTCCTTAATACCAGGAATAACAGAGAATTCGTGACTCACGCCTTCTATTTTGATAGATGTTACTGCACATCCAACAAGAGAAGATAGGATGATTCTTCGCAGTGAATTACCGAGTGTATGTCCGTATCCGGGATACAAACCATCGATTTCATATGAACCGGAGAACTCAACCTCCGATACAATTCTTGGTTTTGATGGCAATACAATTGTATAGTCAGACATAAAAATTTGTTAAAAATAATTAAATAATGCTTCTAAAAATAAGTTAATATATTATACACCAATTCTCAATATATATCAAGTATTATCGACTGTAGAACTCGACAACAGCATTAAGGTCGAATAATGAGTCTGTCTGAACGAATTGTGGCACACCAACGATTTCTGCCTCTTTCTTTGCTCCATCGAGCTTTATCCATGCTGGAATTGTTGCATTTGAAATTTTTTCATCGAGAGTTGCAAAGAGTGGTTTTGATTTTGATGCCTCTCGGATTGAGATCTTGTCTCCAATGTACATTTTCATTGAAGGAATATTAACTCGCTTGCCATTTACCATAATATGACCATGTGAGACCATTTGTTTGCTTGCAAGTCGTGTTGAAGCAAAACCCATTCGGTATACAACATTGTCGAGTCGTGACTCGAGACCTTCGAAAATAAGCTGGACTTTGTTTGGATTTTTCTTTGAGAGAGCATCCTTTATATAGTTTGAAAATTGTCTTTCAGACAAACAATATACAAAACGAGCCTTTTGCTTTTCATTCATTTGGAATGCAAATTCAGATTTTGGTTTTGAAAAACCTTTCTTTACTTTGCTCTTTCGCTCCATTCTAAAGGCATACTTTTTTGTTTGTGTCTTTTCAAACACTGGTGCCCCGAGTCGTCGCGCTATTTTGTATTTTGGTCCGATAATCATATATGTAAAAATTTATTAAATTATACTCGTCGTGGTTTCTTTGGCTTTGGTCCGTTGTGTGGGACAGGTGTGACGTCTTTGATCGAAGTAAGATTTACACCTTTTGATACAAATCCTCTAATACTTGACTCACGACCAGAACCAACACCTTTTACAATGACAGCAACCTCTTTCATTCCCATTGCGCCTGCCTTGCCACCAATAATTTCGCCCACCTTTGCAGCTGCAAATGGAGTTCCCTTCTTTGCACCCTTGAATCCGATTGATCCACTTGATGAAGATGCGAGTACATTGCCTTTGCTGTCTGTCAAAACAACCTTTGTGTTGTTGTATGTTGACTGAACGTATAATCTACCTGTATCAACTTTCTTTTTTGACACAGTTGAAACCTGAGACGCTTTGGCCTCAGATTCGCTAGCTCCTTCTGTTTTTACAATTCGTTTCTTTCCCATAATATTATTTCTTATCTGCTATTTTCTTGCCTGTTGACATTGTTTTTCTGACATTACCTCGGCGTGTTCGGGAATTTGTTTTTGTTCTTTGACCTCGTGATGGAAGTCCGCGCTGATGTCGCATACCTCTGTATGTTTTTATATCCTTGAGCTGTTTGATATTTCCAGCAACTTCACGTTTCAAATCTCCTTCTATTTTGTAACTCTCGATAATTTTTCTAATTGTATTTTCCTGATCAATCGAAATATCTTTTGGTTTTGAACCATATGGAACGTTTGCTTTGTCTAAAATAGTGTGTGCGAGTGGTCGGCCAATACCATACAAAACGGTAAGTCCGATTTCAATTCTTTTTTCCTCTGGTATTGTGATTCCTAGTATTCTCATTACTTTGTATAAATATATTAAAAATTAACCCTGTCTCTGCTTGTGTCGAGCATTTGCTTTGCAGGTAACATAAACATAGCCCTTTCTTCGGACTACTTGACATTGTGAACAGATTTTTTTAACAGAAGATTTTACTTTCATACTCTCTTTACGATTCTGCCCTTACCGCCGTAAGGATCAATTTCGACAATAACCTTGTCGCCTACTAAAACTCTAATCCTGTGCAATCTCATTTTGCCAGAGAGAAATGTCAGAATCTCTTCTGCAGTGTCATCTCTTTTCACTTTAAAAAAAGTATTTGGCAAAGCCTCAATGACTACGCCAGATACACTCATATCCTTTTTATTTTGATCTTGCATTACGATTTAATCAACGGGTTATATACTAGCAAAATATAGGCCACTTAGTCAACCCCCTCGCTCTAGATCGTGGCCTTTTTGCAAAGTACTTGTTTTATGGCTTTTCTAATGTGTTAATAAAAGTTACTTTTTTGGAATCCATTGGAATAGTAGTATTCCAAAATGGTTTTGTTTCAATCCATGCCTCCTTTATGGACGGATATGTCGAAATAAGGCTCAAAGCCGTGCTTTTTTTGAGTCCAAACAAATCTGCCTGTAGTTTATTTTCATCAAAAGTCCATACAAAATTAGCATTTCCTTTGAGATTAAAACTAAGAGAAACTGATGAACCGGGGTTAAACGTAGAACCATCCGGTAATGAAAACTGGAAACTGTCGAGATTTGTGATTTTGACAGGATCGTTTGTGGCATCAGGTAACACTTTATTTATGATGCTTCTCGAAAGAGAACCCTTGTCAAAAATAATCGCTGTCGCTGTTCCCTTCTTTTGAACAATCGCATCATTTGTACTACTAGCTTCTGCGCCAACCTCTGCAGGAATAAAGCTGTATGAAATACTTTCCTTGTATAAGATAAAATCTGCGGGAATTTGAGACAAGATTTCGTTTGAAAGCGAAGTTCTGAGCTTGACCTCCAAATCCGTGTCAGCTTGACTGAGTGCGTCCTGAGAAACTGTTTTTTGCATACCCACAAAACCTCCTGACATTTCCGTTTTTGACCGTGCATAGACTTGAGTAAACTTTGCTGTGCCTTTGAAACCTGGAATGGTAAAATCTTTCATTCCTATGTTGTATGTGTCACCCGCCTCTTTGGCGACAACCACCACTTCCACACTACCAGCCACGCTTTTGCCTGATTTCATTTGACTACCCGGAACAGTAACAGCACTTGCGGAGAGAAATATCAGACCTTCTGGTGTTTGAAATCGAGTGTTTGCAACGAGTTTTTGAGCAGTAGTGTTTGTGTTATAGACAATTATTTTTCCCTGAGCCTTTTTTGAAACTTTTTGTTGTCCTGTTGCACTTACGTCTTCATTGACATCTTTTGAAACCGTCACAATCTGATATGACAAGCTGTTCCCTGCGCTATCTTTGTTGGCTATGAAAGTCTCATCAAACGGAACATCTTTTGATTGTGGAGTCACACGAATTGTTGCACTTTTGAAAAATGCTGAAATTCCAAATGCAATAGCCAAAAGCAAAACACCTGTAGAAAAATATAAAATCTTTTTTGATGGTCGTTTTGGCTCGTCGTACTCATATTTGTACGTGAGGTGTTCTGGAATATCTGGCTTTTCTGACATATCAATCTCTGGTTTTTTTTCAACAACACGAGGAGTAATATCAAAAACAGGAGCACTTGTTTTTTTAGGAGCAATCTGTACATCAGGAGTTATTTTTTCTTGTTTTGTGATTTTTGGTTTTTCTACTGGAGGAACAATATCTCTTGGAGTCTTTCGCACATCAGCACTACCAAATCTACTTGTTCGAGCCGGAACATCGATATTGCGAATAGATCGTTTTCCTGGAACGATATCTTGCACTATTTTTTTATTTGTATTGGTGGAGTTTTTCATTGTATACATTCTGTATATTCATTTTATATGAGTTCTCGCGCTTTGCAAACAAAAAAGTGTTGAAAACCCTACTTATTTAGAAACTTGCTGAAAAATAATGCGAGTATATCAATAAACTCATCTTGTGGTGCAAGAGGATTTTTTTCTGTAACATGAGTCATAAGCTCACTATTCATATGAACAACCTGAATATTTTTTCTAAACAAAGATGTTCGATCACTTTTTGGAAGTTTGAGACTATCTATGAAAAATTTTGATACATCTGTGTCCACGGTCAAATACACGTTTGGCGGCAAAATCATCTGCGGAGAAAGAGTTGCGAGTGTGTCTTCTATATATATTGCCCATTCAGTTTCTATATTTGCCAGAACTTCTTCGATAGATTTTGAAACTGGCTCATCAGCTTCTCCAGAATTAAACATATGGAGCATCGACTCGGCGATTTGTGGTGAACAATCAAATTTTTTGGTTATTTGTCGGATGATAAAATTCCTTCCCAGAGGAAATGACATTGTTTTCTTGAGTGTTCCATCAGAAATAAGTGTAATGTCTGTTGTCTCTCCGGCAACATCCATAATAAGAAAATTATCCTCGTAGTGAAATATGTCTTTGATTACCAAAAATGATACAAGAGGAAAGGCGTGAATACTAATCTTTTCTTCATCTGTATTTGTATATCGATGCACAGTTGAAATGATTTTATTCAAAGTAATTTCCGGTATTGCAGAGAGACAGAGAAATGCATCGAATGCTTTTGTTTTTTTGCCAATATTTATTCGCAGAGTATATCCGTTGAGTTTGCAATGGACTATATTTTTATCGACAATAACATATTTTTCATTTAACCCATTCTTCTTGCTTTGTTCTAATAATTCTTTTTTGAACATCATTTCCTCTTTTGTAAGCACATCATCTACAAAAGATTGAGTGATAATAAATGTTTTGTCCTGTTCCAAGTGAATATCCTTTGACTGCAAAATAAACCACGGTGAAGAAAAAGATATGAGAATACCATTGAATGTTTTTTTGAGATGATCGGCTTTGAAATTGTATTTCATCAAGTCTTTCAAAGACTCGTCCAATGTTTTTAGCATTTCCTCTACGATGCGATTTTCGAAACTTTCACCTGATATAGAAAATGATTTCCGAACGCTGTGCAAGACGACTGGCTTTGAATTTTCTTTACACAAGACAAGTGCACTTCCAATACTGCCGTTTCCAATATCGATTAAGAGAGACGCTTCATCTTTTTTTTCAAACAGAGAGAAAGACATACATACATTTTATCACAAAAAAGAAAATAAAAACCACCGGCAAACTTCTGCCAATGGCAATATTTTTACTCCAAAATAGCTTTTATGCGTCTCACTCCTACAGACACCGCTTCTTCTTTGAGAATTTTGAAAACCCCAAGTTCGCCAGTATGCGACATATGAGGTCCGCCACAGAATTCTTTTGACCACGCTGTTTCGAGAGAGTCGCCGACAAAATACACACTGACCTCATCACCATACTTGTCACCAAACGCATGCATTGCGCCAGTTTTTTCTGCCTCCTCTTTTTTCATAATTATTTTTTGCACAGGAAGATTTGCCTGAATTTTTTCATTTACAATATTCTCAACTTTTTTCTTTTCTTCATCTGTCATTTTTGCACCGTGAGTAAAGTCAAAACGAAGTCGCTCGGGAGTAATGTTGCTTCCCTTTTGAATCACATTCTCTCCTAGGACTTCCTGCAGTGCCTTGTGGAGCAAATGTGTTGCGGTATGATATTTTGTTTCCATTTCGCCTGTACTAGCGAGACCTCCTTTGAATTTTTGCTCACTCCCAGAGCGAGAAAGTTTTTGGTGTTCTTCTAGATCAGCACGGAATTTATTCTCATCAACTACAATCCCTTTCTCTTTTGCTAATTCTTGCGTAAGTTCAAATGGAAAACCATACGTAGTAAAGAGAATGAATGGATCCACTCCTTTTTCAAATTGTTTCAAACCATCTTTGAGTGTCTTCCTAAACTTCTCTTCCTCTTTTTCTATTTCCTGTATTATTGTCTCTTTTTTTGAATATGTTTCCGGATATGTATCTTTGTAATATTCCAACATCGGCGAAACTAGCACGGAAATCCCTGTTTCTGTTATTCCGAGCTTGTCCCAATATCTCACTGCGCGTCGTAAAAGCCTTCTTACAAAATATCCTTGGTCTGTGTTTGATGGAACGATTCCGTCACCAATAAGAAAAACTGATGCTCGAATATGATCTGCAACTACTCTGTATGAAGCTGTAACACTTTCATCTAAATACGCTGTGCCAGAAAGTTTTTCAATTTGTTTTATGAGATGTGAAAAAATATCAATGTTGAAAATATCATTTGTGTTTTGCACAGCCATTGCGAGTCGTTCAAGTCCTCCACCAAAATCAACATTACTCTGTGGAAGTTTTGAAAATGTGCCATCTGAATTTTTCTTGTATTCCATAAAAACATTATTTCCAATTTCTAGAAATCTCCCACAATCACAATTTGGGTGACACTCTTTTCCAAACTTTGGATCGTGTGGTGTGCCAAAATCATAAAACATTTCAGAATCCGGTCCGCCAGGCTCGCCAGCAGGCATATGTTCTGGTACTCCAGCACGACTCCACCAATTTTTCTTGGCATTATAATAGAAAATCCGACCACCCTGCATACCGACATTGTAACCATTTTCTTCACTACCGATCTCTACATCTTTTACGATAATCCCCTTTTCGGCAAAAAGTTGTTTCCAGAGTTCAACGGATTCGGTGTCCTTTGGAATATTATTTTTTTCATCACCAATAAAAACACTGACATACAGTTTGTTTGGATCAATACCAATTTCATTTACCAAAAAATCAAACATCCATGGTATCTGCTCTTTTTTGAAATAATCTCCGAGTGACCAATTTCCAAGCATTTCAAAAAATGTCGTGTGACGGTTATCGCCAACTTCCTCAATATCTACTGCACGAAAAGATTTTTGTGAGTCAGCTATTCGTCTGCCGAGTGGATGTGTCTCGCCGAGGAGATATGGCACCATTGGTTGCATACCCGAGCCAGTAAAAAGGGTCGTCGGATCATTTTCCGGCACAAGAGAAGCCGAAGGAACAATAGCATGTCCTTTTTCCTTGAAAAATTCAAGATATTTTTGCCTAATTTGGTCTGCGGTTATCATTGTCATATAATTGCATAAAACCAAACAAAATTAAAGAGTGATTATTTCCAGATAGTCAAAAATGCACCTACCGCAATGAGTAGGACCCCAGCGATTTTGTATATAGTAAATCCTTCTCCCAAAAATAATCCAGCAAGAATTGCCACAAAAACAATGCTGAGACGATCAATAGCAGAGACCACTGTTGCACTGCCGTATTTGAGAGCAAAAAAATAACAGAGCCACGACAGGGCACCTGCAATACCAGAGAGTGCCACAAAAATCCATTCTCGAGAACCAAATGTTGAGATGGAAACACCATTAAATTTTTTGAGAGAAACCGAAACAAGAAACAGAAAAACCGCCATAATAATAGCTCGAATTGTCGTAGCAAATGTTGAATCAATATTTTTGAGTCCAATTTTTCCAAGTACAGCGACGAGTGATGCAAAGAAAGCCGAACCTAATGCGTATAGTATCCACATAAAATTATGTTATATATTTTTTTAATATTTGAAAATCTTTTAATAATGTTGCTTTGTTAGAACCATTATACAGTGCAACTGCCGGATGGTAGAGGGGTACAATTGTAACCTCTCCATAACTTGTCTGTGTTTTAAATTCTCCTCCATGCATTTTACTGATTGATCCGAGGACATCCCACAAATCGAATTTGTTGAAAATATAATCCATAGAAAATCGTCCAAGGGTTGCAATGACTTTTGGCTCTATAATATCAATCTGTCTATCCAAAAATGGTGCATACAATTTTATTTCTTCGGGGGAAGGATCACGATTGTCTTGTGGACGATCTTTGACTATGTTTGTAATGTACACATCTGTACGCTCGAGACCGATTGACCGTATCATCTCGTCCAAAAGTTTTCCCGACCTACCACAAAAAGGTCGTGCTTGCTCGGCCTCATTTTTTCCCGGAGCTTCGCCGATAAACATAATATGCGCACTATGACTCCCCTCACCTACCACAGGAAAATATTTGTTTGCTGTACGATATTCATACAAAGGCGACTCTGTAAAATGCAAAAGTTCATCACGAATCTCTTTCATCTTTTCAAATCGTTCTGCCTTTGTGAGTGACATAGTTATGATCTGTTAATATAAAATTTTCCTTGAAGATAATTTTCTATAACTTCAAAACTTGGAAAATATCTTGGAGATGGCAGATTATCCAAATCAAACCATTCCCATTGTATAATCTCGTCAGGTTCAGTCACTTTTGCTTCTCCTTTCCATTCTGTAGCAACAAGACCCACAGTCATAAAATGTGCATGTTCATTTTTGCAATTATGTACCGATATTACTTTTGGATTTTTTATAGTTATACTCGTTTCTTCTTTGACTTCTCTTATAGCACCCTCTTCAAATGACTCACCCCACTCAAGTTTTCCTCCAGGCAAACACCACTCCCCACTACTACGAAATGCAGAATCAGCTTTATCTGGATCAGGATGTCTCATTCCCATGAGAATTTTTCCATTATTTTCAAGTATAACCCCAAATCCTGCCCCTACTTTTTTCTTTTCAGTATTCATAAATAAAATTTATTTTATTAATTTTAAATTGCTATTTTCATATATTTCCATCAATAAAATTAATGTTGTTTATAAAAGCCGGGATCAATTCTTGGTGTCCTACAAATATATTTTCTGGCAAATTGTTCATATCAAACCATTTCCATTCTGCAAATTTATCTGGCTCCGTCACAGTGGGAACACCGTGCCATTTTTTCGCGATAAAATCTATGTGTACATAATGAACATCATCCCTTGGATCATTTACCATATGTAGATATTCAAATTTTTCTCCAACAATACCTGTCTCTTCCTCCAGTTCGCGTTTGGCACAACCTTCGAGTTTCTCTCCCCATTCAAAATGACCTCCGGGCAAACACCATGTTCCATATCCTGTTTTTCCAATTCTTTTACCCATAAGCAGTTCTCCTTTTTCATTAAACACAAAAACATTTACACCGATTTTTGGATATTTTTTATTTAATGTTTCAGTCATATATTTATATTATTTTACTAAATTTATTCAAATCTTCCCTTGCTTCTTCATTTGACGTTGGCCTGTGAGCGGCATTTCTAAAATATTTTAATCCTTGTTCTAATTCCTCTGGAACAAGATCACCATAAATATACCGGATTGTCTCAGGATCACACAGAGCTGGATTTGTTTTAAGTCCAACTGTATCCAATAATTTCCTTACGACATTATCTCCTTTTACAATAATTATTTCGGATTCACCACTCAAAAAATGTCTGATATGTGCATCTTCTAATGGTTTGGGCAATGCATCTTTTCCATACATTTCATGTACGACAAAATTTTCTCCGAGCTGTTTGGGAGTTCTCTGTACAATATAGAGACCAGAACTTTCAAGCCTTCTCACAATATCATCTCTGTGTAAAAAAGCGTCTGGTTTGATAACACAGATTGCAATCGTGTCATCCAGTGTAGGAGAAATCTCTATTGAATTTCCAATTGTCTCAATGGCAGTTTCTATATCTCCTGTCGGTCTTTCATTTTTCTCCTTATGTAGCTGTTCTATTTTTTCCATAGTAATTATTTTTTATTTCTATTGACCCACCATGGACTATTTTTGTCGGCAAACCACCAGTCGTTTGAGTCTGTATCCATTATCGCGGACGCAATCGCCTGTGCTGGTTCTGTCTTGAGTCTCTTTATTGCCGGCTTTATCCATTCCAGAGCGCGTGTGTTACCAGTATCAACCTCTTCTTTGAGAGCCAAAATCCACTCGAGATTGTCGGCATCTTTTGCAAGTATTGATTCTTTTGATTGTCTTTCCTCATATTCACTCAATGTATCAAACATATCTTTTCCGAATGGAACTGAGTCTGTGATATCCTTCACAGCACTGTCCTCCATTCGTGTTACATATTTCTGATGCACATAATTCAAATCAGAAATTCTTGTCTCCGAAATGTCGTGGAGCATACACATTTTGAGTACCTTCAAAACATCCACCGTTCCATCCAAAAGAGCAAGTGCGTATCCGATAAATGTTGCTCGATTTAAATGTTCAGCAACAGATTGATCTCCGGTACCCAGAAAATTAAATCCACTACGTGGTGTTTTTGCCAAAATACCTACTTCAAAAAGAAAGTTCGCTGTCTGTTTGTATCTGATTTCCATTTTTTTCTTGTCACCAGTTGTTTTTGTTTTTTTCATATTGTTTAAATTAAAGTAATTCTATTTCCTCTCTGACCTTTTGTGCTTCTTCACCTCTCACCCCGACAGTTTCAAGTATGTCAGGATTTTCCAAAATCGTTTTACACAGAACAATACCAGCATTCAAAAGCTCCTTTTTGGCGTGACCATCGAGAGTTGTGAGACATGTGAGTGGATGAAGTTTTGTCTCCAAAATCATATCGTGCAAGTTGCCGTGTGTCGGATAATTCCAACCAATCATCACGAGACGATTGCCTTGATGTGATCCATATTCTATCGCTGTACTCGTAAATTTTGTATTTGTCACAAGCCATCCCTCATCGAGCTGTCTACCTTTTTTGCCGTAATCAAATGTTTGAGTACTGAGATCATCAAATCTTTCTTTGACATACAGTGCAATTTTCAAATCGGATTTAACACCGAGTTGATTGTGAAATTTTGCCTCTACCATAATAAGTTTCTCTGGATTCCATGCCACTACATCTATTTCGTGTTCAACATACTGACCCTTCACAATCTGACCCGTAAGAGTTTCAAAACCTTTTGTTTTTAAAATTTCAGCAACATAGTCCTCGAATGGAAAACCCGACGGACCGAGCTCCATAATCGCTCGCTTGAGAGAATATCGTATTGCAACTGGTCGATCATCTGAATGGAGAAGTTCGAATGCTTTATTATAAATATCCCGAGTAGTCATTCCATCAGTCAGCGTATCTGTGATAGTACTCAAAATTGACTCTATTATTTTTGAGTTTGCACCAGCGTGCCTGAGTGAGTGTTCGAGCTTTGCTACATCAAACTGCTCTTTTGTCCCATCAAACTTTATAATATAAATTGGTTCCGTATTCATACGGTTATTATCGCATATATACAGTTTGGAGCAAACAGTATAGTTTAGGCTACTTTTTCAATAATTCCCCCACCGAGACAAACCTCTCCGGTATACAAAACAGCAGATTGACCGACAGCTACACCATTTTGAGGCACTTCAAAATCAATACAATATTCATTATCTTGTTTTGTAACAGTACACCGTTGTTTTTCTTGTCTGTATCTAATTCGCACAGAACAGACAAAAGGAAAAGCTGGTTCTTGTCCGGAAATGAAATGCAAATTTTTGACAGTGATTTTTTTGGTTGAAAAAACAGTTTCTTTTTCTGTCTCTTTGTCTGCAACAGTAATCGTATTTTTTTCCAAATCTTTTGACACCACAAAAAGTTTTGGACTGTTTGCGGTTTTTTTGATTATTTCAAATCCATGACGCTCACCGATGGTAGAAAATATTGCACCGTTGTGTTTGCCGATGACTTCACCTTTTGTATTTAGAACATCGCCAGGTTTTTCTGAAATATAATGAGCCAAAAATTCCTTCATATCGAGTTTACCCAGAAAACAAACTCCTTGACTATCTTTTTTGGTAGCTGTCGGCAAGCCAAACTTCTCAGCGAGCGTTCTGACTTCCGGCTTAGTCATTCCACCAATAGGAAAAAGAATATGTGAGAGCTGGTCTTGACTTAGTGTGTACAGAAAATATGACTGATCTTTGTTTTTGTCGACAGATTCGTGGAGCTCAAAAAACTCAAAATCTTTTGAATGGGAATGTTCTGACGGAACATTGCGCAGGCCGACGGGCTGAGCACGAAGAAATTTGCCAGCAGGCAAATATTCTGTTTCCGGCAGAATATTCCCTGAAAAATATTTTGAGTTTTTATGCACCACGGCATAGTGTCCCGTCGCAACATAATCAGCTCCCATTTCAAGAGCTTTTTTGAGAAAAACACCGAACTTTACATACTTGTTACAAAACACGTCCGGGTTTGGTGTGCGACCGACGCGATATTCGTTTATCATATAATCTGCAACCTCTTTTTTATATTCTTCCTGACAGTCCAGTGTTATAAACGGTACACCGAGCGTCGCACAAACTCGCATTGCATCCCGTCGTTCTTCTCGCCAATTACACTCAAGAAAATCAGGATTCCAAACACGCAAAAAAACTCCAGTCACATCGTAGCCCTGTCTTTTGAGCAAAGCCAAAGCAACAGAGCTATCCACTCCACCAGAAACTCCCACAAAAACTTTTTTTCCTTTTGAGACCATTGAGGAATTTATACCACAAATTTAGATTATTTCAAATACTTTGCTTTGTTTCTTTTATGTTCCTCAAATGTTTTGGCGTAATGTATCGTTCCGTTTTTTTCTGTCAGATAGTACAAATAATCCGACGTGACTGGAGTTGCAGCCGCAATAATAGCATTGACTCCCGGATTGCCGATCGGTCCCGGCGGTAAACCTTTGTGTGTGTATGTGTTATACGGAGAATCAATTTTCAAATCTGCCAGTGTCAGATTGTATGTATTTTTTCCATTTATATACAGAAATGATGAGTCGACTTGGAGAGGCATTCCGATAGATATTCTCTTCCATAGTATTCCGGAGACAGTCTGTCGATCTGCAGGCAACACTTCATCTTCCAAAATAGATGCCATTGTAATAATGTCTGACAAACTTTTTCCAGATTTTTTTACTTCCGCCAACTGACTCACTTTTTGTTCAAAATTTTGATTCATCATTTGTATAATCTCTTTTGCTCCATATGATGGAGGAAGAAAATATGTATCAGGAAACAAATATCCCTCACGTGGTTTTGCAAGACTCAAAAATTCCGCTTTATTGAAATTTGTTAAGTTTTTCTCGAGATAATCCCCGATTTGCGACACAGTCCAACCCTCAGGAATCGTCACTTTGACTGCATTGATTCTAAACTGTCCAGCAACCAGTCGCTCAGCAAGGACAAGAACATTTTCTTTTTGATCTAAGAGATAATCACCGGCAATTACCTTTTTTTCTCCTCCAAACAGAATAACGAGCGAACGGAAAAGAAATGTTGATTTAACAATATGACTATCTTTTAAATTTATACTTATTGACTGCAATGATTCACCAGAATGTATTGTGAGTGTACTACCTATCGGAAAATCAGAAGGAGCAGAAAAAATAAAAACCACGACAATTGACAGGACAAACGCAAAAGAAAAAGCAATCATTGCTTTTTTCTTTTCAGATGTAAACTCAGAAAAATAATGTCTCAGTTTTTCGATCCAGATTTTGTAATCCATTGTTGATACTTTTATATAGGCAAATTTTGAGGAGCCTCGGCTTTTCGAGAACCGATTCTCTCAAATGTAGGCGTTGCTGATACACCACCTGGGAAATGATAGACTGTCGCCAATTCTTCACTATTCAAAACAAAAACTCCCCTTTTGTATGGTTTATAGAAAAACTGTCTGCGTTTATATGCATCGAACATTACCCCTTTTTCAAAATTGGCAACTTTATCTTTTCTATCTATCCATGGATACTTTTTTGATCCAGCAATTGTTGGTTTGAATGCATTCAAATTATTTGAATTAAAATGTGTAATACCACCAATCACTCCGCCAATATTACTTCTATCAAATATATCTTTTGGAGCCATATAAATAGCCCTCATTCCCACATCAAATCCGGGCTTTGAAATACTTCTCTCGAGTGCTTTTACTGTTTCCATTTCACCGTCTGTCAAAAGTCTACCTTTATCCTCTTTGCCTGTTGCATCATCTTTTTTACCTTTCGTTCCTTCATAAATTTTATCTATTTCCACCTTGGCTGCTTTCGCCCATGCAAGATCAACAAGTTTACCTGTTACTGGGTCTTTGTCTGTCGCTTTGTGTGCACGAACGACAATCTGAAACCATGCTTGATGACCTTTTTTGAGAGTACCGAAAAATTCAATGAGAGGAGTGAGTGGATCAATCTTATATTCTTCTTTTGGATCTTTGTCCATTCCGTAGTCAACATATGTTTTGATAGGAAACACATCAGCTTTAGTCAAACCAAATTCGCATGTCATCATTCCTACCGTCGCAGGATCAAAACTCATAGGTAGTGTGTAGTCTGGGACTTCGTATATTTCTATACCTGGATATTGTGAATACAAGTTTGCTTCAATCGCATTTCTGTAAGATTTTCGTGTCCAGATAAAGAAATGAACCTCGCCACCAATCGATACAATCTCCAGAGAAAACCATGGTCGAGTCGAGCCTTTCCACCAATCCAAAAACCAGTTTCCATCTCCAAACGGCTGATTGAGTCCTGCAATCATAAACTCCATTGCTCGTGGAGATTTAAAAATTTCTTTTGGGAGTTTAATCTCGAGCAAAATATATGTCTGCTTTGCAAAAAACATAGCTCGCCTCCAGTCTACCCACAGCTCAAAAGCAAGAATAAAAAGTAACACAGGCAACCATACAAAAGATGTGTAATAAAGAATTTTGAATACCTCCACTACATTATGATTGGCAAATATATTAAAAATAGAATTCATATAAAAATAATTATATCACAATCAAAAAACTTCCCAAATGGGAAGTTTTTTGATTTACGCAATACTGTATTTACCGTCTTTTGATTTCTTGAAATATTTTGTGTTCTGAAGGTTTACCATAATCGTGTTTTCCTTTACATATCTTTCCTTCAAAACCTTTTCAACAACTTCTTCTTTTGTCAGTGGGCCGTTCTTTTCGATAACACCTTTGATAACATCCTTTACAACGCCAGACATATATCCCCATTCTGCGAGTGCATAGAGTCCTCTGCCGACGAGCACAAATCGAGGATCTTTGATAAGTTCATTGTGTGTTGTTGCTACGTGAGCTTTCTTTTTGAAAACCTCTGTAATGAGTTTTGCAACTTCTCGGAAGTGAATTGGAGAACCGTGTCGTCTGATGACGAGGAATGCATAGTCTCGCATACCTTTTGCTTTGATATTTGGAGAATCTGCCTTACCCCATTCGCCGAGTGGGTTTTTGTCGATGAGTTTTGAGAGCGCGAGCCATCGTTTTGCAATTTCCTCTTTTTTATATTTGTCTGCAACATCTTTGAGATTTTCCAAAAACTTCTCAATCATATCTGCTTCGAGCAAAATCTCATCATCTGACAAGTTTGAATACAAATCACGAAGTGACTCATGAATTCTCTTTGAGAGATCCTTGTCAACATGCCATCTGTGTTTGAATTCGTCGTCTTCTTTTTCTTTTATGAAATCTTCACCAACAATGAGCAAAAAGTGGAGGTGGTTTTGGATTGATTTGTCTTTTGAGAGATGATTCAAAAGATCTTCTTCGGAAATGACAGCTCCGAGACCCTCAACAATAGCTTTGAGCTCATCAAACACAGGTTTTTCTTTTGTGTATTCTTTTGATTTGCGAATACTTGCAATAGAATAGTTTTCTATCTGTCTCACTCGCTCTCGTGTGATTTTGTATTTCTTTCCGATTGCTTCGAGAGTCATCTTTCGAGTTTCGTTTCCGAGACCGAGACGATTGATCAAAACGTCCTGGGCTCTCTGTGAGAGAACTGAAAGAAGTTTCTTTGTAACCTGCTTTGGCTTAAATGTTATTGGTGATTTTTCGCTCATAAATAATGTAATAATGTTTTAATAATTTTTATAACCTAAATCGTATAGTCTATTTCTATCACTATTAGTCATTTTCGTCAAGTGCCTGTCAAGATTTTCTACACCACGACAAAATTAACAAGTCTATTCGCTACATAAATGGTTTTTTTGATTTCTTTACCCAAAAGCCACTTGTCTACCTCTGGAAGTTTTTTGGCAATATCTACTATTTCATCCTGTGCAGTTCCTCCAGGAACAGAGCATTCTGCCCGTACTTTTCCATTGATTTGAATCATAATTTTGATCTCTGTTTCAACAATTTTTTTCGGATCCGCTTTTGGCCATTTTTCGATGGAAATCAAGGTTTTGTTTCCTATAGCGTGCCAAATTTCTTCTGTAATATGTGGCGCAAACGGAGAGAGAATTTTGAGAAACATTTCAAAATCCTCTTTGTTTATTTTCTCCAATTTTTCAGCCTCATTTAGGAAAATCATCATTCCAGAAATGGCTGTGTTGAATCCCATTTTTTCAATATCATCAGAAACTTTTTTGAGTGTCTTATGGAGAAGTGTTTCAAATTTTTGATCAGGTGTTGTATTTTTTACAACACGAAACTGAAGTCGCCAGACGCGGTCAAGAAATCTTCGGGCACCAATAATATTTTGCTCATCCCAACCAATCGCCTGATCAAATGGGCCCATAAACATTTCGTACATTCGGAGCGTATCGGCACCATATGCTTTTACAATATCATCGGGATTTACCACATTTCCGCGAGACTTGCTCATTTTTTCCCCACCCTTTGCAAGAATCATTCCATGAGATGTACGTTTTTTGTACGGTTCTGAAAATGGCACAAGTCCAATATCAAACAAAAACTTGTTCCAAAATCGTGAGTAGAGCAAATGGAGTGTTGTATGTTCCATTCCACCGTTGTACCAGTCCACTTGCATCCACTTTTTCATTTTTTTCATATCCGCAAACTTCTTTGAATTTTTTGGATCTGTGTATCGCAAGAAATACCACGAACTTCCCGCCCAGTTTGGCATTGTGTCTGTCTCGCGTTTTGCCTTCCCACCACATGTTGGACATTTTATATTGACCCACTTTGAAATACTGGCGAGTGGTGACTCCCCTGTATCTGTCGGCTCATATTTTGTAACTTTTGGAAGAGTTAGTGGTAAGTCCTTTTCTTTGAGGGGCACAATTCCACAGTCCGGACAATGTACAACCGGAATCGGTTCACCCCAATATCTCTGACGAGAAAACACCCAATCTCGCAATTTGAATTTTGTTACTGATTTTCCGTGAACAAATTTTGTGATTTCTTTTTTAGCCTTTTCACTATCTGTTCCATTAAATCTTCCAGAGTTAATCATCAATCCGTTTCCTAAATAAGATGAACTAACAAAAATATTTTTATCACTCGTTTTGTCAAACCCTAATTCAATAATCCTGGCTATTGAATTCGTAATAAACCACACCCAATGATCATTATCATGACCACCATTATGTGCAAGTATGTTATCCAACAATTCTTTGCCCGAAACCCAAGTTAAATCAAAATCTTCATGTTCTTCATGATGTACCTTTTTTTCCTCTGTGCTATTCAAAATAACGAGAAAACAGGTTGCCCAAGCAGAGCGATTAACTTTTCGTAAACTATTATAATAGTGAGTATATGCTGTGCCAACAAATTCAACTTTTTTAAAATCATACAGACCACTTTCCTCCTCAACTTCACGAAGAATGCCAGTTTTAATATCTTCGCCACTATCTACTCCACCAGAAAACAGTCTAAAAGCACCGTTTTTTTGGAGGCCGACTGCGTATTTTTGTGTTTTTGGATCAAAAACAATTCCACATCCACCATTTCTCTCTTCTTCATTTTCTCTCTTGAGACCAAATTCAGGAGCTATGACTTGTTTTATTGGTAGTTCATACTTCTTTGCAAACGCAAAATCACGTTCGTCGTGAGCGGGCACAGCCATTACGCTACCTGTACCATATGTTGCAAGTACATAGTCAGCAATAAAGACCGGAATTTCTTCGTTGGTTGCAGGATTTATTGCCTGTACACCACGGAGTAGGACTCCTGTCTTTTCTTTTTCATCGGCAGTACGCTCTATCTCAGCTTTCTTTTTTGAATCAGAAATATATGTTTCTACCTCACTCCAGTTTGTAATTTGATTTTTGAGTTTCTGTACAAACTCGTGTTCCGGCGCAAGTACAACATATGTCGCTCCGAAAATTGTGTCTGGTCGAGTTGTAAAAACTTTTATTTTTTCGGAAATTTTTTTGAGTGCAAATTCAATTTCTGCGCCCTCGCTCCGTCCAATCCAATTTCTCTGCTGAAGTTTTATTTTTTCCAAATAGTCGACAGTATCCAAATCTCTATCTAATTTGTCTGCATACTTTGTAATCCGAAGCATCCACTGTTCCTTCTCACGTTTTTCTACCGGAGTACCACATCGCTCACAACAACCGTTTACAACCTCCTCGTTTGCAAGACCGATTTTATCCTTTGGACACCAATTTATATTTATTTTTGCTTTGTATGCCAGATCATGTTTCAAAAATTGCAAGAAAATCCACTGCGTCCATCTGTAATATTTTGGATCAGTTGTGTTTATTTCTCGTGACCAATCAAAAGACATCCCGAGACCTTTAAATTGTTTTCTGAAATTGTCTGTATTTTTCTGTGTGACTTTTGCCGGCTGGATTCCGGTTTTGATAGCATAATTCTCTGTGGGAAGTCCGAATGCATCCCAACCTATTGGAAATAGAACATTTGCCCCGTTCATTCGTTTCTTGCGCGAAATAATATCCATCGCAGTATATCCGCGAACATGGCCGGTATGAAGTCCATCTCCTGATGGATATGGAAATTCCATAAGTCCATAAAATTTTTGTTTTTTTGAAGTATCAGAAGCACGAAAAACTTTTTTCTTTTCCCATTCTTTCTGCCATTTTGGCTCTATATTACTTGGCTCGTATTCCTTGGATATAGTTTTTTTCATAATACTCAGTATGCCAAAAAACCCGCATAAAATCAAAGTGTCAAGGACTTGCCCTGACACTTTTGATTATTTTAATTTTGTTTTACTTTCTACTGTTTTACAGGCATTGCTGGAATGGCTTTTGGCTGAATATATTGATTTGCTGGAATTGTTTTATCAAAACAATATCGTCCTGCTGGATGTGACCAATCCGTAGCAGTTGTATCATAGTAAAGTGGCACAGCATATTGATTTTTTTGAGATGCTTTGTTGAATTCTGCACAGAGCTGATATGCCTTTGCACTCTGCCCTATCAAAATATACTCATACATTCTGTTTGTTTGTTTATCAGAACACATACCACTATTGGAGCTCTGAACACAACCGAGATCATTTATAGAGCTAGGTAAACTTGCATGAAGTGAATAATAATTTGTTACAAGATAATCCATATTTTGAAGATCATTTACTTTTTGTTCATCATATTTGAGAAGTTGTTGTGTGCGAGGTGAACCAAGAACAGAAAATCCCCAAATGATTGAACCGAGTACAATCACGAATGCGACAATCATCCAAACTTTTTTTGACATAGATGTAAGCTTTCCTCTGATATCTGAAATGTAGTAGAGAAATACGGCAAGAGCAATCACAAACACAACAAGCACTTTGAGCAAAAAGCTCGCAGTGAGTTCCTGACCATCAATAAAGTAATACAAGACAGTCACGAGGTCGCCAGCGAGAGTGAGCCCGGCAATGAAAAGTGTAATATATGTCAGCCACTTTCGAATACCTATATTCTTGCGTTCTGGCTCGGTAGCATATTCTCTTTCCAAAATCCACATAAGTAAGATATATATTGGAAAGAAAATAATAAGAGTTGCTACAGGAAAACTGATTGATGGTGTGTAATATGAATAATATGTATTTACTATTTGTGGAAACGCTGTGTTAATTACAATAAACAGGATATTGATAAGATTTCCTATCACAGTAAACAGTGCGACTATCGCGCCAAGATTGAGAAAAAAATCTTTGGGAGATGATTTTGACTTTACGCTTACATTTTGCATTTGATTTGGTTCCATAATAAAAAGTTAATTATTAATTATTAGTATTATACCATTTATTTAAAGAAAAACCCTAGACAGTGTCCGGGGATTAATTTTTGGATAGTTTAGATTCGATCTGTTTGAATAGTTCCAATTTACGCCAGAAAAGGTACACATCCCATGCGTTGAAACAAAACAAAAGAAACATCAAAAAACTTATAAAATATTCTTTCTTAAAAAAAAGAATAGAAGAATAAAAAATAGAACCCACAGAAAGAAGAAGTCTAATATAAAAAAGAATGGTTGCCTTTCTTTTACTCATATTGGTCTGATAAAAGAATAGCACTTTTTAGGGAAAAATCAAATTCTAAACTCAATCACATCCCCATCTTTGACTATGTACTCTTTACCTTCCGTACGTACCAAACCTTTCTCACGAGCCTGACCATATGAGCCAGCATTGAGAAGATCAGACCAAAAGACCACCTCTGCTCGAATAAATTTTTCTTTGAAATCAGTGTGAATTGCCATGCCAGCAACCGGCGCAGTAGATCCTCGCAAAATAGTCCATGCCCGCGACTCATCCTCACCCGTAGTAAAATATGTAATCAAATTGAGCAGTGTGTATCCGGAAGTGATGAGACTATTTATTCCATCATCTTTTCCTCCGAGCTCTGTTCGAAACATTTCCTTTTCCTCCCCTTCCAAATCTTTTAGCTCCTCCTCGATTTTGGCGTCGACAATCACATACTGAAAATTATTTTGTTTCAAAAACTCCAAAAGTTTTGTAAATCTTTCATCTCCCATTTCATCCAAATTTCTCCCGCCAGCTTTTTTGTTGAGCGCATACATTATCGGTTTTGCTGTGAGCAGGTGTAAATTTCTAACAATGAGAATTTCTTTTTCATCAAAATCGAGTGTGTGTATGAGTTTTCCGCCCTGCAAATGCGATTCTATTTTTTTCAAAACATCATTTTCAAAAATTGCCTCTTTTTTATTTGCTTTGACATCCTTTTGAACACCGCCAAGTCTTTTTGAAACTGTTTCTTGGTCCGCTAGTACAAGCTCGAGGTTGATAACTTCAATATCGGAAACAGGATCAACTTTGTTGTGTACGTGAATAATATTGTCGTCTTCGAAAATTCTGACAACCTCTACAATCGCATCTACCTCGCGAATATTTTGTAAAAATTTATTTCCGAGACCTTCACCCTCCGATGCACCTTTGACAAGACCCGCAATATCGACAAATTCCACTACTGCGGGAATGGTTTTTTTGCTTTTTGAAAATTCCGAAAGCTTCCAGAGTCTTTCGTCTGGAACAGGCACAATTCCCACTGACGGATCAATAGTACAAAATGGGTAATTCTCCGCCGACACTGACTTTTTTGTAAGTGCGTTAAAGAGAGTCGATTTTCCGACGTTTGGCAGACCTACGATTCCGATGGATAGTGACATAGCTTAAAGATAGCGAAAAAAGTGATGAAAGTAAATCACATCTTGTTTTTCATTTCGATAGCTCGCTTCACAATATGATCCCCGATTTCTCCCCATTTCACATACTGGTCATACTCTTTGGGATCAATCAGTTTAATTTCTGAAATGTCACCGTCCGGATCTGACACAAAATCTCCGTAGGGTTCAACAATACAAAATGACCGAGTTTGTCGTATCGTGCGATCTTTCTCGTATACATCTATATAACCAATCAATTCCTGATGGAGAACTTTCATATTTGATTCTTCTTTTACTTCGCGCACTACAGCCTCCTCATACGTTTCTCCTTTTTCTATACCACCGCCCGGAAATGTCCAATATCCTTTATCTTGCGCATACACCACAACCAGTTTATCTCCACAAAAACAAAAACCATGTACGGCTTGTAGAATTTTTCCATCTAGCCCTTCTAGCGGATCAAATCCTTCTCTGTACACATATTCATACATCTGCCCGTCACGACCCTTGAATTGTGATTTGATTTCCATATTAATTTTATTGTACCAGAGATTTTGGATTTGCTTCTTTTTGATATACAAATGGTTTGATGTTCCCCCACTTTTCCACTATTGGTGTGATGTAGTGCCACTCTGCCAAGATTTCATCTGTGCTTGTAAAAACAGTATCACTTACTTTAATACGTTCCAAATGGCCGGATCGGCACCTCCATCAATTTTGAAAATTGAAATTCCTCGAACGCCGAGCTTTTTTGCCAGAGCAATTTTATCCTTCACTGCCTGTGCGTCACTCCACACGAGCAGTCGAAATGGTGCGGATACCTGTGGAGAAGTCGTCGCTCCACCACTCGAGCTCGTCACAGCTGACTGACCAAAAAGAGATGTGTCGAGTGAAGGTGTTGTTGTGGCGAGTGTGGTTGATGTTGTCACAAGAGGAGTCGATGTTGGTGTATAAATAAGATTGAGCTCGCCCGCAACACTTCGTGATGATGCAACACCAAAAGCTGATGCAATACTGAGCGCGTAGTTTGGATTGAATGATGTTTCTCTATCATACACATATCCACCCTGGACTGGTGTGACAGTGTATTCGTAGCCGTATGTCGCAACACCGATCGTAATTTTCTTTTTTGATATTGTTTTGGATGCAAGTGTAATAACCTTTTCCACCCATTTTGGATCAGAGACTGGCACGTACGGACCACTTGAAAGAGCATTGAGTTTCAAATCAACCGTACCTTGATCATATGTCATAATACGAACACGATCACAATATTTATTTATCTCAACATAATCATTTGCATATTGAATATCTTTTGGAATCATCACAAAACGTGAGTCAAGCGGAGTGCGCGCCTCGATTGTACACGAAACAATTTTATTGCCGATTGAATTCCACAACTCTTTCAGAAAAAGTGAAAAATATTTTTTTGTTTCTGCTGATTTTCCCTCGTAGTCAATATCGACTCCATCAAAATTGTTGCTTTTTACCATTGTCACAATAGCCTGTATATGAGCTTTGCGTTTTGTTGGACTCTTGAGCGTTGCGTATATATTGTCTGCATTGCTCCACATTACTGTTGGAATTATTTTGACTTTGTTTGCCTTTGCAGTCTGAATAAGTGTTGTCCATGGTTCCTGTCCAATATTCATCGGATCATACAACGTCCCATCGAGCTTGACCGTGTAGCCAAACGGACTAAGTTCTTTAAAAACAGAAATATGATTTATTGCTTCGGCTGTTCCCGTAGCAGTACGCCAATATGGTATCCAGCCAGAAATTTCTAGCGGAATCACCGCGACTTTTTTTGTTGTCACAGCAGAAACAGTACTCGACATACATACGAGACAGAGGAGTAAGAAAATTTTTAGGAGAGATGTTGATTTCATATGATTTGAATAAAAGGACAACCTAAAATAATTTTTGGAGACTCCGCAGGCCGTGAGCATGGTCTTGTCAACGACCGAGCGAAGCGAGGCTCATTGACAAGTTACGGTCGAGGACAGCCGAGAATGCTCGCAGGAGCATTCGAGGTTGCTCCAGAAATTATTTTAGATTGTCCTTTTATCTATTTAATTTCTCACACCAACTTCTTCAAATCCACCTCATACCTTTTCACAACTTCCATAGTAGCAGACATTTGGTCCTTGCCTTTTTTCATCTCTTCCTGTACTTCAAGACCAATTTTTTGAAATAGTTCTGGATCTTTTTCGAGCATAGCAAACACTTTGTCCTGTTCGGCTTGTGGTACACCCTTCATCTGGTTTGATAACATTTTTCGCATTAAGAAATTTTTTATGGACATATATTTATTTACAACTTTTTATTTTTCTATGGTATCATAAATTTATGAAATGGAGAATCATATTATCACTTTTTGCAGTCCTCGGAATTGTAGGCTGTGGCCTTGTTGGAACTGTCCTATACTATCATTTTGACTGGAGTGACTTGGCAGATATTTCTTTCTACGAAAATCTTGCAAACCCTTCTATGCGCATAGTCCGTGTACAGGAAGGACTTCGAAAAGAACAGGTTGCAGATGTGCTTGGTAGTAAGCTCGGATGGGATGATGCAGAAAAAAATCAATTTGTGAATGCACACCTCGCCCTCAATACAACAAACTCAGAAGGATACTACTTCCCAAAGAGCTATATCATTCAAAAAGACGAGGGACCAATAACTATTAGTAATTTGATGTTTGATGAATTTCAAAAGCAAACAAGTAAAATCATAAAACCAAAGAAAACAAAAATTGTAAACGAAGACACCGCACTCAAGATTGCCTCTATTATACAACGAGAAGCGGCTGGTAAAAATGACATGCGACTTATTTCAGGTATTATTTGGAATCGTATTTTCAAAGGTATGAAGCTCCAAATGGATGCCACTTTGCAATATGCCAAAGGAACCGAGAATGATTGGTGGCCACAGGTTGATCCAAAAGACAAACAGATTGATTCTCCATACAACACATATATGTATCCATCACTTCCTCCATCTCCTATTGCTAATCCTGGCCTTGCAGCTATCGAGGCAGCATATAATCCCCAACCAACAAATTGCCTCTTTTATTTACACGATAAAAAAGGACAGATCCATTGCTCGGCAACGTACGAAGGTCACAAAGCAAATATCGCAAGGTATTATTAAAATCTAGTTAAATGTAATTTCAAATGGGTACATTCCCATTCCACAGGTTCCTCTGAATACTCCGACAGGTTGCGAACCGATATCAATATCTGTTGAGCTTGATGATTGAAGAATTTTTGATAGATTCATACTTGGAATTCGAATAGAAGCGGAACAATCAAATGTTCCGTTTGTTGTTACCCGCAAAATAGTTGGAACACCTGCCTTGGCTACACTTTTTCTCGGAGAATATCCTCCGCGGGCAGTCAGCTCCACAATCTGTGTACCATTCTGGATTGTCACATTGTTTTGTTGCTCGAGATTTGTATTATTTCCAGTTCCACCAGAGTTTCGCGACAAGAAAACAGCACCAAAAATGAGTAAGAGAGAAATAATAATGGAAATAATGGTGGCTTTCATTGAAGTTTATTAGAAATTAAAAATAGGTGGCAATACATTGATCACAACCAAACTGTTTATTATTGTGAACACCGCAAAAAATATAACAATGAGTCCGGCACTTTTGAAAAAGATGCCTGCTTTTGAATTGTTTTTGAAACTAAAAGAGCTGAAACTGACGAGAGCAAGAATAGGCAGTGTACCGAGAGCAAACGTAAGCATAGTTAGTCCCCCATTCCAGAAATTTCCGACCGAGAGTGTATAAATCTGCATTGATTGAGTAAATCCACACGGTAAGAAAAATGTAACCGCACCAACAAGAAACGGAGTGAGACTATGATTGAGTTTGGAAATTCCGAGAGCATGCCGAGAAATAAATTTTGGCATACTTGGCTGAATTTTTTTGGTTATATGAAAAACATCAAGGAGGTTGAGTCCCATAATGAGCATCACAATGCCTACGATAAATCCCAGAATAAATGTCATCGTTCCATTTAGCTGAAATGCAGAGCCAATAACACCGATCACTCCACCGAAAATAAAAAAAGAAATGAGTCGTCCGATATGGAACAAGGACTGCGGTTTAAACTTTTCGCCTTCCTTTGCAAATGTTGCAGACATTGAAAGCAAGAGTCCACCGACGACAGCCATACAGCTCGAAAGAGACGCGACAACACCAATAAGAAAAATAGAACCAAATGACATATGTTTGCCACTCACAATATTCACGAGTCCCAGTTTTTGGAGCAATATAAAAATAACAATAAACGCTAGTGCCACAGGAACGGCAATTTTAAAATCTGAAAAATCTTTTTGCGCCACATCGAATGGATGAGCAGAAAAAGAATATTTTTGTTCATACAACAAAATAGAAAAATCTTCGGCAATCTTTTCGGCAGGAATTCCTTCAAAATCTCCTGTCACAGTTACAATCTTTGTATCAAAATTAATCTGAACACCCTCGACATACGAAAGATCAGATAATTCCTTTTCTATAAGTAGAGCACAGGATTTGCAATTCATTCCCTGCACATAAAATTTATATGTAACACTTTTCATTTATTTTCTTTTTAATTTATATACCTTGAGAATTTCATCTTTTGTTGTTTTTTCTTTGCCTTTTTTTATCTGATCAATAACACACGTATCTAAATGTGACTCCATCAAGGAATCCTCTATACTCGAAAGTGCATTTCTTATTGCTGATGTTTGGGTAATCACATCAATACAATATTTTTTCTTTTCTATCATTTCTCTTACTCCTCTCACCTGACCTTCTATAATATGTAATCTTTTTAATAATTTTTCCTGTGTTGTCATAATATGTAATTATAATATAAAACCCTATATAAAAATAATGGCGCTAGGGACGATCTCTTTTGTCCCTAGCGCCCGGCCTAACAGCCGTTCTGACAGTGAGCAACCGCTCGCAACATCCAGCGACGTCGAATGTACATATGCTTGCTCTCCTTTCTGTAATTACTATATACCCCTAGGGGGTATATGTCAAAACAACTTATCCACAATTTTTTCTAGCTTGAGAGAAAGATACCCAAGAAGTCCGAGCTGGATTGTGGGAGTAAGTCCAGTGCCGAGAAATGGAAGAATCGGCATATACGAGTTATACACCCACATCCCCGTAGCAAGTGCAAACCATTCAATGAAAATTGATATGAGTATACCAACAAAAATAATTATCCAGCTGTGTTTTTGAAAAAAAGATTGTTTTAAAAACAACACTGACAGTATTGTAATAATGAGAGCATCAATCAGACTTGCTTCAAATAGGACCAGAAAGGTGATATCACCTCCCATATAGTGCGCATATAAAAACGAGTGAAAATATTCCCAGACAAGATTGAGAATAAAAGAAATTACAAAAATAGATAAAAATTTTTTCATACAATAATAGTAGCATATTAAAATCGCCTTTCGTTTCCTACTCAGCGATTTATTAGAAATATGCCACCTCAATTAATATGAATAGGAACTCTGGCCGTGACAAACTCAGCCACGATCACAGTTTCTTTTCCGTCACCACTTTTTCCACCTACCAACAAGCCTTCCACGTGTCCGTAGACGACGACTTCCGACTGTCCGTCCGAGAGACGCACAGTACCGAAATGAACGACGTCCGGCACATGTCCAGTAAGCCAAAACTTGATGCGGGTGATTGCTCCATCCCACAAAATTTCCTCTCCGACGGGAGTGAAAGTTTGGTTATCCGCAATGATTAGGTGCATGGTAACCTCTCTCGACTCATTATACATTAAACACTACAATCAACTAACTTTCTGTGGATATCTTATTTCACAGAATCATATGTGTGTTTATTTATTTTTAAATTATATATTTTGAACACGTTGAATATTGGGAGAAAATCTGTGAGAAAGTTAAAGACTGATGCGCCCACTGGACCAACAAACCCTCCAAAGGCCAGAAAGAGGCCTACTCCATTTGTAATTGCCCAAATAACAAAATTTTGTCGAACAATAGAGAGAACTTCTTTACTCAAATAAATTGACTCCGGTACTCTGCGCAAATCATCGTGAATGAGTGTAATATCAGACGCTTCAATAGACGCATCAGCGCCTGTTCCTCCCATCGAGAAACTCACATCAGCGAGAGCAAGTGATGCCGCATCGTTGACACCATCTCCCATCATCGCAATAGCGCCGTGTTTTCTTTTTAATTTTTTGATGTGCTCAAGTTTCTCGGCCGGTTTCAAGTTTGCATAAAATTCATTGATACCAGTTTCTCTCGCAACACGAGACGCAACCTGCTCATTGTCTCCGGTCAGCATTATCCAATCTTTAACCCCAAGTGTTTTTGTCTCAGCAATGGCATCGTGTGCATATTTTTTTACTTCGTCCGCAAGTACAAAAAATCCTGCGAGTTTTCCGTCAATTGCAACAGCCGTAATACTCGCACCATTTTGTTTTTCCTCCGAAATTTGTTTTGTAACTTCGTGAGAAATCATAACTCCCTTTTGTTCCAAAAACGAAACTCGGCCGTGTAGATATTCGTGTCCTCCGTGTTTTGCATAGACACCGTCACCTGGATATTCCATTACTTCATCAGGTGAATGGACTTTGACTCCATTTTTTTCGGCATATTGCACAACCGCTTTTGACATTGGATGTTTTGAATCTATCGAACATATCGCACCGGCGATTACAAATTCGTTTTCAGGTCTTCCGTCCACTGAAACCGCTTTTGAAACTGCAAACACACCTTTTGTCAGTGTACCCGTTTTGTCCGTAACAAAAATTCGGATATCTTTGAGTCGTTCCATCACCGCCGCACCTTTGACAATAATGCCGTGTTTGGCAGCTTTTGATATGGCTACCGTAAACCCGAGAGGAATTGCCACCGCAAGATCATCTGCGCAGGTCACAAGCAAAATGCTGAGCACAAGATTTAGATTCCTCGTGACAATATAAATAACAAAAACTCCCACAAGTGAGATGAGAATGTACCATGCACTAAATTTGTTTGCCAACGTTTCTGTTTTTGTTTTTGCGCGACTTGCCTCGTCCACGAGTGCAATCATTTTTGAAAGTGTTGTGTCTTCGCCAACTTTTTCTGCACGAACAAAGAGTGAGCCAGACAAACAGAGTGTAGAACTAAGCACCTGACTACCCGGAGTCTTGCTCAGTGGTTTACTTTCGCCAGTGAGAGATGATTCGTCCACCATTGCCTGACCCTTTACAACACTGCCATCAATAGGTATCCTGTCGCCCGATTCCACCACAACAACATCACCGACAACAACTTCCTCTAATGTTTTTTCTTTTGTATATTCACCATCCTGAACTCTCACAGAAACTGGCCGTAGTTTGAGTAGGCTGGAAATAATATGCTCTGTGCGTCTCTCTGTAAATGCTTCAAAAAGTCTCGCCGAGGAAAGCATAAGATTTATAAACACAGCTGATACCCATTCGCCCTGAATAATGGTGAACGCAAGTGCAATACTCGCGAGAAGATCTATTGTAATACTCTTTTTTACGAGAGCCCTCACAGCGCTCCAGACAACAGGAGCAATACCGAGAATAGACACGACGACAATAGATATATTTGAAATCTGCCCCGCAAGTGATGAAAATGAAAACAAATGTAAAACACCGAGCCCGTGATAGACGAGTGTAATAAAGAGCAACGCAATGAGACCTTCATTAAAATAAATCTGACGTGTAATCGCTTTGTCATTTTCCTCGGCTTTGATCACGACACTTTTTGCCTTTCCTACTGTTTTAATTTTTTCCATACATATATTTTACACTATTTGTTTTTTAAAATCTTTTAAACAATTTTATACGAAAAACCGGACACCGAAGTGCCCGATTAGACATTTACCGCGGAAGAAATCCTGCAGTCATAGACGTCTTGGCTGAGCCAAGTATCGTCTGCAATGCGTCAAAGAACACGAGAAGCGTTCTCTGTAGTCCCGCAAATATTTCCGGGACCAGGAACTTAAGCAGGACGATTAGCAAACCGAAACCTAAAACTCGAAAAATATTCATATCTTTTTTATTTTAAGAGAAGCGGAGACTGTGTGTGGACGAGACACACAGCGCCGGCTAATCGCCAGACTGCCCCTCTCTTCCCTTTTTACCTGCTGTGACAAAAAGAGAAGAAGTGAGGTTCCAGCGCATTTTCAATGATCTTTCCTTACTTATATTATATCACTTTTTTATTAAAAAAACAGCCCTGATTTATATACCAAACTTGCATAGAATAAAAAATAATGTAAAATAGAATTTGTCATTTTGAGTAGTAAATAAGGGCCCTTAGCTTCCGGTAGAGGCCCGAATGAGTTTTGAAAATTTAATATGGGCCCTTAGCTTAGTTGGTGGAGTGAGATTGGGGTGGGACCCAATCGCAAGACCGGAGCGCGACGGCGCGAGGTGGGGTCGAGAGATTTTTCAGCAGAAAAATACTCGTGACACTCATTTGCCAAATGAGGCTAGTGGGTTCTAAAATAAGTTCAGTGAAGTTTGAAAATTTAATATGGGCCCTTAGCTTAGTTGGTAGAGCGCCTCATTTGC
>JBAXLH010000006.1:0-48326 GCA_037134875.1 bacterium
TTCCTCGTCAGGATTGCTTTCAAAAAAGGTTCGAATTTTGTACAATGAATACCGCCAAAATTGAAATTTAAACACGGATCATATTTTTGTTAGATAGTTTTCTGTATGCTACAATGACTAGAATATTACATAACTAAACTAATACTCTAAAAAGATGGGAAAAGAAAATATAGATAGTCAAGAATTTTGTCAGGAAGTGCAGGAGCAGGCGTTATGGCATGAAAATGTGTGGGCGAAAAATTGGTTAAAAAAATTTAATGAAAAAAGTCCTCTTTTAGCAAACGTAGCAACAAGATTTATGAACGCATTTGAATACTGGTCCAGAGAATCTGCTGCTCCCGGACCAAAAGAAGCTTCCATACATAATTATGACTATAGTTTGATGGAACGTACAGAACCAAGGTATGTTATAAGTCATGCTATCGGACCAATTGTTGGGGTATTTGCTGGTATGTACGGTTTTGTTAAAGGTGGAGAAGTTTTTGAAATCTTAAAGGAAAAATATAAACTTAAATAAAGTGTATGCTCGATTTGATTAACTTTTTTGACAGCATATTTAAAAAAAATGGTTTTTCTGAAAAGGAAATAAAAAAACTAGTTGGAAATTTTTCTGCTATCTATATGTGTAATTTAATTGCAGATGCTGAACTTTCGGAATTACAACAACTTGAAGTTAACAGGCTCTCAGAAGCTTCAGAATGGAATGAAATTTTAAATTTAATCAGACTTAAATTCCCAAATGATCAAGTGTGGGCAGAATATTGCGAAAAGATCTTTGTTTCTCTAATGGATGAATATTTTAAAGAAGTGGTACACTAAACATACTGATGAATAATGGTGTTAGAAGGGATCATCATGTTTCTTATGTGTAGTAGTTTTTTTTATATTATCTTTTTTGGTGTTGATATATAAAACATCCCATCCTCTCTTTCATGCCAAGTTCTAACAGCCTCAACTATGTTCCGCAACAACTTTCTCTTTCTCTGGTATAATAACGTATTATCAAACGTCATTATACATATGAATACACAAACAAAAATATTTTTTAAGTGGTTGCCGATTGCAGTTGTTATTACACTACTATCTTGTATGGTGTACGGTGTGGCGCAACAGCTCATCCGCCTTTCCGCCAACAATCCGCAAGTAGCTTTGGCACAGGATGTTGCTCTCGGTCTCTCTCACGGCGCATCAAGCCCCGACTCTCTCGTTGGTGGATCAAAAGTTGAAATATCGCAGAGTCTTTCGATGTATGTGTTGGTGTATGGAAATGACGGCACACTTATGTTCTCTTCCGCCACTCTCGACGGAAATACTCCGACACTTCCTCAGGGTGTCATAGAGTCAGCAAAACAAAAAGGCGAGAATCGTATTACGTGGCAACCGAAAAAAGGGGTTCGACAGGCGCTCGTTGCTCTCTCATACAGCGGACAGAATTCTGGTGTCGTTGTTGTTGGCAGATCACTCTCCGAGTCGGAGCGTCTCATAGGCAAAATAGGTTTTGATGTCTGTGTTGGGTGGATTGTGACGCTCATTGTGTCATATATTGCTTTCTATGGCGTCGATATATATGTACGGAGATATGTCTATCTAAACGAAAATGGAAAATAGAAAAAATTACATCTTAATTTTGATTGCCCTTGTTCTTGTTATCGCAATTGGATTGTATATCTATGGAAGCAAACAGAGCATAGCTCCTACCGGGAATGTAGATGATACGACTGGTACTATCGCAAGCTCGACTCAATATACAAACAGCCAATATAGATTTACTTTGTCTCTACCACAAAGTTGGGAGGGATATTCTGTTGTCACAGGAAAATGGGAAGGGTACTCACTTGGAGGGCAAACTCAGACAATAATAGAAACTGGGCCAATGATTTCCATTCGTCATCCTCTCTGGACACAGCAGGTTCCACGACAAGATATTCCGATTATGCTTTTCACTCTAGCACAGTGGAATGATTTGCTAGCGGAGAAATTCCACATTGGAGCAGCGCCAATCGGACCAAGCGAGCTCGGGCGAAACGCGCAATATGTGTTTGCTCTGCCTGCACGATACAATTTTGCCTATTTACCCGGTTTTGAGGAAGTTGACCAGATTATTCAAAGCAAGGCACTCCATACGTTTTAGTGTGCAATTGTGAACGCAAACACATTTCGGACGTCGGTTTCAAATAGTGTTTTGCGTGCCTCGCAGAGAGTTGTTCCGGTTGTGACGACGTCGTCCACGAGTATTGCATACATTCCGCCGAGTTTATCACTCGCACGGAAACATCCGTCCAGGTTTTTCATTCTTTGTTCTCTTGATTCGGAGCGACTTTGTTTTGGTGTTTCTTTTACTTTTTCAAACCATTGTGGGGCGTAGAGGAGTACGTGCCCGAGATCATTTTCCAGAATTGCGCGCGCGATGTACTCGCTCTGGTTATATCCGCGTTCAGATCGTCTCTCTGCAGAAATCGGAATGGGAAGCAATACAAATTTCGCATCACGATCAAACAGCAACGTATCCGAAATAACAGAGACAATTTCTTCGTACAACATTTTTCCAATATGTTCGAGCGGTAATGTGTTATTTTTATATTTGAGTTCCCAGATAATTGCACGAACCCGATTGTCTTTGTAGTGAAAGAGGGGAGTTATCCACGAATTTCCTGCAACAGGTGGAGCTGGAGGAAGTTTTGCAATATGTTCTGCTGTAAGTTTTCGGACTATTTCAAAGTCACTTCTTTTTGGTAGAATTGAATCGAGAATATGTGAGAGCAATTTTTCTAAACTTTTCAACATAGATATATTATAACTCGTTTTTGTGTGATATAATAAAATTTCGTATGGCAAATCCTTTCTCAGACTTTTTTGATAGCTTCTTAAAAAAACAGGGGGATACTGTGCTCGGTATTGATATTGGTTCATCTTCCATCAAAGTAGTTCAGCTTCGCAGGAAAAACGGGCGGGCACTTTTGGAAACGTATGGAGAGTTGGCACTTGGTCCGTATGCCGGAAAAAGCATTGGCGAGGCCACAAATCTTGCTCCAGAAAAAATAATCGAGGCACTTGGTGATTTGCTCAAGGAAAAAGAAGTCAATATTACCACTCACGTGTGTGGAATGGCTGTACCATTTTCTGCGTCACTTATGTCCGTTATCGAATTGCCAGCCGTACCAATAAAACAGCTCGCATCAATGGTTCCGATCGAAGCTAGAAAATATATTCCAGTGCCGATTTCTGAGGTGGCACTCGACTGGTCACTCATTCCAAAGGATAACAATCCAGAAGACGGTGACAATGAGGAAAAACCAAAAACTGATGCGAATGGAAATCCAATACCTCCAAAAATTGAAGTGCTCATTGTTGCTTTGCACAATGACACAATTTCCCGCTACAAAGATATTGTTGCAAAAAATTCTCTTGACGCCACCTTTTTTGAAATTGAGATATTTAGCACAATGCGATCTATTTTGGATCAGGATACAAATCCTATTATGATTGTTGATATTGGTGCAACCACCACCAAGCTTTTTATTGTCGAGCGCGGTATTTTGCGATCGTCACATATGATCAACAGAGGTTCACAAAGTATTACCAACTCTCTGTCAAAATCTCTCGGTCTTTCGGTGGATGATGCAGAAATAATAAAACGAGAAAAAGGAATGCTCGGAGTAGCCAACGGAATCGGTATCAAAGATATTATTACTATCACACTCGACTATATTTTTACCGAGGCAAACCATATCGTGCTGGCATATCAGAAGAAATATAACAAAAATATAAAAAAGATTGTGCTCGTCGGTGGGGGAAGTGCACTCAAAGGTATTGTGGATGTGGCAAAAAAGAATTTTCAAACAGAAGTCGTCGGTGGAGATCCATTTTCAAAAGTAATTGCACCGGCGTTTTTGGAGAAGGTGCTCAAGGAGACGGGACCGGAATTTGCAGTGGCTGTGGGTGTTGCCTTGCGTCGCCTCCAAGAACTAGAGTAAATTTTCCAAAATTGACGCATTTCTGCGTTGCTCAAATTTTTTCCTCCCGCGCAGTATTTCTATACAGCTTGGTCGCAAAAAATTTTCGCGCCTTGAACTGCATTCAATTTTGAAAAACTTAAGGTACGGCTCCTCTCATTTTCAAATACTCAACATCGGATTTCATCCAAATTGTAAAAGTTTCAGTCCGCCTAGAACTACACTCAATTTTGAAAAATTTTTAAATTCTAAATATTGGATCGACTCAACTCACAGGAGTACACATTTTTGGGTCATTGCGAGCGCGACGGCGCGAACACGAGGAATTTTCTAGCAAGAAAATATCCGTGCCCAAAAATGTGTACTCCTGTGAGTTGAGGAGAAGATACTTAAAAAAGTTTTTGCACAGTTGCGATAGTATTTTATTTCACTGTGTATTATAATTGTATTGATTATGGAACCTAAATTTCAATCATCATTCATTCCAAAAAAACCTATTGGAAATGGATCAGAAATACGTTCGGCTCCTATCTACACCGGAAACATTTTTTCTACTGTCGCAACCGCACTATTCATTGTCACCATTCTCGGAGCTGGAGGTATTTTTGCATACGAGCAATATTTAAATAGTCAGATAGATGCAGTAAACAAACAAATCCTTGATGCAAAAAACGCATTCAAGCCAGAATCAATCCAGTCACTGCTTGATATTGACTCACGTATTAGCTCCACACAACAGCTTCTCCAGAAACACGTTGCGGTCTCAGAACTTTTTGGTTTGATTCAAGATTTGACCGTAAAAAAGGTAAAATTCAATAACTTTTCTTTTTCAAACACAAATAATGCTTTAAATATATCAATGGATGTTGAAGCACAGAGCTACAATGCTCTTGCTGAGCAGTCAGATATCTTTGCAAAAGACACATTTCTCAAAAATCCGCAGTTTTTTGGATTCGATTTGGCAGAAAATGGTAATATAAAGGCAAAGTTCACAGCAACTGTTGATCCAACACTTATTTCATACCAAAAAAAGATCCAAAAAGACACATCTGCACAATAATATGAAATCACTTATTCCATTTTTAGTTATCATAGTTTGTATCGCGGCCTATTTTCTCTATATAGGTCCTGGTATTAGTGATGTAAACGTACTCAGAGCAAAATTGTCAGATTATATCAATACGAGCAATCAGTCTACACAAATAAACAAAACTCGAGACTCAATCCAAGCAACACTCAATTCAATTCCTGGAGAAGACATTGCAAAACTCGACAAAGTTGTACCTGACACAATGGACAGCGTTCTTTTGGTGTCAGATCTCAGCACTATTGCAAGCAGGTATGGAATGGTAGTACGAAGTGTGCAGATAGCTGAACCAACAGAAAATACGGGGGATAGGGTTGTTGTTCGTGAGGCACAAGGTCCATTCAAAGTCACAGCAGTTGGGTTTACGGTAAATGGTGGCTATGATCAATTCATCAAATTTTTGAAAGATCTTGAAACAAGTGCTCGACTGTTGGATGTCAAGACAATTGCCATCAAAGATTCTTCCAAGACGGCCAATGGGACATCATACGATTTCACCTTAGCAGTTAATACATATTCACTTAGATAATATGGGATCATCACTTCTCAAAAAACTCATAATGTCTCTCATAATAGTCGGTGGACTTGGGTTTATTGCGTACAGCATCTTTTTTATGGCCCCAAGTGCTGATGTTTCGAGTGTTGCGTCGAGTACAGATTCAACAGGAGATGGAAATGATATTGTCTCACTCGCACAAAAGCTCCAAAATGTAAAAATAGATCAGACACTTTTTTCTTCTAATATTTTCAAATCTCTCAAGGACTACTCTGCTCCGGTAACTCCAGAGCCACAAGGTAGACCAAACCCATTTGCTTCGATAGGTAACGATGCAAATTTTGTGCCATCTACTCCTGTTACCAAGCCAGCTACGACTACACAGAAATCAGCTGGTGCAACGTCTGGAGTATTCTAGGCGCAATTAATTGATTATTTATGGATATTACAGAAGTTCTCGTACAAAAAGGCCTACTCAAGGCAGAAAATGTTGATGCTATTAAAGACGAAGCAGTCTCAACAGGTCTGACAATTGAGCAGGTTCTCATAAAAAACGGCGTGTCCGCAAATGACATCCTACAAGCAAAGGGTGAGTTTTTGGATATTCCGACGAAAAAAATCGACAATCAGGAGATACCTGGCAAAATTTTGGAGTATATTCCCGAGGACTCCGCACGACACTATCGTTTTGTTCCACTTGCTGTGACAGATGGAGTGCTCGAGATTGGAATGGTTGATCCGGATGATATCGAGGCTCACGATGCGCTCAACTTTATTTCTTCAAAAGTGCAGATGCCTTTCAAAATTTTTCTTATCACAGAAGAAGATTTTGGAAAAGTAATTACATTGTACAAAGGTCTGACAGGAGAAGTGTCAAAAGCTCTCAATGAACTTGAAACAGAACTCCGAATAGAAACTTCTGCAGAGGAAGAAAAAGAAAACAAAAAAGATTCTTCACAGAGTGGTCCGATTAGCGAGGATGCACCGGTAACAAAAATCGTAGCAACTATTTTGCGATATGCGACTGATGGAAATGCCTCCGACATTCACATTGAGCCATGGCGAGAAAACGTAAAAGTACGTTTTCGAGTTGATGGTGTGATGAATACCAGCCTCGTGTTGCCGTTCAAGGTCCACTCGGCTGTGATTGCGCGTATCAAAATTCTCTCCAATATGCGTCTCGACGAAAAACGCAAACCACAAGACGGACGTTTTACTGCGCGTATCGAAGGTCGCAAAATTGACTTCCGTGTCTCTACATTTCCGACATATTTCGGTGAAAAGGTGGTTATGAGAATTCTTGATCAGGAAAAGGGTGTCAAAAAACTCGACCAAATCGGTCTCTCAAAAAGAAATCTCGATCTTATTCGTGAAGCAATCGAAAAACCCTACGGACTCATTCTCATTTCTGGTCCGACCGGATCTGGAAAAACAACAACACTGTATTCGATGTTAAACGAAATTGACCGCGAACATCAAAACGTGCTTTCTCTCGAGGATCCTATCGAATACAACATTGAGGGAATGTCACAGTCTCAAGTGAAGGCGGAAATTGGTTATACATTTGCATCCGGTTTGCGTACAACACTCCGACAAGACCCCGATGTTATCATGGTGGGTGAGATTCGAGACAAAGAGACAGCACAGCTGGCCATCCAAGCTGCGCTCACTGGTCACCTTGTGCTTTCTACTATTCACACCAACTCAGCTACTGGTGTTATTCCGCGACTCGTAGATATGGGTGTTGATCCATACCTCATTGCACCTACACTTATTCTCGCAATCGCTCAACGACTTGTGCTCGGTCTCTGTCCTGATGGTGGAAAGGAGATGGTGCTCGAAGGAGGTTTGAAAGTGATGATAGACAAGCAGTTTGAAGATTTACCAAAAAAATTCAGAGACGAACTTCCTCTCAAAGACAAAGTATATGAAGCTGTCAGCACAAATGATTGTCCAAACGGTACGCGTGGACGAGTCGCTGTGCTCGAAGTTTTGGAAATGACAAAGGAAATAGAAGCTGTTATTTTGAAAAGTCCTACTGAGCTCGAGATTACAAAGATTGCACGATCAATGGGAATGCTCACAATGAAAGAAGATGCGATTATAAAAGCGATGAACAGAGAGATTCCTTTTGAAGAAGTGAACACGCTGTGATACTATATATACAGTAACAAAATTATTTATGACCGAAGAAAATAAAAACGTAAAGATATTGCTTGTCGATGATGACAGATTTCTGCTCGATATGTATGTGCTCAAATTTAAATCGAACGGTATACATATAGACACGTGTGCAAGTAGCAAAGCGGCACTCGACAAAATTCATGAAAATGATACATACGATATTATTTTGCTTGATATCATAATGCCAGGAATGGATGGAGTAGAGCTACTCAAAACAATCAGAGATGAAAAATTGGCACAAAAATCTACCATAATAATGCTCACAAATCAGGCCGATGAGATTGAAAAAGTCAAAAAAATTGGTGTTGATGGTTTTATTATAAAAGCCACATCTATTCCGTCAGAAGTTGTTGCTTCGGTACTCGATATTCATCAAAAGAAAATTAATAAATAATTTACATATACAATGGCATCTGAATATGCAAAAAAATTTGAGGAACTTGTTGAACTAATGCTCAAAGAAGACGCATCAGACCTCCATCTTTCTGAAGACCGCCAGCCAATGATACGTGTTGCTGGTTCTCTCATTCCGATGGTCAAATATCCAGCACTCACCAAGTCTGATATGAAAAGTATTTTGGAGCTTCTTCTTGATGATTCAAAAAAACAGATATTTGAGGATACAAAATCAGTTGACCTTGCATATAGTCACAACGAAAAAACTCGTTTCAGATGTAATGTATTTATGCGTATTGGCAAAATCAGTCTTGCAATGCGTCTCATACCGAGACAAATAAAAACTATCGAAGAACTCAGACTTCCTTCCATAATTGAGACATTTACCACAAAACAGCAGGGATTTTTCCTTGTAGTGGGTCCAACTGGTCATGGCAAAAGTACCACTCTTGCTTCTCTTATCGAAATGATTAACGAGAGACGTTTGGAACACATCATTACAATTGAAGATCCGATTGAATACCTCTTTGAATCAAAAAAGTCCGTGATTGATCAGCGAGAAATTTTACAGGACAGTCCAGACTTTCACAAAGCACTCAAGGATATGTTCCGAGAAGATGTGGATGTGCTGATGGTGGGAGAAATGCGAGATCCAGAAACAATGTCAACCGCCGTGACCGCTGCAGAGACCGGACACCTCGTGTTTTCAACACTGCACACCAACACAGCTGCACAGACTGTTTCGCGTATCATTGACTCGTTCTCTACAGAACAACAAGACCAGATTCGCGTTCAACTCTCGGCCAGTCTTCTGGGTATTTTCTCCCAGCGTCTCGTACCACGAGTGTCTGGAGGACTCATCCCAGCTTGTGAGCTTCTCATCAACAACACAGCTGTAGCAAACCTCATCCGAGAAAACCGCACACATGAACTCGAGTCAGTTATTGAGACCAGCTCGGATCAGGGAATGATAAACCTCAACAAATACTTGGCGGAGCTCGTCAGTGCTGGAGAAATAACGATTGAAAACGCGTATTTGTATTCAAGTAATCCAAAAAGTTTGGAAAGGATGTTATAATAAATGTAGATTCCAGAGTAAAAAATTTAATTTCAAAAAACGGATAAATTTTTGCTAAAATTTTCCGGCGTGTAGTGCCGTCGCGCTCGCAATGTTTTTGAAATCAAATTTTTTACTCTGAAATCTGGCTATCTCATATGATTTTTACATACAAAGCAATTACAGCGACAGGGGAGAAGACAGAGGGCACAATCGATGCTGTGAGTGTTGATGTTGCAATCAATCAGCTCCAAAAGCGCAGTCTCATTATTTCCGAAATTCATGCACCAGATGAAAACAGATTTAGAATAGACACACTCTCATTTTTCAATCGTATTTCTGGCAAGGATGTGGTGATTCTCTCGCGTCAAATGGCGACACTTTTCCAGGCGCAGGTTTCGGCGTTGCGTATTTTCCGCCTCATCGGTGGTCAAGTCGACAGTCCAGCTCTCAAAAAGGTACTTTTGGAAATAGCTGATGATATCCAAGGTGGAAGCTCTATTTCCACAGCTCTTTCCAAACATCCCGACGCATTTTCTGACTTTTACGTAAATATGGTAAAGGCGGGAGAGGAGTCTGGAAAGCTCGATGAGACATTCAACTATCTCGCGGACTATTTGGACAGAACATACGAAGTCACATCAAAAGCAAAAAATGCTCTTATTTATCCAGCATTCGTTATTACGACTTTCATAGGAGTTATGATTCTGATGCTCACTGTTATTATTCCAAAAATCAGCCTGATGCTCAAAGACAGTGGTCAGGAAGTGCCGATTTATACCAAGGCCGTACTAGCACTCAGTAGTTTGTTTGTAAACTACGGTGTATTTTTGGCGATTGGTATCGTAGTTGCTGGATTTTTGCTCTGGAGATTTTCTAGAACGACTGAAGGTGGGATGACTCTGGACAAGTTGAAACTCGATACTCCATACATAGGGGATTTGTACCGCAAACTCTACCTCTCGCGTATTGCAGACAATATGAACACTATGATTATCAGCGGTATTCCTATTTTGCGTGCTTTGGAAATCACATCGTCCGTCGTTGACAACAAAGTCTACAAAATGATTTTGGATAGAACTCTCACAGAGGTCAAAGGTGGTAGCTCTCTCTCGGCATCATTCGGTATTTATCCAGAAATTCCAGGTATTATGGTACAAATGATAAAAGTGGGAGAGGAAACCGGAGAAGTGGGTGAAATTCTCAAAACTCTCGCAAAATTCTACCAACGAGAAGTTTCTGTGGCGGTGGATACTCTGGTGGGTCTTATTGAGCCGGTTATGATTGTCTCTCTCGGTCTTGGAGTGGGTGTTTTGCTGGCTGCGGTGCTTATGCCGATCTATAACATCGCCGGCGCCGGATAAAAAACTTCCAAATTTGGCGAACTCCTTCGTTGAACTTCAAAAAACGTGGTTTGACAAAACAACACAACATATGTTTTCTGAAAACAGAATATTCGCCTGCTGGCGAATTTCTTCGTGCTCGACCCGTCGGTCTGCGCAATGTTTCAGAAAACATATGTTGTATTGTTTTGTCTCACAGTTAAAACCTTTTCCCTCACCGGACACTACTTTTCGAATCATTCGCAGGATTTTGGCTAAAATGTAAATGTTTTTTCCTAGCCGAAAGCGTTTACCCCTGTGCAACAAGGGGCGACCAACGGGAGTCCGCGATAGGCAGGAAAAAACATTTTTACATTTTACAAAAGACGAGGACGATTCGAAGAGTAGTATCCGGTGAGGAGGTTACCCAGTAGTAGATTTTGGCATTGTTCGGATTAAAATCCGAACGTGCAAAGCACAATGCCAAAATTCACTACTGGGTTTATCCACATCTCCACTTTTCACAAAAATCTCTATTGCCGTATAATATAGATATTCGTTTTAACAAAAACGGTTTGTGTCGAAAATGGGCGCAAACAGGTCGAGGTAAAAAATATTTAGTTATTAGTTTTAATAAAGTATTTAACAAAATATAAAATATGACAAAAAAGTTTAACAAAGGTTTTACACTTATTGAATTGCTCGTCGTTATTGCAATTATCGGTATTCTTTCATCAGTTGTTTTGGCATCGCTTAACACAGCACGAACAAAAGGTGCAAATGCAGCTATCAAGGGAGACTTGAATGGTATTCGAGCTCAGGCAGAGTTGTTCTATGATAATCAGAGTCCTCAATCATATGGAACAGCATACGCTGCAGCAGCTTGTGCATCAGCAGGTGCAGGAACAATATTTAACGATGCTAACATAAAGCAGGCTATTGCTCATGCTGTTACTCAAAATGGTGGAACAGATGGAACATGTTATTCAGACGCAACCCACTACGCTATTGCAGTCCTTCAAAAAGGAGGTGGAGCATGGTGTATAGACAACTCAGGTGTCTCACGAGAGAAAACATCAGGAGGTACAGCTTACTCAGCAGCTACTCTTGGTGCTTCTCCAGCAGCAATTACTTCAGGTACGATTGCATGTAACTAATCACGAATTAGTTTCAAAACAAAAAGCCAGCCGAGAGGTTGGTTTTTTGTTTTACACAAGTGGGGCGTTTATTTGTTTTTGTTTTCACTGTATAATGTAATGACTATGGATATACTATCTTTTATATACGTTTTCATTTTAGGGACTTTAATAGGTAGCTTTATAAACGTCGTGGCTTTGCGATACAAGACAGGCCTTTCGGCCACGTCTGGCAGATCGATTTGTTTCAACTGTGGTACACCACTCAAATGGTACGAGCTCATTCCGCTCTTCAGCTTTCTTTTCCTGCGTGGCAGATGCCGAACGTGCAAGAGCAAGCTCTCGTGGCAGTATCCGATCATTGAATTTTTTACCGGTGTGATTTTTGTCGGCATCGTTCTCCGTCAGCTGTACTACTGGCCAGTTTATAGTGCGTTTGATTACGGTATATTCCTTTCAGTAGGTTTTTGTCTCTACTATGCCTTTGTATTCAGTCTACTTTTGGTCATTGTGCTCTATGATATTCGTCATACGATTATTCCAGACATAATGGCATACACGTTTATTGTGCTGAGTGTCATAAAGCTCGCCCTATTCTTTTTCCTCAAAGATTTTGTTTTGACTCGAATGGATCTCTTTGATCTCTCGGCGCCATTTGTGCTTTTTATACCATTTGCGCTCCTCTGGCTACTGTCGCGGGGCAGGTGGATGGGGTTCGGCGATGCCAAGCTGGTGTTCGGTATTGGAGCACTCCTCGGTTTTGTCTCCGGTATCTCGGCGGTTATTCTGGCATTCTGGATCGGCGCTCTCTGGAGTATTTTCCTCATCATCCGTAGCAAGTTTTCTGACGAGTCTGGTACAAAAATCGGCCTACACTCCGAAGTTCCATTCGCACCATTTCTCATTGCCGGCACAATCATCGTCTTTTTCAGCCACATTGATGTAATGGGCCTCGGTACGCTTTTGAATTCAATGTTTTAAAACAAAATTAAGAATGATGATTTACCTCGCACACATATGTTTTTCAAAAACATTGCGAGCTCGACGGAGCGAACACGAGGAATTTTTCAGCAGAAAAATATCCGTTTTTTGAAAAACATATGTGTGTGAGGTAAGTCAGATAAGGAAAATTTATCCGTTTTTTGAAAAGTGTGTAATTACAAAATAAGTCCTGTGATAAAATGATCACTTTCTACAAAAAAAGAAATAAAGGTTTTACACTCATAGAGCTGATGGTTTCTATTAGTGTCGCTGTGGCGATTATGATGGTGGTTCTTTTCAGCTATTCAAAATTTGATAACGATCTCGCGCTCGTAGGTGCGAGTCAGGAGGTAGCTGTGGCGATTCGCGAAGCGCAGGTGTATGGACTGAGTGTCAAAGAGCGCACGGCTGGTGGAGGAAACTTCAACATAGGTTACGGAATTTATTTTCATCCGAGTGATCCGACGAACTACTATGTATTTGCTGACGAGGATAATGATGGAAAATACGATGGAGATAGTACGTGTAGTACAGCGAGTGAATGCATTGAAAAGGGGACATTGCGAAATGGTATCAAAATCTCGTCTGTCTGTGGTGTGACTGGAGGAACCACGAGGTGTTATCCATCGTCATGTATCGATGGGATGGCAGTTACATTTCTGAGGCCAAATCCTGATGCAAGTGTAAATCTCATAAACGGCGGAGGAAATTTTTGTGGTTCTACGGAGGATACCGGCCAGATCATACTGTCGTCACCCCAAGGAAAAACACTGACAATATCAATTTCAAAAGCCGGACAGATTTCAGTGCAATAAAATGGTAAAAACAGATTTTAAAAAAAATAAAGGGTTTACACTTGTCGAGCTGATGGTCTCTATATCGCTTTTTAGTATTGTGATGCTTATTAGTATGGGCTCCATAATGACAGTCTTGGATTCAAACAGAAAATCTCAGTCCCTCCGTGCTGTGATGGACAACCTCAACTTTACACTAGAAAGTATGACGAGAAGTATTCGTTTCGGAGAAAAATATCATTGTGGAACGAGTGGTACACTGACAAATCCAAGTGATTGTCCGTCTGGTGATACTAGTCTGACCCTTCTCGCACCACTGCCTAGTGGTACTACTGGTCTTGTCACATACAGGCTTTCAGCCGGAAAAATAGTCAAAACTGTTGGTGGGGTTGATATGGATCTCACGTCACTCGATGTGACGATTGATAGGCTAACATTTTATGTCCTCGGCTCTGCATCCAGTGACACGTATCAGCCAAGGGTGCTTATTGTTGTAAAGGGCCACTCGGGTACAAAAACATCAACGCAGACATCATTTACTCTGGAGACCACAATATCGCAAAGAAAATTTGATTATTAATATGAAGATTCACTATCAAAAAAGAAATACAGGGTTTACACTCATTGAAACACTTGTTGCGATTAGTATTTTGTCTATTTCTATTTTGGGTACATTTACTGCTGTACAGACGAGTCTCCAGTCGTCAGGATATGCAAAGGATCAGGTCACGGCATTTTATCTCGCTCAAGAGTCTATCGAATATTTGAGAAACAAACGAGACGAAAATGCGCTGAACAGCCTCAATTCTCTCGCTTCTGGTGGATCTGCTGTCGGTTGGCTTACTGGTATTTCTGCTGTGGCAACAGACCCATGTTATTTTGGAAAAGTATGTACAGTGGATTCTCCGGGAGCTACTCTCTCGGCGTGTAGCGGTGCTCTCGGTAGTTGCCCTGTACTCAACCAAGACTCGGCAACAGGACTGTTTGGATACAATGTTACGTGGACCCCGACTGATTTCAAGAGGGAAATTCAATTACAAACTGTCGCTGGCAATGCAAACGAAATTGTCGCGATTATTACTGTGAGCTGGCAGAGTGGTGCATTTTCAAAAACATTCCAAATCAGAGAGTCACTTTTCAATAACAGATAATATGATGCAAAAAAGTTTCAACAAAAAAATAGAAAGTGGACAGAAAGGGTTTGCAATGCTCGTTGCTATTGTGACGACGTCAATGCTTCTTCTTGTCAGTTTTGTGGTTGCAAATATCGCGGTTAAACAGCTCGTGCTCACATTCTCTAGTCGTGAGTCACAGTATTCACTCTATAATGCGGACAGTGGTATTGAATGTGCAACATACTGGGATGTCAAAAATGGTGCAGTCAGTGCCTTTGACCCTAGTGGAACGACAGCAATCAAATGTAACACACAGACATTTACTGTGGGAGGTGCCCAAACGAGCACATTTACAATAGATTTTACACAAAATGGTGGTCGCGGATGTGCTGTTGTAACAGTGGACAAAAGCGTGCCAAATGCTACGGTTATTCGTTCGCGTGGGTATAATATTTGCTCTGGCTCTGGACGACGTTTTGAAAGAGGTGTTATTATAAACTACTAAAATGGCCGATGCAGAGACCAAAAAGAAATACGAAAATCTAAAGAAAACGATTGAGAAACATCGTTATCTTTATTATACAAAAGACACTCCCGAGATTTCCGACGAGGCATATGATTCGCTAGAAAAGGAATTGCGAGCGATGGAGGAGGTATATCCGGAGCTCAAAGCTGGCGAGGATATTTTGGCTCGAGTGGGAGCCGAACCACTCAAGGAGTTTGTCAAAGTGACACACAAAACGCGCCAGTGGTCGTTTGATGATGTGTTTGATTTTGTCGAGCTCCAAAAGTGGCAAGAGAAAACAAATAATTTCATTCGCAAAGCTGGTCTCACAAATGAAAAAATAGAATATTGCTGTGAGCTCAAAATCGACGGACTCAAAATAATTGTAGAATACAAAAATGGCGAGTTTGTGCAGGCTGCCACTCGTGGCGATGGGGAAGTTGGCGAGGATGTAACGCAAAATGTAAAAACAATCAAAAACATTCCTCTCGTGCTCACACAGAAAATTGATTTGATTTGTGTTGGCGAGGCGTGGATCAGCAAAAAAGATTTGGAAAAAATAAACAAGGAGAGAAAATCTGCCGGCGAAGCAGTCTTTGCAAATGCCAGAAATCTTGCAGCAGGTTCTCTGCGCCAGCTCGATTCAAAGGTTACTGCCAGTCGAAATCTGCAGTCATTTATTTATGATCTCGATGAGATTAGCACAGAGATTCCAGAGAGTCAGTCCGCTGAGCTTTCGCTTCTCCAGAAACTCGGGTTTCAAACCAACGAACATTGGAAAGTGTTTACTACCGTAGATGAGATTCAAACGTATTATAAAAACTGGACACAAAAACGTCACAGCTTGGGTTACGACTTGGACGGCATTGTTATCAAAATAAATTCAAAAAAGATCCAAGACGCGCTCGGCTATACAGGCAAGTCACCTCGCTGGGGTGTGGCATACAAATTTCCAGCAGAACAAGTGACGACAGTGGTAGAGGACATTGCTCTCCAAGTCGGTCGTACAGGAGTACTCACACCGGTTGCACACTTGCGTCCGGTCGTGGTCGCTGGTTCGACTGTCTCGCGAGCAACACTTCACAACGAGGATGAGATCAGACGACTGGATGTGCGCATTGGCGACACGGTTATTTTGCAAAAGGCTGGCGACGTTATTCCTGACATTGTTTCTGTGATAAAAGAAATGCGCACCGGCAAAGAAAGAGTTTTCGTCTGGCCAAAAAAAGTTTCGGCGTGCGGAGGTGACGGCTCGATCGAGCGTATTCCCGGCCAGGCAGCATGGCGATGTGTCAATAAAAATTCTTTTGAACAACAAAAGCGAAAGTTCTATCATTTCGTGTCCAAAAAAGCATTTGATATAACCGACCTCGGGCCGAAAATTATTGACGTGCTTTTGCGCGAAAATCTCGTCTCTGAGTACGCTGATATTTTTACTCTGGAAAAAGGCGATCTACTCGCTCTGCCTCGCTTTGCCGAAAAGTCAGTCGAAAATCTCCTCTCCGCTGTGCAAAAAGCAAAAAAAGTTTCTCTGCCTCGTTTTCTCGTCTCACTTTCCATTCCGCAAGTCGGCGAAGAGACTGCGTACCTCCTCGCAGAGCAGTTTGGTAGTCTAGAAAACATTCGCACAGCACCATTTGAAAGATTTGAGAAAATATCTGGTATCGGACCGATCGTGGCGCAGTCTATTGTGGACTTTTTTACAGGCGCGGAAAACAAAAAGGTAGTCAACGATCTTTTGAAATATGTAACCATCGAGAAAACAAAAACCACTCCAGACGCAAATGCAAAATCAACATCAAAAATTTCCGGCAAAACATTTGTCCTGACTGGCACACTTTCTACAATGTCGCGTGACGAGGCAAAACAAAAAATCCGTGATCGTGGTGGCAACATCTCGAGCAGTGTTTCGAGCAAGACAGACTATGTGGTGGCGGGGGATTCTCCGGGTAGCAAGCTGACCGATGCACGCAGTCTCGGTGTCACAGTTCTCTCCGAGCAGGAATTTGTGGATAACCTACTCACAGACTAGTTGACTAATTTTTCCCTTTGTGTTTATATACCCTAGGAATGAAAGGACTTAATGTTTGCAAAAAGGGCGGTATATAATAAAGGGACAGAGTTCATCGACGGCTACGATTTCGAAAGATTTTGTGCCGGATTCGATGCGTCCTCTGTCGGTCTCAAATTGTATGGGACCGATGTAAAAAGATTTTCTTTCGAAGAGGCCCTTGTGAATTCCGTCCATTCGGCAGTCAGCCGAGGATGTACTCACATAGGCCTGCGAGAAAGTGGGGGATTTTTTTATCGGGTGTATTGCGAAGTCAGGCAACAGCTCCCGAAACCCCTTCGTCGCAAGCTCCGGCTTGTGACCACGCTGGGGACAGCCCTCGACTTTTTTTATGGAAGCGATTTTGTCTTCCTACTTAATAAGAGTTTCGTCTTGGTTGACGCGACTCTCCGAACGTTTGATGAGGGCAAACAGTCGGTGCGGGGCAACTATTCGTACCGCATCTTCACTCCTTATCAGACAGATCAGAAGGCCGTTGTTGCCTTGGCCAGAACAATCGCCCGCGACTTGCGGGACGGGGAGGAAAGTATACAAGATGAAGTCTTTTCACAAATAAAGGGATTGGTGTACAGCACCAAACCCAACAGTTCTTGATGCTCGCAGATGTCCTCTGCGAGTTTTAATTTTGCAAAAAATATGTTTAGTGGATGACTAGCATATTATTGTACATTTTTGAAAACAGAATATTCATTTAGAGTGCCCCCTACCTCATATTATTTTGCTTTCTGGAAACGGATAAATGTTTTCAATGAACCACACAATAGTATATATTTTTGAAAACAGAATATTCGCCTGCTGGCGAATTTCTTCGTGCTCGGCCCGTCAGCCTGCACAATGTTTCAAAAATATATACTATTGTGTGATTCATTTCCATATGATTTTTTTCGGCTCTGTTAAAAAACGGCTTAAAATATGGATAAAATACAGGTGCTGGGTGGGGAAGTGAGTGGAAATGGAAAAGTACTTGACAAATAAAACAAAGGGTGTATAATGTTTATTAGAGTGGTTGTCATACCACTACTTCAAATAAGACTCCCCGTTGCGGGAGTACAGGAGAAAAAAATGAGTTTCTTGAATCTGCTGAACGTGGGCATCATCAAGGCCCAGGACGCCCTCAAAGGGGATACCAGCGAGAAGGTCGCGGCGATCCGCAAGGCCAATCAGGAGAAAGCGGCTATCGAGGCTGCCAACATCCTGAAGCAGGTCACGGCGGGCACCACCCGCCTGGCCGACGTGAAGACGTCGACCGAGACGATTATGCGCGCGTTGTTCGGGCTCGTTGCCGCCAACGTGGCGGCCGTCTTGGCCTTCGTGGCCAAATTCCCCAACAGGTTGTACGTGGGGAACATCCCGGAGGTCGTGAAGACCACCGGGAAACGCGACGAGCTCGGCGCCATCTACCTCGGGCGCGTGCTGTCGCCGGAATTCGGACCCACGTGGGTCCGTCCGGACTGGCTCGAGGAAGGGGAAGATGACGCGAACGAGTTTTGGTTCGCGGTCAGCTCGCTGTTCGCCGCCATGCTCGGCGCAGGAGCCGAGCCACGGCAGTTCCGCTTCGTGGCGGGTGCGCTGGAAACGGCGTACGCCGATCGGCTCGCTTCGGCGACCGACCAGAGACTCTGGAAGCTCCTGGAGGCGGTGCGGAACACCGGGACGTACCACGTCCCCGGCGACAACCCGCACCAGCAACACGCCCCGGCCGCCAACGGCAAGGGCCACGGCCACAACAACGGCCAGCAACAGCGCCGTCGGGATGTGCCGAACGTTCCGGAGCGGCATTTCGCTCCGGAATGCTCGCGGCCCCCGGCCTCCGAGGCCAGCGCCTCCGAAGTGGAGGCCTACCGCGCCGGGCTCAACGCGGCGCACGCGGCCAAGGCTCCGCTCGCCGAGCACCTGGCGACCAAGGGTGTGACGGTCAACGTGACCGTCGCGCCCCCGCCGAAGAAGGTCCGGAAGCCCCGCTCCAAGAAGGAGACGGCGACCGAAACCGCGGCGCAGTAGTACTTTTAGCGGGTTGAGACCCCCAAAAAAATCTCATCCTCAGGTTACCAACCTCAGGCCCCGGCCCCACGCAATGTGGGGCCTTTTCTTTACCTAAAATATTTGACAGGTGTTTTTTTAGGTATATAATGATGTGTATCACTATGAGAAAGACCCTTGTGCAGATTCGTCTGCATTGGGGGCTTTTTCTTTTATATCCTCTTTGAAAATTTATGATAATGGTCGTTCAAGAATGTTATTTCAACATTCTTGTTTCTTAAAAGAAAAGAACATCTATTTGTATCAGGAGCTACGATTCGGTTTAATGATTTATTTTCTTGCAGAAACTCCACAAGACATCCAAAATCTCCATCTCCGGTCACTAATATGCAAGAATCAAAAGCTTTTGTATAAAAATCAGAAGTAGCTTTTAGTACCAACTCTGCATCACAATTTCCTTTAATTTTTTCCCCGACTGATACTGTTTGTTTGAAAACTAGAATAAATCCTGATTTCTGCAAATGTTCATAAAATTTGCCTCTTTCTGGGACAAGACCAATAAAAAGATATACAAATTGAGGATTATATTTTTGTCTGAGCCATCCACGAAATTTTTTATAATCAATTTCAAATCCCAGTTCTTTGGCTCCCCGATAGAGGTTATTTCCATCAATATAAATATTGATTTTAGACATACTAAAGATAATATCATATAATTTGAAAATTTTGAAAAAAAAATTTATACTGTATAATACTTTTATATGATCAAACAACGAAATACATTTTTGCTCGGCATTTTCATTTTGCTCATCTGGGTGTTTTTCGGTATTCCGACATCGTGGAAAATATTTTTCACTATTCTCTCCGGTCTCTACCTCATATTTATTTCCGTCAAAATTTCTTTCCCTAAAAAAGGAATCGTAAAGCGTGCACGCAAAAAAGAAAAGACAACTCCAGTTTTTACCGAGAATTCTCCAATAGAAACAGAGACAAAAAGCATTGATGACAGTCAACACAGAGGCGACTCAAATGGATTTGGCTCTGTACAATAGTACAAATGAAAAACACACTTGCTCAGTACAAACATATACTCTTTGTATGTGTTGGAATTATTTCTGCCATTATTTTTTTCTTTGTATTGCCAAAAATTTTCACAGGACACTATGTACTCACAGGTAGTGCTGTGGCAACGCTTACTCAAAGTGCAGATGTGAAAAAAGATGTAACGCCGGTGTTTGTGCCGACGTACATAGCGACTCCTGTTCCAGTCAAAGGAATATATATGACGAGTTGGACTGCCGGTACGCCGTCTTTACGCGGAGCACTGGTTAAACTCATTGATGACACAGAGCTCAACACAGTGGTCATTGATATAAAAGATTACTCGGGCAAAATTGTTTTTCCGATTGAAAATACGGACTTGAAAAAATTTGGCTCAGAGGAAGTACGTGTATCGGATATGCGAGACTTCGTAGAGTCTCTGCACAAAAAAGGCATCTATGTCATCGGACGTATCGCTGTGTTTCAGGATGCATATTTTGTAAAATATAAACCAGATTTGGCTGTCAAAAATAAAGCAGGGACGGCAGTGTGGAAAGACCGAAAGGGGATTTCGTGGATTGATCCCGGCTCGCAGGAGTATTGGGATTATATTGTGCTCCTCGCACAGGAGACACGGAAGGTTGGGTTTGATGAAATAAATTTTGATTATATTCGTTTTCCGTCTGATGGAAATATGCAGGATATTTCGTATCCGTTTAGTAGTACGACGCCGAAAACAGTGGTAATGAAAAACTTTTTTGCCTATGTTACCGAACATCTGAAAAAAGGTGTAGCGAGTTCGTCTGCGCCAGAACTCAAGATTTCCGCCGACCTTTTTGGAATGGTGACGACGGCACAGGATGATATGGGTATCGGGCAGTATCTAGAGAACGCTCTGCCATATTTTGACTACATAATGCCAATGGTGTATCCGTCACATTATCCGCCAACGTTTATTGGTTACAAAAATCCAGAAGCCTATCCATACGAGGTAGTCAAATACGCAATGTCCGAGGCGGTCAAACGGGCAAATCTCGCAAGTACGAGTCCGGCGAAACTCCGTCCATGGCTCCAAGATTTTGGTTTGAAAATGACGTACGGCTCAGCCGAAGTCCGTGCACAGATCAAGGCAACGAATGACGTCGGACTCGACTCGTGGATTCTCTGGTCCGCTTCCAACAAATATACGAAAGGCGCGTTGGATGCGAAATAATAAGTTGAGATAGTTTCAAAACTCGTTGAAGCAGATTCTTTTTGGAGACTTCGGAGCGCGACGGCGCGAGATTGAGCGAAAGTCTAGCAAGACTTATCGCGTGCTCCAAAAAGGATGTGCTGAATAAGAGTTTTGAAATTAAGAACAATGATTTGAATTCAGAAACTTTTATTCGACATATGTTTTTTGGAGTACGGATATTTGCCTGCTGGCAAATTCCTCAAGTCTCGGCTACCCGCCTGCGAAGCCTCCAAAAAACATATGTTCTCAACAAGTTTCTGAATTCAAATTAAATTTTTATTTCCTTTTCATTTATTGTATAATACACACATATGAGTGACTCCGCTGATGTAACATATTTCGCAGAGACTGACGCGAGAAATAAAAAAGTAAAATTTGGCGTGAAGTCAAAGGACAGACTGCGACACGTGTACGTGATCGGAAAGACTGGTGTTGGAAAGTCTACACTTCTCGAAAATATGGCAATTCAGGATATCCAGAAAGGCGAGGGTATGGCTTTTATTGATCCACATGGAGGTACAGCAGAAAAACTTCTCGAGTATGTGCCAGAACACCGCATCAAAGATGTGCTCTATTTTGCGCCGTTTGATATGGAGTATCCGGTTTCGTTCAATGTTTTGCAGGACATTGGTCCGGACAAGAGACACCTCGTGGTTAACGGTCTTATGTCTACGTTCGAAAAGATTTGGGCGGATGCGTGGTCAGCCAGAATGTCATACATTTTGCAATACACAATTATTGCGCTCCTCGAATATCCCGGTGCGACGCTCCTCAGTATCAACAGAATGCTCTCAGACAAGGATTACCGCAAGAAAATTGTTGATAACATTACTGATCCGTCGTGCAAATCTTTTTGGGTGGATGAGTTTGGAAAGTATACCGAGCGATTTGCTGCCGAGGCAACACCGGCAATCCAAAACAAAGTCGGACAATTTACATCAAACCCGCTCGTGCGAAATCTCATCGGTCAGCCGGACTCGTCTTTTGATATTCGCAAAATGATGGACGAGAAAAAGATAATGATTATCAACTTGTCCAAAGGGCGTGTGGGTGAGGGGAATGCAAACCTCATTGGTGCAATGCTCATCACAAAAATCTATCTCGCTGCTATGTCACGTGCGGACAAAAGTGATGCCGAGCTCGCAAAACTTCCAAATTTTTATTTGTACGTTGACGAGTTTCAGTCATTTGCCAACAAATCATTCGCGGACATCCTCTCCGAAGCACGAAAATACAAACTCTCTCTCAATATTGCACACCAATACATCGAACAAATGGAGGAGGAGGTTCGTGATGCAGTGTTTGGTAACGTCGGTACGATGGTGACGTTCCGAGTGGGTGCATTTGACGCCGAGGTTTTGGAAAAAGAATTTGCTCCGACGTTTACCGCAGAGGATTTGGTCAATCTCGGATTTGCACAGATTTATCTCAAACTTATGATAGACGGCGTTTCTTCATCGCCATTTTCCGCCCGCACACTTGCACCGATCGCCAAGCCAGAGATTCGATACAAAGATCAAATCATACAGAGCTCCCGAGAACAATTCTCCAAACCTCGTGCTGAGGTAGAAGAAAATATTCGCAAATGGCACGAGCAGGGTATTCAAAAAGATGCAAAACCTGCGTCAAACAAAGATATTTCTCATACACACGAAGAACAAACTGAGGTGCGGAATGATAATTTTTCTCGACGAGAACACAAAAGACCAGAAACACAAAATCAAGTTTCTCCTATTCCACAAAACAATAGACCAATTGCACAGAATGAACCACCAAAAGTTGACCCAAACAAGATTGCTTTTATGAAAGCAGCGGAAATGCTCCGCGAAAAAGAAGTCAAAGAAATACCAAAGGTGCATGAAAAACCACAGACAGCTTCTCTTTCTAATTTGGCACACGAACAAGATAGAAAAAAAGTTCCAACCAAAGAAAATATATCGAGTCTCAAGGATGCCTTGTCTCAGGTAATTAATAACAAACCAAAAGGGTTTCAGGAAAAGCCAAGAACGGAAATTCCTCCGAGACCGAGACCGCAAGAGACACCAAAGGTAGAACAAAAATCCGAATATATTAAACAAGAAAATTCTCCAATCACAAAACCTCATCATACTGAGCCGAGAAAGGAAGAAAGAAAACCGGAGCAACATGAGAAAAAAGAGACAGAAACCAATCCATCAAAAAATGAAGTGCCAGAGGATGTTCTCCGCAAACTGCTCACAATGGAAGATACACAATAACTTTATGAACAAAAAAAATATTCTGATTTTTTCTACGGCGTACTATCCATTTGTTGCAGGAGCCGAAGTTGCAATAAAAGAAATTACTGATCGACTCACTACCGATTATGAATTTGATCTTATTACCGCAAAAATGGCCAAAAATCTGGCTGATTTTGAGCGAGTGGGAAATGTAAATGTGTACAGAATAGGAAGTGGCCGACCGATGCTCGATAAACTCCTCTTGCCTTTTCGAGGTGCGTTGCAAGTGCTGAAATTGCAAAAAGAAAAAAAATACCACTGTTTTTGGGCAGTAATGGTTACATTCGGTAGTGGTGCTGCCTACATTGCAAACATTTTAAGTGTATTAAATAACAGAGGAAAGGTTCCGATTGTGTTAAATTTGCAAGAAGGCGACTCCGAAGAACATTTGAAATTCAAGTGGGGAGGGCTCATTGCTTTTTCATGGTGGATTGCTCTTAAAAATACAGATTTTCTGACTGTGCTCAGTTCATTTTTGCTCCAGAGAGCAAAAAGTTTTTGTTATAATGGAAAAGCGTTGATTGTTCCAAACGGTGTTGATACGGCACATTTCTCTCATCTTTTTTCCGAAGAAGAAAAAAAAGTTGTTGCAGAGCGACTTCAAAAAAAAGAGCACGATATTTTTTTGGTTACAGCATCACGGCTCGTAAAGAAAAACGCGGTGGATGATATTATATCAGCGCTTGTGTACTTGCCAAGAAATATTTTTTTGATTGTGATCGGAAAAGGGGAAGAGGGATGTAGACTTCAGGCACAGGCGGTCAGACTCGGGGTTGATAAAAGAGTGAAATTTTTGGGTTTTATTCCTCATGACGAAATGCCGAAATATTTTTCAGTTTGTGATATATTTGTGAGACCGAGTCGATCAGAAGGTTTTGGTAATTCATTTATTGAGGCGATGGCTGCGAGACTACCGGTCATTGCTACACCGGTTGGTGGAATTACAGACTTTTTGGACGACAAGGAGACTGGAATTTTTTGTTCACCAAATAATCCAAAAAGCTTGGCAGAGACGGTTATGTTTTTGCTCGAGAATGAAAGTTTGGAAGCAAAAATTGTCGGTGGAGCATACGAGAGGGTTATTTCAACATACGACTGGTCTCTCATTGCTCAAAAAATGAAAAATGAAGTATTTGAAAAAATATAAAATGCAAGACTTCTCTCATAAAAATACAATTTCAAAAACATTGCGAGCGCGACGGCGCGAACACGAGGAAAATTTTAGCAAAAATTTATCCGTTTTTTGAAATTGTATTTTTATGAGAGAAGTTCTCTATATAATTTTATGAAAATAATCATTGCAACAGGTATTTATCCGCCCGAAATAGGAGGTCCATCAGAATACGCTCGACAGCTTTTTGAGACCCTTATTATTCAAAATCACGATGTACAGGTGGTCACATACGGCGAGCTCAAGCAATTTCCTACTGGTCTCAGACACATATTGTATTTTTGTAAACTTACAATGGAAGCAATATCTGCTGACTATATTATTGCACTCGATACATTCAGTGTAGCTCTGCCGGCACTTGTCTTTTCAAAACTGTTTGGCAAAAAAATGATTGTGCGAGTTGCGGGAGATTTTCTATGGGAATCATACGTATCAAGAACACATGAAGATGTGTTACTTTCAAAATTTTATTCAGTTCCACGAGAATACACACTCAAGGAAAAAATCATTTCAATTTTGACTCGTCTGGTTTTTGCGTTTTCCTCGGCAATTGTGTTTAGTACAGAATGGCAAAAAAATATTATGATGAAGCCATACAATCTTTTTCGAAAGAAAACATATGTTATTGAAAACTTTTTCCCAGAAAGTGTTGCGCAGAAGGAATTTTCTTATGATAAAAAAATATTTCTCTCTCCATCTCGTGATATTCATATAAAAAATAAAGAGCGTCTGATGCAGGCTTTTCAAAAAGCGAAGGAGAGATACGAAGATATCGAACTTGTCACAAATACAGTGTCACGCGAAGTTTTGATGGAAAAAATGAAAGATGCGTATGCTGTACTCGTCACTTCGTTTTCAGAAGTTAGCCCAAACTTGGTTATGGATGCCTTGCAATATTCTGTACCAGTTGTTGTGACTGAGGATACGGGTATAGCGGAGAAACTCAAAGATATGGCGATTTTTGTTAATCCATTTTCAACAGATGAGATTGCTCTAGGAATAGAAAAACTTTTGGACAAAAGTTTTTATGATGCTTACAGACACCGAATAATGATGAATACCTACAAACACTCATGGAATGAAATTGCACAGGAATTTCTCGATGTATATGAAAAAATAAAATGAAAGTCCTTACTATTGGATCAGACAGAAAATTGTTTGAAGAGGGAAGCGAAGTTTTGAATCGTGTCCTTTTGTATGCCGGGAAAATGAAAGAACTTCATATTATTGTATTCTCAAACAAAAAAAGTAATTTACAGATAAAAAAGATACACAATCTCTCTCTGTATCCAACAAATTCACGAAGTAAATTGAGTTATGTCTCTGATGCATACAGGCTCGGCAAAAAAATAATTAGAGAAAATAATTTTGAGAAAAGTAATGCTGTCATCTCAACTCAGGATCCGTTTGAAGCGGGACTTGTTGGGCTACTTCTCAAAAAGATGTTTGATTTGAAGCTACAGGTTCAGTGTCACACAGATTTTTCTAGTCCAGAATTTTATAACTCTTTTCTCAATCGTATTCGAGGAGTTATTGCTAGGTTTGTCATTCCTCGATGCGATAGTATTCGTGTTGTCAGTGGAAAAGTGGCGCATTCAATTGAAAAAAAATTTCCAAATTTAAAATCTCATATTGAAGTATTGCCAATTTTTGTTGATATCGAGAGACTCAGAAATGCGCCAATAACGGACAATCTCAAAGAAAAGTTTCCTCAATTTGATTTTATTTTCTTTATGGCATCACGATTGACCCCAGAAAAAAATATATATCTCGCATTGAGTGCGTTTGCAGAAGTTGTAAAGAAATTTCCAAAAACAGGCCTTGTGATTGCAGGGGAGGGTTCAGAACTTAAAAATTTGAAAAAATGTATTGATGAAAAATCTCTTTCAAATAATATAATTTTTATTGGTTGGCAACAGACGCTCGCTTCATTCTACAAGACAGCTGATGCGTTTCTTTTAACCTCCAATTTCGAAGGATACGGGATGACACTTGTCGAAGCGGTCGCATGTGGTTGTCCAGTTATTACAACTGATGTTGGAATTGCGAGTGAATTATTCAAAGGGAACGAAAATAATTTTATTTGCCCTGTTGGTTCTGTGGATTGCTTTGTTTCAAAAATGTCTGAAATAATTTCTGACGAAAATAAAAAACAATTATTGAAAAAATTGGTACAGGACAGTATCACAGCTACTTTTTCAAAAGAAGAATATGTGAATAGATATGTGGGGTTACTTAATGCTATACTTGAATAACACATATTCATTATTATGAAATTTCTTACAAAACATTTGGTTGTTCGATATGTTATATCAGGTGGAACATCGGCGTCTGTAAATATCGCTATACTGTCTATTTTGTATTACATTTTTCATATGTATTATTTGCTTGCCTCTGTGTTTGCATTTATCGTAGCTTTTTTTGTTAGTTTGGTTTTACAAAAGTTTTGGACATTTAGAGATCATTCAACAAAAGATATGCATTTGCAGATTGGTAAATATCTAGTATCCTCACTTTTCGGTCTCGCAATAAACACGGCACTTCTATATATATTTGTTGATCATTTTCATTTCTATGTGTTTCTCGGACAAGTTTTCGCTGGTATAATTACCGCAAGTATTACATTTTTCATATCTCGCAATCACGTGTTTACAAACGGCGAACATTTTAGTGGGAACAAAGAAATAATATGAAGCTTCTTATTTTTACTCAAGAAATGGACAAAAATGACGCAATACTCGGATTTTTCTGTGGATGGGTTACGAGACTTTCAAAAGAATATGAATCAATTCATGTTATTTGTCTCGAGGAGGGCGAACATTCCCTTCCTGAAAATGTGACTGTGTATTCTCTTGGTAAAGAGGAGGGTGTGGGTAAAATGGGGTATGTTCTTCATGCGTGTCAGCATTTGTATTCAGTGAGGGGGGAATATGATCGGGTTTTTGTACATATGAATCAGGAGTATATACTGCTTTTTGGTTGGTATTGGAAAATGAAAATGATTCCAGTCTATATGTGGCGCAACCATCCATATGGAAATCTGTTGACGCATATTGCAATAGGTCTCTCAAAAAAAGTTTTTTGTACATCTACTCAGTCGTTTACAGCGCGTTTCAAAAAGACTGTTATAATGCCGGTCGGAGTTGATACCTCTGTATACAAGCCAAATCCTGCAATTGGTCGCAAGAAAAATTCAATCTGTATGATTGGGCGTATTGCACCGATAAAAAATATTGATCTCGCTTTGATTGCTGTAAAAATTTTGATTGACTCTGGTTTTCAAACATCTCTGACTATTGTCGGGTCTTGTCTTGAAAGAGATAGAGAATATTATAATTCTCTCAAAACATTTGTGTCGGACAATAAACTGGCATCATATATTATTTTTATAGACGAAGTTGCTCCATCAAAAATTCCCGATATTTATAATGAACATCGAATTTGTCTCAATTTGACTCAGAGTGGTTCGTTTGATAAAACAATTGTTGAGTCGGCTGCGTGCGGTCTTATTCCGATTGTTTCCAACGATTCACTCAGAGGTCTTTTGCCAGATTCCTGTATCACCACAAGTGATCCAAAGAAAATTGCTAATTCTATACAAGAAGTGTTAAGTACTCCAACCTTACTTGAAACACAAAAAGAGTTGGAAAAATTTTCAAAAGAACAAAGTCTCGGAGAACTTATGCGTAAACTGGTTGTGGAAATGAATTCATAATCCAATGTATAAAGCAAAAAAAGTTAGTGTAGTTATACCAACATACAACGAAGCAGAATCCATCAGATCTGTGGTAGATGGTTTTTTTGGTACTGGAGTTGTAGATGAGGTTGTGGTGGTAGACAACAACGCCCTCGGAAATACACGAGAGGAAATAGAAAAAACAAAAGCAAGAAGGGTGGTAGAAACAAAACAAGGATATGGTAATGCTCTGATGCGAGGACTCAAGGAAGCGACAGGTGATCTTATTATTATGTGTGAGGCAGACGGTACATTTGATCCGGACGATATTCATAAATTTTTGGAATATAGCAATAATTTTCCTGTTGTGTTTGGAACGCGAACATCACGAGCGTCGATTTGGTCCGGCGCATTTATGCCTTTCTCGGTGCGTTTCGGCAATTGGGCGGTAGCAAAAGTATTGGAAATTCTTCACAACGGCTCGACGTTTACAGATGTTGGTTGTACATACAAACTTATCTCTCGGCAAGCGCTGAAACAAATCATTCCTCTTTTTCCTATGTCAAAAGGGGATGGCACATTTTCTCCAGAATTTATGATTTGGACTATACGAAAAAATTTTGTTCCAATAGAGATACCGGTAATGTTTAAACCGCGGGTAGGGAAGTCAATGTATACCGGTAATGTTCGAAAAGCAGCCATTCTTGGATTCAAAATGATCCCTCTTATCATCAAATACAGATTCAAAAACTTCTAAATTCATAGGTTTGTCAAGAATTCTTTTTTCTTATTTTGTGCTAGTATTTGTTTTAATATGAATACCATAAAGCTTTTTCTGAAAGCTCATACGTATTGGCTTGTTTTTGGTCTCATTGTATTATTTTTTATTTGTCTTCATATTCCGGGAGTTCGTTTGCCATATCATCAGGATGAATATAAATGGCCAATGTATGCAAATCCAACTCTAGATTCTGCTGGAGCAATCCCTCATCCACCACTTACAGAATTTCTCTATAGAATTATTGGTGGCAAAATCGGTTTAGACAATTTCAGATTTATCCCATTCTTTTTCGGGGTTCTCAATATTTTTCTGGTTTTTTATCTTGCAAAAACTATTTTTAATAAAAAAACTGCACTGTTCGCAGTTCTTTTGTTTGCCGTTTCTTTTTATTCACTTCTCGCCTCGCTTATGGTGGATGTTGACGGTGCTGTAATGCCGTTTTTCTTCCTGCTTTCTCTTATTGGCTATTACAAATTAAAAGAAGTTGATTTTGATGTTAGAAAATCCATACAATGGCTTTTTGTATTGGGCTTGGGGGTGTTGGGAGGATTTCTCATCAAAGTTGTTTTTGTTATTCCTATCGCAGTATTGGCAATAGATTTTGCAATTGAAAAAAGTATGTTTTCAGATAAAAAGAAGGTTATGAAAGTGCTGGCTTCGGGTGTTGTTGGAGTGTGTATCCTTGTCCTCATTCTTGTGTTGGCAAAATTTGTTTTTCCATTTTTCAAACTAGATTATGCGATCAAATACTGGGAACATTTTATAAATTTTGGAAATAGAAATTGGTTTCAAATTCTTATACAGGTTATAAAATCAATTTTGTATCTTTCACCTCTATTACTGTTGCCGGTTTTTTTCATACATAAAGAGTTGTTCAAAAAAACGAGACCTCTGTGTATGTTTCTGGTTTTTGAAATAATTTTCTATCTCGTTTTGTTTGATTTTTCTTCTGGTGCACTAGACAGATACTTTCAGTTTATGATTATTCCTCTATGTATAATCAGTGCAGGAATAATTTCAGAAATGTTTGAATTGGAGGAAAGCAGGCGAAACAAAGAATTTATTTTGCTCGGTAGTCTGGTTGCTTTTATTCTTTTACTTCTCGTTTTTATTCCGCATTTCGTACCAGCGCTCCATCCAAAGTCAGCGTGGCTTTCACGAATAGTCGGCTTCAAATGGAATTTTCTCTATCCATTTTCAGGAGGTTCTGGTCCAATGGGATTTTACGTATCTTTCTTGTTTATGTCTCTTTCGTGGATTATTTCAGTTGGGCTCATTATTCTCGGATTTTTCAAACCAACACTGCGGAAAATGTCGCTTCTTATGTTGATTCCGATTGGTATTATATATAATCTTGTTTTTTCCGAAGAATATTTGTTTGGAAAAATAAATGGTTCAGCCCCGATGCTTCTCACGAGTTCAGTGGAATATATAAAAAACAATCCGAATATAACATCTGTTGTGGTCTACAACGACAATGGGGGATATGAAATTCAAAAGCTTGGCAAATACAGTAGACGACTTTATGCTGATCCGGCGTTTGAAAATGGATACAAAGATTTCTTCAAAACATTTTCTGGGCATGTTCTGTATATAAATGTTCCGCGAATTGATCCGAACTCTTTTTACAGTCAGTATTTGAATAGTTGCAAAAATATTTTTGAGAGAGATGATCAATATGTTTCTGCTATTGTGTACGATTGTCAAAATATAAAAAATAAAAAATAATATGAAAATTTGTTACTTTGGCATATACAACCCAGAATTTTCTAGAAATAAAATCTACCAAAAAGGTTTGAGGGAAAATGATGTAGAAATTATTGATTGTAGCGACAGAAGTAGTGGCTTCAAAAAATATTGGAATTTGTGGAAAAAACATCGAGAAATTAAAAATGATTACGATGCAATGGTTGTTGGATATCCGGGACATATTATTACTCCATTTGCCAAACTTCTGTCATCAAAAAAAGTTGTTTTGGATGCTCTGTGCTCGTTGTACGAAGGAGAAATAATTTCCAGAAATTCGGCAGAGTGGTGGTCTCCAAAAAGATTAAAAATTTGGCTTATCGATTTTTTTGCCTATAAATGTGCGGACTTGGTTTTGCTTGAAACCGATTCGCAAGTTGACTTTATCTCCAGTAAATTTTTTGTAGACAAAAATAAATGTCTTAGAGTTTTTACTAGCGCTGACGATTCTATTTTTTATAAGGATTCAAACATACAAAAAAGAGCAAATTTCACGGTTCTTTTCAGGGGTCAATTTCTACCAGAGGCTGGGGTAGATACAATACTTCACTCTGCAAAAATCTTGGAGAAAGAAAATATTGATTTTTTGGTAATGGGAGGTGGCTTTTTGAAGAAGGAAATGAGGAGTTTGGCAGAAAAGCTCGATCTCAAAAAAGTATCATTTATTGAAGGTTTTTTGCCTTTTGACGAGATTCGCAATCTGATGCTCTCATGCCACGTCAGCCTAGGCCAATTTGGGGCAAATCCACGTCTAGAGAGGACTATTCCTCATAAGGCGTTTGAGACCATATCAATGGGTTTACCCTATATTTCAGGCCGTACAAAGGCAGTTTTGGAGTTGTTTACAGATAGGCAGAATTGTCTTATGGTTAGATTGGCAGATGTGGATGATTTGGCACAAAAAATATTAGAATTGAGGGATAATCCGGAGCTAGCACAAAAGATTGGTGATGGTGGTATGGAGCTGTTTGAAAGTAAATTACAGCCAAAATTTTTAGCAAAACAAATTTTAGATAAAATATCACAGATATGAAAAAAGTTTCAATCGTCATTCCGGTCTACAACGAAAAAAATACTATTCACAGTATTTTAGAAGTGGTGGAAAAAAGTTTTGTTTTTGATTTGGAAAAAGAAATAATTCTAGTTGACGATTGTTCCACTGATGGGGCGCGAGATATTCTTTTGAAATTAAAAAATACAGGCAAATACAAAATTTATTTTCAGGAAAAAAATTGTGGCAAAGGTTCTACTCTCCGGCTCGGGTTTGGTCATGCATCAGGGGACTATATTATTATTCAAGATGCCGATTTGGAGTATGATCCTGCAGAATACAAAGAATTGCTTACTCCACTTGTGGAAGGCAAAGCGGATGTGGTGTACGGCTCGCGATTTACAGGAGACAAACCTCATCGAGTTTTATTTTTCTGGCATTACCTTGGCAACAAGTTTTTGACAATGTTTTCAAATATTTTCACAAACCTCAATCTGACAGATATGGAGACGTGTTACAAAGTTTTTACTCGATCTGCTTTGCAAAAAGTTCTACCAGATCTCACTGCAAACAGATTTGGAATAGAACCAGAGATTACGGCTCTTGTGGCAAAAAATAAGTTGAGACTTTTTGAAGTGGGAATATCGTATTCAGGTAGAACATATGATGAAGGTAAAAAAATAAATTGGAAAGACGGTGTCTCTGCTGTCTATACTATTGTTTGGTCCAAGATCAGATTCACAGATTTTTTCAAAGACAAATATAAAATGTGGCTTTTTGTTCTACTTATTTTTCTATCAATTTTTTCGATTGTAGTTTTGCATCCAGATATTCGAGGTGACGGTGTGTCGTATGTACAGACTATGGAAGTTATAAAGACAGGAGTAGTTCCGAGTGATTTCGTGCCAAATCGTATTATTACCACATATGGTGGAATGAGGCTTGTGATGCTACTCAATACTATTTTTCATAACATAAAAATATCATGGATATTTATGAATATGTTTATGTATGTTGTGGCTGGGATGTTTTTCTATTCTCTTTCAAAAAAAATATTTAAACACAGTGTGGTTTCTTTTTTAATAACTCTGTTTCTTGTTACAAATTACGCAATAATTATTTTTGGATTGAATTATCTTATGGATATGGGAGGGTGGATGTTTTATATTGTTTCTCTCTATGTTACGTACAAATATCTTGATTCAGAAGAAGAAAAATGGCTGTGGATTTCTGCTGTGCTTATTGGGATCGGTGGGCTTTTCAAAGAATATTCTTTTATGGGTTACATTCCTTTGTTTGGAAGTATCATATTTCTGTATTGGAAAGATTATATAAAAATACTAAATAAAGTTTTTTGGACTGGGTTCATTGCTTTTGGTCCTATGGTTATTATGAATGTGTATTCATATGTTGCATACGACTACACATATTTGTCGTGGTTTGGTGTGCAAGGAATTACGTATGTGTACAAATCAAGAATCATTGAATATACAAAAGCCCTTGGCTCACTCTATAATTTCGGCTGGTTTATTTTTCTTGGTGGGCTGTATTATTTTGTGAAAGAATTAAAAAATATCCGTAAAAATAAAAATGTTTTATTTGTTTCTTTTGTTATTCTTTCTGCGCTACCAGTTGTACTCTGGGGAGCGATTACTCAGCGAGTTTTGTTTATTGGTATTCCGGCGACTGTTCTCATTTCGGGTTTATATATAGAAAAAATAAATAAAAAATGGTACATAATTGCACCAATTCTTACTCTCTATATTATTTGTACGTATTTTATGGACTCTTACATACTCGGTCACATAAGTCTCGGCCTTTAATCTTTTTTGCGGAGATATATTTCTATTTCATCAAAAACATTGACTGCCACAGCAAAATCAAAAAATATGAGCCAAGGCAGATTTTGGTTTTTCAAAATTCTGCCGAGTAAATCTGAGACATACAAATATCTTGTATACCATTTTTCTTTTTCAAGGGTAAATCCAAACGATGAATATACATTTTCTAGAGATTTTTTTGTGAAATAGTTTATGTGAGAGGGCAGGAGCGCGTGCCATTTTTTACCCATAAGTCGAGCTCCAGGAGAATCAATCATAGGAATTGTCATAATAACTATTCCATTAGGCTTCAAATGTGAGTGTATTTTGTCAAAAAAGACTTTGAAATTTTCAATGTGTTCCAAAACATCAAAAGCAGTTATTACATCAAATTTCTTATCCTTGAAAATTTTATCAAAATCAGTGATATCTCCCTGCTCAACATTTTTCAAATTAAATTTATCTCTGGCGTACGCAACTTGTTTGGTAGAAAGTTCAATACCAAACGGTTTATATCCGCGTCTATCTGCCTCAGCGAGAAAAAAACCAACTCCACAACCAATATCAAGAATTTCGCCTGTGTTTGTTTTTCTAATTTTCTCAAGTCTTTCTAGGATTTTTCCGAATGATTTTCGTCTAGGTTTTTCGCCTTTTAGATAATTTGGGTCAAGTGGCTGATTTTTGTAATGATCTAGAAGTACATTTTCAGTCTCTGTTCTGTTTATATAACGGAAATCACAGTCGAGGCATTTATAAATATTTCCAAATAATCCGGTGCCAGTTTCTGTGACATTGTAGTCTGATTTTTGAAAAATGTCTTTGATATTAACAGTTTCGTCAAATAGCAACATTGATTTTTTTGAGTTGCAATTTGGACAAATAATGTTCTCTTCATTAGTCATAATTATTGTATGATATTATATAGGTTATACTATTATAGCCAACAGTGCCAGTGTTGCATAACTAAACAATTAAATTATGAAAATCTGCTTTTTCGGTATATATGATCCAACATATTCTCGCAATGATATTTTGATATCCGGTTTAAAATCTGCAGGAGGAGAGGTGATAGAATGCCAAGCAGATTGGAGAGATAAGAATCGCTATAAGATTTTGTACAAGAAACTTCAATCAATAAAAAATGAGTGTGATGTTATATACGCGGCATATCCGGCTCCAGTCCCTGCTATTTTTGCAAAAATGTTTACCAGAAAACCTGTTGTGATGGATGCACTGTATCCAATGTTTGATGCGGTGGTGAATGATAGAAAAGAAATACCATGGTTTTATCCGAGAGCCATAAAGCTCTGGTTATACGACTGGATATCTGCACTCGTGTCAGATTGCATTATTGTAGATACAAACGAACATGGTAAATATTGGACAAAACTTCCTTTTATAAAGAAATCAAAAATAAAAACTATCTATCTCGGTTTCCAAGAAAAAATATTTTTTCCCACTTTGCATAAAAGATCCGATACCAATTTTTTGGTGGGATTTTATGGAGTTTTCAATCCGCTCCAAGGTGTGCCAAAAATAATTGAAACTGCACATCTCTTGAGAAACCATGCTGATATACAATTTAGAATTATTGGTTCTGGTAGAGTTTCTCCGTTAGTCGATGCTCTTATGGATAAATATAATCTGAAAAATGTTGAAAGGGTGGACAGAGTGCCAATAGAAAAACTAAAAGAGTATTGTGATGAAGCAGATGTTATCTTGGGAATTTTTGGGGATACAGAAAAAGCGCGTCGTGTTGTGCCAAACAAAGTTTATCAAGGGCTAGCCTTAAAAAAGCCAGTAATTACAATGGATTCTCCGGCAGAGAGAGAAATTTTCAGTGATAATGATATTATGCTCGTCCAAAATAATCCGGAAGCGCTGGCCGAAGCAATTTTAAAACTGAAAAATAATGCAGATTTGCGAGAGAAAATTGCCGAAAATGGTTATAACAAAGTGGTTGAAAAATACTCATCAAAACCTCTCGGCAGAGAACTTTTTAATTTAATAGAGGTTGTTATTTCACAACAATAAGCCGAAAACAAATACTATGAGCGATGTTCCAAACATATCTTCGAAGAAAACTTTTAAATGGAACAAATTTCATTCTTCTGCTGTGCCAAATATACGATATTTTTTCAACTTTAAAATTACACTTGAATCCGTAGTCAGGCAATTTTCCGCCTTCTGTGTATTCTTTATTAAAATAATCAAATGTGTTTTCGGTAATAAACACAACATGTGTAGGGTCTTTAAAAGCGCCATTTGATTTGAAATAAGGACATCGTATATCTACCACGGCACCATCCTTGCAAACTCTGTATATTTCTTCCATCATATAGGGTAAATTTTTTATATGTTCAAGAAAATGATTTGCAAAAACTTCGTCCACAGAATTTTCCTCTAATGGAATGCCTTTATTTAAATCGCAAACAATATCTACATTTTCCAGTGGTAATATGTCCAAGTTTGTATATCCTTCCATTCTTCGTTTTCCACTCCCAAGATTTATTTTCATTGTTTAATTGGTATCAAATAATAATATGTTTAGTTTTCTTTTACAAAAAGTGAATCCTCGGAAATTATTTGTCCAGTTTTTCCATTCATTTTTTGTTGCAGTCCTCCTTTATAAATAAATTCTTTATGTGTGAGGATTGAGTATATGTCGGCAAAGAGTGGTTGTTTTTCGTACAGCTCTATATAGGATGTTTCAATAATGATATATGTCACGTGTTCTAGAAATTTTTCTGCCCCTTTCAAAACTTTATCTTCAAAACCTTGAGTATCAATTTTGAGAAGTATGTGTTGTTCCAATTTTTCTGTAGTGATTAAATCCAAATCATCAAGTTTTTTTATTGTAATCTGCTCTGGCCGAGACTCTTTTGTGTGCGGAAACAAACTCTTGTGATTGTGCGCCATATGGAGGATTGATGAGCTGGGGGAGTAGTCACTGTGATGTATTGTTGTAACTTCGTCTTTTTCACCCAAAGCAAAATTAAATGCTTTAAATGAATTATCATCCTTCATATTTTCTGTCAGTTTATGAAAACAATCTGAGAGAGGTTCAAACGATATGATTTTTGTTTCTGGTAAAAATTCACGTATTTCTTTTGCAAACTGACCAACATTTGCCCCAACATCAAGAACTGTTTTTATTTGTTTGTCTTTGAGCCATTCCAGAGGATTTGGTTTTGGTCTAAATTTCAAAACATCAAAGCCGGTTTTTTGAATGATTTTTCTTAACGGATGTGTGCTCATATGTTGTTTTTTAAATCTCTAAAATATCTTAAAATTTTCTGTTTTGTTAGTCTCAGTATATCTGGTTTTTTGACAAAACCATAATTCCAGTCTGGGCGAATTTTTATAATCTGTTCGTAGGCCTCTTGTAGGGCTTTTACATAGATATCGTATATTTCAGAATGAAAGACTGTTATTGGGTATGCCCGAACCATTTTTCCATCTACATATATTCGCAAACCATGGGCATGGTAACAGATCAACACATCTTCGTCGACAAAAAACAGGCCATCTTTTTTTGTTATTTTGAAATTTTCTATATTCCAAGTACCAGTGTTTACACCTTTGTTTGGAAGCTCAAAAACACCTTTGTATTTTTTGGGCCATGCATTGAGATACAGCTGGTCGGTGTGTTTACCATTCTCGTATACTAGGGAACACCACTCAATACATTGTTTTCTCCATTCCTCAATACATTTTCTTGCATTTTCATCATTTCTAAAGAAAATCATACCTGAATTAAAGTATCCGCGAATTGGTGCGAGGTATTCTTTTTCTTTTGAAAACTTGTGAGCAGTCAAAACTATTGATTCGTTTTGTACTGTTTTTTCAAATAATTTATTGGCATCGGAATAGAACAAAATATCTGCATCAATAAATACAAGTCCGTCGCCTGGATGTATTTTGTTTGAATCCAACATATATTTGAGGAATGATGCTTTGGAACCCATCGCAAACTCTACACTCGTACGTGAATCTCTTTTGCTCATTAACTCCTGATCATTAACTTCTTCTAGGTTTATTATATTTGTATTTTTGAGCTCCAACTTTTTAAGCAGTTCAAATGCTTCATTGTCCAAACACAAAAACCAAACAGTTGCTTTTGGTGCGAATCTATAAAGAGAATTTCGCAGAGCCAGAGCTCGCACAAGATAATTTTTATCAAAAATTGTAGCTATGTGTGTCATTTGAATATCTTTTTCAATTTTATTATAACGAGTTCAAAAAATGTTTTTGGTTGAAAAATTTTCTGTATAAAGAGACTATCATAATTTTCATCTGCTTGCATTATGGTGGTATGCACGATAGGAAACTCAATGTTTCTCGTTTTTATTTGTGAAAGTTCAATATTACCAGAATGTGTTGCATCAATATTTATTCCAATGTTTTTAACCAAGTTGTATGTTGGAATGATTGATAAACCACTATTCAGTATTCGTGCGTATTCCCACTGATAATCCCACGTATCTTTTTCTCCTTTTGCGGTTTTGTTATAGGACCACTCTTTTATTTTCCATTGCCATCTTTTTCCTATATTTTTTCTGATCTGCTTCTTATTTTTTTCATCAAACCATGAATTCATTGTTACATCATATAATTTCCAAGCTCTGTTCCATGTTGCCCAGCCCCAAATACTACCGTACTTTGAATAAAAATATGATGAATCCGTTTTCCATATTTCGTGTATATTAAAACCACTAATCATCATTATTTTTTCTTCATTTCTATATTTTGTGAGTAATTCTTCACAAAAAGGGAAGAAGGATTGATTTGGTAGGCAGTCATCTTCCAAAATTATCCCAGATTCGACATGTTGAAAAAACCAATCTATTGCCGAGCTGACTCCAGTTTTACATCCAAGATTTTTTTCTCTAAATAATGTTTTGATTTCACATGGCCAATCAATGTTACCTACAATCTCTCGAGTTATTTTACATTTTTCAATATCGGAGTTGTTGTTTTCACGTGGCCCATCTCCAGCAATAAAAAGTTGTGCGGGTTTTACTTTGCGTATTTCATCAAACACCCGTTTAGTTGTTTCGGGTCGATTAAATATAATAAATAATATTGGTGTGTTAAATGTTTGGTTCATCATCTTTTATAATCCAGTTTTGCATGATTATGCCATTAAAAACCCTTTCACTTTGGATCTTGTCTTTCCTCCAGCGTCTTGGTGCGACAATTATTTTACCATAGTTTTTATTTATAAAGGCTGACCACCATGAGTAAGTACTGTTGGATATTACTAGGTATTTATATTTTGACATAAGGAGCATTTGTTCAAAATCAGATATTTCTGCGTCGTTAAAAACTGTTACATCACTTCTCTGTATAGTTCCTGCCAACATTTCTTTACACCATTCTATATCTTCAGAGAATATAACAATTTTGGGTGATTTTATTTGTGCTTTTTCTACAATGGTTTGTATTCCATTGAGAAAGTATTTTTCACTGAGTACATACCATGTATCAGTATCACGAAGAAGATCGCCTCTTCTGACATGGACAGCAATTGAATTGTTTATATCTATTTCTTGGACATATCGAGAAAATTTATCGGAAGTTTTTTTTGGGGAAAGCTCTTTTTTTAATATCTCATTAATTTTTTCGTCTTGGAAATATTTTGATTTTTCCCAATAACCATCGACAACAATAATTTTTTTAGCATTTTCGGCTATATCCTTGACTGAATTTGTGTCATCAAAGATTTTTGGTTTCAAAATCATTTTAATCGCTCGCATTACAAAACGGTTTGTAATTTTCAGGTTGTATTTTATATTGAGGGTATTAAGAGCATATTTTCTATCAGCTCTTGTATACCAACTCAAATCCAAAATAAGTGGGGTTTTGTATTTTAGTGCAAGTGTTCTACCAAAAGAGTATTGAAACATTTGATTTCCAATACCACCCTTTAATCTTAAGATTATCATTTTCTCTTTATTATTTTATCAAACAAGTATTTAGTTTTTGATTTTAATCTACGCCATATTTCTTCACTCAGTCTCTCCTGGATAAAAATATAATCATGCAATTTTGAATGATGGAACATCGTATCCTGCCATATTCCGTAGTAAACTGTCGCTGGTTTTCCTAGGGCCGATGCTAGGGTTGCTGTGCCAGATGTGAGACAGTGCAATTCTCTGCAGGAAACTATCATTTCGCAAAAATCAGTAAGACTTGATGATTCTTGAATATCTTTTATTTCCGGTAGATACATGCTTTTGTTTCTTTTTTTCATTATGCAATTTATTTTCGTATTTCTTTTTTTTAACTCTCGTTCCAAATCCTTGCCATCAAAAAAACCTACGAATGATACATAGTTTGGGTCGTACAGGGTTTTGCCAAAAGTTTTCGGGTTATCTTTTTTTGGTTTAAAATATATTTCCGGTTCGTGAAATCTTTTTCCGTCGTCTAGTCCCATTTCGAGCATGACCACATCGAGAATATTTTCACCTTTTTTGGGTATTATATTTTTTGTCCATTTTCCGTTTTCATCAGAGAAACCATCAACATAAGGGTTTAATTCCCAAATCAGGGTTTTGTATTCGGGACTTCTGAAAGGGGATTTGTTGGAAATATATACTTTGTCATATAGTCCAGATTCCTTTGCAATTCTGGGTATGTGACTATAAAATAAATGATCTCCCAATCCTCCGAATTTTACTTCGATTGTTAGTGTTTTCATTCTATTGTATTTGTGATTTAAGTAAGTATCTAAATATTTCAGTAAACTTTAGCCAAAATCTAGTCCAGTTTTTTTCAACAACATTTTGGTTCAAAAAAATTGCATCTCCAGCGTATGTTCCAATGTTTGTAAATCCTAAGAAAATAAAACCACTTTTTTTAAAAAAAGATTTAATATCTCTGAAAAGAGGTTGTTTTTCATATATTTCAAAAAACTCAATTTCCAAGTGTACTATTTTCACTTGGCTAATTTTATCATCGAGGCCTTTTAGAGCATTGAGCTCAGATCCTTGGATATCCATCCAGAGAAGATCGATCGAAGATATATTTTTTTGTCGTAAAAATGTTGCAAGTTTTGTTGTCTCAACTTCTACTTCGTCTTGCTCATATTTTTCCAGAGGGTATTTGCCGGAGGCTTTGAGTAGGGAAGATGCTCCAGGGTTGCCATCTTTCCAGACTGTTACAGTTTTATCTTTGTTTATAGGATAAAATGTTACTTTACCGTCAAAATTGGTCACAGCTTTTTCTATCAAGTTTATATTTTTGGAATTCTTAATATTTTTTCTGCAAAGTCCGAGAGTATTTGGATTGCATTCAAATGCATATATTGTGCTTTCTGGTAATAATTCTCTAAACGACAAAGTATCAACACAGTCACGTGCTCCTACCTCAAAAACATTCACAATTTTATTTTTGGGAACATATTTTTTAGCAGTTTGAACAAAAATAGAAAGTGATTGTTGCATGTGGAAATTAGCTATTTATCTCCCAATCTAGATGAGGTCTTACTACGCCGTGAAATTCACCAGAGTAGCCATTTCTTTCTTTTGCATCTACAAAATCATCTACTTTAAATGTCATTTCTTGTATGGCATGATCGAATGTTGGGCCGAAAGAGACGAGGGCAATTTTCACTTTATAATATCTACTATTTAGAAGATGTGCTGGTATCCAAGATGTGACTGAGTGCAAACCTTTTTCGTATTTGGGATTTTGACAAATATTATGAAAGACTTCTACTCCATCTGTGGTAGAAATAAGATAGTTTGGTATGATTTTTAAATCTCCTTTTACTTCATACTCAATGTGAATTCCAATTTTCTCTGCAGTGGTAAAATGCACCGAAGATTCATCTTTTTCATTCACAACTTTGCAATTAATTATTTGAGCGTATTCATCACCACTTTTTAATGTAACAGAATTATCACTTATATCTTTTTTGTATAGTTCAATCACTTCCGCAGTCTCTCCAATTTTTTTTATTTTTCCATGTTCAAGTAAGATAGTTTTTTGGCAGAGCTGTTTTATTGCTCCCATATTATGACTTACAAAGAGGATTGTTCGCCCCTCTGATTTTGTTACTTCTTCCATTTTTCCCAGACACTTTTTCTGAAATTCGGCATCACCCACAGCCAAAACTTCGTCCACAATCAAAATCTCTGGCTCCATGTGGGCTGCAACTGAAAAGGCAAGACGAACATACATTCCGCTGGAATAATATTTTACCGGAGTATCCAAAAATTTTTCTATTCCGGCAAAAGAAACTATTTTCTCAAATTTTTTGACAATCTCTTTTTTTGTCATTCCTAGAATGGCGCCATTAAGAAAAATATTTTCACGCCCAGTAAGCTCGGGGTGAAAACCTGTACCAACTTCAAGTAGAGAACCAATGCGTCCGCGAATTTTTATTTCACCTTCGGTCGGCGGGGTAATCTGAGAAAGAATTTTGAGCAGTGTGGATTTGCCAGCACCATTGTGTCCAATAATACCAATAACCTCACCTTTGTTTACGGAAAAACTGACATCCTTGAGTGCCCAAAAATCTTCTTTCTTTTCCATTCCTACTGCAAGGCGAATTTTTGTTCTCAAAAATTTGAATGGTGCCTTTAATACGTTTACAAGTACATCTCGCAGAGCAACATATCCGCCACGTTGATGTGTGATGTTATATTTTTTCCCTATATGTTTTACCTCAATTATTGGTTTTTGCATATTATATTATGTCAGCAAAATATCTTTCTGTTTTTTTGAAAATGTAAACTCCAAAAATCATAAGGAGAAGTGTACCGACAAGTGAGATTTCAATAAGCACCCAGTTAATTGGAGTCGTGCCGAGTAGTGCTGCTCGCGCGCCCTGAATAACACCCATCATTGGGTTGAGTGCAAGAATAAAAGAATATTTTCCCGCAATAGATGCTGGGTAAATAACTGGTGTCAAAAATAAAAGTATCTGAATGAAAAATGGTAGTGCATATCTTACATCGCGATATTTTACATTTATAGAAGCCAAGAAAAGTCCAAGACCGACAGAAGCCATAAATGTAATGATAAGTAGAACAGGCAAGATCAAAAGTCCGGAGAGGTGTGGCATATAGCCGTAGTACATCATCATTCCAACTAAAATAATTGTTGCCACGGCAAAATCAATAAATTTTGTGACAACACTTGAGATAGGAAGAATGAGTCGTGGAAAATAAACTTTTGTGATGATTGCTTGGTTGGAAATGAGAGCACTGCTTGTATCTGAAAGTGCTGATGAGAAAAATTGCCAAAATAAAAGTCCGACAAAAACAAAAATAGGGTATGGAACTCCATCAGACGGCATTTTTGCTAGACCCCCAAAGAAAACAGAAAAAACCACCATTGTAATGAAAGGTTGAAAAACTGCCCATGCAACACCAATAGCTGTCTGTTTGTAGCGCACCTTGAGATCTCGCCATACAAAAAAATACATGAGCTCTTTGTATCTCCACAGCTCGCGTATGTCCTCAAAACTGAACATTTTCTTGGGTCGAATGACAGTTTCCTTTAGACTGGTCGATTGATTCATAGTTAAGAGAATCATACCAGATGAGGAGATTTTTTTCTAGTTAAAAATAATCGATATGGTATACTACTCACAACTCAATATATGACAACAAAAAGTAAAAAAGGACTGAAAAAAGTTTTTGTTTCTGGTTGTTATGACATCCTTCACGCCGGACATGTGGAATTTTTTAGACAAGCAAAGGCGCTCGGAGACTATTTGATCGTTTCATTTGCGAGTGATGAAGTTCTTATGAAGTACAAAGGCAGAAAATCCGCTTTGCCCGAAGAACACAAAAAATTTCTCCTAGAAAATATTTCTGTTGTAGACGAAGTGGTCAAGGGAGAAAATCTGGACGATCCGATTTTTGATTTTAAGGACTCATTTTTAAAACTGAGGCCGGATATTCTCGCTTCAACAGAAGATGACAAACATGCGGAGGAAAAAAGAGAATTCTGTCTTGCGCACGGAGCACAATATATTCAACTCCCAAAAACTCTCGGATTCGAAAAAATTTCTACGACTGAAATGCGAGAAAGTATTATGGTGCCGGCGGAAGTCCATGTGCGTGTTGATTTTGCCGGAGGATGGCTCGATGTTCCAAAATTTTCACGTAAGGGAGCGTATATTGTAAATTGTACGATAGATTCCTCGGTCAGTTTGACAAAGTGGCAATATCAAAAAGGAGCGGGACTTGGTGGATCGGCAGCACACGCTGTACTCACTGGATTTAATCCAATCAAATCAGAACTCAGTTTAGGCGTCGGTTGGCAAGATCCGGCAGTCATTTTGGAAACAGGTCTGTGTGTCTGGAGAAGTGGCAAAAAGCCGGTTTTGGAACTGAAAGCAAATCCTGACTTTTTGAAAGGCACAATGGCGCTCTTTTGGACCGGTGAAAATCATTACACTCCGGGAACAGTGTTTCGAAAAAGAAATTATGATGCAATAGAGCTTGCAGGTAAAACGGCACATGACGCTGTTGTAAAAAAAGATTTTAAAAAATTATGCAAAGCTGTCGGTTTGTCGTATAAAGCCCAACTAGAAGAGGGAATGAAAACACTTCCATTGCTCGGTGAAATTTCAAAGAAATATTGTGGTGGTGGATATGGTGGATATGCATTGTATATGTTTGAGAGCGAAACCGCTCGTAAAAAATTCTTGAAAAACAAAAATACGTTAGCTATTGAGCCATATATTAGAGAGTATTAGCATCACATTTTAATATTTGATATACTTTTGGGTATGATGAAAAAATTACTTTCGTATTCGGTTATGACTGGGCTTTTTTTGGTTCCATTCATACCGTTTATTGTGGCGGGAAATATGTATTTCCCATTTATTACCGGAAAAGGTTTTACGTTTAGAATTTTGGTTGAAATCGTGTTTGGTTTGTACGCTCTGCTCGCTGTATTGTATCCGGAATATCGGCCAAAAAAGTCATGGATAACATATTCTGTACTTATTTTTACTGGTGCGATTTTGATTGCGGATATTTTCAGTGTAAATTCATACAAAAGTCTGTGGAGCAACTATGAAAGAATGGAAGGTTTTGTTCTCATTGCTCATTTGCTTCTTCTATATATTTCCGCAACATCAGTTTTTACAAAAAAGATTTGGGATTATTTTTGGAACACAACAATTTTGGCGAGTGTGATTATGTCATTGTATGGTGTATTACAGCTTTCCGGCGCACTGACGATAAACCAGGGTGGTGTTCGTGTTGATGCGACACTTGGCAACTCGGCATACCTCGCTATCTATCTTGTTGTACATATTTTTCTTTGTTTGTATTTCATTGCAAACAAATTTAAACCAAAATGGCAAAAATGGATGTATGGAATGGCAGCAATACTTGAGACAGTTATTTTGTATTACACAGCAACACGAGGAGCGATACTCGGTATTATCGGTGGCCTCATCCTTTCCGCAATCATTATTATTATCAAAGAAAAACAAAGTCCGCAGATCAAAAAAATCTCATACGCGTTTCTCGGTGTTCTTATTGTTCTTGTGGGAGGCTTTTATCTCATCCGCAACGCGTCATTTGTTCAGAAAAGTCCGGTACTTTCCAGATTTGCAACACTCAGTCCTGCCGAAATAAAAACTCAAGGCAGATATTTTGTCTGGCCAATGGCGATCAAGGGCGTGATAGAGAAACCAATCTTTGGTTGGGGACAGGAAAGTTTCAACTTTGTTTTCAACAAGTATTATGATCCACGAATGTATGGTCAGGAGCAGTGGTTTGATAGAACACACGATGTGTTTCTCGATTGGCTTATTGCCGGAGGTATTGTTGGTTTCTTGTCGTATGCTGGAATGTATGTAGCTCTCCTTTATTTTATTTGGAAGAAAAAAGAAAATGATGATTTGTCAGTAACCGAAAAAAGTATTTTCACTGGAATGATTGCTGCATACATTTTTCACAACATATTTGTGTTTGATAATCTCACGAGCTATGTGCTATTTTTCTCACTTCTTGCATATGTAAACTCTGTGAGGATTCCGGGTCCAAATTTGAAAAGTCCGTTTTATTCAAAAAAATTACTGAGCGAAGTGACGAGTTATATCGTGGCGCCTGTTATCGGAATACTGACAATCGGAGTCGTATATTTTGTAAATGTGCCAGCAATGACAGCAAACACCACTCTCATTCAAGCCATGAGTCCACAGGGAGGTATCAGTAAAAACTTGGAGCTCTTCAAAAAAACATTTGATGAGAATTCATTTGGCTCGAGCGAGGCACTAGAGCAACTCATAATGGTTTCCTCGCAGATACTTTCTGCACAACAAATTTCCGTAACAGATAAACAGCAGTTCATCGCGTTCACTTCACAGAAAATTGCAGACAAAATAAAACAGACACCCGGTGATACGCGATACCTTGTTTTCGGCGGAAGCTTTTTCAATCGGATAGGTCAATATGATCAAGCGATTGTGTATCTCGATAAAGCAATTGAAACCTCTCCAAAAAAACAGGAAATTTATTACGAACTCGGCTCCGCATATATCGGAAAAGGAGACTATCAAAAAGCGTTTGAAGTGTTCAAAAAAGCATATGATCTCGAGCCCGTATCTCCCGAGTCACAACTCATCTATGCTATTGGAGGAATTTATGTCAAAAATGCAGCGGTCGTAAAAGATATGTTTGCAAAACTTGATCCCGACAAAGTAATGAATGATAACAGAATTATTCAAGCATATATTGGAATAGGAGATCATCAAGACGTGATTGCAATTCTAAATTACCGAGTACAAAAAGACCCAACAAACGCACAAAATAAACTCTCTCTCGCCTCGGAATATATGACGATCGGCCAGAAACAAAAAGCCATTGATATTATTCAACAAATGATTAAAGACGATCCGACATTCAAGACCCAAGGCGAAACGTACATAAAGCAAATACAGAACAGTTAGAATTTTTCGACTATTTTCAAAAACTCGACTTCTAAATAGGGGTCGAGTTTTTGTTTACAAAAAGAAAATTGTGAGTAGTATGGACAAAAGAAAAATATGTGGATTCCTGAGGAAGTTTTTAAGACAATCTTAAAGTCTGTTCCAAGGGTAACAGTGGATTTGATCATTGTGAGACCTTCGGGTAAAGGTTTTGCTTTGGAATTTCTTTTGGCAAAAAGGAAACAACGTCCCTCTGTTGGACAGTGGTTTATCCCCGGAGGAAGTATTCTCAAAGGGGAGAGGATTCAAAAAGCAGTGCGACGACAACTCAAAAGAGAAATGGGTCTTACTGCCGAGAAAATCCTTTTTGTTGGTGCTATGGATTTTTTTGGTGTCAACGACATGAATATAAGATATCATTCAGTTATGCTTCTTCATATGGTTTATGTGGAGGCTGATTCTAAGACCAATCCAAACCGTGAGAATGGTTCGGTAAAATGGTTTTCGAAAATCAATCCTCATTGGAGAAAAACAGTGCGAGAAGCACTAGCAATGGCCGGATTTACTCAATAGAAAATAAAATTTAAGTAGGGGTGGGAACTATAAACAGTACCACCTTTTTGTTTAATTTTAGGAAGCTTGACTTCATTTATAATATGTATATACTGTACAGGTGCCTTAAGTAGGCGCATTTTTGAAAGTTCATTGACAATCAAATTGAATTTGCCCAGTCCTTTCAGGGGCTGGGTGAGAACATATTTAGTGCAAGTTTTACGTAAGTAAATTTCTTTAAATAAGTTTCGGATTGAAAAGTAAAGCAATGCTTTTCAACATCAATATACATAAAAGATACACACAAAAGTCACAACAGCCAGAAAATAAAAAAATTATATTTTTCTTTATTTTGTTCCGTTCTCCATGAAGTTTTTGATTAAACTTTTTATTTGAGAGTTTGATCCTAGCTCAGGATGAACGCTGGCGGCGTGGATAAGGCATGCAAGTCAAACGGCCCGCAAGGGCAGTGGCGAACGAGGTAGTAACACGTGAGTACATCCCCTTTAGTCAGGAATAACTAGTCGAAAGATTAGCTAATACTTGATAGTCTCTTCGGAGTAAAGATTTATCGCTAAAGGAATGACTCGCGGGATATCAGCTAGTTGGTAGGGTAACGGCCTACCAAGGCTATGACGTCTAGGGGGAGTGAGAGCTTGGCCCCCACCGATGGTACTGAGACACGGACCATACACCTACGGGTGGCTGCAGTCGAGAATCTTCCGCAATGGACGAAAGTCTGACGGAGCGACGCCGCGTGATGGATGAAGACCCTCTGGGTCGTAAACATCTTTTATGAGGGAGAAAGTTTATTGATAGTACCTCAAGAATAAGGGGTTGCTAAACTCGTGCCAGCAGCAGCGGTAATACGAGTGCCCCGAGCGTTATCCGGAATTATTGGGCGTAAAGGGTGTGTAGGCGGCTCTGTTAGTCTTTTGTTAAAGCTCCCGGCTTAACCGGGAAGGTGCAAAAGAAACGGCAGAACTTGAGGGTGCGAGAGGTGAATGGAACTCATAGTGTAGGGGTGAAATCCGTTGATATTATGGGGAACACCAAAAGCGAAGGCAATTCACTG
>JBAXLH010000007.1:0-41438 GCA_037134875.1 bacterium
CCAGACCTGATGTTTCTGAGTAGGAGGAGGTAGGAGAGGAGAAGGAAATGGAGGGGTAGGTGGAGGCGTCGAAGATGGCTAAGTATCCTAAACTTGTCCAGTTAGAATTACAATTCAAATTGCAACCCACAAATAACAAAGAAGGTGTCAAGGAAAACGCATTAACAGGATTAGGATTCATGTTTGCTGTTGTGGGCAAACCTGTAGCAACAGAAACTTCGGCAAAATTAACAATAGTTTGTCCAGCCAAGGAGGTAAAACTTCCTCCCACAAATATTCTGGATGAATTTAAAACCAGGGCACCGATACCTACACCACCATTAAGAACTGGATTTGGATTCCATGAAGTGGACGAGGCGGTGGCAAGGGATATTTCTGCTAAACCACTACGAGCTACTCCACCTACTGTAGCAAAGTCACCTCCAACATATATCGAAGATGCCCCTAAAGCGAGAGAGGAGACATAGTTACCCCCACTTAAACCCGGATTCCAAGTCGTGGCTGCACCAGATGACAAAGATATTTCCGCAATATTGTTTCTAGTTGTTGCTCCACCCACCGTAGTAAATGACCCACCAACAAATATAGAAGAGCCTGAAAGTGCTAAAGTATTAACAATATTATTCATATTTGGGTTCCAAGAAGTCATAGTACCGTTTGTATTATTAAAAGCAGCCAGATAATTTCTGTTGGCAGTTCCTGATCCATTAACCATAGTAAAATTTCCTCCCGCGAATATAGTTAAACCATCAGAACTTATTACAGTTGAACTAACGAAATCATTAACATTAGGATTCCATGAGGTCGCCAGTCCTGTAATCAAAGAAACTTCTGCCAAATTATTTCTAACCTGTCCTCCAATACTGGTAAAACTCCCTCCTGCATACAAGGTATTATTTGAAGATAAAGCTAGAGAATATATCGGACCAGTAGCATTTGGGCTCCATGAAGAAACTGCAGATCTGGTAGAATTATTTATAGCAACCAAATAGGGTTTATCTATGTTTCCCCCTGCGGAGTTAAAGTCGCCACCTGCAAAAATAGTACTGGTGGCTAAAGATAAAGTGGAAACTCCAAGACTATAAGAAGTAACGGATCCAGGATTCCATGTAGTAGGTAAACCACTAGATGCAGAAATTTCTACCAAACCACTTCTTTGTTGACCGTTGACTACATCAAACTTACCTCCAACATATACTGTGGAAGTTGCATATAACAAAACATTTATTATCATTGCATTTTGAGCAGAATTTGGATTCCAGCTTGTAGCTAATCCTGTAAAAAGAGAGATCTCTGCTAATCTGTATCTACTTTGTCCTCCTATGGTAGTAAAACTACCACCAACGTATATTGTAGATGAGGATGAAAGAGCCAATGCTTTTATAGTACCACTAGATGCTGGATTCCACGTTGTGGACGAACCAGTGATTAAAGAAATTTCTGCAATACGATTTCTAGTAACTCCTCCGACAGAAGTAAACGAGCCTCCAGCAAATATAGTCGAGGTAGAAAGTACAAGAATATTTACAGTACTACTCATACTTGGATTCCAATATGTTGCAAGAGCAGTTGCTCGATATATCTCTGCAATTCTATTGCGAGGTTGTCCTCCCACATTTGTAAAAGTACCTCCAACATATATGGTTGAGGTTGATATTGTTAAAGTATTAACACTGTTATTACAATTTGGATCCCATGAAGTGGCAAGACCCGTCGATAACGATACTTCTGCCAAATTATTTCTTGTTTGACCTCCAATAGAAGTAAAAGTACCTCCAACAAAGATGGTATTTGTAGAAGTCGAAATAGCTAAAGCTGAAACTGTAGAACCTGTTCCAGAAAAAGGAACCCATGATGTATCAACTGTACCGTTAGACAAAATGTGGGCAAGACTAGGAATGTTATAGCCTCCCACGGTAGTAAAAGCACCGCCAATATACCAACCACCATTACCATCAGGTAATGAAGTATATACATTACCATTAATAGCTGGATAAACTGTTGCCCGACTATTATCTGAGCGATTAAGTATTACTCCGTAAGGAGCACCAGAATTTGCAACATACGTAAAACTTCCTCCAACATAGGTGGTAGAAGCATTGGACGCAATAGTATTAATTGCTCCACCTCCAATAAAAGGCCCATCACTATACGGTGCCAGACTCATAGCTTTAACTTGCATAGCAATTGAGAAACTCATTACTAAAAAAATCACAAACAAAATCGTTCGAAAAAGTTTTGAGGAAAAAATTTTAAAAGCCATAGTCTATAATTATTTCTGTTTCTGAATTCTTAATTATACAATAACAACTCAGTATAATACGAAACCTATTTACCAACTAGTACACCGAGGAGCTCTTTGACCGAAATTGTAGCAACATCAATAACCGAATCCCCTCCTCCATAATACATATAAATAGTATCACCTCTCACAACCGCTCCGCACGGAAAAACAACATAATTGACCTGACCCTTGAGTTCGTACGCCTCGAGTGGCTCAAAAAGGCAATCCGTAGTACGTGACAAAACAATCGTTGGATCCTTGAGGTCGAGAAGTGCTGCACCGACTCGGTATCGTGACCTGTGCGAAACTCCATGATAGAGAAGTATCCAACCCTTTGGTGTATAAATCGGCGGTACGGAAATACCCACCTTGAGACTATCCCACATTCCAGGTCTCGGCAAAAGAATAGGAATGTTTCGGAAATTATTTCTCTCTGGAAATGCTGGCGAGGAGCCGTAGTCTCCGGCAATATAATTGTTGACCCGGTGAAAAATAAAATATTTGTTGCCAACTTTTTCTGGATGCAAACACGTATCCTTGTCATCAACACCATCGGTCGTTACTTGTACCGGCTTTGTCCAATTCCATTTTCTGTCAGCCAAATCTTTTTCCAAAATAGATGTCATTGCTACAGCTGGTGGAGTGATGCCGTTGTATGCTGTGTAATACATATATATAGTATCGCCAATTTTTGTGACACGTGGATCTTCGCATCCGGAGTTTCCTCCCGGAATTCTTTTTTGTTCGAAACTTTCTCGCGGGGTGTAAATCGGTTCATCTGAAATATAATCTATGTTTGTGCCATTTTTACTTTCTGCATATCCGACTACAGATGTATTATCCTCCGACATTGCGCGATACAAAATTCTGACTATTCCACGAATATCAATAGCTGCCGGATTGAAAATAGCTTTTGCCTCCCATGCTTTTGTTTTGCGTGGAGTGAGAAGTGCCCCTGGTGTCTGTCGCTTGAAACCAATTTCTTTGTATGGAAATTTCATTGATTCAATAAGCTGTTTCAATGTGACATCTGCCACTGCAATAGTGGTATCTGTTGCTCCGTAATAAATTCGCAGAATATCTTTTTCTATTATCACTCCGCTCGGGAAAATCGTATCGGGAACTGTGCCGTACATTTCATATTGTTCGTGTGGAGTTAGGAGTGGTCCACGAGTTTTGCCGACCACTTTTTTTGGATTTTTGAGATCGAGCAACACAGCATCAATACCAAAAACTTTGTCAGGACAACCATATTTTTGTACTTGGGAAAATACAACAAGCCAACCATCTTTTGTTTTGACTGGGCACGCGCCAACCTCTATATGATCCGAGTCAAGTTTAGGAATTTCGAGTGTATGTTTTTCAATTTCTGCATACCACTTTTCCCAATATTTCTCTGACCACATATCCTCGAGTTTAGTAAATTCTGCAAGTGCGATGTGCGATGGTGGCATATCAGTGTTGACTGTGAGAAGTGCTACGTATTTACCATTTATTTTTTCCGGAAAAAGCGTCATCGCTTTTGCATTGAACGGCGTAACTGGATGTTTTTCGGAAATCATCTTCATATCCTTGCTTATCGCCACACCAACTTTAATCCCCTTTGGTCCAAATGGAAAAACAGAAAGAGCTGTGTAGAAAATAAAATATTTACCGTCGATTTTTGTAACCCGTGGATCTTCACATCCATATTTCTCCCACGAATATTCTGGAGAAATAAAAACTTCCCTATCTTTGAAATGAATTCCGTCAGTACTTTTTGCACGCGCAATAACCGACAAAGAAAATTGATTATTTTCAAATCTCTCCGGCAGTGACTGTGCACGATAAAGCAAATGGACGGCTGATCCAACTTTTATTGGATTGCCATTAAATACCGAGTAACTTTCAAATGGATGATCCGAGCACGGAACAAGAATTGGATTGTGTTCTGATCTTTTGACTACGTACATAGATGTTCTGTTTTATTATGTAAAAATTTATTCTATCGGCACATCTGCTTTCTGCAGAGTGTAATTATCTGGCTTACCTGTTTTCAAATATTCAAGAAGCTTTCCTAGTGGCGTCGTGGCAACACACACAACCCTGTCGCCACCACCATAGTACACATACAAATCGTCCCCCCTTACAATCGCGCCGGACGCATACACAACCCCTGGCTTACCTTCATTCTCATACCACATATCTGGATACAAAATCGGATGATTTGATCGATACAAAATTTTTGTTGGATCTTTGAGATCGAGAATCATTGCACCGAGCTTATATTTGTTTGGTTCTCTCTTTTCGGTCGCATGGTAGAGCATAAGCCAACCAAGAGATGTTTTGATAGGTGGAGGTCCAGCACCACGGACTTTGAAATCCCAAAAATCCTCTCTGCCACCTTGTGGTGCGGAGCTTTTTATTATTTTGCCTTTATTAAAATCTTCCAAATCAGAAACGTAATCGATATGAATTTTTGGTGTAATGCTATGTAAAATCGCAAACTTGCCACTTATTTTTTCTGGAAACAAAAGCCAATTTTTATTTACTTCACCAATCGGCGAAATAAGAATTGGTTTTTTCCAATTCCATTTTCCATTGTGAAAATCCTCGATCGAAATTGATGTAACCGCCATACGCACGGAATGCCACCCTTCGAATGCCACATATATCATATAGAGTGTGTCATCAATTTTGACAACACGTGGATCCTCAGAGCCTCCCCAACCTCCACCTGATGTGTAATACGCTGGGTGATACACTGTCGGTCCGTGATGAGTTCGAATATCAGGCATCCCATACCCACGTGACGGCTGGTAGACAGGATACGGCAAACGTTTCGTAAATGATGTACCATTTTTACTCTGTGCATACCCAACACGAGAAATTCCATCACTACCGAGCGCTCTGTACAACAGATGCACCACACCCTCCTCATCTTGAAACACAGCTGGATTAAATGTGCCCTGTATCTCCCACTCGTGATTTTCTCTCGGCTCAATAATTGGATTCTTTTTTGATTTTTTGAGAATTCTGTATTGTGGAAGTTCAGATTGTTTGAACAGAGCTGGAAATGTTGCAAGAATCAGATTTTGACCTTGTGCATAGTAAACAATAAAAATTCCTTTGAACGAAACAAAACCAATTGGAAAAATATGTGTCTTTTCATTTTTGAGTTCTACCATTCCTTGCCAGAGCGGAGTCTCGGATCGCCATAACACGCGTTTTGGATCTCTCGCGTCCAACAAAACACCACCAACTTGGAGAAGTGAATATGTTCCGTTTTTTGCAGATGCACCATATGACAAAAATATTCCCTGACTCGTCACGAGAGAACCGATAACAGAGACATTGTCGTTATCAAACATTCCATATCGAGATGTAAATAGGAGTGATGGTCTATCTTTCCACGTCATCAAACTGCGTGTATGCTGATGTTTGACAAACAAACCATCTCTGTACATCTCAAACATATCAAGAGTTTTGTTGTACAAAACGGTGGCTCGAGTAGAGTCTCCGACTGACACTTCAGATTTAACTGACCATACGTGCAAATCTTTTGACCTAGCGACAACAAACATATTCCCCTCTTTTTTCTTGCCTTTTCTAACATAAGTCAAAATAAAAGCAGTCGGTGTTGACGATATGGAAAAATTTTCACAATTTTTTATATTTTCTTTTTTTGTGCTAGAAATTTCTATCTTGACCGGCTTTTTTTCATCTTCAAAATCGATTCCATTTGTACTACACGAAAGAAAAAGTGACGCTGTAGTTTTTTTGTTCTCACGAGACAACATAAAAACCTTGTCCGATGTAGCAACCACCGAGAGCGGTATTCCGGATATTTTTTTGGGCTTTTTGAGAACTTTTTTCATATGAAAAAATTAACTGGTTATTCGACCATATTTATCTTCGAGACGAATAATATCTGCCTCATCAAATTCGCCGGTAGAAATCTCTAGAACAACAACATCATCAGTGGTAGCCGAAATTCTGTGCTGAGTTTCTTTTGGTATATTAAATTCTTCGCCAGGATGTGCCACAGCTTTTTCTGCTCCAATAGTCAGTTCTGGATTACCGCTCACTACTCGCCAAAACTCTTCGCGATGATGATGATATTGCAAACTTGGTGCCTCACCTTTTTTCACGTACAAAAACTTCACCGTCACCGGCGTATTTAATACGAACAAATCTTCTGTTCCCCACGGAAAGGACAGCTTTTTGGAATTCATACGCATATTTTAACACATATTTACTACCAAAAGAATTAAGGCTGTGTATATCTTTCGAGAATCTGCTCGGCCTCCTTTGGTCCTGAGACTTTTATACACTCAACACCAGTCTGCGTTACCGCAAAATCATTTCCTCCCGGGAAAATAGCGTCTCCGATGAACACAACATCTTCTTTTCCTACATTGAGATATTCAAAAATTTTTCGCATTGCATATGCTTTGTTTATCCCTTTATGTGTGATATCTATCGTTGTTGCTCCACCAATTTTTATTTCAAATTCTGGAATTTCTCGCATCAAAACCTCGACAATTTTCTTGCGTTTCGCCTGGTCCGGATCCCACACCTCTTTGACTTCTATTGGAGCCTCTTGCCCACGAGCAGAAAAAGCAATCTGTCCGCCTCTGTCTTCTATTCTTTCTCCGTAACTTGTCCCAAGATCAATGTTTGTCTCTGCAAGAGCAATATCAAGTGCAGTATATATTTTTTTCTTTTCTTCGGGAGTGAGGCGTTCGTCATACAGCTGTTTCCATTCAGACGTACTCACGTCATAGACATAACACGTACTACCATTTGTTGGAAAAAGGTAGAGATTTTTTAATCTTTCCGAGCTAGAGACAAGATGTGACAAAAATTGCTTTTGAAACTGAGGAAATGCTCCGCCGGAAATTACGACAAACCTGTGAGTAATCAAAATATCACTTATAACGGACGCCATACTCGACTCGAGCGCAGATTTACTGCGGGCCAATGTCCCGTCCAAATCACAAATAATGACTTTTTTACTTGCATCAGGATTCATTTTATTTTTTCTCTAGTTTCTCCAATATTTCAGCCATTATATCATTTTGGTTTTCAAGATGGATCAAAATTGTCTCAATTTCTTCCTCGGCTTTTGTATTAACTTCGAAATCAGCCTCGGCACGTGCCTCGGAATGTCGTCCTTGCAAGTTTTGTCCCACCATAATGAGGGGCATAAAAAGAATTTGGAGGATATTGTTTATAAAAAGGAGAACGAGAAAACTCCACCCCGGATCAAACACCATTTCTTGTGGAGCTAAAACATTCCACGCAATCCAACAGGCATTAAATGCAAGAATAAAGAAAAAGAAACCCATTGTGCCAATGTTTTCAGTCACCCACACAGCAAACTTTTCCAGTCGTGTCAGAGCTTCTTTGTGCTCAATATTAACGTTTCTAATCGGCCCTCGTGATTTTCGTATTTCTTCAATTGAACGTGGAATTGTTTTCATATGTTTATAAAATATAAATATAAATCAATTATATATTACCCAGACCAAAAACGCACCCCTCCATCATCAAAAAATTGGCAAGGACGGTCCTTGCCATGTATAATTAATCTGTGAAAAATAGAGACTACAAAGAATTTGCTCCTGGAAATATTTATCATGTTTTCAATAGAGGAAACAATAAGGATAAAATTTTCGAGGATGATCAAGATTATAGGGTTTTTCTTTTTAGAATTGGTTTAGCACTTGGTTATGAGCCAGACGAATTAAACAAGCAGTCTTTACTCTCTGTTCCCTTTTCACGAATTAGGATTTCTGAGACAAATAAAAATAACTATAAACTACATTCTTTCTGTTTGATGCCAAACCACTTTCATTTACTTATAGAACAAAACAAAGACGAATCCATCTCAAAATTTATATCAAAAGTATGCACAAGTTTTTCTATGTATATTAATAAAAAATATAATAGGGTTGGTCATGTATTTCAGGATAAATTCAAAGCCATCATGATAGAAGATGACCCCCAATTAATATGGACATCCGCTTATATACATATGAATCCGATAAAAGATGGCCTTGCAAAATTACCAGGAGAATATGAATGGAGCAGTTATAATGACTATACTACTGACAGACAACTTGTAATAACTAACACTGATTTTCTAAAATCAATTTTTGGAAAATCAAAAGGTTTCGAAGAAGAAACCATGCGTGCAATTTCAAATAAAGACCATGTGGCAAGGACGGCCCTTGCCAATTATTAGTTAGTCTTCAGAGAGAAATGTTTTTAGTTTTTCTATCGCTTTACGACGCATACTTATTGAACTCTTTTCTTCTAAAGTCATCTTTGCAAAAGTTTTACTGAACCCATCGGGTTTAAAAATTGGATCCCATCCGAAATTTGTCTCCCCTGTTGGCACAACAATTTCTCCTTCAGTAACACCCTCAAAAAAATAAATATCTTCCCTATTCTTTGCATAACCTATAATAGTTTTTGCTTGGGCTTTATTTGTACCGCCCATTTTATTTACCAAATCGAACAATCCTTCATTTCCAAGCTTTTTCATAAACCATTTGATAAGTGGTCCGGGCAAACCATTTAGACAATCAAAATATAATGATGTATCCTCAACAATAAATTCAGCATCCTTGTGATTTAATGCTTCTAATAGTTTTGCTTTTACAACCTCCTTTGGATCAATTTCTTGAATTTCCGGCAAATCAATATCCATCTGTTCTATATCGGTCAAAATAGACTTAACTTCCAAAAATTTATTTTTATTTCCCGTTATAAAGTAAATCACTTTGTTTTTATTAATTTAACAATATGGCAAGGACGGTCCTTGCCATATTGATTAGAGGCAGATGAGAGATGCTATCGCGTCGCCATCGCGGAGTTTCATTATGCGCACACCTTGTGTCTGACGACCAAGTACTGGAATTTCTTTTGCATCAACACGGATAACTTGAGATTTTTTGGAAATTGCCACCACTTCAGCCTCATCACTTTCAAATACTTTTGCAGAAATAAGTTTGCCTGTTTTTGGAGTAACTTTTGCAGTTTTGATACCCGATCCACCGCGATTTTGGATTTTGTATTCGTCAATATCAGACTTTTTGCCATAACCGTGTTCGGAAATAACCATGAGCGTTGGACTATCCCACGTATTGAGTACCGGCTCGGCAGAAATAACACAGTCACCCTTGCCAAGTCGAATTCCACGAACACCCATTGCTGTTCTGCCCATTTCACGAATATCACCCTCTTTGAAATGTATTGCTTGACCTTTTTCCGTCACAACAATCATTGTGTCTTTTTTGCTGACAAATGATGCGGAAATGAGTGCGTCACCCGCGTCGAGTTTGATAGCAATAATTCCTGAAATACGTACATCGTGGAAGCTTGCTGCACTGCATTTCTTGGCAACACCCTGTTTTGTCACCATCATAAGTGATGCATCGGATTTTTTGACCTCCTTTGGCATTGGCAAAATAGATGTGATTTTTTCTCCCTCTGAAAGTGGCAAGAAATTCATCACTGACTTGCCTCGTGTTGCTCGACGCCCCTCTGGAATGTCATACATTTTTGTCTGGTACGCCTTGCCTTTGTCAGTAAAGAATAGGAGATCACTGTGTGTTGATGCAATGAGAAGATTTGTTACGAAATCCTCCTCCTTTGTATCCAAATCAACCACACCAACTCCCCCACGTTTTTGTTTGCGGAATTCATCGGGGTTTGTGCGTTTGATATATCCACCAGCTGTGAGCACGAGTGCATTTTCCTCGTCTGGAATAAGATCTTCGACGGAAAGCACCTGCACACTACCTTTGATAATGCGTGTTTTGCGTTCGTCGCCGTATTTTTCTTTTATTTCTTTACACTCGTCTTTTATAATTCCGAGAATTTTCTTTGGACTTTCCAAAATTTCTTTGAGTGACTTGATGAGGTCCTGTACCGCTTTGAGTTCGTCCTCAATTTTCTTTCTCTCGAGACCCGCGAGTCGCTGGAGCTTCATTTCCAAAATAGCTGTCGCCTGAATTGCAGAGAATTTAAATTCCTTCATCAAATTTCGATGTGCCTCCGGAGTATCTTTTGACGATTTGATGAGTTTAATAATTGCATCAATATGATCGAGCGCCTTTTTGAGACCAAGCAAGATGTGTTCTCGTTCAAGTGCCTTTCTCAGATCAAATTCCGTGCGTCGTTTTACAACATCCTTTCTATGAATGATAAACTCACTCAAAATTCCTTTGAGTGACAATGTCTCTGGTACACCGTTTACGAGTGCCACGACATTGTAGTGAAATGGCTCCTCGAGCTGAGTGTGTTTGTATAGATAATTTAAAATGTTCTGCGGATGTCCTCCGCCTTTGAGATCAATCACGATGCGAATATCTTTTGCCGACTCATCTCGCATTGCCTTGATGCCGTCAATTTTTTTGTCGCGGACAAGCTCTGCAATTTTCATTATGAGATTTGCTTTGTTTACTCGGTAAGGGATCGATGTAATCACAATCTGAAATGTGCCAGCTTTTGTCTCTACAATTTCTGCAACACCACGTGTCACTACACCACCTTTTCCGCTCGCATATGCATGCGCAATATCTTTTTGATTGAATGCCAGTCCGCCAGTAGGAAAATCGGGGCCTTTCACGAACTGCAAGAGGTCTTCGGTCGTTGCGTCTTTGTTGTCTACAAGGTGCACTACAGCATCCATCACTTCACCCAAGTTGTGCGGAGGAATGTTTGTTGCCATACCTACAGCAATACCGAGTGTACCGTTTAACAGTAAGTTTGGAACTCGTGTCGGCAATACTCTCGGCTCCTTTTTTGTACCGTCGTAGTTTGGAATAAAATCAACTGTCTCTTTTTCGATATCACGAAGAAGTTCGGCTGAGAGCTTGGACATTTTTGCTTCGGTGTATCGGTACGCAGCTGGAGGATCTCCGTCGATCGAGCCAAAGTTTCCTTGCCCAATAATGAGTGGATATCGCATTGTGAAATCCTGTGCCATTTTGACCATCGAGTCGTACACAGCAACATCACCGTGTGGATGGTAATCTCCGATCACGGCACCGACAACTGTAGCTGACTTTCGAGTCTTGCCGTTTGCAGTCAGACTGTTCTCATTCATCGCATACAAAATACGTCTGTGCACTGGCTTGAGTCCGTCACGCACATCAGGAAGAGCACGATCTGTAATAACAGACATCGCGTAATCAATAAAAGATTTCTTCATTTCGTCAGTGATTTCTTGCGAAATAACATTGACTCTTTCTGGGATTTTCACCTCTTCTGGGTCTTTTTTTGCCATAAAAATATAGAGGTATTATAGCATATATCCCCTTCGGATTCAAAGCCAAAATTCCTTCCAGAATATGTTTTTGGACACGGATATTCTTACATATCAACTTTCATTACTTCCTACTTTTTGGAAACAGAATATTCGCCTGCTGGCGAATTTCTTCGTGCTCGACCCGTCGGTCTGCGCAATGTTCCAAAAAGCAGAAAATAATGAAAATTGAATACGAACTTCTAGTTATTTACCGGAGTTGAGGTTGAGAGTGTACTATCTGTTGATGTGGATAAGATTTGTAGGTTTTGCAATGTTGTCGTTGCCTGATCTGGATTCCCTTGTGTCACTTGTGTAAATGCCGAAATGGCTGTGGAAATATTTTTGACTTCTCCGCTAATCCCGCGAAGTGATCCTGATATCATATCGGAAAATGTTGAAAGTGGGCTCGGTTCTTTTGCTGTTACTTTTGCTTCATTTGTCTGACTCGCTTTCCAATCCGGATACAGCACAGATAACCACACAACAAAAATGAGCCCGGCAAATGTAAGCGCACACAAAAAAGCAATCATCTTTTTTGTCTTTGCTGGCTTTTGTTTTATGTTTTCTAGAAGTTCCATTGAAATTAAATTTTTTGTTTCCTCAAACCGTCCTCGCCTTTTGTGAAATGTAGAATACTTTTTTCTGCCTTCCGCGGACTCCTTTCAGTCGGTCCTTGTTACACAGGACTAAACGCTCACGGCTAGAAAAAAGTATTAACATTTCAGTCAAAAGTCTGCGAATGGTTTTCGAAAACAAAAAATTTATTACCTGAAAAATGAAAAAATAATTTCTAGACTTGTTCCAATACCACAATATCCGCCTCCTTTCCTTCCAAATCTTTTTTCTTGATTGTCAGCTTGTCCATCGGCTTTACGTCCTCGCCAGCTTCCTTGAGAAATGTTTTGAGTGCATTTTTGTCTCCCACGTCGCCGAAATGACTTGGAATAATTATTTTTGGTTCAAATTGTACAGCCAGCTTGTGCGCCGTAGCCGGATCGAGCACCCCGTCGCCTCCGATCGGCACAAACAGAATATCAATACCGTCAATCGCTTCCTTGGTCTCCGCAGAAATCTTGTCATCGCCGAGAGCGCCAAGAAAACAGAGGTTCATTCCTTCGAGCGATACAGTATATATAGTATTGATCCTCTCAACCACTGCTTGCCCTGAGCCTGTCGAAGGGTAGTTTGATTTTGAGAGAAAGCCTTTTATGAAAACTCCCTGCACCTCGTATTCGCCGGGACCTCTGATAACAAACGACTCTTTGTCTCCACGCGAAGTCACATCCGAGCCATTGTGCTCCGGACTGTTTATAGAAATCAAAGTAATGTCACTGCCAAACCGAGCACTTTTGATAGCCGAGTCTTTTGAAACCGGATTGACCGCGAGTGTTGTGTCGCCAAAGGAAACTTTGAAAAAATCAACGCCGTGATATGTGATGATCATAATACCGTCAGTATATCATATAAAAATAAGGAGTAAAACGACCATATTTTTATATAATTCCGACTCGGGAGGGACAAAATTTTTTGATAAAAGAAAACTTCCCGCTAGAACAAACACTGAGTGTTTTCTAGACAGGAAGCAAAATAAAACGTATGAAAATTAATGTGACTCGTTATTGATGCGAGAACAACAGCGCGATAAGAAAAATTCCCAATATAGACACAAATACAAATACCAGGCCTTTAAAAGCACCCCAACCTCTCCTCAAAATATTCGAGGAATCTTTCACACGAGAGTGAAGCTCTCTTTTTTTAATTCTCAGTCTGGACATATGTTTTCCAAAACTTATTCTCCAGATAAATAGCTATTTGTCAAATTTAATTTTCCCATAACAAAAAGGTCGCCTCACAGAGCGCGACCCATCAAAAAACCTCAGTTCCGGCTGTGTGCAATTTTCACCGTCAGAATGACGCAAAATAAACACATAAGACCGAATAAAAAAAGAATGAAAGAGTGCGGACCATTCAATGTCCAGCTCTTTTCAAAAAAAATATAGGCTCCAAAAAGCTCGAGCCCGCAAAGGGCCCCGAGCACGATTCTCATCAACATACGTCTTCCTCCACAACAAAACATATCATATTATTTCAAAAAGTCAAGCTCAGTATAAGATTTTTTATATACAAAAAAAGGTCGCCTCACAGAGCGCGACCCCCGAGCCGGAAATCCTACCAGAATCTCAGCCCGATGAGGAATGCGTTGACGATGGCGTTGACCATTCCCGCCATCCTCCACCCGCTGTTCGCGGGATAATCTGGCCGAACTGGCCAGAGGGCCGTACAAAGGCCCAGGACCAGCGCAACCGTGTATAGTGGCATGTATTCCTCCTGTTTTAATTATACACCACAATACACCATATTGTCAAGTATGTAAAATATCAATAATGCTGTATAATCTGTGCCTGTATATTATCAGCCGTGGGAGATGTTAAACCTGTTTTCACCACCCTCAAAAGGAGGACTGGTTACATAGTAAATTTTTGTTCCAAAAATTTCTTAGAAAACAAGGCCATCCGACACACATATACTAAATGACAACAAAAGAAGTAGAAAAAGTTCTCGACGAGGAAAGCTCTCTGGAACTTAGCAAAAAAGGTGGAGTAATGACACAGATCTTAAACGACAGTGCGACTCCCCCATCAGTTGATGATGTTATCGAAGGCAAAGTTATCGGCATAGAAAAGGCGCGAGTCTTTATTGACGTGCCACCATTTGGTACCGGTATTATTTTTGGTCGTGAGTACATCAATGCGCGAGATATTATAAAAAAGATAAATGTTGGTGACACAATCGCCGGCAAAGTCGTCTCTCTTTCAAACAAAGAGGGCTACATCGAAGTCTCTCTCAAGGAGGCTCGCCAGGCACTCATTTGGAGCGAGGCAGAAGACGCTATTCGCGACAAGAAAATATTCGAGCTTCCAGTACAAGAAGCAAACAAAGGAGGTCTCATTCTCTCGTGGCAAGGCATTTCTGGATTCCTTCCAGCATCCCAGCTCAAGACAGAACACTATCCTCGCGTAGCTGACGGCGACAAGGACAGAATTTTGGATGAACTCCGAAAACTCGTTGGCCAGAAAATTTCAGTTGCTATTATCGGCGTTTCTCCAAAGGAAGGTAAACTTATTTTCTCTGAGAAAAATCCAGAACAGAAAAACAAAGATAACATTATCGGCAAATACTCTGTCGGCGACGAGCTCACTGGCGAAGTTACCGGTATGGTAGACTTTGGAGTCTTTGTCAAAATCGAGGAAGGTTTGGAAGGTTTGGTACACATTTCAGAAATCGACTGGGCACTCGTAGAAAATCCAAAGCTTCTCTTCCGAATCGGCGAGAAAGTCAAAGTTAAAATTATCGAAATCAAAGACGGCAAAATTTCTCTTTCTATCAAAGCACTCAAGGAAAATCCATGGAAAGATGCTGAGAAGAAATACAAAAAAGATGATGTTGTCGAAGGTGTCGTCATCAAATTCAACAAACACGGCGCACTTGCAAGTATAGAGGAAGGTATCGCTGGTTTGGTACACATTTCAGAATTTGGAAGTGACGAAAAACTTCACTCATCACTCGAGCTCGGCAAATCATACAAATTCAAGATCACTTTGTTTGACGCAAAGGAACAAAAAATGACACTCAGTTTTGTAAAGAAGGAGGAAAAATAAAAAACTTTTCTCAACAAAACTTTTCCGAGACACGCATAAAGCCCTACTGGGGCTTTTGCTATGCTCGGAAATCAAGAAAACAATCGTCCTCACTCCAGAGCCTTCTCGCAAACTCGCTTTGCTCGCCCCTTCTTGCAGAGGGGTTGAGTGCTTCAGGCTTCTTTCCGTTCGTCGTTGTTTTCTAATTTCCTGCGCAATGTCTTGGGAAAATTTTGTCTCGATGAATTTTTATTTTAGTAAAAAGTGAGGATAAATGATTGTATAAGTCACAATCCAAAGTAAAAACGGTATAACTAAAAGTAACCAAAATCTTGTTGGTGTTTTCTTTCTACACTTTGCTATTTTAAATAATGAATAGATGGTACTGAGAATAATTAAAATTACATAGAGTATAACACATAATTTAAACAATAATGCGTCTGAAGAATTGCCTAGTATACCGTGTACTGAAATATCCCAGATAACATAACAAAGGAACAAGATTGGAAATAATATTTCCAAAGCAATTAGGTAATACGGAACTCTAGAAACTTTTTGATCACCCACCACTAACATATTTTGATTTTCCATAAATTAATATGATGATAATTAATTAAACTCTGTCATTGTTTTTCCTATCCCATCTGACACAAAAGTTTCGAGGGCGCTGTTTACTTTTTTGGAAAGTTTTTTGAGTGTGAGGACTTCTTCGGGTTTGAATTTACCCATAATGACTTTCATTACTGCTTCCTCGCCTTGAGGTTTGCGGAGCTTGCCGGTCGGACTAGTTGGCGAAATGCCAATGCGAATGCGAGCGAATTTTTCGGTTTTGAGGGTTTTAATGATTGATTCCAAACCTTTGTGTCCGCCAGAGGACTTGTTGAAAGAAATTTTTGATGAGCCAAAAGGTAAATCAAGGTCATCATAAATGACGATAAGTTTTTCTGCACCTTTAACTGAAGTTATGAGAGACTTTACCGACTTGCCGGAGTTATTCATAAAGGTATCGGGGTTTACCAGAGTCGCTGTGGACTTGCCGAGCTTTATTTTTGCCACCTGTGCACTGAGCTTTTTATCAAACTTCCATTCAGCAGACTGGCTTTTGCCAAACCACTCGAGCAAAAGTCGCCCCGTGTTGTGACGCGTGTTTTCATATTCCTCACCAGGATTGCCCAAACCTACAAAAATGTATGATGCCATAGTTCCATTATTCTATCACAAATCGTCGTTTTTTTGAAAAAAATTACAAAATACAAAAATATATTGTGTCAAATGGACATTTGCGGTATAATGCAGTTTAATTTTAATCAATTTTTAAACAAATGAACGAAGAACAAAACGTGCCCAAGACAAAATCGCAGATTGTAAAAACAATAGTAAAGGAGGTGATTATTTTTGGCATTATCGCATTCGGAATCGTGCTCCCCTTTCGTATCTTTGTTGCAGAGCCATACATCGTAGATGGCGCATCAATGGACCCAACATTCAAAACCGGTGACTATCTCATTGTGGACAAACTCAGCTATCGGTTTAACGAGCCAGCGAGAAACTCGGTTGTTGTATTCAAATATCCACTCGATACATCGAAAAACTTTATCAAGCGTATTATTGGTTTGCCAGGAGACACAATTACCGCACAGGGAAACACCGTAAAAATTACAAATACTGAAAATCCAACCGGCTTTACCATTGACCAGTCATATGTGACACATACAATAGATACCAATTTCCAGAAAACACTCGGACCGGATGAATATTTTGCTATGGGAGACAATCGTGCGGAGAGTTTTGACTCGCGAGCTTGGGGAATTTTGCCAAAAAGTGATATCCTTGGCAGACCGATTTTGAGACTCTACCCATTGTCAAAAATAGGAGTATTACCAGGAAACGATAAGTAATCATTAACCACTACCATGTCAAAAAAAGAAATGCAGAAAAGCTCTGTTTCGTATCTCGCCACAGAATGTGACAAAGTCGGAGAAATCGCAATACACTATGGATTTACCGTCGTCAAACCTCCACACATCACAGCGGACGATATTTCCAAAGCAAAACAATTCAAAGAATTTGATCATATCGGCGATGCAGAGGAGAAAGTCGCTTTGACGCGATGGTACACCGAACAAAATCTCGCCTCACAAGCACAACCACTTCTCATTCATTTCAAACGACCACTCAAAGGGAGCAGTGTCGGCAAAAAATCAAACGAGGAAATGTATGGGTTTGAAATTATGGGCAGTGCAAAAAGCACAAGCGAAGCCCTTATGATAAAAGCCGGTATGGCGATTCTCTCCGATATGGGCTACAAAGATTTGTACCTCGACATCAACACAATCGGAGACAAGGAATCGGCTGGAAAATTTGAACGAGATATTGGATCATACTTCCGCAAGAATAGCGGACTACTTTCCGGAAAAGCAAAACAGGAATTCAAGAAAAATCATTATGTATTTCTCAAGGAAAACTTGGAGGAAAACAATGAATTTATAAAAAGTGCTCCACAAACAATCGGCTCACTCTCGGAACTCAGCAGGGTCTATTTCAAAGAAGTGCTCGAGTTCATTGAGGCCTTCGAAATTCCATACAAAATAAAACCAACTATCTTTTCAAACAGATCATTTGCATCACACACTGTTTTTGAGATTCGTCAGGCAGTAGACAAAAAAGAGGACGGCATTCTACTCGCCTATGGATACAGATACAACTACCTCGCCAAAAAAATCGGAATGAAAAGAGAGATTCCAAGTTGTGGAATGACTATTGTTGTAAAAAAGAATCCAAAATTTAATAAAAAAGTGATTATAAAAAATATCAAGAAACCAAAATTCTATTTGGTCCAACTCGGCGAAACAGCAAAACTCAAAGCACTCAACGTGGTTGAGACACTGCGAAAAAGTAAAATACCTGTGTATCATTCAATAACCAAAGACAAGATTACCGGACAGCTTTCCGGTGCTGAATATATGTGCGCATCCCACGTTCTCATCATCGGCCAAAAAGAAGCCATCGAAAACAGCGTGGTCGTTAGAAACATCTCCACACGATGCCAAGAGACGGTTTTTACACACGAACTAGCTGACTTCCTCAGAACATTTCTGTAAAAGGAGCTTGGTCGGAGCCTAAACCTTGCAAAAATAAGCATAATTTGGTAGTATTGCACCCATATGATAAACGCAGAAGTAGTCAAAAACAGCAACGAAAATAACGTCAATTTGATACGACGCTTTACAAAACGTGTCCAAGGTTCTGGCGTGTTGCCACGAATTCGAGGTATCAGATATTCATCACGAAAACTCTCTGAGTACGTCAAGAAAAAGAAAACGCTCAAAGTCTTGAAACGTCGAGAAGAAGTGACCGAGCTCATCAAAATGGGCAAAATGGCAGAATTCACTCCTCGAGGAAAGAAATAAAATGGTTGCGGAAAACTTTACCATAACTAACACAACAAAAAGCACGCTCCCTCGCGTGCCTTTTGCACTCATAAAAGAAAAAGCTCTGGGTAAAAAGTATTCACTCAGTCTGGTTTTTGTCGGAGAAAAACAGTCTCAAAACATAAACAACACATACCGCGGAAAAAATAATCCGACAAACATTTTGAGTTTTGAATATGACAAAAATGAAGGAGAAATTTTCATCTGTCTCGCAAAAGCAAAACAGGATGCAAAAAAATTTGATCGTGAATTTGATAATTTTATTGCATTTCTATTTATCCACGGTCTTGTGCATTTGAAAGGAATGGAACATGGTAGTAGAATGGAGAGAGCTGAAACAGCACTTCGCAAGAAGTTTGGTGTTTAGTTGTTTTGAAATCGTATCTTGATTTCAAAGTTTTTATCTCTCTATTATGCTACGCAACACTACAGTTGGAATAGATATCGGTACATACCAAGTCAAAGTGGTTGTGACTGAACTCGTGAGAACCGAAGGAAAAAAAGAGTACAAAATCATCGGTACCGGTTTTTCTGAATCAAAAGGTTTGCGTCACGGATATATTATAAATGTCGCTGATGTCACACAGAGTATTCAAATGGCAGTTAGAATGGCCGAAAAAAGTTCCGGAATGAAAATCCACAAAGCCTACATTTCCGTCGGTGGTATTGGTCTCCAAGCAATCACAAACGTAGCAAGCATAATGACCAGCCGTGCCGACCTCGAAATTACCGAGCTCGACCTCAAAAAAATTGAAGATATTTGTACACAAGACATTCCTGTGCCACTCATTCAAAACAGGCACGTGTTACATCCAATTCCCCTGTCATACAAAGTTGATGGCAAGGCCGTCCTTGCAAAGAGTCCTCTCGGAATGAAAGGTGCCAAGCTCGAAATAAAAATGCTTTTTGTAACCTGCCTCGAACAACATCTGGGCGATCTCATGCAAGCAGTCGAGGATGCCGGAATCACCGTAGTAGATGTTATGGCTTCCCCACTCGCCGCGAGCTTTGTCACCCTTTCCAAAAACCAAAAAATGGCTGGCTGTGTTCTGGCCAACATTGGTGCTGAGACTATTTCTATCGTCGTGTTTGAAAACAACATACCGGTATCCCTCGAGGTCTTCCCGATTGGCTCCAACGACATCACAAACGACATCGCGCTCGGCCTCAAGATTCCTTTGGAGGAAGCAGAGAGTATCAAAATCGGTAGCACCGGTGGATCATTTTCAAAAAAGAAATTGGATGAAATCATTCAGGCCAGACTTTCTGATATGTTTGAGCTCATCGAAAATCATCTGAAAAAAATCGGCAGAAATGGGCTGTTGCCTGCCGGCATTTTTATCACAGGTGGAGGTGGAAGTATCGGGATGATAGAAGATTTTGCCAAAACAGCACTCAAACTTCCGTCCAGAATCGCATCAATCAGTATTGGTGGAGAGAAAAATAAAATAAAAGATTCTACATGGGCGGTTGCCTACGGACTCTGTATTCTCGGCTTTTCCGACGAACTCACACCGGGTATTAAACCGACTCCAATTCAAATCATTGAAATCATAAAAAATTTCATTCAAAAGTTTTTACCATAACACTAGCTCGTAAAATTCAGCCAAATGAAAGACCGGCTACACAGATTGTGCGCCGGTCGGTTATTATTCCTTTTCTTTTGGTCGACTTAGTCGAGCGTCAGCTCGAGCTTGTCAGCCATTTCTCTCATGTGGTGAAGTCCAAGCAGTGCAAACTGCTTGACTTCACGAACAGAAATTCCCATCTGTTCGGCGACAATTTCTTCGCCATACTTTTTCAAAAAGAGAGCCTTTACTACGCGACGTTCGTCGCGAGACAAAGACTTGAGAAGGATCCCCAAATATTCGATCGCCGGCCTAGACATACCAAACTGCGGCTGATCGTCACAAGCAATTTCGTCCATATTCGGCGGGTGAACAATCACCGGCCGGTTAGACCGAGAAACGTGGGTCAGGTGCATGGAGGTGCCACCCGGCCTCTTTTGGAAATGGTTACCGTTACCGGTTACCAATTCCTCGTCCCTCTTAAAATCTTCCTGCATATCGTCAGGAAGTACGAATCCTTGCTGTTGCAGAGCAAGGTCGATCTCATGACTCAATTCTGCCTGATTCATTCCACTGTTTATTAAACCACAACGACTCTTTTTATGCAACCACCCCAAAAATCTGTGGAAAAGTAAGGAAATTTGGTAAAAATAGAGATACAAAAGGTGCCTTAGGTCAATTGTTTTTATTTTCCCGCTTTTCTGATATTATACGCCTACAAGATAAGCAAATATTAACCATTTATCACAACACTATGCCTCAAATAAAACCAGAAGTAGAAGCATTCGCACGTATCAAAGTCCTCGGTATTGGTGGATCAGGAAAGAACGCCCTCAACCATATGATCAATTCAAAAGTCAGAGGAGTTGATTTTATCGCCGTCAACACAGACTCGCAGGACCTCCATCACTCACTTTCAAAAAGAAAAATTCATATCGGTAAAAACCTCACTCGCGGACTCGGTGCCGGTATGAATCCAGAGCTCGGCAGACGCGCAGTAGAGGAAACCAAAGAAGAAATTCAGGAAGCCCTCAAAGGTGCGGATATGGTATTTATCGCCGGTGGACTTGGTGGTGGAACGTGTACAGGTGCAGCACCAACAGTCGCAAAAGTTGCAAAAGAGATGGGAGCACTCACAGTGGCAGTTGTCACAAAACCATTTTTCTTTGAAGGACAACAGAGAATGAAAATAGCCGAGGCCGGACTCGACGAACTCCGCCAAGCCGTTGACGCCATCATTGTTATTCCAAACGATCGACTCCTCTCAACTATCAGCAAAGAGACCACCGCACGCAACGCCTTTGCAATGTGTGACGATGTACTCAAATCAGCCGTGGAAGGAATTTCCGATCTCATCACAACTCCTGGTATCATCAACATCGACTTTGCAGACATCAAGGCTGTTATGGCTGATGCCGGACCAGCCCTTATGGGTATTGGAACAGCGACTGGCGAGAAACGAGCTGAGGAAGCCGCAAAATCAGCTATCAATTCCCCTCTCCTCGAAGTCTCAATCAACGGCGCCAAAGGAGTTCTCTTCTCAATCGCCGGCGGAGATGACCTTGGAATGTTTGAAATTCAGGATGCTGCCAAAATCATCACAGAGTCCGTCGATCCAAATGCAAAAATTATATTTGGTACTGTTCGCGACGAAAAACTCAAAAAAGGTGAAGTAAAAATCACAGTCATCGCTTCAAACTTCCCAGAAAACTTTACAAAGAAAACTCTGTTCCAATCGGCTCAGACTGGACAAACAATAGCTCAACCAAAAGAACAAGCTCCGGAGGAAAAAGGCAAAATCTACAACTCGGTACCAGTAATGCAACCACGAGAGGAAAAAAGTGAAAATGGAGATATGGATGATGACGAATGGGGTGCAGTGCCAGCATTTCTCCGACGCTCAAAAATCAAGTAGAAATAACAAGCATTCTCCTTTTCCTCATTCGCAGACTTTTGGCTCGGATACCAACAATTTTTTCTATTTTTTTATTTTTTAATTTTCAAAAAGTTGCTATAATATCCAAATGACTTACGATCTTATTATTATCGGTGGTGGACCTGCTGGCGTTGCCGCTGGCGTATATGCTGGGCGAAAGAGACTCAAAACTCTGCTTGTCACACCTGATTTTGGCGGACAGAGTATCGTTTCCGACGAAATAGAAAACTGGATTGGAACACCCAAAATTTCCGGAAAAAATCTGGCTGAAAATCTCAAAAAACATCTTGAAATTTATTCGGGCGAATATGTCCAGATTAAAGAGGGAGAAAAAGCCCAAAACATTGAGAAGAATGGGGGTGAATTTGTTGTCACAACAAATGCCGACTCATACACATCGCGCACAGTTCTCATTGCCACAGGTAGCACTCGCCGAAAACTTACAATTATTGGCGCAGAGGATTTTGATAATAAAGGCATTAGTTATTGTGCTTCCTGTGACGGACCTCTGTTTGCAGACCAAGATGTTGTGGTAATCGGCGGAGGAAATGCTGCATTTGAATCCTCGGCACAACTTTTGGCATACTGCAAAAGCGTTACACTTTTGAACCGAAGCGAAAAGTTTAGAGCAGACGAAATCACAATTGAAAAACTGAAACAAAATCCAAAATTTAAGATTGTTACAAATGCAATTCCTCTGGAAATCAAAGGTGATAAGTTTGTAAAAAGTATTGTCTATGAAAATGCAACCACAAAAGAGACGACCGAGCTTGAAGCCTCTGCAATTTTCGTGGAAATCGGACTTATTCCAACAACTTCTTTTGCACAAAATGTTTTACATCTAAATGAAATCGGCCAAATTCCAGTCAATCCTACAAACCAACAAACCGAAGTTACTGGTATGTGGGCAGCTGGTGACTGCACCGACGGACTCTATCACCAAAACAACATCGCTGCTGGCGACGCTGTGAAAGCACTCGAGGATATTTATATGTCGCTACACACAAAATAATTAAAGTTTATCCAAGTCCCAAACTAGTGACCCTACGCGGAGTCGAACCGCGCTTCTAGCCTTGAAAAGGCTATGTCCTAACCGATAGACGATAGGGCCATAAATACTGCGATATTATAGCATTTTTCAAGAGAAATGCAAAAATTACAATCAAAAATTGTTTATCCACACATTTTGTTATTGAAAATTCGAACCACTGATGATATCATTTATTTATGAAATCAAAGTGGTTCGAATTAAAATCCAAAGCAATCCTTTTTAGAAAACAAGGAAAATCAATCAGAAATATTGAGAAAAATTTAAGTATACCCCGTTCTACATTAAGTGGTTGGTTTAAAAATATTAACCTAACAGAATCCCAAAAGAAAAGACTTGAAAAGAAAAACAATATGGGTCTTGTAAAAGCGCGAGAAATTGCAAAGGTTTGGCACAATAAACAAAAAGAAGATCGTCTAAAATATGCAGAATGCGAAGCAGAAAAAACACTAAGTAATATAAAAGATCAAACAGAAATAACTGAATTAGCACTTGCATTATTATACCTAGGAGAAGGTTTCAAAAAAACTTCTGAAACTGGTATGGGAAATACTGATCCTTTGATTCTGAATTTTTTTCTTAAAATTTTACTTAATATTTATAAAGTAAATATTGAAAAAATTAGCTTTTATTTACATCTTCGAGCAGATCAAAATGGAAATGAAATGAAAAAATACTGGGCAAAAAAATTAAATGTTCCAATCCACAGATTTAAAAAAGTTTCAATCGATAAAAGAACAATAAATTCCAAAACCTATCCACACTATAAAGGTGTGTGTTTAATCAATTGTGGTAATGTTGCGATTCAAAGAAAATTGGTATATATTGGAAGAAAGTTTTGCGAAAAAACAATAGAAAATATGCGCGATTAGCTCAGTGGTAGAGCGACCCCTTGACGTGGGGTAGGCCGAGGGTTCAATCCCTTCATCGCGCACAGAATGGAAATTATCTTATTTCTTGTATGTATATTTCTCGTTTGTATGGTTTTTGGTGTTGGATTTTTTTTGGTATCACAAATCATTGCAATTTTTAATACGGATGCACCATTTGTGCCAATTCCAGACGAAATTAATAATCAAATTATAGAACACCTACATTTGACCAATGAAAGTATTCTGTACGACCTTGGATGTGGAGACGCTCGGATTCTGAAAAATGCAAATGATCATCGCCCCACAATACACGCGATTGGGGTTGAAAAAAATCTGTTTGCCTTATGTTTAGCCAAATTCAATACAAGAAAAAATAAAAATACAAAAATTATTTTTGGCGATATTTTCAAAACTGATGTACACAATGCAACACATATTTTTGTGTATCTTTTTCCAGAAGTTCTCAATGTACTCATTCCGAAATTGAAAAAAGAATGTGCACCTGGCACACGAATTGTTTCTTGTGATTTTGTATGTAGCGGAGTAAACCCATCAGAAATTATTCCCCTTAGCTCCACAGGTAAACGCGGAAAAAAACTTGTTGTGTACACAGTGTGATTTTTTTGATACAGTTGCACGTATGCGAATCTTGAGTATTGAAACATCTTGTGACGAGACAGCAGTCAGTCTCGTAGAGGCAAACGGTGGCCTTGTAAAGCCACGTTTTTCCGTTCTTGGTAATTCACTTTTCTCTCAAATAGATATACACAAAGAGTATGGTGGAGTTTTTCCGATGGTCGCAAAAAGAGAGCATGCAAAAAACCTGCCTTTGCTTTTGGAAAAAACTCTAAAACAAGCCGATGAATATTCTGTAACAGATTCATCTTACTCCACCGAAGCATGGGATGAAATTAAAAAAATTCTTTCTCGAGAAGAAGGACTTTTTGATTTATTTGAACAGAATTTTGAGACAGTTGGAAAGCCGGATATTGATGCGATTGCTGTTACCTACGGTCCAGGACTTGAGCCAGCACTCTGGGTTGGAATTTCTTTTGCTCTTGCACTATCGAACCTTTGGAATATTCCTATTGTGCCAGTAAATCATATGGAAGGACATATTTTCTCTGTACTTTTGAGTGAAGAAGAAAAACCTATTCAATTCCCCGCCCTCGCCCTGCTTATTTCCGGTGGACATACCGAACTCGTACTTATGAAAGACTGGGGGCAGTATGAAATACTTGGTCAAACAAAGGACGACGCTGTCGGAGAGGCATTTGATAAAGTTGCCAGAGTCCTCGGACTTCCCTATCCCGGCGGACCACAGATTTCAAAACTAGCAGAACTCGCTCGGGAAAAAAATTTTGAGAAGGTTGCAAAACTACCACGACCAATGATCCATTCTGGCAATTTGGACTTTTCATTCTCTGGACTCAAAACTGCGGTCCTTTATTACGTGAGAGACAATCCTCTGACAAACGACACACAAAGAGCTGACATAGCACGAGAATTTGAAGATGCTGTTGTAGAAGTTTTACTCAAAAAAACAAAAGAAGCTCTGAACGAAACTCTGGCAAAAACTCTGGTTGTTGCAGGTGGTGTTATTGCAAACAAAAAACTCCGAGAAGAATTCTTGAAACTGGAAAAAGAATTTAGGGATCTCATCGTAAAAACTCCGACAGGTGCAATGTCCACAGATAACGCAATTATGATATCTTGTGCAGCATATATAAACGCAGTTTTACAGCCAGATATATTGAAAAAACAGCCAACTATCCTAGCAAATGGTAATCTGCATTTGGATAAAGACAAATAATGGGTTATAATACTCGCAGAAGTACAAAAAAGAAAAGACCTGCACAATGTAGGTCTTTTCTTTTTACGTGATCTTATATAAGTTAATTGAGATCTATTTGTTTATTTATATCATCCAACTTTTTGTTATTTCTGTATTCTCTGTACCACAATATTCCAATAATTATTATAATCGCTAACAAGATAAGATTGAGCCAACCAGCAAAATTGTTTATTGTACACAATCCTGCAGTATCAGATAGACGAGTGAATGGCCACAACAGTACTCCGAGAATCGCATTGGCGAGATTCTTTCCTGCTCCAAATACGTTTGCAAGCAAACCTCCTGATGATGGATTTGTAGAAATAGTTGATGTACTCTGTGCGACTGCCAGCGCTGTACTTGTTGATTCATTTGTAGTATTTACTCCAACTATATTTTCTATTATAGGTGTTGTTGGATTAGTCGTATTTTGATTTTGTCCACCAATGTTTATATTTTCTTTCTGCAAATTGAGAAGGAAATTTCTGAATGCATCTATTTCTGCTTGTTGTTGTTCTGTGACCGGGAAAGCTCTCTTACAATATATTTCGTTAACTTTTTTCTTGGTCAAAATATATGTGTATCCTGTTGGAGCGTTGTGTCCCCATGGAGTAAGAATGTCACCTTTGTATCTATTCTGAAATTCATCTAGTGCTACAATTGTTGCATCGTCATACACTCCAGTAATTTTAAGATCTGTAAATCCTTCGAGATCTCGCAAGAACACCTGAAGTTTTTTTACTTCAATAGGATTATTATTCAAATCTTTTCTCAAATAATCAAACAAGTAGTAACACGCATTTGGAGTGGTTGTTGCTGTAACAATTGGTCCGCCTCCAGAGAGAACTGGTCCACCTCCGCCAAGACTTCCAACAATTGGACCGTTTCCGGGTGGATTTCCACCACCACCTCCTCCACCTCCACAGTTTGATGTACAAACAGCAACAGGGGTGTTGACTGTGACGTTCACATTACTTGTATTATCAGCAACACTTGGGTCAGAAAGATCAGATGATCCGATAGCTGTATTTGTAAATGTTTTTCCTTCAGTTCCAGATTTTACTGTTGCAACGAGAGTAAGTGATGTAGAAGATCCATTCAAAAGACTTCCAATTGTCCACGTATTTGTTGATGTACTAAATGTTCCAAGTGTAGATGTTGCAGAAACAAAATTGAGCTCAGTTGGAAACGTATCTATAACTTTTACTCCAGTCGCATTATTTGGACCATTATTTATGATAGTGATTGTATATGTCAGTGTATCCCCAACATTTGCAGAAGCTTTGTCTACTGTTTTTGTCACAGCAATATTTGCACTCGATCCACCTCCACCACCTCCACCATTTGTAACAGTGAGAATCAGAGTTGCTGTTGTTGTAGCTCCACAGTTTGCTGTTGCTGTTATTGGAATATTAAATGTTCCGAGTACTGATGGAGTTCCTGAGATTGAATTTCCACTAAAGGACAATCCTGTTGGAAGTGAAGATGATGCGACTGAGAAAGTTACCGGCGAAGTTGATGATGCTGTGATTGTGTAATTAAATGATTGATTGATAAGTGTTGAAAGAGAGAGTTGACTTGTGATTTGTGGAATAAGACACTGTGGTGGAGTAACTGGAATAGGATTATGTGTATCAAAAATTACAACCGTACGAGAAAGTCTTCCTGATGTGATTGTTATAACTCCATTTGCATTTTGATTTGTTGTTGTGCCTGTTGCATATGGGAAAAAATCAAATACGTTATTTACTGATTGGGTCTCTTGTGAATTGTATTGTGCCGTATTCCACAGTGTTCCAGTCGTAGAAAGTGGAGAATAGTAATACACACCCATTGGAAGGTTATTTACAGTCACACAATGTGCGTCATTTGCTCCTGACAAAATTACTTTTTGATTAGGGACAAAAGCACTTGTATCCCATGTCCTTGAGAAAACCGTGCTGGATGCAATGGATGTAGTTGTACCCAAATTCATTGTGAACGTACCTGCTGGCAACCCCAGAGATGACGTAGCAATTGCATTTACATTATCAGCCAACATCAGACAGAAACTAACCTGTCCAGTAGGAGGTAGAGCTACAGGATTTACGATAACAGTTCTAGTTGTGCTTGCAGAAAGTCCTCCACTATCGGTCACTGTATAAAGGACATTATATGTCCCTGAGATATTTGTGTTTACTGTGCTTGACGCAATAATTCTGTTTGTTATTACACCGTCCTCAGTATCTGTAGCTGTAGCTCCAGGATCTATAAATGGTGTACCCACTGTAAGAGACAATGGATTGGCACCAACCAAAGTAATGACTGGTGGGTGATTTGCTGGTGGTGGAGTAACCGTGCCACAACCATTTCCAGTCAAATCAAGGCGGTACAACAACCCTGCTGGATTGTATTGTGTTGTTGGTACTTCAAACCCTCTGTTTGTTACAGTTATTACAAGTCTGTTAGTACCAAAAACTAGAGCTGATGAAATATTGTATGAAGTTGGTGTTGAATAGTTGTCCCAGATACCAGTTGATGATGCAACTAACACACCGTTGAGTGTTGCAGTATAAATATTATCTCCCTCAATTTGTAATACACCCGTCATCGCTGTTGATGTTGCATAGAAATCTTTTTCAAACACAACTGTTTGATCCGTATTTGGATTTGATGTAGTTGCCGTGAGCCATATCCATGTTGCTCCAGCAATATTTGAGTTCCAAGCATTAACTAACACTGGTACTGCATTTGCTGTACCGATATATGTTGTTGTATCAGAAACCATACTGCAGGAATTTACTACAGGGATAGGAGTGATTGAAACAGGATTTACAATAACTGTTCGTGTGACACTAGCAGAAAGTCCTCCACTGTCTGTGACTGCGTATGTCAGTGTAGTTGTACCAACTACTGCGGTATTTACTGTTCCAGTTTTTACAATAGCTGAAGTGAGATTGCCGTCTTCAATATCGGTTGAAGTTGCTCCTGGGTCCGCAAAAATCTGACCAACTGTTAAAACAAATGGATTTGCACCGAGAAGAGTAATAACTGGTGGATGATTTGTTGGTGGAGTTACTGGTCGGACGATGATTGTAAATGTCTGAATACCAGAATTCATAAGTGGAGTTGGCCATGTAGATGGGTTTTCTTCTGCAACAAAGTTAACCATGTATGTTCCGGCAGGTGTAGTTGATGAAGTTACAACTTTGAGATATGGAGCTGAACTGTTTGTATAACTCTGAGAGAGTTGAACAACTGACCATGGGAAAATCATTGGGTTTAGAGGTTCTCTATCATTCCATTGTGTACATACAGATCCAGTAGGACAATTTGTAGCTACCCAATGAATAACTGATGCTCCGTTTGGAATACCGTCCACTGTTCCCCTCACAGGCTGACTAAATGTGGTATTTTGTCTGATCCACACCTCGTCTCCGGCATTAATTGTTGTAGCATTCCCATTCACGTAATTGAAAAAGTTACCTGTTTGAGTATAGGCTAAAGCTAAATTTATATTGATATTTGGGTAAGAAATTTTTCCTGGTGGAGGTGGAGGATTGGAACCTGTTACAGTAACAGAAACCGGAGCACTCCAACCATTGATTCCAGGAGGTACATATGAAGCAAAACATCTTAGTGTGAAAGTTGTTGTAGAAGTAGCTTGGACTGCCTGTGTTCCAGTTGCATTTTTAAATCCAGACCATCCATTTGAAGCCTCACAATATCCGGCATTTTGACTTGTCCATGTGAGAGTGGTTGTCCATGGGACAGTCGTTCCAACTGTCGGATTTGCTGACAGAGATACTGTGGGAGGAACAAAAGCGGGCAGATTTACAATAACTGTTCGTGTGACACTAGCAGAAAGTCCTCCACTGTCTGTGACTGCGTATGTCAGTGTAGTTGTACCAACTACTGCGGTATTTACTGTTCCAGTTTTTACAATAGCTGAAGTGAGATTGCCGTCTTCTAGGTCTGTAGCTGTTGCCCCAGGATCAACAAATGTTTGTCCGACTGTAAGAGAAATTGGATTTGTTCCAACAAGAGAAATTGTTGGTGGTGTATTTGTATGAACACTTCCGCAGGTAGGAACATTTACTCGAACGAAAATATCGTTGTAATCATGATCTCCAAGATTATACATATCTTCGAACGCAACGAGATATGATTTGGAATAATTTGTATCTGGAGTCTCGTACACAACAGAATGAGCAAAACCATCATCGTTTAAATATTGCTGGGTATAAAAAGTTCGCAATGGAGCTCCACCTGAACTAATATGACTAGATTTTATAGCAAAAGAAACATCAGAAATTCCAGAAATATTTACAGAAATTTTATCTCCTTTTTGAATAAGTGGAACATTTTGAAAATTTGTCTGATAACCGTTAGCCAAAGCGTTTGCATCATAATCTGCATTTTTGAAAATAGGAACAAATGTATTTGGATTATCTTTTGTATAATATCCAAAAACAATTGGTCCACCACCATTGTCCAGATATTGAACTTCGATATTTGATGACGCTTGTGGAGTAAGATGTAAGTAATCGTAATTTTTCTGACTAGTTGTCATATCCAAACCAGGATTGACTGCTGTGAGCATCATTTGGAGATTGACAGTCTCGTGATTTACCACACTGATAGTCTGATTTGTTGGACCAGGAATTACACAGGTATTTACAGTATCGGCGTGTACAAAATTACCAGGAAAAACAAAGGAAGTGAGTACGGCAAAAACGATTATACTTTGCATAATTTTTACCAATATTTTTTTGCCAGCAGTCTCCTTTTTCATAGAATTTTATTTGTCACAATACACTACGCTTTTATTTAAACCTTGTCAAATGCCCCCTTTAGGATATATCTATATTTTTAGCCATATTTTCACTATACTGAAATTTTGATATTCATTTTGTCCTTTATAACCAAAATAATACTTTACAAAATATGACAATTTCTGAAAGTTACATATAAAGGACATTTACTGATTCATAAAAGACAAGTCCTTTATAAATCAGTAAATGTCCTCTCGCTGAGAATCTACCATCAAATTCCCTTTTATGATATCCTAAGAATTATGAACGAAATATTTTTATCCCCATATAATCCTAAGCCGACCGAGGAACGTATATATGACATATGGGAACAGAGTGGTTTTTTTAATCCCGACAACAATCCAAATGCCGGAGAAAAATCTTTTACTATCATAATGCCTCCGACAAACGCAAATGGCTCGCTCCATGCAGGACACGGACTCGTTATGACAATTGAGGACATTATGGTTCGATACAAAAGAATGCAAGGATTCAAAACTCTCTGGCTCCCCGGACTCGATCATGCAGGATTTGAAACACAAGTTGTGTATGAAAAGAAATTGGAAAAAGAAGGACGAACACGATTTGAAATTGAACCAAAAAAACTCTACGAAGAAATTCTTGATTTCACTCTAACAAATTCTTCACACATAAAATCTCAAGTCAGAAAAATGGGCGCATCCTGTGACTGGTCACGAGAAAAATTTACTCTCGACGATAGTATTGTCAAAACTGTATACGGTACATTCAAAAAACTCTATGACGATAATTTGGTATACAGAGGAAAAAGAATTGTCTCGTGGTGTCCAAAACATCAGACATCTTTTTCTGATTTGGAAATAAAAGATGAGGAAAAAGTTGAGCCGTATTACTACTTGCAATATGGACCATTTGTCATATCTACTTCCCGCCCGGAAACAAAATTTGGTGACAAATACATCACAATGCATCCGGACGACAAACGATACAGCGAATACAAAAATGGTCAGACAATAGAACTCGAATGGATTAACGGGCCGATTACAGCAACAATTATAAAAGATCCGATTGTTGATATGGAGTTTGGTACGGGTGTTATGACTATTACTCCATGGCATGATCCTGTGGATTTTGGTATTGCAGAAAGACACAACCTCGACAAAGAACAAGTTATCGACGAAAGAGGCAAGCTCCTACCAATAGCTGGAGAATTTGCTGGTATGCATATTACAAAAGCTAGACCGCTCATAATCGAAAAACTCAAAGCAAAGGGATTACTCGTCAAAGTCGAAGAAAATTATAAACACGTTGTACATACGTGCTACAAATGTGGAACACTTATTGAACCTCAGATAAAAGATCAGTGGTTTATCAAAATGAAACCGCTCGCAGAAAAAGCTCTGGAAAAAATCAATAACAATGAGATTGTCTATATTCCCGAACACTACAAAAAAATCACCGTACATTGGCTCGAAAATATTATTGACTGGAACATCTCTCGACAAATTGTATGGGGCATTCCAATACCAGCAAAGATTTGTACGAAATGCGACAACGGTATTGTAGATATCGATGATTCAATTTCTAAATGTGACAAATGTGGTGGTGAGCTCCGAAAAGATACCGATACATTTGATACGTGGTTTTCATCCGGACAATGGCCATTTGCATCACTCGGATATCCTGAGTCAAATGATTTCAAAACATTTTTCCCTACTGATGTGATGGAAACCGCCGGAGAAATTATTTTCTTTTGGGTATCACGTATGATAATGCTGAGTTTGTATGTCACGGGAAAAATTCCATTTAAAACCGTCTACTTGCACGGACTTGTTCTCGACGCTAAAGGACAGAAAATGAGCAAATCAAAAGGTAACGTAATTGATCCAATGACCATCACAGAAAAGTTTGGTACAGATGCATTCCGAATGGGACTCGTTATTGGAAATACCCCTGGCACTTCCCTCGCACTTTCAGAAGACAAAATAAAGGCCTATAAACATTTTGCCAACAAAATCTGGAACATCACACGATTTGTGTTGAGTAACACAGAAAACTTTAGTGGTAAAAAACCTGACTCAATTACCTCTGGAGACAGTACGACACTTGCAGAATTTGATACACTTATACAAGACGTGACACTCGATATGGACAATTTCAGATTCTACCTTGCGGCAGAAAAAATTTATCACTATGTATGGCACACATTCGCTGATAAAATCATCGAGGAAGCAAAAGAAAATCTCAAAAGCTCTGACACCACAGTCGTCGAATCTGCACAATACACACTGCGACATGTTCTGGAAACTTCGCTCAAGCTCCTTCATCCATTTATGCCATTTATTACCGAGGAAATCTGGTCTCATATTTCCCACCCAGAAACATCTCTGCTTATGGTTTCTTTGTGGCCAAAAGTTGAATAAATTTTTATGATATTACAATTCATCAAGAGTTATCCTTTTATCCCAGCATTTATACTCGGTCTTATTCCAGCACTCATCTGGCTTTGGTTTTGGCTCAAGGAAGACACTCACCCCGAGCCAGCAAAAATGGTAACCCTGTCATTTCTCGGAGGAATGCTTGCTGTGCTCGTTTCTTTACCGCTACAAAAAATCACATATGATCTCATTGCAAGTCACGAATCACTTTCATTTGTTATCTGGGCAAGTATCGAAGAACTTTCAAAATTTCTGATTGTCTATTTTATTGCTCTCCGAAATAAAGTAGCTGATGAACCGATAGATGATATTATGTACCTCATCGTCTCCGCACTCGGATTTGTTGCGTTTGAAAATGCACTTTTTCTCATTGAGCCACTCCGCTCCGGCGACTTTATCCAGACAGTTATCGCTGGCAATATGAGATTTATTGGCGCGAGCTTGGTACACATCATCTCATCAGCAACAATTGGTATTTTCCTCGCATTTAGTTTCTACAAAGAAACTGTGCGAAAAGAAATCTCAGCAATCGTTGGAATTATCCTCGCAATCGTATTGCATACATCCTTTAATTTATTTATAATTAAGCAAGCTCCCGGAAACGTATACGTAATATTTTTTGCCGTATGGGTGGCAATCATATTATTACTTCTCATTATCGAAAAAATTAAACATTTGCGAGCAAATAACATTTAACACTAAAAAAATTTTATGAAAGATAAACGTTCTTTTTTTGAAAAATTAACGGGTGCAGGGAGAGATGATGATACAGAAATAGAAGAAGAAACTCCATCAAGACTTCCCACACGAGACGCTCTCGCTGACGGCGCATGGTTTGACGACGAGCAAGAAGAGGGTCAACTCACCGTAGACGTCTACCAAACTCCCACAGAAATCGTCATAAAAAGTATGGTTGCTGGTGTAAAGCCGGAGGATTTGGATATTTCAATCACTCGCGATATGGTCACAATCAAAGGCAAACGAGAAACAGAGCGAATGATCCAAGACGAGGATTATTTCCATCGAGAACTCTACTGGGGATCATTTTCCCGAACGATTATGTTACCTGCCGAGATCGAGGTTGAAGAAGCAGAGGCAATAGAAAAATACGGCCTGCTCATCTTGAAACTTCCAAAAATCGACAAAAACAAACAAACACGACTCAAGGTAAAAGGGTAGAAACAAAACACCACCACTTGGAAAAGTGGTGGTGTTTTTTACTGTGCCGAGGGGCAGGATTGCACTGCCGACCCTTTGTTCTTCAGACAAATGCTCTGCTAACTGAGCTACCTCGGCATTTATAGGTCTATATTACTAAAATTAACAGTTTTTGCAATGTTTTTTGTTGATTCAGTAGAACATATAATGTTATACTAAAATATATGAAAACTTGCAAATTATGTGATAAAAAATTTAAAGATTATCAGCTAGTGGGTCGAACCAGATGTGGATCTTGTAACACGAAAATTAGAAGGTTTCGTGCCAAAGCTGCAGCCATAGAATACATGGGAGGAAAATGTTCAAAATGTGGATGGCACGGAGATCAAGCGGCTCTTCAATTTCATCACAAAAACTCAAATGGAAAAGATTTTGCAATAGGTAATGCGTCAAACAAAAGTTGGGATTTTATAAAAAAAGAAATGCAAAAATGTGTTTTGCTGTGTGCAAACTGTCATATGATCGAGCACAGCTCAAAACTCGGAGAAAAATTCCTTGAAGAAGCTTACAATTATAAAGGTAGAACGCTTAAATTTTAAAGTCCTTTGAGGTTATTCAGAACATCACTCACGTTATTTATTTGACCCTTTGCACTACCATACAAATCAGAAACTGATTTGAGATATGGCTGGGCAACATAAAATGCTCCGACTGATACTCCGATAATAATAACCCAATACAATATGCTCATAAATCGAGCCAAACGCATCGAACGCTGTATGCCTCGCAAAATGTCATTGTTTTCTTCTGCGAGTGCAATACTCCGCCTCAAAAGTTCTTTGTCTTCTGGTGACATAAATATATAATATCAAAAAATGAGTAAAAAACAAATCTCTGTTTATGGATTAATCATTGCTGTTGTCACTTTATCATAAGTAAATTTGTTACCATCCCAGCCAAAAGTGATAGTACTTATTCCTCCTGTTGGATTAGCATTTGAATCTCCGTTTTTATAAACGGGAAAAGCAAAAATTAATTTGGAATTACTAATTCCAAAATACCCATGTCCAGCAAAACCATCAAAAAACTTTTTCTGATCAACTGCTGAAAGTTTTGTGGAATCCGGAGTAATATTTACCAGATTATTTTGGTTGTCTAGTTTGTATACTTCAGAACTTCCACCACCAGTTCCATTATTGCAGGTACGATAATTTACTACCACTTCTTCAATCCCATCACCAGTTAAATCTCCATAATAAATATCTTGGATAGAAGTAGAACCAATCTCGCATCCTCCATTTTTTGGTTGATAATTAGATGTTTCGTACTTATTTGAAAGAAATTTTTTGAAATCAACATTTTCTATTGCTTTTACTTCAGCTGTATCAACATTATTGATTTTATTGATTTCTATATTACATGGTCCAGGATCACAATAATGTGGTGGCATACCCTGATGCAGAACATAATAATTAAAATACTGATAACCAGAATTTTTATACCACACCCAACCAAACAGAATCACAACAAGAATAACTGAAACAAAAAATAATTTCTTACTGTTCATAATTTTTGATTTTATAATTAAAAACTTTCTTTTTCTTAAAATTGAATGGTTTATCTGTTATCGAACAAAACAACCTCCTACTTGAGAATTTCCATCACAGTCGCATCGACAAAAATTTTCATTGTGTCAAAAATTTTGATTGTTGGATGATGTGGAATAAGAAGTTGTAGATCGGTACAAGCCAAGATAACACAATCAACATTTTTATTTTCAAAATCATTAATGATTTCAATCAAATCTTCCCTGTCTTTATTTTTCTGCTGTCCAGTAACTAAATTCAAAATAAATTTTCCCATTTTTGCCTGCTGAAAATCATCTGGAGCAACATATGTAATATTATTTTCCGCAAAGGCATTTTCATATAATTTGTTTTTGACTGTAGCAGAAGTCGAAACAATTCCAACTTTATTCATATTCTCTTTTTTGAGAAATGCGACAGTCTCTTCAACTATACTCAAAACTGGAATTGATACAGCTTTCCGTATATCGTCAATAAACACATGCAAAGAATTGCATGGCATTACAATAAAATCAGCGCCAGATTTTTCTAGCCTTTGCGCCTCTTTTGTCAAAAAAGGCATAATTCTTTCTATTCCAATATTTTTCGCAATTGCATCCTCTTCTATTTGATATGGCATTGGAACACTTGAAATAATAACTGCTGGTCTAGCAGTCTTATCTTTTTTCTGGCAGGAAAAAACAATATCCAAATAAAATTCGGAGGTTGTTTCCGGACCCAATCCACCTATAATTCCAACTGTTTTCATAAAGCTACTATACCACAAAAATGATAGAAGCAAAGTTATGCCTCATATTGTTATATGTACCGATCTGATAGTTCCAATCAAAACTAAATCGCAGGCATTGTATTAGCCAATTCAATAATCTGCTCATCGTCGTAATGATCTAACAAATCAATAACATCTCTACTTAAAGTTCCACTGTCTCTTTTCTTTTTTAATAGTGAAAGTTGTGTCTCAGTAAATTTTTCTTTTTTAGGATCAAAAACATCTTTTAAATTATTGAATATTGATCTAATCCTTGTGTCCGTTTCAGTAATATCACCCACGTATGCCGCATCAGGAGCACCTTCTTTAATTTTAGGGTTGTAATCTTTGTATAATTCTGACTGCAATAACCCATCTTGAGTCACATGACCATATTCATGATGTAAGATACCACTGTCTATTGTTGGCTTTGAGATTTCTTGTCCTGGCAGAGGTGGCAATGCTGGTTTTTCCTGCATAAAAACCGAACTTTTAATGTGTTCTGGTACGTCTGTACGACCACCTGGCACATGAAAAGCCTCCCCTTGTTTTAAATTATCTTCTCCAGTCATTTGGTTCAAAACATCTACAACCTCACTAAATTTACTTGATGGTAATACAAATGTTTTTGCATTCGTTGCATTACCTACAAGCCATTCTCGCACTTGGGTGACATCTTCGTCAGTTGCTCCTTTCAATTTCAGTCTCCTGCCCAATTCTTCGGAATTGGCCCAATCTATTTTTGATTCCTTAACTTCTTTAATTACATCAGCATAATTTTCAGAGACATCAGCAGAAAGTACTGTCTTCAGTTGTTTTTCTAGCTCAATCCTTTCTTCTTCAAGTAATCTAACTTTTTGTTTATTTCCTTCAATTGACGGTATTTCACTACCTGTGTCCATACCCAACCCACGTCTTAAATCCTCAACTTTTTGGGACGTATCCGTAATTATTTCCCCTTGTCTTTGTTCATCATTTTTTACTTTATCCAATTTGGACATTATCTGTTCTCGAACAGATATCTCTGATACAGAAGGTGCTGTCTCAGGAGTCACAGGTATTTCAACTATTTCTTCTTTGTTATTTTCAATGGTTTGCGTTGACTGTTCGGAATCAGGCAATGGTGTTTTTAATTTTTCCATATAAAAAGTATATCAGGTTAAATCCAAAAAATCTTATATACAAAACAACATATTGTGCCATCGGCAGGAATCGAACCTGCATTTAGGAATTAGGAACTCCTCGTTCTATCCATTGAACTACGACAGCTTATTTTATTTTTACACGAATTAAATCTATCATACTCATTACCAATTTAAAATGTACCCCCGATTTTCGAACTCTCACTCTACACATACCATATTTTAATTTTCCTTTCTTTTTACTATTGCTTATATCAAATTTCGTTATACTTCCTTTTGGTAGCCTTAATGTTTTTTGCCAAAATTCAACTGCCTTTTGTTTATTTATATCTTCAAATAATCTCAAACTTACTTTTAACTCTTCAGTTTTGATACCTAAATCATTCAAACAAGAAATAACCACCCTTATTAAATCAGGATCACTATTTATTATACTTAGTTCCTTTTTGTTTCCTTCACCCCAGTACAGACATGAAAGAACAATCATCCTTTCTTTAAAATTAAAATCTTTTATGATTTTTACAGCTCTGATTTGTGCATCATGCCATGCTTTTTTAGATTTTGCTTTACTTCCACCTCTTTTACTCTCCCAGATTTTTCGATACTCTGAAAGTATGGGTACATTTTTAGTATATCTAAAAATTGTACCGTATCCTTTACGAGTCAAATTTTTTATCTCAGGAAGTGAATGTCCTGTTTTTCGAAGACTTATAATTTTGTTTATTTCAGTTTTAGATAATACAGGTTTACCCATTTATATATTATAATGGATAAACAAAACTAATACTAGTTATGTATTGTTCTATCTTAATAAATACGAGATTATGCGATTTCAAGGAGTTTTGCGAGACGAGATTTGTCAAAACCGATTACAACTTGTCCATCAACAATGATCACCGGCACGCCGAGTTGGCCAGACTTCTCCATCATTTCCTTGCGCTTTACGAGATCGGAGGCAACATCAAAGGCTTCGTATTTTACTTTGTGTTCGTCAAAATATTCCTTTGCGAGGTTGCAGTAATGACACGTTGGGGTTGAGTATATTGTTACGTTTTTCATATATTTTTTTATAAATTAATAAAGGGTAATCACAAGTATACTTAAAAACATATCTGGGCACAAGTTACAATTTTTTGAAAAAATTTTTTATTTTTTGCCATACTGTGAGTGATGTGGTCGTTGCCTGCGTACTCGAGGAATTGTCGTCAACAATTACCACGATGTTTTCTTTTTCTTTGGCCACGTTGTATCTAGATCGTATCTCTGACTCGAGACCAGACTCCGTACCGAGTCGCTCTATTTCCGCACTGATTTCCTTGTCCCGCGCCGAGAGTTCACTCTTGCGACTTTCTGCCATCTGCTTCAAATTCTCACTCTCCAACTTTTTCTGATACACAACAAACACCGAACGAATTGCGATAAGTACGAGCACGACAAGCACCCCGAGAGTAATACGGCTGTACATAAAACTGCGTATCTTGCGTTTTTGTCTAAAATCAAGCATTATAAATATATAATACTATAAACCGCAATAATATGTTATTCCAAAAAAAGAGTCAGAAAGCCATAAAAACCGTCTGGAGCGTTATAGTGGTACTCATTATCATAAGTATGATAATGCTCTATATTCCAGGACTATTTCGTTAAAAAACCCATTCTAGGGGCAATTTTAGGCCTCCAGGGCCATTTGTGCCATCCGTATGGCCGAGTCTTTGGTCTGTGTTACAGCGATAAATCTGCCGTTGTGGCAGAAAATAGCCTCGGGAATTCCGGTCACTTCCTGGAGCTCTGTATCGCGTTTTCCTGCCCATTTTTCGGGCAAAAGTTTGCGACTGGCAAACGAGTACTTACCTGAATTTATTGCAGTCACCATCCACGTACCGTCATCTTTTGGAGCAATCTTGAAAACCGGTTCTGGAAACTCAGAGAGAAATTCATCTGCTGGATATGTTCTATCAAAAATAATTATTCGTTTGTCCGAGCTCTGTTTGTAAACTTCAATCACCTTTTCTCTCGCCTCCATTTTGTCTGTGTATCGTTTGATCTCACGAAGCAAAATCATTTTTGCATACGAAACAACTTCCAAGAAAGTTTGGTCGAGTGTCTCCCCGGACTCTTTCCATGTCGGAGTAAACATATCAACAAAATCTCCGATGTCGTACATATACACATCCGGAAATGTTGCTTTGGAAATCTCAATACCGTTGTCGGTCGCATCAATCCCCTGCACAAGCGCGAGGTCAATTTTCTCTGCTACGATGTTGCTTCCACAGAGCTCCTCGCCAAACTTTTTCCAGACCAAACCAAACGATGCGTATGGGATTCCATTTTCTCTCTTACCCGCACCACCTATTTGATGATGATCAAAACGATTTTTCTCCGGGTCATACGAGTCCCCTACATCCACCGCATAGTCCGACTCATCTATTATTTTTTGATCACGAGTCCGTACAACAGAAATGTCATACTCTTTTTCAAAAAGTAAAAAGAGTGTCGCGACAGAAAACACATCATCCGCATGGAATTTTGAATTATGTACAGTTATGATTATTTTTTTCTTATCCATGAATCTTGCGAGACTTGTAGAACACGAGTTTGAGCACAATGAGATAGACAAAAATGCTGAATGACATAAATGGAATCGTGATATAGCCAAATTCATTTACATAAATTTTTGCACATTCACCACCCACAGATGTACAACCGAGGACTGACGTTGTGAGAATTCCCCACTGAATTGCTGACTGGTATAGAGCGACGATAGCACCAATGACCGACATTGGGAAAATATACTCGATAATTATTTTGTCTTTTCTCATAAGAGCAATACCTGAAATGAGGACCTGCGGATAGAGCAAAATTCTCTGCCACCAGCACAAGTCGCATGGCGGAAACCCGATGATATTTGAATAAATCAAACTGCCCACAGACGCAAGGAGTGTACTCCAGAAAATCACTTTGAGAATGTGAGAATGAATAAATGCGTAGACTTTTCCTCGCCATGAAATCGAAGCAATGAACGTAATGCCGAGAATAACAAACACAATGTTTGAAACAAGAACTCCAAACCCGATGAGTTGATTGAGATATGTAACCATATATTTATTGAGATAATACACAACCAGTTGTACTTGCGAGATCAGCTAGCTCCATTTCGCCAATAACACGAGTGGACGTGCTCTGACCAAACTGCCATGTTGGATATGTGGTAATGCCGGCGTCTTTACAAACCTGCGTCTGTCCCTGACCATCTGGAGTTGAGCACTCTACGTATGGCAAATATTTCACTGATGCACCAAATCTTTCTTTTTGTTTTTGACAATGTGGACACCAAAATGCACCGTAAAACGTTGCACCTTTATCCTTCAAACATTGTGCGAAAGTATCCAATTTACCCGGCTTCCCCGGTGCCATAATAAGCCAAACAATACCGGCGATAACTAATAAACCTATAATTATATATATTGCTTTTTTCATATTGGTATAAGATTACCACAAATAAAAAGTAAATTCTATTTACCGCACACTATATGTTTCCAAATCTACTCGATTGAAATCAATGAGACGTTTTGTCTCAAGATCATACTGACAACTTTGATATGGATTTTCTGACCAATTTAAATTAAAAGGATTTAGCTGATGAATATATACTTCACTTTTTAAAGGTCTACCAGGATAGCAC
>JBAXLH010000008.1:0-27154 GCA_037134875.1 bacterium
TAATACGAGTGCCCCGAGCGTTATCCGGAATTATTGGGCGTAAAGGGTGTGTAGGTGGTCACGTTAGTCTTTTGTTAAAACCCGGAGCTTAACTCCGGAAGTGCGAAAGAAACGGCGTAACTAGAGGATGGCAGGGATGTATGGAACTCATGGAGTAGGGGTGAAATCCGTTGATCTCATGGGGAACACCAAAAGCGAAGGCAGTACATTGGGCCACTCCTGACACTGAAACACGAAAGCGTGGGTAGCGAATGGGATTAGATACCCCAGTAGTCCACGCCCTAAACGATGATCACTAGGTTTTTGGAGTATCGACCCTCTGAGAGCCAAAGCTAACGCGTTAAGTGATCCGCCTGGGTAGTACGGCCGCAAGGCTAAAACTCAAAGGAATAGACGGGGACTTGCACAAGCGGTGGATCATGTGGTTTAATTCGATGGTAAACGAAAAACCTCACCAGGGTTTGACACCTAGCTGAAGACATTTGGAAACATTTGTCGCCTCACAAGGACAGTTAGGCAGGTGCTGCATGGCCGTCGTCAGTTCGTGATTTGAATTGTTCCCTTAAGTGGGGTAACGAACGCAACCCTCGTTGTCTGTTACAAGTGTCAGGCGAGACTGCCCAGCTTTGTGACTGCAATCGAGAAAGATGATGGATTTAGAACTATCACTAGCAAGAATTGATAGATGGCCTCAGATACTAGGCGCGTGAGAATTTTGGAATGAGCCATACTAACGTATGGTGAATGACAAAATACGAAACGCAACAAAGTAGATGAGGTCAGATATCAGTTCGCTAGATTGTTGTTATAAAGCTGGGAGGAAGGCGAGGATGACGCCAGGTCAGCATGTCCCTTTGATACCTTGGGCTACACACATAATACAATGGCGACCACAACGTGATGCGACGGGGTAACCCTGAGCTAATCATAATAAAAGTCGCCCCAGTTCAGATTGAGGGCTGAAACTCGACCTCATGAAGTTGGATTTGCTAGTAATCGCGGGTCAGCTATACCGCGGTGAATACGTTCTCAAGTCTTGTACTCACAATAAAAGCGCACAGCAGGATATATATCAAAGAGGTTAAAATCCTCTCCTTGAAAAAGCGTAGCAGAAAGATAGCCACAAATCGCGAGGTTTGTGGCGGAGGATCTGGATGCAAAGTACAGCCTGTACAAAAAAACGGTGTTCGAATCACGAAAAAGAGGCGGTGAGCGTGATGAAGAACCTAGAAAAGCCGTGTATGGGATGTATGGAATTGAAATATATCTAACCTGTGGAGATCTGATGTTGTTATCCGTCGTAAGACGAGATATAATTAAACTTACGCAGCGTCAGAAGTCAGCTGAGTCATAGTAACTCTGTTTTACAGAGCGAAGGGCTCACTCTATGCAAAATTTAAAACCAGATTACATTGTAGGATTGATTGATGGTGAAGGTAGCTTCACGGTATATGTCCGTGATCCAAAAAAACCTTCCAAAAATCGAAGAGTTACGGTGGAGCCAAAATTTTATGTCAAACTCATTGAGCGAGACAAAAAGATTTTGGATTCTTTACAGAAATTTTTTGGTTGTGGCACGGTGTATCTCCAAAAAGATAGTCGACCAAATCATCAACAATGTTACAGATATGAAGTTTTCAACAGAAAAGAACTATTAGAGATAATAATTCCATTCTTTAAAACTCATACACTCAGGTTTCCTTCAAAAAGTTTTGATTTCACTATTTTTTGTAAAATAATGAAGTTAATCGAAAAAAAGGAACATTTGAAAAAATCAGGTTTGGAAAAGTTGTTCCAGTTGAAGCAACGTATGCATTAGAGCTCGCGTAGTGCGGGAAATCCGCTCGCTACGTGGGAACTTTCAATCATAGTTTAATGATAATATTCGCCCGTCAACTCAAGGGAGATGGGAATACCCGAAGCGTCACGTATGTGGCACCACGGTAAGCTCATTGACAGGGAGTAAGTCGTAACAAGGCACGGGTAGCGGAAGCTGCTCGTGGATTAATTCAATTTGAAACCTATTTCGTTTTTACGAAATAATGTGAGTCGATATTCTGTGCCACAATTGAGCACAGAATTGACCTATGATCGTCTGGTCATTAAAACGATATGACAGTGGAGAAAGATCCATGTGAACGGAACAAAATAGAGAATGATATACGAAAAACCGCCTAACAGGGCGGTTTTTCTGTGCACCGAATATGCTTGACAAGTATAATACTAATATGGTATAATTATACCAGTATGAAAGTGATTGGTTTCATTACCATGATGTTGATCATCCTCGTCGCAGAGATGATCCATGCCACCAGTGCTTATTTGGTGGCAATTGTTGCAGAATTTTCGATTTTATACTTTTTCTTCGCCCGCCCGGAGCTGAAAGCCGCGCGGGAGGAAAGGAGAACGCGTGACGCCCTCCGGCGTCACATCAACGACACCTACTAGGACGTGTAGGTGTGCGGGGGTCGGCAGGATGTCGGCCCTTTTTTGTTTGGGAAAATATGAGATTTTAAATAATAAAAGTATTTACATTTTTTAAACTAATGGTAAGTTATTCACTGGAATAAAATGGAAAATCCAAGAGATTTTGTATTAAAACATTATCCAAACGCTTTTTCTCATGATGACGGATAATCTGTCACAATAAAATTACAAGAATCAGAAGAAGTAACATGTGGAGAATGTAATCGAAGATATACTCGTCCGATTAACGTTCTACTTCTAGCAACGATTGGTTCGGGAGGTAGTGCAGAACTCGCATGGATTGATGCGGCAAACACTATCGCGTTATATAAAATTTCCAAACAATAAACAAGACAACCAGTCTTGTTATTTTATTTGTAAAATATGAATAATTATTTATAGGTGCTCGTGTCAGGATATTTGAAACTTACAGTTTCAGTACACCTTTTCTGTTTTTGGTTTACTTATTTTTTTAATCAATTTAACGAGATGTCTTTTTCTAGTCATACTATTTCCAATTTTACTAAATTTACCAAATTCAACTTCACTGAGTTCTTCAATATTAAATTGGCTCTCAAATGTTTTTATGATATCTTCTCTTGATAATACATAAGTTACGGTATTTGTATCAGGATTTTGAAATGCTTTTTGCCCTTCAAACACAGGATCGCTTTCACTAAAACAACTTATTATAAGTTTTGTTCCTTTTTCGGTTACATCTGTTAATGATTTTGCGTATTTTTCTCGATTCTCGGGTTTTATATGGTGTAGAAGAGAGATATCAATTACAAATTTAAACATTTCTGAATTTTGCTCGTCTATTATTGGTTTGAGATTCAAAGCGTCACCTACTCTAAACTCTAAATTCTCTCTCTTAAATTTTTCTCTAGCTTGTTTGACTGCCTCATCAGAAAAATCAACTCCGAGTACATCAAACCCTTTTTCAGACAAATAATTCGCGTAGTTTCCTAATCCGCAACCCACATCAAGAGTTTTACACGGGCTTACCCAACCAGAATCAATTATTTCGCTAAACCAAGTTGGGATTTTTTCAAAATTCCAAGGAATCTCATTGGGATTTTGCTCTTTGTATATTTTACTCCATTTTGAGGAGTTGTTTATTTCTGCTTGTTTTTCAGTATGCGGTATTGCATTAATATCAAGTGGTAATCCGGTTTCTTCGGATATTTTTTGTGCTTTTGAGAAATCAACTATTTCACGTTTTTTATCTGTATCATAAATTTTGTAATCTTCGCGTATATTGTGTGGTGTAAGATTAATTGTTATACCATTACCCCCGGCTTTAATTCCCATTGATTGTCCAGAAACGGGTAAGTCAGTAGGTCGTGAAGATAAAAGTTTATTATCCAAATTACTTACTGATGGAATACGGGCTATTGGAAATAAGTGACGATAAATTGCAATCATATTCAAAGTTTTATAGAAATCACCAGAAGGACTATCCTTAAGTGGAGTTTCATTACTTGCAGTAAATGGTGAACAGCTAACCATTTCCCATGAACCAAGTCGTCCTGCATAGATAATATCATCAGCCAATGATTCATCAGTTTGGCCGGGCAATCCAACAATTACACCTGTACCAATGTACATACCACTTTTACGAGCCTGGAGTAAGTATGAGGTGCGATCTTCAATGGTGCTATTAGGTCGCATTGTTTTGTGTAAATTTCTATCTGAAGTCTCATGTTTAATCAAACAACCTTCTGCACCAGCTTGTGCAAGCGCCAAATAATCAGCTTCTGTATGGTCACCGAGATTAACAATAATTCTCAGGTCTTTTAATTCTGGAGAAGATTTAATTGTCTTAATAGCACTTACAATTGTAGAAATAATTCCATTATCTTCACCACTTTGAATAAGTAGTTCCTTAATTCCTGCTTCATGTGCTACTTTTGCTTGTTCGATTATTTGTTCAGGAGAGATTCGTTTTTTATTTAACTCTCGTAAGTTATCCCTTCGCATTGGACAGTAAAGGCAGTTTTCACGACATATGTTACTTGCTTCAATAACCCCACGCACTTGAATATTTCGGCCAGCACTTTCATCTCTTACATTTTGCGCGGAATTATATAAGAACTCACGTTCTTCACCTTTTGCGTTTAATAGATCAATAAGTATTGGGATTATCTCATCTTCAATACGTTTAATTTGTTCAACTGGTTTGAAGGGGTCATTTTCAATTTCAGAATCTTTCCAGAGAGTTTTGATGGTTGCCCAATCTTTTTTAAGTTTTAGAATCTTAGATCTAAATTTCTCTAATTTCGATTCGTTAGATTCTGTGCCTGGTGGTATAAATTCTTCTTGGCTCATATTACCTAAATAGTATCATATAATTACTTAAAATTACATTCGCGGCAAGCTCTGCTGAGCTCGTAAACCGCCGATCTGTTCAAATCCTGGCTGGTCAAAATGCTCTGCATTTTGTTCTGGTGCGCGTGCCAGGATTTGAACCTGGGACCCCACGAGTATCAGTCGAGTGCTCTACCAACTGAGCTACACGCGCAAAAACTACTTCAATAATGTACCAAAAAAATTCTCTTTTAACAAGGAATTTTGATTTCTGCGAAAATCTGCTATACTCCTAGTGTTGCCTTGGCGGGCATATGAGTCAAGAAAAAATGTTCAAATTTCGGTGGCCAATCTCTCTGATTCTCACTCGAAACTTAAACACTTTGTCTCTTTACGTACAATGCTCTGCGATGGGTAGCTTTTACTATTTATTTTATTTTACACAATGCAAAAAATCACAAAGGTTATTGGCAGGGAAATTTTGGATTCGCGAGGTAATCCGACAGTTGAGGTGGATGTCTATTTGGCAGACGGATCATTCGGACGAGCAGGAGTACCTTCGGGAGCATCGACTGGCAGTTATGAAGCCTGCGAACTTCGTGATGGTAACAAAAAAAGATATGGTGGCAAGGGTGTGCTCAAAGCGGTCGCGAATGTAAACACACTCATTTCAAAAGCTCTGAAAGGAAAAAGTTTTGATCAGAGAACACTCGATGTCACACTCATAAAACTCGACGGAACAGAGAACAAAACAAAACTTGGTGCGAATGCGATTCTCGGTGTTTCAATCGCATTTGCAAAAGCATCTTCCGAGTCTCAGAAGAAACCTTTGTGGAAATATTTTAAAGATATTTCAAAAACAAAAGAGGTAATGCTCCCAGTGCCAATGATGAATATTTTAAACGGTGGCAAACACGCGGAAAATTCGACGGATCTGCAGGAATTTATGATTATGCCAGTTGGAGCAAAATCATTTGCAGAGGCTTTGCGTTGGGGAACAGAAGTATTCCACGAACTCAAAAAACTTTTGAAAGCACGAAAACTCAATACGTCGGTTGGAGATGAGGGTGGATACGCGCCGTCACTGCCATCAAACGAGTCGGCCATTGAAATTATTTTGGAAGCAATCACAAATGCTGGTTACAAGCCAGGAAAAGATATTGGTATCGCGATTGACGGTGCAGCGAGCGAGCTCTACAAAGACGGCAAGTATCATTTGGAAACAGAAGGAAAAGTTTTGTCGAGTGAGGAAATGGTTGCATTTTATGCTGACTGGGTCAAAAAATTTCCAATTGTTTCTATTGAAGATGGTTTGGCAGAGGACGATTGGGCCGGATACGCGCTTATGACAAAAACACTCGGAAATCCTCCTTCGCACAAGGCTCCGGCGGGACAAAGGCAAATCCAAATTGTCGGAGATGATTTGTTTGTGACAAATATTTCCAGACTCAAAAAAGGCATTGATGAAAAATGTGCAAATTCAATTTTGATAAAACTCAATCAGATCGGTACAGTATCGGAAACAATCGATGCAATCCAAATGGCACGCAAGGCCGGCTACACTTCTGTCATCTCACACAGGTCTGGCGAGACGGAGGATGCGACGATTGCAGACTTTGTGGTAGGTCTCGGTACAGGACAAATTAAAACAGGATCACTATGTAGGTCAGAGCGAACAGCAAAATACAATCAACTTCTCCGCATCGAGGAATCTCTCGGCAAGAAAGCTGTATTCGCTGGCAAAAATGCTTTTAACAAATAACACATATGGCAAAACTATTTTTAATTCGACACGGTAAATCAGAGTGGAACAAACTCGGTCAGTGGACTGGCTGGACGGATGTTGATTTGGCCGAGGAGGGAATCGAGGAAGCGAGAATGGCCGGAGAACTTTTGAAAGATGAACATATTGATGTTGTGTATACATCGGAACTCAAACGAACACATCAAACGTTTGAACATATAAAAATCGGTTCTGGAAAACATCATCTGACTCACACATCACACAAGGCACTCAACGAGAGACATTACGGAATTCATACGGGCAAAAATAAATGGCAAGTAAAGGAGGAAATTGGTGATGAAGCATTTCAAAATATTCGTAGAGGATGGGATACACCGATTCCCGAGGGAGAAACTCTCAAAGATGTGCATGCTCGTGTCGTGCCACATTATGAGGAATGCATAAAAAAAGATTTGCTCGCTGGCAAAAATGTACTCATTGTTGCACACGGCAATTCACTCCGTGCACTTATCAAACACCTTGAGAACATTGATGATACAAAAATATGTGAAGTCGAGATTGAGACCGGAGAAATTCATAGTTATCATTTTGATCATGAAGTAAAAATAATAGACAAAGAAATCAAAGGTAATAAAAATAAATAATTACACATATGCAAATAACAAAAAAAACAAAAATAGTTGCCACAATAGGTCCAGCGACAGAGTCCGAGGAAATGCTCGAGAAACTTTTACTCGCGGGTATGAATGTTATGCGACTCAACTTTTCTCACGGTGATTTTGCCGAGCATCAAAAACGAGTAGATAATTTTCGATCTGCGCTCAAAAAAACTGGCTTGCCAGGAGCAATACTTCAGGACCTCGGCGGTCCAAAAATCCGTCTCGGAGAATTTTCTGAGGAGAAAGTGGGGCTTGTCGCTGGAGAGGAGATTGTCATAACAACAGAAAAAATTGTTGGGAACGAGAAAAAAGTTTCAATCAATTATCCAGAGTTTCCAAAGGAGGTAAAGGTTGGCGATACTGTCATGGTAGATGATGGCAAGAAAAAATTTGAAGTAACGGCGGTGAATGGAAATGAAGTAGTATGTAAAATTATTATCGGAGGTACAACCAAAGGCAGACGAGGAGTCAATCTTCCAGACTCGGATTTGTCTGTAAAATCAATCACAGAAAAAGATTTGGCAGATTTGGAATTTGGTCTCAAAAATAATGTTGATTTTATTGCACTCTCATTTGTCAGAAGTCCGTCTGATATTGCAGATCTCGTTGAGATTTTGAAAAAAAGGGGCTCCATGGCACGAGTGATTGCAAAAATAGAAACACCACAGGCTCTGCAAAACATTGATGAGATTATAAAACTCTCTCAGGGCATCATGGTTGCGCGAGGCGATTTGGCTATCGAGGTACCGGCAGAAAAAGTTCCATATTACCAGAAAATGATTATCCAGAAATGTAACAAATTTGGTAAGCCGGTTATTACAGCAACACAAATGCTCGAGTCAATGATAAAAAGTCCGGTGCCGACACGTGCGGAGGTGTCCGACGTAGCAAACGCTATTTTGGATGGTACCGATGCGGTGATGCTCTCCGAAGAAACAACACTCGGACAGTATCCAGTGGAAGCGGTTCAAACAATGTTTCGAGTTGCTCGCGAAATTGAAAAAGATTATCCAGAGCGAGACAGTGTCAGACGTGGTGGCGAAGGAGAATTTTCTGTTACTGACTCAATCACAGCTTCTGTGGTGAAAGTTGCTCATGATGTCGGTGCAAAAGTGATTGTTGCTTTGACCGAATCAGGATTTACTGCACGAATGATTTCTCGTCACAAGCCAGAGCCGATTATTTTGTCTCTCACACCACAAGAAGTGACATCGAGACAGCTTGCATTGTCGTTTGGTGTACTTCCAGTTCTCATTCCTCGATACAAAACAATAGATGATGTTTTCAAAATTGTCAGAGAATATTGTCTGGATAAAAAACTTGCCGAAAAGGGAGACAAGGTTGTTATTGCATCGGGCGCACCATTCAACACAAAAGGTGTTTCGACAAATATGCTCTTTGTGGAAGAGATTTAACAGTTGGCCACATTTCATTTGAATAGGTCACAAAAAATGATATGATACCCATATGGTAACCGAAAACGACATAAAACATTTGGCGGATTTGTCCAGAATAGAAATTACAGATGATGAGGCAAAACACCTGACAAAAGAGGTGGATTCTATCTTGGGTTATGTCGGACAAATACAAGATATACAGGGTGACATAAAAAATACGTCGCCTCTTTTGCGTAATGTGTTTCGGGAAGATGTTGCCACAAATAAACCAAATGAATACACAGATGATCTGTTGAACAATGCTCCACAAACAGAGGGCAGATATTTCAAAGTAAAAAAAATATTATAAACATATGATTGATGTACATTTTCTGACAATTTTGTCGGCACACGAATCCCTCAAAGCAGGGAAATTTACCGCACGAGAACTTGCAGAGGAATATTTGAAAAACATCAAATCAAAAAATGCAGATATTAATGCATATCTCGAAGTCTATAATGATGTGTTGAAACAGGCCGACGAAGCCGACAAGAAAATAAAAAACGGCGAGATGACAATGCTCACAGGAATACCTCTTGCAATCAAAGACAATCTTTTAAATAAAGGAAAAAAGGTTACATCGGCATCAAAAATTTTGGAAAATTTTGTAGCTCCATATGACGCCACTGTTATTGAAAAACTGAAAAAAGAGGGAGTCGTGTTTCTCGGCAGAGCAAATATGGATGAATTTGCTATGGGTGGTTCTACGGAAAATTCGGCTTTTGGTGTGACAAAAAATCCAATTGATACAACACGGGTTGCCGGAGGTTCGTCAGGAGGATCGGTAGCTGCTGTTGCGATGGATGGAGCGCTCGCTGGTCTCGGATCTGACACTGGAGGGTCTGTGCGTGAGCCAGCGGCATTTTGTGGAGTTGTCGGACTCAAACCAACGTACGGAAGTGTTTCTCGCCATGGTCTTATGGCAATGGGTTCGTCTCTTGACGTGATTGGTCCTATTACAAAGACAGTCACTGATACAGAGATTTTGTTCAATGCGATTCGTGGAAAAGATCCGATGGACAGCACAACATATCCAGACGGTTTGTATCCAAAAAACAAAAACAAAAAACTGACTATCGGTGTACCATATCATTTACTTGAAATGGAAGGTATCGATGAGTCAATCAAAACAAATTTTGAAGATTCAATAAAAAAATTGAAAAGTCTTGGATACGAAATTAAAGATATCACGCTGGCAAATGTTTCAAAATCACTTGCTGTGTATTACATTATTATGCCCGCCGAAGTGTCCTCAAACCTCGCACGTTTTGATGGAGTGAAATATGGTTTGCACGTAGATGGCGGAGATAATTTGTTGCAGGATTACGTCAAAACTCGCAGACAAGGTTTTGGTCCAGAGGTACGACGAAGAATTTTGATTGGCACCTATGTACTTTCAACGGGATATTATGATGCGTATTACAACAAAGCTTTGATACTCAGACAAAAAATATCCGATGAATTTTCTACGGCGTTTGAAACAGTCGATGCAATTGCAATCCCTACCACACCGAGTCCAGCTTTCAAAATAGGGGAAAAAGCTAGTGACCCGCTTTCAATGTATCTAGCCGATATTTTTACAGTTTCGGCAAACATAGCAGGAATTCCAGCAATTTCTATTCCAGCCGGATCTGTTACAGAAGAAAATATTTCTCTACCAGTTGGACTCCAACTTCTCTCGTCACACGATAATGAACATATTTTGTTTGAAATTGGCAAAAAATTTCTCGGAGAGTGATATAATAAAGTGACACATATATGCCTCCAGAAAAAAAACCTGACAAACCAGCTCCTCCTCCTGCACCAACATCACAAGATCCATTTGTTGAGATTGTGAGTTTTATTGCTCTCGCATTTTTTGCAATTTATATCATAAACGGTTTTGTCTCATTACTCACAACATCGCGCATTTTTACGTGCGGTCTGTCCTGCTTTACTCCACAGGCGATTGTCTTGTCGCATACGAGACCGATCGCTTCGCTAAACGATGCAATCAATGCAAAAGTAATAAGTTCCAAAGACACTACTGCGGTGTATGATTCTCCCGGAGAGAAACAAGTTGGTTCACAAACATTTGGTACAAAAGGAAAAATTTTGCAAGGACCAGTCACAATAAACGGAGAAAGATACTGGTATGTTGATTATGAGACTGGTGCAGATGGATGGGTCAAAGAAAGTGATCTTGCATATGTAGAAAGCGAGCCAAGTGTGTTCGAAAAAATTGTTATCAGTGCATTGTCTTTTGTGTGGCTTCTCCGATATGTGTCGGTGTTGATTTCTCTGCTATTTATTCTTGCTGTTGTCTTTTTGTATATGAAAATCAGGAAACTCCGAATGATTGAGCATGCACTTTTGTATCCCCAGATCGAAGTGGCTGAGCCAGACGTAAATCCAAAATGGCAAAAAATTCTTGACCATAGTGAATCATTGAATGAAAATGATTGGAGACTTGCGATTATTGAGGCGGATATTATGCTCAATGATTTGCTCAGTAAACTATCTTTGCCGGGAGACACAATAGGGGAGAAACTCAAAGCTGTTGAAAAAAGTGATTTTACAACTATCGACAATGCATGGGAAGCTCACAAAATAAGAAACGAAATCGCTCATCAGGGATCTGATTTTCTATTGAATCAACGTGAGGCGCGTAGAGTGATTGAATTATACAGAACAGTATTCGATGAGTTTAAAATAATTTAGTCTCACGTTGGATACTTGCTATTTTTGTACCGAGGCTGTATTATATGCAACATATTCATTTTGTGGTATTGTATTTGATAGCGGGATGGAGTAGCAGTAACTCACAAGGCTCATAACCTTGGGACCCATGTGCAAGTCATGGTCCCGCAACACGTATAATAAAACACCCAAAAATATTGGGTGTTTTATTATACGTGTTATGGGACAGCAAGCGAACTGCTTCGCTTGCGTCATGACTTGACTTTACTCTTTATTTTGAACACTATGTATCTGGAAGTCGAAATGAAAAAAGACAATCCTTTTTTTGTTATTCTTGGAATAATAGCAATTGTGTTAATTATTGGTTACATCATTATTCGTTATCATAGATCTGAATAATTTCCCGAAATATATTCGGGGTTTTCTTTTATAAAAACTTTTTTATTTTTTCCAAATTTCCAGCAAAATCTATTTTGTCACCTTTGACGTTTGAATTAGGATAAACCCAAATGTGAGCGTGTTCTACTTCATCGCCAACTATCTTTGAAAGTATCCAGTCTGTATCAAAGGCTTTTTGCTGTGCCTTTGCTATTTTTCTTGCCACTTCGAAATATTCTCCGACTTTTTTTACATCCCAGACCCAACGATGATGATTTTTCGGTATAACTTGTGTGTGTCCAGGGGACTGTGGATGAATATCCAAAAAAGCCAAAAAATGTTCGTCCTCATACACTTTATATGACGGTATTTCTCCTTTAACTATTTTGCAAAATATACAATTTTCCATAGTGAACTCATTTTAGCATATTTGTGATAAAATCAGGAAATGCAAAAAAAGTATGCCCTGAGAGAAAAAATACCAGAAGACATCAAAAAAAATTTTGAATCACACAATCCACTTGTGCAAGAACTTTTGTATTATCGTGGCATTACTGATCTGGAAAACGCAGACAAATTTCTAAATCCTGATTGGGACAAACATATTCACAACCCATATCTACTCAAAGATATGAAAAAAGTTGTGGACAGAATTATTTCTGCTATAGAAAAAAATGAAAAAATTGCAATTTACAGCGACTATGATGCCGACGGTATCCCAGGCGCGGTTGTTCTCCATGACTTTTTCAAAAAAATTAGCTATAACAATTTTGTAAATTATATTCCACTTCGTAATGAAGAGGGGTTTGGATTAAATCACGAAGCTATTGATTTGCTTGTTGCCGATGGTGTAACACTACTTATTACCATTGACTGTGGAGTTTCTGACGACGAACAGGTTCTGGAAGCAAAAAAACACAACCTAGATATTATTATTACTGACCATCATATTCCGAAGATAAATCTGCCAGATGCATTTGCCATAATAAATCCAAAGCAAGAGGGATGTGAGTATCCGGAAAAAATGCTTTGTGGTTCGGGAGTTATTTTCAAAGTAGTCCAAGCTCTTATCCAAGATCCACGAATTGATTGGAAAGAGGGTACAGAAAAATGGTTTTTGGATATGGTGGGCTTGGCAACTCTTTCTGATATGGTTCCACTTTTGGGCGAGAACAGGGTGTTTGCGTACTATGGTATGAAAGTGTTGCGAAAGAGTCCACGAGCAGGGCTTTCAAAACTTTTTTCACTTCTCAAAATTGATCAGAGATACATTTCTGAAGACGATTTGACTTTTATGATAACTCCACGAATAAACGCAGCCTCCCGAATGGGAATTCCACTTGATGCGTTTAAACTTCTTTCCACTGTAGACGAGGTGGAGGCTGGAATGCTTGCCGAGCACCTCAATAATAAAAACGACGAGAGAAAAGGTGTGGTAGCAAGTATGATAAAAGAAATAAAAAAGAAAATTTCTGATCGTGATACCGAAATGAAAAATGTTTTGGTTCTCGGTAATCCGGAATGGAAGCCGTCACTACTTGGACTTGTGGCAAATAGTTTTTCTGACGAACACAATCGGCCAGTTTTTCTCTGGGGGAGAGAAGGTTCAAATGGTAATAGCATAATAAAAGGCTCATGTCGGTCAAACGGAGACATTGATGTTTTTGAGCTTATGGATAAGGCAAAAGATGTTTTTGTGGAGTACGGTGGACACTCCGGCGCCGGTGGTTTTTCTGTTTTACAAGATAATATTCATACTTTGGAGGACAAGCTCAACCAGGCGTTTTTGGAAATGAAAAAAGAAAACGCTTCGCAAGATATTTTGGTTGATAAAAAATTATCACTCGGCGATGTGAATTGGGACACGTATGGAATGGTGGAAAAATTCGCTCCGTTTGGATTTGAAAATCCCAAACCACTTTTTTTGTTTGAAAATGTTGAGGTTAGTGCAGTCAAACAGTTTGGTAAAGAAAAAAATCATTTGGAATTGAAACTTAAAAATGGTGGTGGTCGTGAGGTCACAGCTATGGCATTTTTCTCTGGCCCTGAAAAATTTTCTGTGCCAGTAGAAGTCGGCTCAATCATAAATCTCGTTGCAACTTTAGAAAAATCCAACTTTCGAAATTTTCCCGAACTTCGTCTCCGTATTGTTGATATATTTTGATATACTTATTTTATGATACTTAAACAATTCAGCTGTATAGAAGGTCAGAAGGTTGATATGAGACAGGCAAAGGCTATTTTGAAATACAAGCCTGATATTGTTATTCAAGAAGCGCCAAGTCATAACGGAAAAGCTGATTCAATTTTTAACAAATATTCTGTCAAAAATAAACCAGTATCAGAGTTGGAAAAGATTAATAAAAACTTGAAATTTTTAGCCGAGAAATACCCGTGGTATTTATCTGATGTATATACTTATGAAAATATCTCACAGTTGTGGAAACTTGGAAAAAATACTCAAATTTATAATGTTGATGGTCCCTCTGAGTTATTACAAGAAACAATTATTCATAAATGGAATACCACATCTCCTCATCGTCGTGGTACACATTTGGTATGGTGGGTATATATTTTTCTTAGAGAGAAAATTATGACAGAGTATATTTCAAAAATATTATTAAAAAATAAAAATAATAAAGATTTGATCGTGTTAGTTTTGATGCAAAAATTTCATTGGTTGAATGTGCAATTTCAACTTGCACATCCCAAAAAAGATGTTATTTGGAATTATTATTTTGGAAAATTTGAAAATTTGAAACCAAAAGATGTAGAAGAAATAATCAAAAAAGAAAATGCTACATTATATAAATATTGGAAGAAATTAAAAATTAATTAATAACATGATTCAAATTTTTACAGACGGTAGTGCGAGGGGCAATCCAGGTCCGGGGGGTTGGGGGGCGATTGTGGCGACAGACGATATGGTGATCGAGCTTGGCGGACGGGAGGAACATACTACAAACAATCGCATGGAACTTTTGGCGGTTATTTCCGCATTAGAGTCAATCCCTCACGAGCACGAAATGAGCATCTATACTGATTCGGCGTATGTGCTAAACGGCTCAACACGCTGGGTGGTGGGTTGGCAAAAAAATAATTGGAAAACTTCACAGAAAGAGGATGTGTTAAATCGCGATTTGTGGGAAAGAATGGTCTTTGCTACGGATCACAAAATAATTGATTGGCACTTGCTCAAGGGTCATACGGGCCACGCACCAAATGAGCGCTGTGATGTTATAGCCACGACTTTTGCAGACAATAAGCCGATTGTGTTGTACCATGGAGCACGTGAAAGATATGGAGTTTCTCTGAATGTTCATGGAAACAATCCACTTTCACCAAAGGCTCCGACGAGGCAAAAGAGAGCGTATTCATATGTCAGTGAAGTTGGTGGAGTTATCCAAACTCACAAAACGTGGGAAGAATGCAAAGCGAGGGTGCATGGCAAACCGGCTCGTTTTAAAAAAGCAGTTTCTCCATCTGATGAGGAGGAAATTATAAAAGAATTCTCATGATACTTGCGGGACTTTTTGGATTTATTGGCGGTATTTTTATTGGATCTTTGTTTAAGGTAACAGCCGGGCTTATGCTTGGCTGTTTTGTTTTCTGTCTGATACTTTTTGTATATAAAAAATCAGTTCCAGAAGATCAAAAAATTTTTCTCGGATATGTATGTATTATTTTTCTCGGAATTTCACTCGGAATTTGCCGAATGTACTTTTCGGATCTCAACCAGACCTCACAACTCCAAAAATTTGCAGGACAAAAAATAAATGTGGAAGGAATTGTTGTGGATGAGCCGGATGTCAGAGAAAATAATACAAAACTTACAATCAAACTTTCAAAAGTTTTTTCGACTGGTGCGACGACGACGGTCAGTGAAAAAATTTTGGTAACGACTCAGATGTATCCCGAGTACAAATATGGAGACAAATTGTCACTCAGTCTTGTGTTGCAGGAGCCCAAAAATATTGAGTCGGATGGACGAGTGTTTGATTACTCTGGATATTTGCGAGTGAGAGGTATTTGGTACACTGGTGGGTATGCAAAAATAAAACTCATTTCGAGCGGGCATGGAAGTGTTATCAAAGACACACTTTTCAAAATAAAAAAATCGTTTACATCTGCACTAGATCTCGCCATACCACAGCCGGAAAGTGCTCTTATGGCAGGACTTCTCCTCGGCACCAAACAGTCACTCGGCAAGGATTTGCTCGCTGAATTTTCTCGCGCCGGCGTGTCGCACGTGGTGGTACTCTCTGGCTACAACATAGCCATTGTAGCTACGAGTATCATGTCCGTTTTGCGATTTTTGCCAAATGCATTTTCTTTTGGAATCGGCTGTGTCAGTATTATTTTGTTTACAATTCTTTCTGGTGGGGGAGCATCAGCGTGGCGCGCTGCAATAATGGTTCTCGTGGCGTTCTTTGCAAAAAAACTCAACCGTGACTACACAGCTAGCCGAGCATTTGGTTTTGCTGTTGTCCTTATGCTTGCACCAAACCCACTCCTTTTAGTTTTTGATCCATCGTTTCAACTTTCAGCTCTTGCCACAATTGGTCTCATATTTGTTTCGCCATTTATTGTGCCATATATGAAATGGGTAACAGAAAAATTTGGTATGCGCGAAATTGTGTCCAGCACCGTCGCTACACAACTCACTGTCTTGCCATTTCTTATTTACAATACAGGAGTTTTGTCTGTCGTTTCTCTGCCGGTTAATATTTTGATTCTCGGTACATTACCAACGACAATGTTTCTAGGATTTATAACCGGAATATTCGGTCTTATTTCTTGGTATTTCTCTTTTATTCCAGCGATAATTTCATATGTGTTTCTGTGGTATCAACTCACAGTGGTTCATCTTGGAGCTACACTTCCACTCGGCGCAATCTCACTTCCGGCATTTTCTCCAGCGATTTTAATTTTGGTGTACGTAATTATTGGTGCAGGATTGTATTTTTTACATAAAAGAAAAACCACATAGGAAATTTCCTATGTGGTTGGCGTTGGTCGGTCTTGTGTTTCCAAAAGTTATTTTTACTTGCGTGCGGTTTCAAAATTCTGTTCTACTTTCTCCCAATTTAGATTTGTGAAGAAATCTTCCACGTATTTTTTCTTTCCACTTGGCTGATAGTCGGCAACATACGAGTGTTCCCACATGTCCAGAGCAAGAAGTGGCGCACAGTCAGAGAGCTGGCCCAAATGTTGTTCGTCAACCCACGAAGCGAGCAAGCGATCATCCTTTCTGTCGTACCAAAGCATTGCCCAACCAATGCCACGAGTTAATGCCATATTTTTGAAACCCATCAAAAATATTTCCACTGAGCCACACGTATCCACCATCATCTTTGCCAAGTCGCTTTGCATATTCAGTGGTTTTGCTCCGTCAGAAAGTGAATCAAAATAAACTTCGTGATTTCGCATACCATTGTATTCAAAACTGTATCGGCGAAAAAGCTCGCCAATCAAATAAGCGTTATCCTTTTTTTCACCAAACATTTCCTTGCTGAGCTCGCTTATTTTTTCTGTCACTCCGTTTACATTTTTGACATACGCGCCGTACAGCTTCAGATGCTCCTCTGTTGTCTTGTCCGAAATTCCAACAAGCGTTCCAATGTTAAATTTTTTCTCTTCAAATGGTTTCATATATTTGTGTTATATAATAATGTTATGAGTTCACTATTCAATTATATCAAAGAAAATCTGAAGTGGTTTATTCTCTCTGTCCTTTTTGTTGTCTCACTTTTGTTGTGGTCTGTTGCAATCCGCGAAAATAGACATGGCATTCTCACAGTTGCATTTTTAAATGTCGGCCAAGGCAACGCAACATACATCGAATCTCCGATTGGTACAAAAGTGTTGATTGATGGTGGCCCGAACAAAACTTTGATGCGGGAAATTTCAAGTGTTGTTCCGTTTTACGAACGGCATATTGACCTACTTGTTGTGACGAATCCGGACAGGGATCATTACGAAGGTTTTTTCCCGTTACTCGACAAATATTCAGTAGATGCATTTGTTGAGTCTGGGATTAAAGGTGTGACGGGGGAATATGAGCTTCTCAAGAAAAAAATTTCTAACAAACAGATTCCCGATATTTTGGCTCGTCGTGGACAAATAATAGATATCGGTGGGGGAGCATATATTGAAATACTTTTTCCGGACAGAGATGTTTCTGGACTGTCTACAAATGATGGGTCAATAGTGGAGCGACTAGTGTACGGCAATACGAGTCTGATTTTGCAGGGAGATTCTCCACAGTCGGTAGAGCGTTATTTAATTTCACTGGATAAGCTCGGACTCAAAAGTGATGTGATAGAGCTCGGTCATCATGGTTCGTACACAAGCTCGAGCGAGGAATATTTGAAGGCTGTTTCTCCTGAATATGCTGTTATTTCGTCAGCACAAAATAGTGAATATGGTCACCCACACAAGGAAACTCTTGCCACACTCAGTACATTAAAAGTTCCAAGTCTCGCTACTTGCACAATGGGTAAGATTGTTTTTAATTCGGATGGTAAACAATTTACTCTGCAAAACAAAAAAATAGTTCCAGTAACTCCTGGGTGTAAGTAAAAAAATATTTCACCACATCTCATAGTTTTGAATATTTTTGCTTGAGTTCAAGGCGCGCACGAGCAGTGCGACTAAGGTGTATGAAAATACTCCGCAGGAGCACGCGGAGTAAGCAACGCAGAAATCAGACAAAAAGATCAAAACTAGATCAATCCTGCTTTTTTGAGGGTGATGTATGCTCCGTTTTTCTGAATTGTCTTGATTCCTTTAGTTGAGAGTTCCAAAGTAATAGTTTTTTTGAGCTCAGGGATATAAACCTTCTTTTTTTGAAGATTTGGATATTTTCTCTTGGTACCAGTTGGGTTAAACTGGGTTGCACGAGTGCGGTTTGAATAACCACCGCCCATGCGAGATGTTTTTCCATTGATTGGACATGCTTTTGCCATAGTGCTAAGTATGGTATCATAAACAACACAAAATGCAAATAGATTTTATATTTACAATCATTATATTCATTTTTTCCGTCATAATCCATGAGGTGTCTCATGGCTATGCTGCGTATCTGCAAGGCGACAATACTGCCAAGTTTGCCGGCCGATTGACGCTCAATCCAATCCCTCATATTGACCCACTTGGCTCGATTATTCTCCCAGGACTTCTCGCTCTTTCGGGTTCACCGGTTGTTGTGGGTTGGGCAAAGCCGGTACCATTTAATCCATACAATTTGCGAAATCAGAGGTGGGGTGAGGCGATTGTAGCAGTCGCTGGTCCGCTTTCAAACATTATTTTGGCGATAGTTTTTGGACTCTTTTTGCGACTCAATATACTGAGTTCCCTTGGTGGGCTGTTTGGCTACATTGTACTCATCAATCTCGTTTTGGCCACGTTCAATTTGGTCCCAATACCTCCACTCGATGGATCCAAAATTTTGTTCTCTATTTTGCCGTATCGATTTCAGAAAATCAGAAATATACTCGAGCAATATGGAACATTTATTCTGATCTTTTTTGTCTTCTTTTTGTGGCAGTTTTTGTTCCCAGTGATTTCTCTAGAGTTTAAACTTCTCACAGGAATAGTATTATAGGACTTGCTTTATAAAGCGATATATATTATATTAGTGCCTAATGTCAACGATAAATCAATTAATCAAAAGAAAGCGAAGTAAAACAGCACGAAAACCTCGATCTGTTGCTTTGACGCGCGGATTTAACAACCTTACAAACAGACCAGTATTTTACTCATCTCCATTCAAACGAGGTGTGTGTACAAAGGTAACAACAAAGACTCCAAAGAAACCAAACTCAGCTATTCGAAAAATTGCCCGAGTTCGCCTCACAAATGGTATGGAAGTAACAGCCTACATTCCCGGAATGGGACACAACTTGCAGGAACACTCAGTGGTTCTCCTCCGAGGTGGCAAGGTTCGAGACGTTGGACTCAGATACACAGTCGTTCGAGGTATGCTCGATGCAACTGGTGTAGAAAAGAGAATGAAGGGACGATCACGATACGGAGCAAAGCGACCAAAGAAAGCAGGTAAATAATTCAAATAAAAAAATACAATGCGAAGAAAAGTTACAAACAGAAATATAGTTGGCAAGGATTACAAATACGACTCAGAAAAAGTTGGCAAATTTGTAAACTATGTTATGGAACGAGGTCAGAAAGAAACTGCACGAGCTATCGTGTATGATGCATTTGAAATTATAAAAGAAAAAGCAAAAGTAGAAGACCCAATGGAAGTCTTTGACACAGCACTCAAAAATACAGGACCACTTACCGAAGTACGATCAAGACGAGTGGGAGGTGCGAACTACCAGATTCCACGAGAAGTACGACCAGAGCGACGTTCATTCCTTTCAATGAAGTGGATTATCGGTGCAGCTCGAGAGGCAAAAGGTGCTCCAATGGCGAGCCGACTCGCAGATGAAATCTTGCTTGCAGCAAAAAATGAAGGCAAGGCAGTAAAGAAGAGAGAGGATACTCACAAGATGGCTGAGGCCAATAAAGCCTTTGCTCACTTCGCTTGGTAAAAACCTACAAAATTAGCGCACTTCTGCGTTAAAAAAGAAAAAACATCTGTCAATGTACTATGAGTACACCTCCAGATGTTTTTTCTTTTTTGCCTTGAATTGCATCTAATTTTGTAGGTTTTTTATTTGTATGTCTCGGATTTCATCCAAATTTGGAAGTTTTTTGATCTTGAACAAAAGTCCTCAGAAAAACACAAAACTTTGAAATTTTTGATAAAAGAAAAAGCCCGGGTGGGGCTATAAAAATATAAAGACTATTTTTGCAGATCGACTTCGATTCCGCTTTTTTTCAAAATGAGAACAATTTCGAGAATTGTCTCTGGACCGACGTTGCGAATTCCAAATAATTTACCATCCTCGATAAATTTAACAAAATCTCTGACAGTAATAACATTACGTCTGAGCCTCCAGTATTCCTCGGGAATTTGAGGAAAAAATCTGTCTTTGCCATGAAAGAGTTTGTCAATTCTGCCGACAATTTTTTGATTTTTGCAGAATTGCTCAATTCTTTCTCGGCTAAAAAAGTCTCCAATCTTTTGATTGAGGAGTTCGTTTATTTTTTCTTCGTTTGTCATTTCTTCCTAATTCCGTCACAGTTTTACCACTCTCCGGTGTTTATTGCAACAAAATGATTTTTAGTATATAGTTTTGGTATTGATTTCTGGCTCGAATGAGCTATTTTATTTGTTAGTATTATTATTCGTTATTAATTATTTATGAACAGAGATTATCCATTAGAGAAAGTGCGAAACTTTGGTATTATTGCTCACATTGATGCGGGTAAGACAACTACATCAGAGCGTGTTTTGTTTTATACAGGAATGACTCACAAAATAGGTGAGGTGCACGAAGGTGCAACAGTGACTGACTGGATGGAACAGGAGAGAGAGCGAGGTATTACAATTACCGCGGCCGCTATTACCTGTTTTTGGAATCCAACATACGTACCAAAAGGAAATGATGGAAAACCTTTGCATGATAGTTTGTATCGTTTCAACATTATTGATACTCCTGGGCACATTGACTTTACCGCAGAAGTAAAACGATCACTGCGAGTACTCGACGGTGCTGTTGTGGTGTTTGACGGAGTTGCTGGTGTAGAGCCACAGTCAGAAACAAACTGGCGATACGCTGATGATGGAAACGTGCCACGAATCTGCTTCATAAATAAACTTGACCGAATGGGTGCATCGTTTGAACGATCATATGCATCTATTTTGGATCGTCTAACAAAAAATGCTGTTCGACTCCAGATTCCTATTGGACTTGAGGAAAATTTCCTCGGTGTCATTGACCTTCTCAAAATGAAAGCATTTTATTTTGAAGGCACAATGGGTATGCAAATCCGTGAAGAAGAAATTCCTGCAGAATATCTCGATGAAGCAAAGAAATACCGAGCCGAGCTTGTTGAAAAAGTTGTATCAGAAGACGAGGCTCTTATGACTGCATATCTCGATGGAAAGGAGCCGTCAATCGAGGATCTCAAGAGAGTTTTGCGAGAGGCAACACTCAAAGTAAAACTTATTCCAGTGTTTGCTGGTTCAGCACTCAAAAACAAAGGTGTTCAACTCGTGCTCGACGGTGTTGTTGACTATTTGCCATCTCCACTCGATATTCCACCAGTCAAAGGTACAGATCCAAAAACAGGAGAGGAAATTGTTCGACATGCTGATGACAATGAGCCATTTTCCGCACTTGCATTCAAATTGCAAAACGACCCATTTGTTGGACAGCTCACATTCTTCCGTGTGTATTCTGGTACGATAGAAGCTGGTACATATATTTATAACTCAACAACAAATGAAAAAGAGCGACTCGGACGTATTGTGCGACTTCAGGCAGACAAACGAGAAGAAGTGAAAAAAGTTTTTGCCGGAGAAATTGCTGCAGCTGTGGGACTCAAGTCTGCAAAAACATCTCACACACTCTGTGACGAAACAAATTCAATTATTCTCGACCCAATCAAATTTGTTGATCCTGTGGTCCAGCTACGTATCGAACCAAAGACAAAAGCCGACCAAGAAAAAATGGGTATGGCACTCAAAAAACTTTCCGATGAAGATCCAACATTCAAGATTTCTTCAAACTCAGATACAGGCGAAACACTCGTTGCTGGTATGGGTGAGCTCCATCTCGAAATTATGGTTGATCGTATGAAGCGAGAGTTTGGTGTTGAAGTTAATGTCGGTAAACCTCAGGTGGCATATCGAGAAACAATTCTCGGTTCCGCAGAGGCAGAACACAAATACATCAAGCAAACTGGAGGTAAAGGTCAGTACGGTCACGTCAAACTCACAATCAAACCTCTCGAGAAAATCGAGGAAGGTGCAAAGATTCCAAAGAATGTACATCGATATGATGACTTTGAATTTATTGACTCAATCAAAGGAGGTGTTATTCCACAGGAATTTATTCCAGCCGTGGAAAAAGGAGTACACGAAGCGATGGACAGAGGTATTGTTGCCGGTTTCAAAATGGTAAATGTTTCGTGTGAGCTCACATTTGGTTCGTACCACGATGTTGACTCATCTGAAATAGCTTACAAGATTGCCGCTTCACAAGCATTCCAAGATGCTGCAAAACGTGCACGACCAGTTATCCTCGAGCCAATTATGAAAGTAGAATGTGTTATGCCAGAACAGTTCATGGGAGACGTGACTGGTTCACTTTCTGGAAAACGAGGACAGATTGAGGGAATGGAAGAGCGAGGAATGCTCCGAGTAATACATGCCAAAGTTCCGCTTTCTGAAATGTTTGGATATACAACAGATATTCGATCCATGACACAAGGCAGAGGATCAGCGATGATGGAATTTGATCACTACGAAGTCGTACCTGCGAATGTTGAAAAGACAATCGTTGAATCACGCAAGTAAAACTTAAAACTTCCAAATTTGGCGAACTTCTCGTCTCGTATTTGAAAATGTTCGTCACCGTACTAATGTACGGCTCCTCTCATTTTCAAATTCTCAACTTCGAATTTCATCCAAATTTGAAAGTTTTGAATTTGGTGAACTTCTTTTTTGAAATTTAAAACCTCACACTTGTTGTAACTTTTCTGGAAACAGAATATTTGCTTGCTAGCAAATTTCTTCGTGCTCGACCCGTCGGTCTGCGCAATGTTCCAGAAAAGTTACAACCGTGTTTCGATTTTAAATTTCGTCACAGTTTTAAAATCTCAAAAAATTCTCCACAGCAAAGTGGAGGATTTTTGTTTGCTTTGTTTTTTAAAAGAGATACAATTAAGTCATATGGAATCTCCAAAAAAAGGCAAATCACCATTGCCAGCGGAAGAGGGTACACATGAAATTCCAATACGTATTGTAAAAGGAGAACAGACAGAACAAACTCCACCTGTTCCTGCCCCAGAAAAAACAGAGCCAACATTTGAAGACATCGCAAATGGTGCAACAGCACAATATAATAAAGATGGAAATTTTGATTTGTTTATAGATACGTTGGCTACAATTAAAGACGAAACTTCTCGAGACGCTGTCTTCTTGCATTATTGTAGACAAATGATAGATATCAGAAGTTTTGATCGTGCTGAAGTTTTGGCGGGTTATATTTCTGATCCGACAAAAAAAGCAGAGACATTAAATATTATTTATACAAAACGACGAGAGAAAACTACAACTAACACGGCACAACCTTCAACTCCAAAACCTACTCCAAAATCTGCACCAACTCCAGAGCCGGAACCACAACCAACCCCGGCACCACAACCTGTCGTCGAGCAAACTCCGGCACAGGAGCCTCCAAAATCCACAGAATCAACTCCTGCTCCAGAAAAAAAAGAGGATACAATATCTGAATCTGACAAAGAACATGCAGAGAGTGCAATCGCAAAACTCGGTAATGGTGATTGGCTAGAAGCTGTAGATGAGGTAGAAAAAATAACCAATAGAAAATTCAAAGACAAAACTTTGTCTACATTGATTACTGATTTCTTAAATGATTTTGAAATTGATGAAGAGTTTTTTGACGATGCACGGTTTATTATTTCTCGAATTGGTGATGATGTTTTGAGAAAAGAAAAGATGGACATAATTGCGACAGAAGAAAAAAGATGGCAAGAATCTCAAAAAACTTCTGCACCGCAACCGACACCAGCTCCGACATCTGTACCAACTCCAGAACCAGTTTCTGAACCGGTACAGACATCTGAGCCAGTTCCTGTTCCGGAACCTGCTCTGGCAGAAGTTGCTCCACAAGAACCTCCAAAACCAACAGAGTCGACTCCTTCTCCCGAACCTATCATTCCACCAACGCTCGAACCAACGCCTGTGCCAACTCCAGAACCAGAACCAACTCCTGAACCTGTTGTTCCACCAACTCCTGTTTCAGAAAAAAAAGAAACTGTTGCAGAGGTAAAAGTTAAAATTGAAGAAATTAAAGAAGAAGAGCCGAAAGTGTATGAACCAATACCGGTACCTGAACCAGAGGAAGTAACACCGAAAGAAAAAACTCTTTCTAAAGAAGAAATCGAGAAAGAGCTTGATGATGCGCGTGAAGCGTATGCAAAAGAACTCATTGCGTGGAAAAACAAAAATCGTGAGAGAAAATCATGGTGGCAGAAAATAAAAGCCGATCTGGGGTTTACTGGCCATGAAAAGAAAATGCCAGAAATCGACAGAGCAAAACTAGATGATGCAGAGAAACAATATATTCTTGCAAAGAAAAAGAAAAGCCAAGCGTTATTGACTCCTGAAAACAGAAGTACAAATGCGTCTGGTACAGAAGGACAACCAAAACTTAATCAGGCTTTGCTCGACCAAGCAGAAAAAGAATACAAAACACTGAACGAAAAAATTCTTGAATCTGTTCCACCGCTGGAAAAAGGTATTATCGGAAAAGCATTTGAAAAATGGGGTAAATTGCCTATGCCCGCAAGAATTGCTTTGAGTACTGCGCTCATCACTGGTCTTGGTTTGTCGGTCGGAAGTATCGCAGCATCTGGTGCTGCCACATATGCTGGTTATCGAGCGGTTCGAGGTCTGACTGGAGCTGTTGCTGCCCAAATGGTGGGCAAAGGTTTTGGTGCTGCTCAAGAATTGGGAAATGAGATACGGCAGAAAAGGGCACTGGAAGGGTATGGTACTAAAATAAGCATGGAGAACTTTGAGAAGAAAGAAAAGGAGCTCATGGAATTTTTTGAGAAACAAGAAAATCTCAAAAAGAGACAGAGAGTTTACAAAGCTGGAGCAATGCTTGCAACTGGTGTGGGAACATCAATTGGGCTTGGTGCAGTACAATCTTCTCTTGCACCAGAAGTACCACAGAGTACAGGAATATGGGGAGGTATGAAGAGAATGTTTGGATTCGGTTCAGATAAAGAAGTTGGAGTTTCTCTCAAACAAGATAATGCTTCTGTACTCCAAAATCAGAGAGCGGGAATTTCGGGTAGACCATCAGCTTTTGATGATCCGAAATTGCGCGTAACGCCACCTGACCAAACTGCTGAAATTCAAAAAACAAGTGGAGGAGGGGATATTGGTGGAGAAAGTGATTCTGTTCCAGCAGAAGTAGATAACGAAAATCCAGACGTTGATGTTGCAGAAAGTAGATCCGGTGCAGTTAAACCATTTAACGAACCACACACTGTTGAAAATGAATTTGGAAAATTCAGAGTTGATGATGGACACGGTCTTCCAAAAGCCGTGACCACTGATGCCGAGTCTGATGTAGTTGAAAATGAGTTCGGAAAATTCCGAGTTTCGGGACCTCGAGTAGAGCTTGAAGAACCACCAAAGATACAAACACAGCTCGAACAGCCAGACCTTGAAAATAATGTATTAAAAAATATTTACAAAGAGCCAACAGAAGTCCCAAAGTTTAATCCGGATTCTGTTGCCCCGGGTCCAAAAGTTTTGAGTTCAGAAGTTGTTTCTGGTGGCACAGCACCTCAGTTTACCGCAACAGAAGTCGGACAGTTTAATGGTAATCTCGTTAATTATGTTGTCGAAAACAACGGAACAAAAGCTCTGGTAGTAAACGGAGTACCAATCGCTCATGAAGCACCTGCACAATATATGGAAGGTGGAAAATCTTTTGTTCTCGACGATAGATTTCAAGATAGTGACCAATATGCAACTATTCGCACAACATTTAATGAAGCAGTTGAAAAAATAAAAGAAAATGATGTGTGGTTTAATAATTTTAATTCATGGGGAATGGATTTTGAAAATGGGAAAATTTTTGTCCTTTCAGGTGTTGGAGATAATAATCACATTGTAAAAATATTACTCAATGGCAAAGAAATTGCGAGTGGGATTGTCGATGAAGTTGGCAAGAAAATAGAATTACTCAGTGGACTCAAAAAAGCTCATTGGTGGGAGCCTGAGACAGTCTATGAAAGAGCATTTAATCAAACAAAATCAGCACTTGATTCACTTCAAAAAACAGCACACGAAGAAGCTTTGAAAAGGCTGAGTACAAAGCCATAAATCAAACTGGGCATAACTACATAGACGCCGTCACACGAACAACATATAATTAAACTGAGTAAATTTCTACATAAAAAATGAACACATTATCAAATGACATAATCAAAGAGTGGGGACTGGAATCGATTCCAGAGCCAAAACGAAGCGAGATGGTAGAACGCATCGGGCGACTTGTCTACCAAGCGATTCTCGTGCGGTCTCTTGATATTCTCTCCGAGCAGGAACAGACAGAATTCGATCTCCTTCTCGATGAAGACTCCACTACACCACAGGATGTAATGACTTTTCTCCATCGCAAAATTCCAACATTTGACTTGCTCATAAAAGGTGAAAAAGAAAAACTCAAAGCAGATCTCCTTGTACCAGCAAACGCCTAATTTTTCCAAACAAACTTTTAACAAAACCACCTACACAGGTGGTTTTGTTTGTTTTAGGTACACACATTTGTCACTCATAATTCTAGCATTTCATTTGGTGTTT
>JBAXLH010000009.1:0-25216 GCA_037134875.1 bacterium
GAGCCACGCGGAGCGTGGAAAACCCTTTTGGATTCTGAATTCGGCGGGGGAAATTCATTAGTGTCGGCGCTTCGCGCCGACCCCATTTTGCATTCGGAAACCCTTTTCGAAAATTTGCGGAGAGAGCGAGATTCGAACTCGCGGTGCCGGTAAAGGCACGACAGTTTAGTAAACTGTTGATTTAAGCCACTCATCCATCTCTCCAGTGAGAATAAATATAACTTATTTTTTAGATTTAGTATAGATAAAATGCGGAACCGGAGAGATTCGAACTCTCGGTGCCTTCTAAGGGGCACACCTCTTTAGCAAAGAGGCACGTTAGACCACTCCGACACGGTTCCAGTAGTGTTCAGATTATCACATTGGTGTACAATAATAAAGCTGTATTTTTTTATTATTGTAACCAAAAAAATATGAATTATTTCACAGAATCACTGAAGCTCCATAAAAAACTCAGAGGAAAACTGGGGGTCACATCAAAAGTTAAAATTAAGAATAAACAAGATTTGTCACTCGCATACACTCCGGGAGTTGCCGAGGTTTCGCGTTTTCTCGCAAAAAATAAAGGTGAAACGAGAAATTACACACTCAAAGCAAACGCAGTGGCTGTTATTTCCGACGGCTCTGCTGTACTCGGACTCGGCAATATCGGACCAGAGGGTGCTCTGCCGGTAATGGAAGGCAAAGCTGTTTTGTTCAAAGAATTTGCCGGTGTGGATGCCTACCCTATCGTACTCGCAACACAAGACACAGAAGAAATTATCCGCACAATAAAAAATATTTCTGTTGGATTTGGCGGAATAAATCTAGAAGATATTTCTGCACCGAGATGTTTTGAAATTGAGGAGCGACTCAAAAAAGAACTCTCTATTCCGGTTATGCACGACGACCAGCACGGCACAGCAATCGTTGTTCTCGCTGCTCTCATAAACGCACTCAAAGTTGTCAAAAAGGATGCCCAAAAAATAAAACTCGTCATAAACGGTGCAGGCTCAGCCGGCATTGCAATATTCAATCTACTCGTCTTGTATGGTGTGTCGGCCCCAAATATTTATATGGTAGACAGTAATGGAATCATTTGGAATGGTAGAGAAAATTTGAATTCATACAAACAAAAAATTGCCGAAAAAAGTAATAGCGAAAAAAGAAAAGGTGGTCTCGAAGATGCACTAGTCGGAGCCGATGTCTTTATCGGTGTTTCTGTTGCAGATAGCTTGAAACCAGAATGGGTAGAAAAAATGGCAGACGAGCCGATTGTGTTTGCAATGGCAAATCCAAATCCAGAAATCAGTCTTGAAAATACCAAGAAAACAAAAATAAAAGTGTTTGGCACTGGTAGATCAGATTATCCGAACCAAATCAACAATGTACTGGTGTTCCCTGGCATTTTCCGAGGAGCACTCGACTCACACACAACACAAATCACAGATAAAATGAAAATCGCTTCTGCTGTTGCTATCGCAAAGCTCGTTCCAAAAAAAGATTTGTCGGCACAGTGTATTATTCCAAGTCCGTTTGATAAGCGAGTTGCCAAAGCAGTTGCAAATTCAGTAAAAAAATCGGTATAATATTTTCAAATGAAAAAGTATGAAAAAAAATTTGTGGATGTAGTACTCTTCCTCATATTAGCGTTTGGTTTTGTTGTTGGTATTCGTACCACCGCGGGTGGACCGGAGGACAGCTGGATATGCAAAGATGGACAGTGGCAAAAACACGGCAATCCTACCGCAGAAATGCCAAAGGAGGTTTGTGAAAAATAAAAACCCGCAGGAGCTGTGAAGGCGTCCTGCGGTATGAATGTTGTGCGAAAGAAGTTAGTCCCCTTTCGGTCCGTTACCGGCGTCGGGATCCAGATGTGCCACCTTGGTGGTGACACACAGGAAGGACTGACAGACGGTAAACAAATATGACGTAGAATAATTGATCATCGCCGTATCGGGCACCAGAAGGAGCGTCTCCCTGGGCTGGCCGGACGTCGACGAAATAACCTTGACCGGGATCCTCTGGGATCCGGCGAAAATAATTGCCGGCTGGGCTGGGTCGAAGTAGCCGACCACCTTGACCACCGTCGGGGACTTGGTAGCCCCGAGCATCGAGAAAGGAATTTCGTACGCCGCGACCACGAGTTGTGGTGCGTATGTAGCGTCGTACACGTATGACGTGTACGAAATCATTCCCCCATTCCCCATTTCGAACGCCTCGACAACAACGTTTTGTGCGCCGATCACCCGTGGCACACTGACACCAAAAATAACTTGGCCGTCAGGGTTGGAGTTATCCTCCGTAAAATTATAGGAATCTGTTGAGAACGACCCCCCTAATACCGAAGTCCGAGCAAAGACGCTTGCCCCCGCCGTGACCTTTGTCATATATACAAATACCTGATTGCCCTCCTCCCGGATGAATCCGGGAAAATTGGCGGTACCCGACGACGGGCGCGCCGGCACCATCGCCTGAATCCGCCCCGACTCCGCCGGCGCCATCTTCTGGGCACCGCGCGGAATCTGAACCGTCTGACCAAACAAGGTCATAACGGCGAACAACAATGCTAAAACCGTCTTCACTAGTTTCTCCTCTCCGGCTTGTTTTACTGCACCGGAGTCTGGCGACATTTATATACTATATATGTACAAATGTCAAGAGTAGACAAACTAATCCCCTTTTCGTATCTAGACACATCGTAGTCAGATGGTACAATTAATTATGTAGTTTTTTATTTTATTAGTTAATTTTTTTATTATGCAAAATATTGCTTCGTATCTATTATCAAACGCCTTCTCGGCATTCTCGCCGATAATGAACACTGCATCCGCAATCTGTAGTGTAAACGGTCAGCAAATCCCATGTGACGATCAGTTGTCTGGTGCACTGGGAATTGGAATGGGTGTATTTTTTCTCATCATGCTCGTGCTTGTAGTTCTTATAATTGTTGGAACATGGAAAGTATACAAAAAAGCTGGCGAGCCGGGCTGGGCTTGTATTATTCCAATCTATAATATTATTGTTCTCCTCCAGATCGTAAAAAAACCAATCTGGTGGATAGTTCTCTTCTTTATACCTATCGTCAATGTGATTATGTCGATCGTGGTAATGCACAATCTCTCAAAATCATTTGGAAAAGATGTTGGCTATACACTCGGACTCATTTTCTTGCCATTTATTTTCTATCCAATACTCGGATTTGGAAGTGCTCAGTATGTTGGTGGTATGACAGCTTCAACTCCAACAGGAGCGGGAGCCCCAACTCAAACAATGTAAGTTTGAAATTCGGTTTACAAAAAACTCTTGACTGGTCGGTCAAGAGTTTTTTTGATTGTTAATATGTTGCCAAAATTATGGTCTCAAGAATCTGACGAGAAGCAAAGCAACAATGTTTATAATTTTAATCATTGGGTTGATAGCTGGACCTGCTGTGTCTTTGTATGGATCACCGACAGTGTCTCCAGTTACCGCTGCTTTGTGAGCATCACTTCCTTTGCCACCAAAGCTACCTTCCTCGATGTATTTCTTGGCATTGTCCCATGCAGCACCACCTGTGGTCATTGAAATACCAACAAAGAGGCCTGTGACGATACAACCTACAAGAAGTCCTCCGAGAGCCGCTGCTCCGAGAGTAAGTCCGACGATGATTGGAATAATAACAGGAATAAGTGCTGGAATAACCATTTCTTTGATAGCTGCTTTTGTCACAATATCAACTGCTCGAGAATAGTCAGGTTTGTTTTCACCTGTCATAATTCCCTTGATTTCTCTGAATTGTCGTCGAACTTCCTCGACAACAGCTTTTGCTGCATTTCCGACAGCTGACATCGCAATACTTGCAAAAAGATATGGAAGAAGTCCTCCGATCAAAAGTCCAACGAGAACCTTTGGATCTGAAAGATCAAACACTGACGAAATGTTTGCAGTTTTTAGTGCTTCAACATACGCAGCAAAGAGAACCATAGCAGCGAGTCCTGCAGATGCAATCGCATACCCTTTTGTAACTGCTTTTGTTGTGTTTCCAACAGCATCGAGAGGATCTGTGATATCTCGAACTGACTTTGGAAGTTCTGCCATCTCTGCAATACCTCCAGCGTTGTCTGTAATAGGTCCAAACGCGTCAATTGCCACAACAATACCAGTAAGCGAGAGCATACTCATCACCGCAAGGGCGATGCCGTAGAGCCCAGCAAGGTGGTATGTGTAGAGAATTGCCAAAACAATAACAATGATAGGCATAGCTGTTGACTGCATTCCAACCGCCAAACCTTTGATAATGTTTGTTCCGTGTCCAGTCGTACTTGCCTCTGCAATATCTTTTACTGGAGAGAATTTCTTTGCTGTGTAGTACTCAGTAATGAGCACGATGAGTGCTGTCACAACGAGACCGACGAGAGCTGAGAGGTATAGGTTGCCGACACTGTAGATGCCGTTGTCTGCCATCAAAATTTTTGTGATTGGGTAAAATGCAATTGCTGAGAGAATACCTGTAACAGTGAGACTCTTGTACAATGCGTTCATTATATTCTGACTTTTACCAAGACGAACAAACCATGTTCCGATGATTGTTGTAAAAATAGAAACTGCACCAATCATAAGTGGATATACAACTGCTCCGGAAACAGCTCCGAATACAGAGCTTCCGAGCAAAATGACCGCGATAGCTGATACAGCATATGTCTCAAAGAGGTCGGCTGCCATACCTGCACAGTCACCGACGTTGTCTCCCACGTTGTCTGCAATGACACCAGGGTTTCGTGGATCATCCTCTGGAATACCTGCTTCAACTTTGCCCACCATATCTGTTCCAACATCTGCTCCTTTTGTGAAAATACCTCCACCAAGTCTGGCAAATACTGAGATGAGTGACGCACCGAAACCGAGACCAATAAGAGCTGACAAATCTTTTGTTACGAGGTAAAAACCAGTAACAGAAAGCAGTCCGAGTCCAACGACGAAAAGTCCAGTCACTGCACCACCTTCAAATGCGAGCGAAAGTGCTGCTCCCAAACCTTTCTTTGCTGCCTCCGCTGTACGTACGTTTGCTCGTACGGAAATGTTCATTCCAACGAAACCTGCAACAGCAGAAAATACTGCGCCGATAATAAACGCAAAAATCGTGTTCATTGAGAAATGTGCAATTGCCATAATGACAACCACCACGAGTGCTACAATGCCCACTGTCTTGTATTGACGAGCGAGGTACGCCTTTGCACCAGACTGGATAGCAGATGCGATTTCGAGCATTTTGCCACTACCTGCCGGCTTCTTTAGAATCTTGTAAATTAAAAACGCTCCGTACACGAGTGCCACGCAACTTGAAATGAGTGCGTACCACAAAATTTGATCTTCTGACATAAAATGTTTTTGCAAAATCTCAAAAATTTTTTCTCATCATACCTTTTTTGGAGCACGCGATAAGTCCTGCTGGACTTTCGCTCAATCTCCCGCCGTCGCGAGTCCGAAGTCTCCAAAAAAGATACGATTTCAACAAATTTTTGAGATTCTTCCTTTTTCGGTTAATTACTAATAATTTCCGAAACTATACTATTTTTTGAGGAAAAAGAAAAGGCCGGCGCTTGGTGCGTCGGGCCATTACACAGAGATTGCTATTTTTCGAGACCGAGAGCTTTGCGCTCCGTCGGGGTGAGTTTGGCGAGAGCAGCTTCTCTCAGCTCGGACAGAGCCTTGTCATCATCCTCAACTGTTACCATATCTTCATTCAAAATAAAGCCGATGTATTCATTGGTCAACAGATAAACTTCTTGTACCTCATAATAACAAGAGTCCACCTGTCTCTTAGTAAACGCCTCTGCAAAATTGGCGTTTTTAAAAAATGCGACGGTTTTTTCTTTCCTACCGTCAATATCAGTTTTATACACTTCAAAGCAAAGCCGAATTGAAAACCCATTCAATTCAACATTTGAAAAATCTTTAATAGAAATCTCTTGTGGTTCCATTCCTCAGTAAAGACTACTCATCTTTTGAGAAAAATCAAGTGAATTAAAAATGAAATATGTTTGAGAGAGACTTTTCATCTTTGATGTTTCCGACGATAGCCATCACCAGCTTTTTGTCCTGCATTATTTCGCGGGCAACTTTTTGAATTTCTTTTGCGGTCACTTTTTGGATTTTCTTGGCATATTCAGCCGGAGTGAGTATTTTATCCTCCAAAATGTCTTGGATCGCGTAGTACTCGGCGATTGCGTCGGACGACTCGAGACCCATATACATATTTCCAATCAAAAATTCTTTTGCTTTTGAAATTTCTTCGGCAGTTACAGGTTCTGTCACCAATTTTCTCATTTCAGCGAGCACTGCCGTGACCACTTCCTCTACGCGGGTTTTGTCCACTCCAGTAGAAACAACCAAATATCCGTGGTCCGTGTACGTATCCACCCGAGAGCGAACATAATACCCGACACCCATTTCCTCGCGTAGTTTTTGGAACAATCGTGAGCTCATTCCGCGACCGAGCACAGTATTCAACACTTCCAAAGCATAATTTTTTTTGTCTGTTGCTTTGAACGTCTTGACGCCGAGTACAATATGTGTCTGGTCTGTTTCTTTATTTTTTATTTTTATAATTGGCGCAGTTTGAATTTCAACAACTTTCTTTTTGCCAGACTTTTTGCTGGTCGGAATATGTTTGAAAAGTTTTTTTACTTCCTCGATTGCTTTTTTCTGATCAATATCCCCTGCAATAAGCACTGTTGTCGCCTCTGCAACATAATGTTTCTTGCGATATTCCAAAAAATCTTTTTGTGTCATCTTTTTGACTACTTCTTTTGTACCAGCAACACTCCACCCGGCCGGCTGATCTCCATACATTGCATCCATAAAAGCCAGAACCACGAGTTGTTGTGGAATATCGTCGTACATATTGATTTCCTCCACAATCACACCTTTTTCTTTTTCTATTTCATTTGGATCAAAAACAGGATTAAGATAAATATCAGAAACAACATCAAGCACCTGTAACAAATGTTTTGGGTGTGCCTTTGCATAATAGCCAGTAAACTCCTGCGCTGTAAACGCATTATTTTGTGCTCCCAAGCTGTCAATTTCTCTCGCTATATCAATCGCCTTTGGTCTTTTTGTTGTACCCTTGAAACACATATGCTCCAAAAAGTGCGAGAGGCCACTTATTTCTTTTGTCTCGTATTTGGAACCAGTTTTGACCATCACAAGCACTGTGGCTGAGGGGCTATCTTTTATTGGAGCTGTAATAATCGTCAAACCATTTTTGAGAGTTGTTTTTTTGTAATTCATCCCGTAGTGAAAAATGACATCGCTTTTCAAGCAGTGAACATTTTTTAATTAATTATTAATAAAAATCGACAATATGTATTAAACTTTGTCCCGTACTTTTTACAATGTCATTTTCTACTACGGGATTCATAGTAGAGGAAATATATCACATTTACGACAAAATGTGGACTCACACAAAAAGTCCCGCGCCACGCGAGACTTTTTGTTAGTTAATTTTTGACCCAGTAGTGAATTTTGGCATTACGCTTTACGCGTTCGGATTTTAATCCGAACAATGCCAAAATCTACTACTGGGTTGATTTTATAAAGTTTGCAATTTCTGAAATCGGCATTCGTGTCTGCTCTCCGGTATCCCTATCTCGCACAGTGACACCAGCGTCTTTTTCTATTGTGTCAAAATCAACAGTGACACAATATGGCGTACCGATTTCATCCTGTCGTCGATACCGCTTACCAATGTTACCATTGTCGTCAAACTCACACATAAATTCTTTGCGAAGCATTTGGAAAACTTCTCTGGCCTTTTGAACAAGCTCTGGTTTGTTTTTGAGAAGTGGAAACACAGCGCATTTCACAGGAGCAAGACGTGGATCGAGTTTCAAAAAGACTCGCGTTTCGTCTCCCGTCACCTCCTCGGTGTATGCATTATCCAGAAACATAAGGAACAGTCTGGCGAGACCAACTGATGTTTCTACGATGTGCGGAATAAATCTGTCCTTTGTTTCTTCATCAAAATAATCTAAATTAACACCAGAAAACTTTGAATGTTGTGACAAATCATAATCACCTCTCGCATGAATTCCTTCTACCTCTTTGAAATTACCTTCAAAATAATCAAATTTGTATTCAATGTCATACGCATCACTTGCGTAATGTGCCAATTTTTCGTGTTTGTACCAATGCAATTTTTCCTCTGGAATACCGTACTCGAGATACCAATTCCAACGTGTTTTCTTCCACATTTCATACAATTCTTTTGTTTGTGATGAATGATGGAAATACTGCATTTCCATTTGTTCAAATTCACGAGTGCGGAAAATAAATTGTCGTGCAGCTATTTCATTTCTAAATGCTTTACCAACCTGTGCAATACCAAACGGAAGTTTTGGATGAAGAGAATCGAGAGTATTTTTGTATTCCAAATAAATACCTCCGCACGTTTCTGGCCTTAAATACACAGCATTTTCATCAGTGAGAGTATCCACTGGCGAGCCGAGATTTGATTTGACCATCATTGAAAATGATTTTGCTTCTGTCAGATCGGCCGAGCCACAGTTTGGACATTTGAGTTTTTTTGCATCTCGCAATTTGTTGAGTTCGGCGTTTATAAAATCGATCGGCATTTTGTCTGCCACAACACTAAAATCCTCTAGAATATGATCTGCTCGGAAACGATTTTTACAATTTTTACAATCAATTTGAGGATCATTAAACCCGGCAACATGACCAGATGCCACCCATGTTTGCGGATGCATAAAAATAGCACTATCCAAACCAAACACATCTTCACGAAGTTGAATCATATCTTTCCACCATGCATTTTTTATATTTTCTTTGAGTAAAATTCCGTAATGTCCGTAGTCATACACACCAGCAAAACCACCGTATATTTCTGACGATGGATAGACAAAAGCTTTTCTTTTTGAAAGAGAAACTATTTTTTCCGCAAAATCTTGTTTTTTTTCTGCCATAATTTCCTATATTACATTAATTTAGCAAATTTGGAAGTTTTATTTTCCAACAATATCATTATTAGATTTGAAGTTCGGATCAGAATACTGTGTAGTTACAACAGGTGCTCGTGCTTTGAGACTGGTCAACGTGTACGTATCTGTTGCAGTGACACTTGTTTCGGAAATAAGAGAGACGACTGAGCCGACTTGTTTGACGTTTGGAGTAATACCGACTTTGAACGATACTGCGCGCGGAGAATATGTAAAACCTGTTCCGGCTGTAACAGTACCAACACTCCACAAAACTTGTCTCGTATCAGGATTGTACGAAATTCTCTCCGACGTTGGCGATGTCTCCCCTTTCCAAACAACTCCAGCCGGCAATGTAGCCAGTACTACTCCATCTTTGAGGTCATTTGACGTATCAGTAAGCGTCCACGTAACCGTGTAAGTTGACTCTTTTTCTGCCCGAGGAGGAATCGGTCCCGTGTTGGCAAATGGTCCCACCTCACGATAGGATTTTGCTGTGAGACCTATGGTCGACTCGACTTTGAGTGTAACATCTGCCGTTGAAGAGACGTCCTCTGTGACCGAGCCAGAGCGACTACCTGTCATCACAATATGTACATCCATATGAGGATTTTTGATTGATCTCATTTGCATTGGATCAGCAAGAGAAGCAAACGACAATTGGAGTTGACCACTATCGCCAGGAGAAATTTCTGTGAGATCACCTACGGTAGTTTTGTCCCACGACACAGATTTGCTATATGAATCATAATATCCACCGCCAGTTGCATTGACGGAATTTTTGTCGAAGGCATCACCCGAAATAAATGCCTGAATTTTGCTGTTTACAATCTTGTCCGGCAATGTGTTTTGCCATTTTATCGTGATTGGATTTGGCAAACCAATAGAAGCTACGTTGCCATTTTGTGCATCTGCTGACAAATCGAAAAATGATTTGCGAATTCCCATCGTGATAGTGGACGCAGCGAGACTCACATCGAAATCCTTGGTCGGATCACTACTCTGTGTACCCACCGAAACTCGAAATGTTCTGTCTTCCAAATTTTGCCCGACGATATTTCCAGAAATGGTAAATGTTTTCTTGTCACCATTTTTCAAATCTCCAATACTCCAAACATTGTTGTCTCGCAGAGGCTTCATACTAGAGTCTGTGTATGTAAAACCGTATGGATATTCTACTTTCACGAGAACATTTTGAACAACACTAGATGAATTTGATGTGATACTGACAGAGAGTGCAACGTCCTTGCCGGAATTAACTTCTTTTGGATAATCGACGTTGAGCAAAATCGGCGATGAACCAATGAGCACGTCGTATGTTTTGTCTTTTGTAAATGTGGCATTTGAGCCTTTGAGTTTGTAATCAACAGAAAATGTAAAGGTCTTGACAGCATCCTTTTCTCCAAACACGGCAACTCGTACTGTGTGGTCTTTGCTTTGCCCCTGTGCAATCGTCCCAATATCCACCTTGTCGCGAGTCAGTGTTTTGGCGCTCGCATCCACACTGCGCGTGCCATCTGGATAAATAATAGTGAGTGAGACAGCCTCCAAATCTGCTCTGTTTTGATTGACAATCGAGAGTCCGAGGTCAAGCTCCTCACCCGAAGAAATAGAGCTTGAGCCAATGACTTTGATATCCAGATTGTTTGACGAAATCATATTGATTCCGCCAAAAAATATGAAACCAGCAATGAGAAGTGATATGACAAAAAAGATAATCGATGTAACAAAAAATTTATTAAAAAAAGAGTTGTTTGTTTGCATTATTTCTTTTTCAGAAAATTGAAAATTTGGTCTCTCCCCCCAATTCGTCGGCACATCTGACTCCACAGAATGCACTGGTGTGCGGTGCTCCTTTGGCACCACTTTCTCATTGCGAGAATAGAGTGATCTTTTTAATTTTTCAATTCTACTTTTTTCAAACTCTGAATCCATTTGGATATTATATCACAGTCGTTATATTTTAAAATTACAACTGACTTTCCTCAAATGCTTTGTTGATGAGTCCGACTACCTCCTTTTTTTGGAGGGAAATAGTGTCGAGCAGATTGTCGTTCCAGTCAGACGTGTTTTGTAAAAAAGTTTTTGTTCTGTCATCCGAAACCACATAGCCGAGGTGGTACAAGATACGCAAGACGATAAGTATTTCAAAAAAAGAAATTTTTTCCTCTGGAACAGATGGGAGAAATTCAAATCCACTCGAGACAGTTTCGAAAATATCTCTGTGTGGTTCTACACCCGGAATCATTTTGAGGAGAACCAATCCAACTTGAGCGAGTATTCGCTGGCTATACTGCGGACAATTGAAAAAAATATTTTTCCTACCCAAAACACTGGTCACTTTCCAACCATTTTTGCCTTTGACACAGGAGATCGTGACAAGAGAATACTCCTGAAGTCCTCCAGAGAGTTTTGACTTGGCGAGACGAGCCGACTGCGCCGACGCAACAATGAGACCGAGGTCTTCGGTCAAAATATGCAAAAAAACATTCGCCTCCGCAAATGCTGTGCGTTTGAGTATGATTCCGTTTGTTGTGTAGATGTGGTATGACATAGGGATTTTCAATTTTATTTTCCAAGACACGCATATTCGCTTGCTAGCGAATTGCTATGCTCGGAAATCAAGAAAACAATCGTCCTCACTCCAGAGCCTTCTCGCAAACTCGCTTTGCTCGCCCCTTCTTGCAGAGGGGTTGAGTGCTTCAGGCTTCTTTCCGTTCGTCGTTGTTTTCTAATTTCCTGCGCAATGTCTTGGAAAAATATAAATTGAAAATTTACTAACTAATTTATAACTGTATTCAACAAAAACCTGCGAATGTTCGGGGAAAGTAAACTGGAAACATACTGATTAATGCACAATCGCCAGTGACATTTCGCCACTTTCCAGAGCGACTTTGTGAGTTTGTGCGTCCTCGGAGAATTCAACAGTTTTTACGCCCGTTGGAGATTTGATCATTTCCAGATGAACTTTGAACAACGCGACTATGTCTGAGTGTGCAGAGACAATGAGCTTGATCTCGTCACTTGGATTCAGATTTTCTTTCTTGCGGACATCTTGAATACCTCGAATAATATCGCGGACAATACCCTCCTCTTTGAGTTCGGGTGTGAGCTCTGTATCCAATGCCAAAGGCTGACCCTCGGCAACATTTATTTTTTTGACATTTACCTCATCAGCAATAATATTCAGACATTCGTCGGAAAATGAATATGGAATCGTAAGTGATGCGAGTGGCTGACGGACTTTCATACCTGCTTTCTGACGGAGCTCGAGTGCACCTGTCACAACTTCGCGAACTTTTTTCATTGTTTCAATAAGTTCCGTATATCGTGGCGTCTCATCCAAAACCGGCCAATCCTCGAGGTGCACACTCTCACGAGCGTGGCTTGGTTTGACACGCTGATACACTTCCTCGGCAAGAAACGGCATAAATGGCGCGACTATTTTTGAAAGTTCTGAGAGGACAAATGCCATATGTCGCGAAACATTTTGTCTTTCATTTATATCATCGGACTTGAATCTGTCTCGAGAACGTCGCAAGTACCATGTCGACAAATCGTCAACAAAATCCATAATCGGTCGTGATGCTCTGTCGAGCTCGAACGAATCCAACCCTTTTGTCACTGCGTCCAAAAGTTCTGTAAGCCGAGATGAAATCCAGTTGTCCAGAGTAGAGCCGACAGTTGATGTGTGTTCGGGGAAATCTGTTTTGTACATTTCATAAAATGAAACGACATTGTAAATTTTCTGGATAATTTTCTTTGAAATTTCATCAACGCCTTTTTCCGAAAAGTTGAGGTCGTTTGCTTTGACGACTGGCGAGCTCACGAGATAATAGCGGAGTGAGTCGGCACCGTATTTATTCATCACATCCATTACATCCGGATAATTATTCAAACTCTTTGACATTTTTCTACCATCTTCGGCGAGGACAAGACCGTTTACCACCACATTTTTGTATGGAATACGATCAAAGAGAGCGACAGAGAGCACGAGTGAAGTATAAAACCATCCGCGCGTCTGATCCTGACCCTCCGCGATAAGCTCTGCAGGATACAGTGGACTGTCTTTCTCTAGAAAAACATCTTTGTGCTCAAATGGATAGTGTTGCTGTGCAAATGACATTGATCCAGACTCGAGCCAACAATCAAACACCTCTGGAACACGCTGGAGCGGATTGCCGTATTCGGATGTCAGAGAAACAGTGTCAATGTATGGCCGATGCAAATCAACTTCATTTTTTTCGTTGTGAGGTAGAGATACAAAGTCACATTTCATAACCTCGGCATTTTTGAGTGCCCGACTGGAGTAATGCTTTATCACTTCCCTTTCGGAAAATCCTTTACTACCGAGCAAAATCAGATTGAGCGGAGAGCCATGACCGACTACCAAAATATTTTTGCCTTCATATTTCGTATCAATGTCATACATAAAACCCATCACACGCTCCAAAACCTGTCCCCATGTTTCGTTGCCCACGAGCGATTTTTCAAATCTTTCTTTTGTTGACGAGAATTTATCCAAAAATTCATTCCATGGTTTACCTTCAAAATCCCCACCGTTGACTTCTCGCAGTCTCTCATCTATTACGATATCTTTTTTGTCATATCCAATCGCACCAGCAACAATCTCTGCCGTCTGTCGTGTACGCAAAAATGGCGACGTGATGATAACGTCAATTTTTTTGTCTCGCAATTCATCGCCAGAGGCAAACGCTTTTTTTCTACCTTCTTCTGTCAGTGGATTACCTTCAAAATCTTTTGAGCTAATTGTGTCGCCGTTTATATTTGCCTCGGACTGACCGTGTCGCATCAAAAAATACTTATTTTTTCTGCCGATTCTGTCTTTGAGCTCGTCAATCGAGCCAATAATAACCCTCTCGCCCGATGTTGTTTCCCACACAGGCAGTGGCGCACCCCAATATCGCGAACGAGAAATCGCCCAGTCTCTGCCACCCTCGAGCCACTTGCCAAATCGTCCCTGACCAATGTCCTCCGGAATCCAATTGATTGTTTTGTTGAGCTCCACAAGACGATCTTTGATGTCAGTTACTTTTATAAACCACGAGGATGTCGCATAATTCAAAAGCGGTGTGTTACATCTCCAACAATGCGGATATGAGTGAATTATTTTTTCTTTCGCAAATAATGTTCCGTGTTTTGCAAGATATTTTATGATTTCAATGTCTGTTTTTTGCGGATCTTCAATTGGCTTGACGTGGAGTCCCACAAAATCCATGACTTCGTCTTTGAATGTGCCGTCTGTTTTGACATGCTGAACAAATGGCAATTTCTCCTCCTTGCCGAGATTCATATCGTCCTCGCCAAATGCAGGTGCAATATGGACAATACCTGTACCATCCTCGACTGTCACAAATTCTGCCGAGTAAATTTTCCAAGCATTTTTTCTATTTTCCAATTTTTCACTGTCATAATATGTAAAAAGTGGCTTGTATTCCTTGCCGACAAGTTTTTTGCCAGAAAATTCTTCTACGATTTCATAATTTTCCTTCAAAACTTTTTCTGCCAAATCTTTTGCAAGAATGAGGTTTGCTCCATCTTTCAGTACTTTGACGTATGTCACGTCTTTGTTTACGGCGAGAGCGACATTGCCCGGAAGTGTCCACGGCGTTGTTGTCCACGCGAGCGCAAATGTGTTTTCTTCGTCCACAAGCTCAAATTTTGCATACACAGAAATATCCGTCACATCTTTGTATCCTTGATTGACTTCAAAGTTTGAGAGTGTTGTCTCACATCGTGGACAGAGATACATACTCTTGAAACCTTTATAGACCAAACCTTTGTCATAGAGATTTTTGAATGCCCACCAGACAGACTCTGTGTACGACGTATCCATTGTGCGATAATCGTTTTCCATATCCACCCATCTGCCAGAACGTGGAATTATTTTTTTCCATTCGTCAGCATAGCGAAACACAACATTTCTCGCAGCGAGATTAAATTTGTCCACACCGAGAGCTTCAATGTCTTTTTTTGTTTTGAGTCCAAGCTCTTTTTCGATGAGATTTTCAATCGGCAAACCATGACAATCCCAACCCCACCTGCGGAGTACCTGTTTACCTTTCATTGTTTCGTACCTTGGGATCACATCTTTGATCGTTCCAGGCAAAATATGCCCATAGTGTGGCATACCGGTAGCAAATGGAGGTCCGTCATAAAATACAAAATCGCCGTTTGGAGACTCCTTTTGTAGAGATTTTTCAAAAATTTTGTTGTCTTGCCAGAATTTCAGTATTTTTTCCTCCCTTTGGCTCGCCGTAACTTCCTGTGTAGGCGGCTTTTCTACAACATCACTTTTAATAGTTTGTTTTTGTCCTTTGTCTTCACTCATACGAACATACTACCATTTCTAAGGTTTTTTTCAAAAACTACATTTCGGTAGGAACTTTGATTCCAAGGAGAGAAAGTCCGTTTGTCATACTAGTTGCAAATATTTTTGTTAGAGCAATTTTGTATGGAGATGTATTGTCAGTCTCGTCAATTATTTTGTGAGTGGCATAAAATGAATTAAATTCTCCAGCGAGCTCGGTGAGATGCGTCACAATATAATGCGGAGCATATTCGTCGCCAGATCTTTCTACAACAGAATCAAATCGTTCGAGTAATCGTTCGAGATGTGTTGTTTGCCAATTCTCCGGAATTTTTTCTGACAATTTCACACTTCCCTCTGCTTTTTTCACAATCGACATTGCACGCACTGTCGCATATTGCAAATATGGACCAGAGTCACCTTCAAATGAAAGAGATTTTTCAAAATCAAAAATAATATCCTTTCCAACTGTCTGTCTCAGTATTGAATATTTGAGTGCACCAATCGTAACAATTTCTGCCACTTCGGCTTTTTTATGTTCATCCATCTCACGATCATTCATTTTTTCCAATATTTTTTCTTTGATTTCATTCAACAGATTCTCTGCTGTAATTACATTTCCTTTTCGTGATGACATCTTTCCCTCTGCAAAACGGAGCATTCCGTGACCAATATGCACGGTTTTGTGTGCCGACTCCGGAACGAGCACATCCATCGCTTTGAGCAACACCTTGAAATAGTCATTTTGTTCATTACCTGTAATCACAATCGACTTATCAAAAGCAAAATCTCTGTATTTTCGGAGTGCGAGCCCGAGCTCCTTTGCCTCATACGTCGGTACACCTTTTGAATTTACAAAAACCCTCGTGTGCAAACCATAATTCTCTCCCCTGAAAATAATAGCTCCTTCACTTTTTTCCAAAACGTTTTTCTGCAAGCCGAGCTCGACAGCTTTCATCGCATCCTCTACCACATCACTCTCCCAAAAGTTTTTATAGAAATGTGTATCGAGTCGCTCAAACATCTCTTGCAAATGTTTAATACTGACCTCTCTGCCCCAATCATACAAACTATTTATTTCCGGATCAGATTTGTCAAAAATAGTTTTGTTCAGAACATCAATTTCTTTTTTTGCATTTTCATCCTCATCATATTTCGTAGAACCAAACACATAGGAATGTGCCCAAAAAGAGAGCTGTTCTTTTTCACTTTTGTTTTTTGTTTCTGAGATCTGTTTTTTCTGGGAAAGTACTCCAAAAATCGCCTTTGCAACATGCAAACCGACATCTCCGCCGTATGAAAGTCGCTTTACATCAGCACCTTCGCCTTCGATAATTCGAGAAAGTGCCTCGCCAATAGCATTACTCATGAGGTGTCCAATATGAAATTCCTTAAACGGATTCGGATCAGTGTATTCAATAATTACTTTTTGCCCAGTAAGTCTTTTTGTGTGTTTTGTATTGAAAATATTTTGCGTAAAAAATTCTGGAGCAAAATAAAAGTTTATAAACCCTGGTCCGGCAACTTCAACTCGCGAAAGATATTCTTTTTTTTCTTTCTGCAAAGAGCTGTTTATTTCTTCGGCAAGTTCGAGTGGTTTTTTGCCGAGATTTTTCGCATAGGTCAATGCAACATTTGTAGAGTAATCTCCCATTTTTGGATCAATCGGTACATCCAAAAAAACGTGAGGACTTTCTACTCCACTATTTTCCAGTATTTTTTCAATTGTTTTTTGTAAATCCGTTTTCATTTTATTTTCCAGTACTTCCCAAACCTCCCTTCCCACGCTCCGACTCCGAAAGCTCATCTACCTCAACAATCTCTGCGGACACAACCGGCTGGACGAGCATCTGTGTGATTTTGTGATGTTTTTCAAACACATAATCCTCATCTCCCAAGTTTATCACACCTACAACAAGTTCTCCTCGGTATCCGGAGTCTAACACTCCACCGAGCACTTTGATGCTATGGTTTATGGAAAGTCCACTCTTGTCCCAAAAAAGTCCGACAAATCCCTCTGGAATCTCGACGGAAATACCCGATTTTATTTTTGCTGTCTTGCCTTTTGGCACTACTACATCCTCTGGTGCAAACAAATCCATACCAGCATCCCCTGCTCGGGCGTATTCTGGCAACTTTGCATCCGGATGAAGTTTTTTAACTTTCAAAATCATATTTTTTATATCATACCACTGACAGAGAGTATATCAAAGACAAAATTTTCACTTTTTTAATCAGAATTGGCATATTGACCCGGTAGTAGATTTTGACATTGCTCCGATTATTATCGGAGCGGACGAAAGTCCAATGTCAAAATCTACTACCGGGTTGACTTGAGATTTTATAAAGGTTACTATCGTCCACGGAGGATCGTTGTAATGCCGTTTCGCTATCCGATTACAATCATTGTTGGCGTCGTAGAAGCCACAATACACGGAAAGAAAAAACTTGTTATCGGGAAAGATGGAGATCAGCCTCAGGGCAGAACTCTGAAAGATGACTTGAAATTTTTTAAAGACACCACAGTGGGAAATGTGGTGGTCGTCGGAAGAAAAACCGAAGATGCAATTGAAAAAGCTCTCGGTCATTCACTTTGCGACAGAGATACATTTATCCTCACAAGGGATAAGTCATACGTTCCGAAAGAAAGATGTAAAGTACTTTGTTCCACTCACGCTGTGAGTATTGTAAATGAAATTTCAAAAACAAGAGATGTGTATGTCATTGGCGGTGGACAGATTTACGAACTTTTCTTTCCACACGTCAATCGGCTTCTCATTACTCACATTGATATGAATATTTCTGACGGCGATACTTTTTTTCCAGACATTGACCCTCATGATTGGCGGGTGAAGAAACTTCATTGTCACGAGGCAAATGGAAGAAATAAATACCAATTTTGGATTGGCGAATACACAAGAAAGCCACGTTTCTGACTCAGAGCGTGGTATTTTTTTTTATTTGTGCTAGTATCGGCGGAGAGGAAAAAAGATGAACATTGAATATACGAAAGCCGAGGTGCGAACCCCGGATTTCCAATATCGCGATTGTCTCGCAACAATTTTGAGAGAAGGTGTTTACACCAAACATCCCAATCAAACCCACGGACGGTATACCAAGCTTGGTCTACCCCCGATGGTGTTCAAGTTGAAAAACGGATTTCCAGTGATTACCGAGCGTGATCTCGGAAAGTTTTGGTGGGTACCTATCGGAGAATTACTCGCATTTATTAACGGCGCCCGCACACTCACACAACTCGAGAAATTCGGGTGCAAGTGGTGGAAAGAGTGGGCTACCACCGAAAAATGTGCAGACTTCGGACTCAAGCCCGGCGACCTTGGTCCCGGCTCGTACGGAGCAGCTTTTCATGATTTTCCGAATTATGAGTGGACAGAACTCATGGACGGCTCTGGGAAAGGTTGTTACGCACCAAGACCGTTCAATCAATTTGAAAATGTGATTCAGCAGATCAAAGAGAGTCCAAGTCTTGCCACTCACAAAGTGACATCTTGGATTCCTCAGTTTTGCATTGGTCACAGTGGTCACAAACGGAAGGTTGTTGTGGCTCCCTGCCACGGCGATGTCCAGATCACCATTTTGAATAATGAGTTGACATTGCATATGAGTCAACGCTCTGGGGACTTCCCCATCGGTGTACCATCCAATATGATTCAATATGCTGCGCTGACACTTATGATTGCTCACGTCACTGGATTTGAGCCTCATGAATATATGCATTACGTTGTGAATGCGCAGATTTACGAGAATCAAGTTGAATCTGCAAGGGAGATTATTATGAACAGGCGACCGACGGTTTTCCCGTCCGTCTATCTGAATGAAGTGGGTCTCAAAATCACAAACTTGTTTGATTTTCGGCCGGAACATTTTGAGCTTCACGACTATTACCCCAAGCCGGCGATGAAAATCCCGACAACAATTTAGTTCTTTTTATTTTCAGCTATTTTTATTGCCTCGTGGTCACAGCCACGGGGTTGTTTTTTTGTCCGCAAGTGATATAAATGATATGGAGGCAATGAAAAAGAAACTTATGCTCACAGAAAACGCCCGACATGAAAAACAACTTGCAAAAATGCAAGAGTGTTTGAGTTTGGGACTGTGCCCTTTCTGTCCCGAACATTTCAAAAAATATCACGATGCCCCTGTGCTTATGGAAGGCAACTGGTGGATTATTACCAAAAACGACTATCCGTACGAGGGCAGTACGCATCATTACTTGGCAATCGCCAAAAATTTTCATACAGATTCGCACAAGACTAGCGAACACCCAACCGACCTCAAAGATATTCATCCGGTCGCGTGGCCAGAACTTTTTAAACTATTTACTGATCTGGAAAAGAAACTCGAGGTCAAGGGTGGCGGAGTATTCCTCCGGTTTGGCGATATGAGTCGCACTGGCGCAACGATTGCTCATATTCATGTTCATTTCATTGTTGGCGGAGAAAAAAAAGATGGCTCGGAGTGGCTCTGCGCCGCTCTCGGCTACAAAAATAAATAAGTGATATAAAAAAACAACCCCGGTCGGCCATTAGCCAGACACGGGGTCTTTTATTACTTGCACAATCTCGACACCACCCGCTTTCAAAACCTCAAAAGCGTTGAGCGACGAGTAACCTTCTAAAAAGAACAGCTTACTAACCCCCGAGGCGGCAATTTCTCGCGCGCAATTCTCGCAGGGAAAAGTTGAAACATAAAAAAACGTATGATTTAGCGGAAACCCATGCTTTACACACTGGGTGATAACCGCTTGCTCAGCGTGCAATGAAGAATACTTTCCTTTTTGACCCGCGTCGACGTTCAAACGCGGATCTCCAAAAATGTACGTCTCGTACTCGTTTGGCATATGCGTGTTGCAAGCCACCACCAGGGGTCTACCAAGCCACACCACAGCCGCAGCTATTTGCCGCCACCAGTCAGGACTCTTGCAAGCCTCAACCGACAGCGAACGCATTATGTTTCTATCAAAATCTAAAGAACTAATGGTTGCATCGGGCACAACCGGCTGTTCCTTGTGGATAGCGGTCATATCCCAACGCGCCCAAATCATTTCGTATGATACCTGTGCCTTTTGAAGACAGTGTTTTGCAACCAGATGAGAAATGTCCTCATCCGGCATCACAATCTCCCGACACAAGCTATTACCCTCTGCCAGAATCTCCACATTGCGAAGACCGAGCGTAGGGAGCGATCCGAGCATCATCGCCCTCATAGTAGACGTGGGAATTCCCACAATATTACGAGAGAGTCTCGGCAACAATGTCTGTGCCAAACCCTGCCCGATCAAATACAACGTGCTATTTGGATATTTTTGAAACCAATCCAAATGACGCTGATTTAAAACTGGGACGTACCCGACCAGACTAGTGGCCATTACCATTTCCTTTCTTGAAGCTGATCTCGCGACCAGCCTGATGGAAATACTCCTCAATAGCATCCGTGATGTGATCGACGAGACCAGTGGCGCCGTCGGTCAAAAGCTCACGAAGCCGTTTTGTGGTAGAAATGGTTGCTTTTGCTTCGAGCATCACAACCCTTCCACACAACCCTTCCAAAATCGCCAAATTTTCCGGCGTAATATCTTTTGTCGACTTCGACATAATCAAAACGTCCGGATGGACGATTCTGTTGACGTAATTCGGATCTTCCTTGTGGAAGTCCAGATCACGTATCGTCAAAATATCAATCGAACGCAAGTTCGCGAGAAGCTCGAGGCGTTCCTCAAACGGCACAACAGGTCGCCGTTCGTTTTCCCTTTGCTTGCGCGCCCGCGTATAATCATCAGAGTCAACCGCGACGACTAAAATGTCGCCGTGGGACTTTACTTCATTCAAATACCGAGTATGACCCGGATGAAGCAAGTCGTACACGCCTTGTGTCATCACAATACTGTGACCAGTATCACGAAGCATCTGTACTGTCTTCGCCAAATGGCCATAATCCGGAATGTACCTGTCTTCGAGGCACAATCCATTGCTCAAAATATTTTTGATCGACATCCTAACTCCGCTTGCATTTTTACCATAGAAAAAACAAAAAAGAAACTTTACAACACCTCTTTTTGTTTCATTAAAAAACCACCTAAGGGTGGTTTTTTAATTTTCTGTTTGTATGTAGATTTAACCTTTGATTTCAACGCCCATTGATCTTGCAGAACCTTCAATAATTTTCATTGCTGCCTCAATATCGTTTGCATTGAGGTCTGGCATTTTCTTTTCTGCGATTTCTTTGAGTTGAGCCTTTGTGATTGAACCAATTTTTGAAACTGCATTCTTGCCACTACCTTTTTCCTTTCCAAGTGCTTTCAAAATAAGGTTTGAAGCTGGAGGTGTCTTGAGAACGAAACTAAATGTCCTGTCCTCGTACACTGAAATTTCTACTGGCACAACATCACCCATCATTTTTGCCGTAGCATCATTGAACTGTTTGACGAATTCACCAATGTTGATACCTGCCTGACCGAGTGCTGGACCGTATGGAGGAGCAGGAGTAATCTTGCCCGCTGGAGCAACCAATTTTAATTTTTTTGTTATTTTTTTAGCCATTGTATTTATATTTCTTTGTTTTTTCCCGAGAAGCGCGAGAAAGAACACTATACTACAGATTGAGAAAATTCACAATATCTCCGTAATTCGAGACTTTCAAATTTGGATGAAATCCGAGGCGGACGAAAAAAATAACTTGAGCTTGCCTGAGTGCGCAAGTGAAAGTTATTTTTTGAAGTCCAACAAAGGAGTTCGCCAAATTTGGAAGTCTCCTAAATTAAATTTTCTTGACCTGTAAGAAGTCGAGCTCCACTGGAGTCTCGCGACCAAACATCGCGACCAGCACCTTGACCTTGCCTCGCTCTTCATCAACTTCTGAAACTTTTCCTTCGAGATCTTTGAATGGACCGTCTACTATTACAACTGCTTCGCCTGCCGACAAATCGATTTTGTGTTTGACTGTGTGTGCATTCATTCGTGAGAATAAGTCTTTGATTTCTTTTGGATCAATTGGCACTGGATACACACCTGAGCCGACGAAACCAGTTACACGAGGAGTGTTTCGCACAACATACCACGAATCGTCAGTCACAATCATATCCACGAGAATATAGCCGGGATAAATTTTTTCTTCTTCCTCCACTCGCTTGCCCGCTTTTATTTTTATTTTCTTTTCAGTAGGAACAATAACTTCGAAAATCTTGTCTTCCATACCAAGAGACTCGATGCGCTGTTTCAGATTTCGCATCACTGCATTTTCATACCCTGCGTATGTGTGGATCACATACCAATTTCTTTTTTCTTCTAGTTGTTGTTTAGCCATTTGTTTGTATAAAAATTAAAGTACAAATTTTTCAAGTACTAATTTGAATAGATAATCAAAAAAACCGAGAAAGAAAGAAACGAATACTGAGATAAGAACAACGACAATACTAAACACAATCGCCTGATTGCGTGTTGGCCAGCTGACGTGCTTTAACTCCCCCTGTGTATCTTTTAAATATGTAATGAGACTCATAATGTGTATATTATACTATTTTTCGAGTTATTAAAAACTGCCCGAGGGCAATACATATATAGTACATTAAATGTACCTATAAAGTCAATATCTCGCTCTTGGCGGGTTCTGCTACACTGGAGGCTTATGAAAATATCAGATTTTCAAAATACAATCTGGCAGTACTACCGCAAACACAAACGTAGCTTCCCGTGGCGAAAAACTCGTAACCCATATCACATTTTGGTCTCCGAAATAATGCTCCAACAGACGCAAGCCCCGAGAGTTGTAGCAAAATACACATCTTTTCTCAAAAAATTTCCGACCACGCAGTCACTCGCCACAGCCAGACTTTCTGACGTGCTCCGTGAATGGCAAGGACTTGGCTACAACAGACGCGCTCTGTATCTCAAACAGTGTGCCGAGAAAATCGAACGTGATTTTGGTGGAAAATTTCCGCGTGACCACAAAACTCTCCTCTCTCTACCTGGCATTGGTCCGGCAACAGCTGGAGATCTGCTCGCATTTGCATGGAATATTCCAGTTGTTGTTATTGAAACAAATATTCGCTCTGTTTTTATTCATTTCTTTTTCAAAAACAAAGACAGTGTTTCCGACGCAGATATTTTGCCCCTTATTCAAAAAACATTGGATGAGCAAAATCCTCGCGACTGGTATTCTGCCCTCTTTGACTACGGCGCACACCTCAAAGAGAGTGGAAATCCGAACAAGAAAAGCAAACACTACACCAAACAATCTCCACTCAAGGGTTCCAACCGTGAAAAACGTTCACAGATGTTGAAACTCATCTTGCAGCAACCCCAAACGGAAAAAGAATTGGAAAAAATCCTCGGCTACGGTGTTTCAAAAAACCTTGAAACAATGCAAAAAGAGGGGCTCATCAAAAAAGTCAGGGGTAAGTTTATAATTCTTTAGTAAAAGATTTATTTCATAAGATCTGAAACATCTTTCTGTTCATACTTTTTCCCCTTGGTAAAAGTATTACTTTTGCTACGTTTATCATATGTAGCCAATGTACTATAAGTAATACTTTTGATTTTATCGGCACTATCGAGGGTTGGCTCCAAATCAACCCCTTTTGATCTTAACTCTTTTAGTTTTTTAAGAGCATACACATTAGCACCCCTTTCTACTTCCGCCCATTTTTTGTTGGAATCTGCAATTATTTTTTTTGGAACATACATATTAAACCACGGTTCATCGTTATCATAACCCCCTGTTCCCTTTCCATATCCATCATAAACCAAATAATCTTCATAATCGTGTATATCTTCACCGCGTGCAACAATCTGTTCTTGAGTAAGATCTCTATTATCAAAATTATCTGTATAATTTTTCAAATCTTTTTCTGAGTTTGCTAACATATCATCATCCTGCCACGAATGTCCTATTTCATGAAGTATACTCAACAAATATCCTTCTTTATCCAACTCAGGATATACAATTTCTTTATGAATGTGAGATGCTGAAAATTTACTTCCATTATGTTTTTTGGGGTCAAATCTTACAAAAGCCCAACCTTCCGGCAACAAAGATGAAAAACTAACATCTTTTCCGTTGGAACAATGAAAAACCAAATCTAATGTTTTTACATAACCACCATTTTCATCAACTTCAAAAGATTCTGATACTTTACCATTAATTCTTTGTGTTTCTTTTATCGCTACTTTGGTCTCCTTACTTTCTGACAAAAAATTTGATTCTGGTGTTTTCATATGACCAATTATATATAATGAAAGTTTTTTATACAAAAAGAAAAACCGGCGATGCTTGCGCATTACCGGTCTGAACGATTTGACCTCCAATCGAAGGAGTACTCTGTTTCGCTACACGTAGCGTGGTCAAGTACACGAAACCAGTTTTGCACCCCTACTCGTCGAGGTAGAGTGCGATCTCACGCCGGACCTGTTCCGACGTGAACATTTCGTCCTCGAGGCGGCTGATGACCCGCACGTCGAGGGTTGCGATCTCCTCGATCGCCTGGTGGAGGGTGAACCCCTCCGTCGCCCGGGACGAAAGCCCCTGGCGAATCGGGAAGCAAACCGCTTGCTCCCCGACCAGGAGGCCGGCGAACAACTTCGTCGGCGCCTGCACAGCGCCGAGAGCTTCCACGATTGCCCGGGTGTCCGGGTGTCCCACGTAGTGGGGCACCCCGGCGAGGGAGCTCAACAGCTCCTCGCGGGCCTGACCCCGGAGGGTCACAACCCGATACGTGCCGTCGAGCGGCAGTACCGTGGTACTGAGGATAGCCTTCATAGCTTCCTCCTTTCGCGTGTGCCCGCCGGCTCAATTTTTATTAAAAGAACTTGTTACACATACATATTAGCATATTATATTATATTTGTCAAGTACTTTTGGTAATGTGCACACACATATGTCACTTTTTAGTAGAGTTAATTAATGTGTACAC
>JBAXLH010000010.1:0-21963 GCA_037134875.1 bacterium
AAAACACCAAATGAAATGCTAGAATTATGAGTGACAAATGTGTGTACCTAAAACATTTTTTTAATACTCAAAATAGCCCATAATAAAGCAATGAAATTGAATTCTCCATTAACCTCCGAATTCCGGCTAGTTGAGGTACAGAAAAAGGCACTTCGAAAGCTTGGGATTGTGACCGTGGAAGATTTGCTGTACCACTTCCCTGTTCGCTACGGCGATACAAGTCAAATGAAAAATGTAGAAAATGTCAGCAAGGGCGAAACAACTGTGATTTTCGGCAAAATCTCGGGACTCAAAACAAGCAAAGCGTTTATCAAAAAAATCCCGATGTCCGAGGGTACAGTCACTGATGATACCGGACATATCAAGTGTGTGTGGTTCAACCAGCCGTACATTGCAAAAATGATCCGCGAGGGTCAAATGGTGCGCGTGGAAGGAAAAATTTCCGAACGAAAAGAGGAACTCTATATGAGCAATCCAAAAATTGAGGTGGTGGACACTATACCGAATGCGGTTGGTGATTCCCTCTTTGGAGCAGGTCAAGATGAACATTCTCTCTATCCTGTCTATCCGGAGAGCCGAGGAATTACATCAAACTGGATATATCACGCGATACAAAAAATATTTTCCCACGGAATACTCGACGAGCTCACAGACCCGATCCCAGAAGAAATTTTGCGAAAATATAATTTGCCAAACATTCGTACGGCGATCATCTGGATACACGCACCAAAAAAAGAGGATGATGCCCTCTCTGCCCGCAAACGATTTGCATTCCAGGAAATATTTTTTATTCAACTCGACAAACAACGAGAGAAAAAACTTTGGAGCAAACAAAAAACATTTACGATTGAAACACAGAAAAAAGATTTGGATGAATTTGTTTCGCGGTTTCCATTTTCTCCGACACCATCACAACTCGAAGCGATTCAGTCGATTGTCGCGGACTTCAAACGTGGCTTTCCGATGTCACGCCTCCTGGAGGGCGATGTTGGCTCTGGAAAAACAGCTGTGGCAGCGAGCACGGTTTACTATGTGACCAAGTCACGTCCATTTGGCAAGGACTACGGCAATTTGCAGACCGCATATATGTGTCCTACAGAAATTCTCGCCAAACAACACTATGAAAATTTTATTTCATATTTCAAACACCTGCCTCTCAAAATCGGGCTTGTAACAGGCAGTGAATGTAAAATTTTTCCGTCAAAATCTGACACAACAAAACCAACACACATTTCCCGCGCGCAACTCCTCAAATGGGTCAAAAATGGCGAGGTACCAATCCTCATCGGCACACACACACTCATCCAGAAATCCGTTGAATGGAAACATTTGGCCTACGTCATCATTGACGAACAACACAGGTTTGGAACACTGCAGAGACAGAAGCTCGTCACAAAAAATGATATTGCTCCACATCTCCTCTCGATGACGGCTACACCGATTCCCCGCACACTTTCTCTCACGATCTATGGCGACCTCGACCTGACCGTGCTCGAAGGAATGCCACACGGACGCAAACCTATCATCACAAAAATAATTGAGCCGACACAAAGAGAAAAAACATACGAAGATATTCGTGCCGAGCTGAAATCCGGCCGACAACTCTACGTCATTTGCCCGCGCATCGACGAGCCAGATCCAACAAAAGAGCTGGCAATCCTCGCAAAATCCGTAACACTTGAGGCAGAGCGACTTCACAAAGAAATTTTCCAAGAATTTACAGTCGATATTTTGCACAGCAAAATGACACCAGTAGAAAAAGAAAAAGTGATGAAAAAATTTGAATCAGGAGAGACGGATATCCTCGTCGCAACGTCAGTGGTAGAAGTTGGTGTCAATGTGCCAAATGCTACAATGATTATTATCGAGGGCGCCGAGCGATTTGGGCTCTCCCAGCTCCACCAGCTCCGCGGACGCGTCATACGCTCAAACCACCAAGCATACTGTTTTGTATTTACAGAAAGCAAAAGCCAGAAAACAAAAGAAAGAATGAAAGCTCTGACAACTGCCAAAAATGGCTTTGAGCTCGCCGAGTTTGATCTCTCCCAACGTGGTGCTGGAGAGCTGTATGGCAGAAAACAATGGGGTGTCTCTGACCTCGCAATGGAGGCGCTGAAAAATATAAAAATGGTAGAAGCCGCCAGAACCGAAGCGATACGTATAGTGGACACAGATGTTGAATTCAAAAAATATCCGGAAATTAAAAAATATTTTGCTGACACATCGAACAAAATCCATTTTGAATAAATAAAATAGAGCAACCTCTCGGTCGCCCATTATTGTTTCTTTCCCAAAAATTCTTTGAAAGCGATTTTCAACTGGGGAAAATCGGCCCTCACACAATTCAACAGATCCCTGAAAGTTATTCTGTGATCCGGAGTTAGTGTCTGACCTCCCGGACAGTCCTGGAGCAGATACACCCCTGGAACAAATTTACCCTCAGAAACCGTATGAACAATTGAGATAGAAAAATGTTCAAAATCACTTGTTCCACCGGCTATAAAAATAGTGTAGCCGGTCTCCTCGGATCCAGACGTGTTTACAACTTCACGTCCATTAAATGTTCCCGATTCAGAACATGTGGCGAGATTTTCCAGCTGGCTAAACAAACCAGCCATTTCGATGACAAGCCCGCTGTCATCGGCCCTCGTAGTTTTTGGAACTATGAATAAACCTCTTCTGTCCATACTTTCTCCTACCCACGATAGTATACCCATCCACGCAGATTGTCTATAAACATAAGGTGTGTTATATAAAGAGTGTGAAAAAAGTTTTTAATATCATCATTTATATTTTTGCAATCGTCGGATTTTTTCTTACCGCCGGATATGTTGCTGTGCGTCTGGGACTAACAAATACTCGTGGAATCATCGACAATCAGCGACAGGATTTCTTGTCTGGAACTGCTACAAGCACTCCAGAATGGGCATCACTTCCAGAATGGCAAACACTCAAAATGGCAATACTGAAAGACAAAGGGCTTATCGACAGTGCCTCACAAACTTCTGGTGTTCCCTCTCGACTCATTGTTGCCGAGCTTGCCACAGAGCAAATGCGCTTTTTCTTTGACGACCGCGAATCATACAAAAAATTTTTTGAACCTCTCAAAATTCTCGGCAGTCAAACACAATTTTCGTGGGGTGTGATGGGAATAAAAGAGGAGACTGCATTGCAAATAGAAAAAAATCTGAAAGACACAACTTCTCCATTTTATTTGGGAAGTAAATATGAAAATTTGCTAGATTTCAATACTGCAACAAGCACTGGTATCACGGATCAGCGATTTATTCGTATGACAGACCAGCACGCACACTACTACAGCTACCTGTACGCCGGGTTGTATTTGAAACAAATAGAGACTCAATGGAAAAACGCGGGCTTCAATATTTCAAATCGCCCGGATATTCTCTCCACCCTCTACAACATCGGATTTAAGAATTCCAAACCAAACGCAAATCCGCAGTCCGGCGGAGCAGAGATTCCTATTGCAGGAAAAACGTACAGCTTTGGCTCGTTCGCTGGAGCGTTCTACAACTCAAACGAACTTTTGATGGAGTTTCCAAGGTAACCTGATCTAAGAAAAAACGCACTCGCCGATCGAAACTCGACTTGTGCGCCTTTATTGTATTAACTCTTTTTTTGCTCTTCGGTAGACAGAGCTTTGAGTCTTCTCTCCTCAGCTCTCTTATAAGCCGAAAGGTTTTTTCTGAGCAATGCGTTTTCTTTTTCAAGAATGCGAATTTTTGCTCTAAGATCTCTTCTCATTAAAGAACTACGCCGACTCATGGATTCTATTTTCCATTCCAACCGGCTTTTCCACTCCTTATATTTCGTAGACAGACTTTTCCTAATAGTCTGATTTTTACTAGCAAAAGAGTCTCTTTCGTCCGTCAACTTCTTGACTCTTTTTTCATGTTTTTCTTGTTCGGCTTCAAACATTTCATGCAGACTTGTGAGTTCGGCTTGAAGTCCAGGAACCAGAAGCGGTTCGTCCTGTTTCCGACGCTCAAATTCTGCTTGTTCTTCCTCGAGCTTTCTTTTGTTTTCCAGAAAAGCCCGAGCATGTGCCTCAAACCCTGATATTTGGAGACGGAGAGCTGATACTGTCATCCGAAGAATTTTGCTCTCCCTCCTATCCTCAGCTCTAATATTTTTGAAATCAGCAAGAGCGAGAGAAAAATTCTCTCGATTATCCAATAAGACAAAAGCTCCAATGATTTGCCTTTGTCTTTCGGCAGAAATATTTGTTGGATTCCTGTCCGGATGGACCTGAGCCGACAACTGTCTTCCGTAACTCCGAATGACAGCATAGGTCTGATCCTCAGACAGACCGAGATCAAGAATCGCTTCGGTCAATCCAATAATAACTAATGGATTGACTTCACCCCACGGTGAATCTTTTTTGACTCCACCAGTAACCTTTTCCAGTTCCTCGCGAAGTCCTTTGACAAATAGGTCCATTAAATAATTCCTTCCCGTTTCAAAAGATTGAGTGCGTCATGATGACGCATCTCATCAGTATCCAATGACAAATAGTCAGGAATTTCCTGTTGGAACAGTCGCCGGAGCTGATTTCTTTTTACAGACGGCATTGCCAAAAAGTCATTGATGTCCAAAATGTCCGGACAACCGTTTTTGCGATTTTCCGGAATTACCACTTTGACCATCAGCCAGACACAGGTACGCATCCGACGATTATAGGATTGGCCATTATCGATACCAAAAGCTTCACATATTTCCTCGAGATTGACGTCGACCATTTCGATCAACAACTCGGGGCGATCGGTACCATAATGAAGAACTATCATACCAGCATGCTCAATAGTAATAGAGAATTCAGAATACTCTTTGCTGACAATTTTCAGCAGATTCAAACATTCTCGCAAATACTCAGCAAACGTACTAAATTTTGATGATCGCAAGTTCTCACCCACTGAATGAGGATTGAGATCTTCTAATCTTAATTCCTGATAACCAAGATACAGGCGCATCAGTTTAGCCATAGATTCCGGAAGGATTCCGAAATCAGAAGCAATTGCAAGATATATTTGCTGTTCCATCACAGCAGGTAATGCTCTTTGAATTCTTATAACAGCCCGTTCCGGTGTCCACCGGAGACGTCTGGCCACCTTAATAACACTAATATTTGATGGAACAAGTGAATATTGTTCCCTAACAGTCAACGTTTTTTCTGGCACGTATCCTCCACAAAAAACCATACCATATTTACAGCAAAAAACAAATTATTTATTTTGTACGCGCAGAGGGATTCGAACCCCCGACCCATTCTGTATAAGAGAATTGCTCTACCAACTGAGCTATGCGCGTATTAATAAGAGTATATTATCATATTTTTATTAAAAATCCATCGTTGAAATTCTCTTCATTCCCATATGAACATACTCAGCAAAATCACGATTGAATATCCTTATATTACATGTTCCGTGTCCAAAACCACGCTTGTAAGTTAGTCCGGCAAGAGTCGATGTTTTTACATACGGTTTTTTGAAAAGATGCTTTGGCAATTTCAACTCTTCTGACCAATATTTTATCTCTTTATTTATATTCATATCGGAATATAGTTGCAGAGTGATGTGTAATTTTTCATCATCAATATTAAACAATTTTAACCACTTGAGAAAAAATTTGAGCATTGCAGGATCTGTATTTGAAAGTGCGGTAGTGAACCTCTCTGATTTTGAACCTTCTCCCCAATATAGAAACAAACCAGCAATAAACAAATCTCTTTTTGAGAACGTTGCAATATCTCTAGAAACTTTATTCAAAACACTTTCTAGTCTTGCTTCAACTTTTTTTGCTTTTGTATTTCTGCACCTCTCAATACGCTGGGGATTTAAATCTCTTAGCTTTCTAATTTGCTCGTTTGAAAGTGGATAATTCTTGAGCCAGCCACTAAGTGTACTTTTACTTAAACCCATTTCAGACTTGATTTGGCTATAACTCAAACCTTTTAGTCTGAGTTTTATAGCTTTTTCTCTATCTTTTGGTCTAGCCATATAATTGAACTTTGGTGTTACTTAATATAATACTATTATACCAAAGTACACAATAAAATACAGATTTGCTGTGGATATGTTACAATTGTGTCATGGAAAACAAAAAACTATGGTTTAGAGCAAAGACATTTGGATGGGGTTGGTACCCTGTGACGTGGCAGGGGTGGTTTGTTATTTTGCTGTATCTTGTTTCGGTATTACAAACAGCACTTCAGATAAAAAACCATCTGACTTCGACCAGCGACTTTCTTCAAAATTACATGTTGCCCATCGCAATAAGCACAACATTTCTAATAATCATCTGCTACGCAACAGGCGAAAAACCCGAGTGGAGATGGGGTAAGTAGAAAACAGACTGGCCCGTGGGTCAGTCTTTAATGATAGCTTTGCTTCCTATTATTTATTTCGTGGACCATTCGCAGGGCTTCTCCGAGGAGAATCTCTTCTTTGCGGAGCATATCCAAGATTCTGTTGACTTCTCCTATCTCAGAATCATTGGCGCCTTGCATATAAATCTCATCACGCAGAGCCAAAATCTCCATCTCCGTTTCTTTGATGGACGGAGCGGTTTTTTCTGGCGTAACAGGATGTTGCCTTATGCCTTCATTCATACGTTTTATTATACCAATCTCACACAAAAAGACTACTGGGAATTTTATTTGATATAATAAAATCGTATGTACAAAACTTTTCGCTTTATCGGAATTCTCGTTGTCTGTTTTTATTTTTGGCATTACATTTTTACATACACAGAATGGCACTTCATTGATTATGTAAATTTAATTTTCCACGAAGCCGGCCACTCAATTTTCGCTTTTTTTGGAGAATACTTCGATGTATTAGCTGGTAGTCTCTTTCAGTTTGCCCTGCCTCTCGGTATTTCTATTTATTTCTTTTTCAAAAAACAATCCATCTCTGGATCACTATGCCTCCTCTGGGTCGGTCAAAATCTGCTCAATATTTCTGTCTACGCAGGAGATGCTATCAAAATGAATCTTGATCTTCTCGGTGGAGAGAGCTCGATCCATGACTGGCAATATCTGCTGAGCAACATCGGAATGCTTCACTACACAAACACCATTGCCTCAACAATTTATTTTTCAGGACTAATGACAATACTTGTCGGGAGTATTTTGTCTATCTATTATTTAATTCAGGAGAATAACTAAACCTGGTGTTCAATATCCAGTTTTTGTTTTGGAGTAACACCGTGAGCCACGAGAATAGTTTCAAACTCTGGTCGCTCGATGGTCTCTGTTTCAATAAGTCGTTTTGCAATCGCATCGAGAAGATTTCGTTTGTCGGTAATTGTTGTTTTGGCTTTCGTTTCAGCTTCTTTCATTATTCGAGAAACCTCTGCATCAATTTCGGCAGCAACTTTGTCTGAAAACTCTTTTTCTTCTACCCCACGACCAAACAGAACTTTGCCCCCTTGTCCTTCGAGTGCTACTGGACCGAGTGTTTCGGACATTCCGTATTTTGTGACCATATCACGAGCCAGTGCAGTCGAAACCTGCAAGTCATTTGATGGACCAGTCGTGAGATCGTCAAAAAGCATTTGCTCGGTAACATATCCTCCAAGAGATACCGCAATATCATCGAGAAACTCTTTTTTGGATTGCAACTTGCGATCCTCGATTGGCAACTTCAAAACATACCCAGCAGCACGTCCACGAGAAATAATTGAGATTTTGTGTACAGGATCAGCGTATGGAAGTATTGATGCAAGCACTGCGTGACCAGCTTCGTGATATGCGGTAATTTCTTTTTCTTTCTTTGAAAGAATATGACTTTTTCTTTCCGGACCGAGCATTACTTTTTCTATCGAGCGAATAAGGTCGTACTGTGAGACCTTGAGCCTATTTTCACGCGCAGCGAGAATCGCACCTTCGTTCATAAGAGAGTAGAGATCTGCACCAGAAAATCCCGGCGTTCTCTCGGCAATCACAGAAAGGTTTACGTCTTCGGCAAATGGTTTTTTCTTTGCGTGCACTTTCAAAATTTCTTCTCGGTCTGCTCTGTCCGGCAAATCTAGTGTCACACGGCGGTCAAATCTTCCTGGTCGAAGTAATGCAGGATCGAGCACATCCGGTCTGTTTGTTGCCGCCATCACGATAACTTTTTCGTTCGGCTCAAAGCCGTCCATCTCCACCAAAATCTGATTGAGTGTTTGTTCCCTCTCGTCGTTTCCTCCACCAGCACCGACACCTCGCACTCGTCCTACCGCATCGATTTCATCTACAAAAATAATCGCCGGCGCTGTGCGCTTTGCCATAAGAAACAAATCTCGCACACGAGATGCACCAACTCCAACAAACATTTCTACAAACTCTGATCCAGAAATAGAAAAGAATGCCACGCCCGCCTCCCCCGCCACAGCTCGTGCGAGAAGCGTCTTGCCTGTACCGGGAGCGCCCATAAGCAGAATACCTTTTGGAATACGTGCACCAATATCCAAAAACTTTTTCGGATTTTTGAGAAAATCAACAATCTCAGCAAGTTCCTCCTTTGCTTCCTTTGCACCCGCAACATCTTTGAATGTCACTCGTTGACTTTTGTCGTTCGGATCAATCATTCGTGCTTTGGACTGGCCAAATGTCATCGCTTGCATTCCTGCACCTTTGACTTGGCGAGTAATAAACCAAATGAACACAATAATAAACAAAAGTGGAATAATAATCGGCGCGAGATTTATAGCCCAGTATGCAAATCCTGTATCACTTTTTATATCCACTTTAATTTTTGCAATATCGGTCGTACTGACACCGAGGTTTGTAAGTGTCTGTGACAGAGCCTCGCCAGTTTCCTTTTTTGAAACTTTTTTGTCGCCGTTTTTGTAAACCAAATCAAGACTGTCTCCATTTACCGTAATAGAAGTTACATTTCCCGCTTTGATATCCGTAGAAAGTTCGGAGAGCGGAACCTCTGGAGTTTTTGATGTATTCCGAGCAATAAGAGAATACGCACCGGACAAAATAATGAAAATGATTAGCACGGAAACAATATAGCTCAATATCGAACTCTGCTCCGGATCTTTTTTCGGAGTTTTCTTAATAATTATTTTCGGTTTTTGTTGTTTTTCTGGAGTACTCATAGTATGGCTATTATACACAAAAAACGAGAAAAGAGAACTTTTTTGAAAAAAATAAAAAAAGGCCATCGATCCCCCAGAGAGAAAGATGGCCGGTGAGCCCATGGGCGTAACGAAAAGGAGGTGAAGCCCGTAACGGGCTCAAGCTCATAGGACAGAACTAATGTACTACAAACACCACAATCGAGTCAACAAAATGCATATTACTCTCTAGTATGTTAAAATCTGGGAATGAGCCTTATTACAAACCGCACAGCAGGATTCAATTACGAAATCATCGACAAATATACCGCGGGTATAGAGCTTTTTGGTTTTGAAGTGAAATCCCTGAAACAAAGCCACGGCTCCCTCGAGGGTGCGTATGTCACGGTGAGAGGAAACGAGGCCTACCTCGTCAATATGTTTATACCACCATATCAGGAAAACAACACTCCACAGGGGTACGACCCACGCAGAAACCGCCGACTTCTACTCAACAAAAATGAAATAATGGCCCTAGAAAGCGCTGAAAAGACAAAAGGTTTGACAATAGTGCCACTTTCGGTGTATAATAAAGGTTCTAAGATCAAGCTCGATATTGCTGTCGCCAAAGGCAAAAAGAAGTTCGACAAACGCGAAACCCTGAAAAAGCGCCAGACTGAGCGTGATATAGAAAGAGAAATCAAAGCTCGTTGACAAAAAACCTGCCTCAATAAGGTGATAGAAATTAATTTCGTTGAGCCGTGTTTCGAAGGGAGACTTCGGACCGCGACGGCGGGAGATTGAGCGAAAGTCTAGCAAGACTTATCGCGTGCTCCCTGAGAAATACGGCGATAAAGAAATTAATTACCATTCCATTATTGGGGGTGACAGGTTTTGACATAAAGAGTGCATTGATACGCGCAGAGCGGAGCTCCGATGACTCCTTAAACCGCCGGAAACCATAAGTGTAAAAAATACTTTTGCACGAGTACAGTCACCATACTTTAGTATGAATGACTTTGCTTTTTCTTTCGCGAGAGCCTAAGAAAGGATTATCGTTCCAACATCCGATAGGAACACGTAATTCTAATATTTTCGGATCCGAACATTTCCCTGTCTCGTGAAATGTTTCAAAATTAGAGACTCGTATGTGTTGTGTTTTGTTTGTTTTATAGCTTCACATATTAAACCTTGAAACATCCTACGCGCTGTAGATCCGTTTCAATCAGCTTTATGGATGGGGCTTCGATGTTCCCACCTCCACAAATACAGAATCCGCCCTTGGGCGGTTTTTCTGTACCCAAACATACTTTTATGATACTGTTTCTCGCGGAGACAAAAACATGCTTGTGTTTGTGAGACACGCCGAATCTGTCGGCAATATTGTGAGTCAAGAGGAAAGGGCAGAGTGGCCCATTCCCAACCACGAATATGGAATAACAGACAGAGGCAAACAACAAAGCCTTATCACCGGAAATTACCTCGGCGACAAATTTGGAAGAAATTTTTTTGACATCGCTTTTTATTCTTATTTTCGAAGGACACGAGAAACTTTTAACGGTGTCCGTCCCGGTATTACGTGGACCGGCATAAAAGAAGTCCAAGATTCTCGTCTCAACGAAAAGTGGGATGGAATTTTCCACGACTTGTCAAAAAGCGAGATCACAAAGAGATATCCGGACCAGATTTTGCTTCGCAAACGAGCTGGTTATCATATGTATCGTGCACCGGGTGGAGAAAATGTTCCGGACGCCGAAATGCGAATTATAAGTTTTCTCGCAGAATATATGAATATGATGATTGAGAAAAATGTTCTTGTGGTCGGCCACGGTCGGTGGTTTCAGATTTTTCGAAAAGTGTTCCATGGTTGGTCTGTGGAAAAATTTTTGGAAATCAAAAAAACCGAAGAGCCGAAAAACTGCTCTGTATCAATGTATGACAAGTACGCGCTCATACAAAGAACTCTCGGCACACACGTCGTGCCATGGGAAGGAAAAATTACCGAGATGAAAACAGAGCTCGCGTAGCTCCGTCTCGTAATACACGATTAGTATTTCGTCCAACTCCTGTTGGGCGTTTTTATTTATCTCACAGGTTTGTAGCCACCCACTGTTCCCTTTTTTGTGTAGACAATCTGCCAGAGTTGAATATATCGAGCGCGGAATGAGCCGGCGCAAGAGAGAATATAATATTTCCACATTCGGTAAAACCTATCACCATATTTTTCGCGGAGCTCGGGCCAATGCGCGTCAAAATTGTGCCACCAAGCCATAAGAGTCTTGTCGTAGTCGGGACCAAAGTTGTGCCAGTCCTCCATCACAAAAAGTTCTTTTGTCGCTTCGGCGATTTGTGATTCGTTTGGCAACATTCCCTCAGGGAAAATATATTTTTCGATCCACGGATCAACACTTGCGATTTGCTTGTCACAGCCGATTGTATGCAAGAGAAAAACCCCATCGTCTTTGAGGCATCTGTGCACCACTTTCATATACGTCTTGTAGTTCGGTGCACAGACATGCTCAAACATTCCCAGAGAAACAATGTGGTCAAACTGTTCGTCCACGTCACGGTAGTCTTGCAAGCGAATTTCTACGGGCAATCCAGCACAGAGTTTGTTTCCGAGCTCAACTTGTTCTTTTGAAACAGTCACGCCGACAACCGTCGCACCGTATTTCTCAGCAGCAAATTTTGCAAAACTTCCCCATCCACAACCAATATCCAAAACTTTTTGACCTTTTTTGAGACCAATTTTTCTACATACCAAATCCAGTTTTGCCTCCTGTGCCTCGTCCAGATTTGTTGCATCTTTCCAGTATCCGCAGGTGTACACCATTCTTTTGTCGAGCATTGCATTGAAAATATCATTACCAATATCGTAATGTTTTTCGCCAATATTAAACGCCTTTCGTTTGGAGCCATAGCCGGAAATAAACGCACCGAGAATTGTGGAAACTGTCGCAAAGTTTAAAGAAAGTTTTTGGGAAATATCCCCGCGCAAAATGTTAAAGAAAAACTGGTCGAGCTCTGGCGCATCCCACCATCCGTCCATATATGACTCTCCCGCACCAATACTACCCCGAGAGAGAACTCTGTCATACAACCCCTCGTTGTGAACTGCAATATCCCACGGCCTACTGCCGTCTATATGTACATTGACGGACTCAAGCAAACCCTGTATAAACTTTTTTTGCGAATTTTCTTTTTCCACATTCATATGTTTTTGACTATTCTGATATAGTTATATTATATACTTATTTTACACTATGAAAAAAATCATTCTAACACTTGTTATTATCGCGCTTCTGTTTGGTGGCATATATTATATCAAAAACAAAAAGAAAGTTGCTCCAGACACAACGATCTCTCGTTATTCAAATGCAAGTGTTGGCGTCTCTTTCACATTCCCAAAAATTCTCTCTGCAAGTACCACAGGTAGCACAGTCGCGATCCATCATGAAATCCCTTATCCAAACAACGGCAAATGCGATATGATGGGCGATACAAAAACATACAACAATCTCACAGACTTCAATGTCACAATAAAAGTAGTTGAAAAAGGACTTGTAGATACAGTCAAAGAAATAAGTCCCTACATTCCCCAGGAAAATTTTGTAAATGGCGAGCTGGTCGCTTCTCCTGGATTCATTGACCCGGTCACAATCGGAAAATGGAACGGTTACTCAATATATGAAGGGGCCGAAGGGTGCGGACAGACAACATATTATTTCCCTGTCTCAAAATCACAGACACTTGTAGTACAAAAAGAGTCAATCCAAATCCTCTCTGGTGTTATTCTAAATGAGGTCCGCCAAAAAGTACTTGCTGTCCCCGGAGTAATCTCTCTGGAAAAATCCGAGGAAATCTTCAAAAACCTCCTAGAGACCTTGAAAGTAAACTAAATTAGTGCTATATTTTGTTATTCCTTATTATCTTAACCATATACTCATTGAGCACGACCAGAATAAATAATCAAATACAAGCAAAAGAGCTCCGTGTTATCGGAGATGACGGCAGTAATTTCGGTGTTTTGTCATTTGCAGAGGCACTCGACAAAGCCCGTGAACTCGGCCTGGATCTCATCGAAATTTCGCCAAATGCCGTGCCACCAGTTGCAAAAATCATGGATTATGGTAAATTTCAGTACGCTGAAAACAAGAAGCAAAAACAGGCAAAAGCGAAGGCCAAGACAGTAGAGGTCAAGAATATACAGGTAAAAGTTGGCACAGGAGACCACGATTTGGAGCTCAAAGCTAAAAAAGCTTCGGATTGGATAAAGGAAGGTCATCGCATCAAAATAGATCTCTTTTTGCCAGGTAGGACAAAGTATATGAACGAGAGTTTTTTGAGAGAGAGAATGGATCGAGTGCTCAAATTTATAACAGAACAATACCAGATAGCCGATCCAGCAAAAAAAAGTCCAAAAGGACTCAGTATCATAATCGAAAAGAAATAAATAATATTTATATGACAACAAAAACAAACAAATCTTTCACAAAAAGACTGAAAGTAACAAAGAACGGAAAAATTCTCGCCAGAAAAACTGGTCAGAACCATTTTAATGCAAAAGAAAGCGGTCGAAGCCAAATGGCAAAATCACGAGGAGTTGATTTCCAGATTTCAAACAAAGACAAGGCGCGATTTATCACAAAATAACTTTATAAATTATAAAATACCATGACAAGAGTAAAAAAGGGCGTAAATGCATTGAAAACACGAAAGAATGTACTCAGACGAGTAAAGGGTTTTCGATTTGGACGAGCAACAAAAGAAAGGCAGGCTATTGAGGCCATCTCACACGCTGGTGCATACGCATTTGCCCACAGAAAAGATAAAAAAGGTGATGCACGCCGACTCTGGAATGTTAAAATCTCATACGCACTCAAAGAAATGGGAACATCATACAGCAAACTCATCGGTGCACTCAAAAAGAAAAATATTGAAATCGACCGAAAAATTCTCGCAACGCTCGTCGCAGAAAATCCAGAAACATTCAAGAAAATCGTAGACACAGCATTCGCAGTAGGAGCTCCTACGCAAGCAACACCAAAACTGGCAATAAAATAACAAAAACAAAAAAACCGAGTCAAACTCGGTTTTTTCATTTCTAACTTAGTAATTTTGCAATTTCTTTCATTGCCTCCCAACGTGCATTTGTTTTGAGATAAGAATCACGCACACTTTCAAAATAATCTGGACCAGCTTCCTCTATGATTTTCTTTATGGCATCCTCCTGACCAGGTTTGAAACCCAATATTGGAATCTTGCGCAAATTATGTATTGTCCGATCAAGTATTTCTTGATCAGTAGAATTCACATTAACATCAACAACAGCTTCCCAAACTTGCTGTTCTTTTGGAGAAAGCTGTGGTCCACCTTCCATACTCATATGATTTTTGTTAATTTATAATGTATATAGTATACCTCTTTTTGGATACTCTGCACTGACACTAAGCTCATTCTGAAGTCTCTGAACCAAAAACGTAGATGATTTAGGTTCGCCCATTACCACAAAGACTTTTTTGACTGTCTCTGCGGTTTCCTCCACCATTTGCACGAGATGATCAGAGTCTTTGTGTGAAGAAAACCCGGTAATCATTTCTATACGAGCACGAATCGGAATCATTGCATCATTTATTTCCACCTGACTCGGCTTATTTTCTATTTGTCTGCCAAGTGTCCCTGGTGCCTGATAACCCATGAGGAGCACAGTCGCCTTTGGATCTGGCAAAAACTTTGTCTCATGTCCCACCACTCGCCCGCCCGATGACATCCCCGAACCAGCAATAATTATTTTTGAGTTGAGATGATATTCAATATCCTCGGAATCTTTGAATCCATGTGTAATAAATAATTTTGGAAAATTAAATATATCATCCCCTCCTTTTATTTCACTTTGCACAGCCTCGTTAAAATTTTCCGTGGAATGTTTGTATATTTCTGTCACTTTCTCTCCGAGTGGCGAGTCGAGATACACCGGTACAGATGGAATTTTCTTATCTTCAATCAAATTATTTAGCTCGTACAAAACAACTTGCGTCCTCTCGAGTGAAAATGCTGGTATGACGAGTGTTCCTCCTGCATGAATTGTCTCCTCAACAATCGTTTTGAATCGCTCATCACGCACATCTTTCGGCTCGTGGTTTCTGTCTCCATACACACTGTCCATCACAAGATAATCAACTCCAGCGATCGATTCTGTATCTTTCAAAAGCGGTGATGGAGAATTGCCCGAGTCACCAGTAAATAATATTTTTGTTTCTTTTTTTGAATTTCCAGCACAAGAAAACTCATACATCGCCGAGCCGAGAATATGACCGGCATCTTTGACGAGCACAGACACACTGTCGCTCACTTTTTTTGTATCGTGATAGGAAATGGTTTGCCACAGCGACATCGCCTTGTCCAAATCCTCTGGTCCGTAGAGTGGAGCGAGATTTTGTTCTCGCCTATTCATTTCCATTACTTTGATTGCATCCTGAAGCATCACGAGTGCAAGTTCTTTTGTCTCCGGTGTAGAGTAAATAACTCCAGAAAATCCATCCTTGACCAATTTGCAAATACGTCCGATATGATCCATATGCGAATGTGTCGCAAAAAGAAAATCAATCGTTTTTGGATCATATGGAAATTTTTTTCTGTTTTCCGTGTCTGCTTCAGGTGTGCCTTGCATAAGTCCGCAGTCAACGAGAATTCTTGTTTTGTTACATTCCAAAAGAAAATTCGCTCCCGTTACGGAACCTACCCCACTCCAAAACGTTAGAGACAATTTATTATCCATTTTGTTCTTGTTTTTTTATTGAAAGTAATAATGAGTATCCATACAAAGCACCAAATACACCACCAACATAATCCATAATAAAATCTGCTCCGCTGTCGCGCCAGTAGCGAATTCCGTCAGAAAGAAATGTGATTCCAAAATACAGTTCGTATATTTCCCACAAAAATCCAATGACGAGTGCGCCGAGAATTGCAGAGAGAACAACCTTTAGTTTGTCTGGCATGACTTCCGTTTTTCGCAGTGACCAGAGCCAAACGACCGTGAGTGCAACCCAAAAACCACCGAGAAAATGCATTGGGATATCAAAATACGGTGTTGCCCAAAATAAATAGAGTTTAATTCCAACTATATTCAAAATAGCAGTCACAAGGAGAACCACAAAAGCGGTTTTGAATATTGGATTTCGTAACATAGACTAATAATACCGCGAGATACTCTGAATTGAAAGTAAAAAAACCAAAAAACTCAAAAAGATACAAATACCCAAGCTACAAGTTACTTGTTTCAAAAGAACGAGCGGGAGGGACGGCAACCCAGATACGGATCGGAATCGTCAGGGGCAACCGCATCGACATAGAGCCTGCCACTGCCCGGAGACCAGCAGGCACAGACGACACGAAAACCGCCACTTGGATTTGGTACTTTTGAACCGGGAAGGGCTGTATAAAAGTAGAGATTGTCTACTTTAGATTTAGTATCTATATGTTCACCTGTCTCATCATATATCTTTCTCTGTAGCACGAGGTAATCTGAGAGTGTTAGGGACTGGCCTTGTTCTAGATATGTCTCTATCTTCTTGTTTAGTGTGCCTTTCATAGCTGGGTGTTGCCAAAGGTCTTCTTTGTGTACAAGGATTATTCTAGGTTTTGTTGATCTATCCTCTATCACGCCTTCAAACGAGCCCCCAGCGGTAAAACCCGAACCTTTGTATGTTGCATTATACCCCTCTGTCATCTGTGTGTGGAGTTGTGGGAGGCTTGGTAGTGTTTCTGGCACAATGAGGATAGTATTGAAACCATCTTGTTCGATAGCTTTGTGTATCTCGTCTCTATTTTTGTTCCATATCTCTATAACTGCTTGCTTGAAGTTTGGTGGTAGATCTATTGAATATGTATTGTAAAATTCAGTAAATGAGTCTATCTCCTTCTCTATATCCAATGTGATTTTCTCAGTTTTTGATTCTGTTATTGTTTCTCCTGTGTTTTGGTCACTTTTTTCCTCTGTGTATGTATAGTCTACTGATATGGTTGCTTCTTCTGTAATTTCTCCTTCTATTTCTTTTCGTATTTTATTACATTGTGACAGTATATCTTGTATTTCCTTGGTCAATGTCTTCTGTCTTTCTTCATCTTTTCCTTCTATGGCGAGAGAAAGCTCTTCTCTTTTTCTTTTTGCCTCAAAGACTAGAGCTTCCATCTGTGAAAGGAGTGTTTGTTCTGTGGATTGGGGAGATTCGTACATGGGGGTATTAAAATAATGTCTAATTTAATTGAATTAATTTTTTTGTAAGTATTGGAATCTCTTTCTGAAAAAAAATTTTCACTTTCTCCCAATCTGCGTCAAAATAAATAATCGGTTCAGGATCATTTTCTGCATCATCAAAATAGACAAGGCTTTTTAATATATGATGGTAATCATGAGCTACCGATGGATATTGATCTGGCAATCTCTTTAATATATTTTCTAATGGTTCTATATTTTTTGCATACCAGTATAAATCAAAAAAATCTCTTTTTTTACCTCTTTGGGATATAGCTACTATTTTCATGACAGCTACATCTGTCTTTTCCAATATATTAACAAAACCATATTTTATAAATTGTTTTTTTGGAACAAAAAATGGATAAGCTATAAAACTAACTTTAGCGTTGTATAAAATACCGTACAATGTGTTTGGTTTTTCAAAATCTATACTCCAATTTTTGTTATCTATGAAATATGAGATTATATCACCGGTAGTAAAGTTTTTTTCTGTGGTAAAAAAATCTAAATCAACCGATTTACGATTGCCAGTTTGCAATGCCAAAGCTGTACCTCCAGCAAGATACCAGTGAGAGCCACCTACCCAGTCTTGATTGGATAAAAAATCTAGAGCTTTTTTGGTGGAGTCGGGAATAGAAGAAAAGATAAAATTATTTAATTTTGAAGTGTTAGGTTCCATAATGCTTTTGTCCAAGGGTAGATTGATCTAGAGTTATAGACGACTTCTTTCAATAAATCTTTGTCATAAAAATTCCACATCCATCTAACTTCATCATCTCTACCAAAATCCAAAATCCTCTCAATTATATAACGAGCATTTTTTTTGGTGTCTATTTTACTCACATCTGTATCCCAAAATAATGATTGTCTAAAATTCATACCAATATTATATCATAAAATGATAATAATTAAAAATCAAATTAAAAAACTCAAAAAGATACAAATACCCAAGCTACAAGTTACTTGTTTCAAAAGAACGAGCGGGAGGGACGGCAACCCAGATACGGATCGGAATCGTCAGGGGCAACCGCATCGACATAGAGCCTGCCACTGCCCGGAGACCAGCAGGCACAGACGACACGAAAACCGCCACTTGGATTTGGTACTTTTGAACCGGGAAGGGCTGTATAAAAGTAGAGATTGTCTACTTTAGATTTAGTATCTATATGTTCACCTGTCTCATCATATATCTTTCTCTGTAGCACGAGGTAATCTGAGAGTGTTAGGGACTGGCCTTGTTCTAGATATGTCTCTATCTTCTTGTTTAGTGTGCCTTTCATAGCTGGGTGTTGCCAAAGGTCTTCTTTGTGTACAAGGATTATTCTAGGTTTTGTTGATCTATCCTCTATCACGCCTTCAAACGAGCCCCCAGCGGTAAAACCCGAACCTTTGTATGTTGCATTATACCCCTCTGTCATCTGTGTGTGGAGTTGTGGGAGGCTTGGTAGTGTTTCTGGCACAATGAGGATAGTATTGAAACCATCTTGTTCGATAGCTTTGTGTATCTCGTCTCTATTTTTGTTCCATATCTCTATAACTGCTTGCTTGAAGTTTGGTGGTAGATCTATTGAATATGTATTGTAAAATTCAGTAAATGAGTCTATCTCCTTCTCTATATCCAATGTGATTTTCTCAGTTTTTGATTCTGTTATTGTTTCTCCTGTGTTTTGGTCACTTTTTTCCTCTGTGTATGTATAGTCTACTGATATGGTTGCTTCTTCTGTAATTTCTCCTTCTATTTCTTTTCGTATTTTATTACATTGTGACAGTATATCTTGTATTTCCTTGGTCAATGTCTTCTGTCTTTCTTCATCTTTTCCTTCTATGGCGAGAGAAAGCTCTTCTCTTTTTCTTTTTGCCTCAAAGACTAGAGCTTCCATCTGTGAAAGGAGTGTTTGTTCTGTGGATTGGGGAGATTCGTACATGGGGGTATTTTATCACATATTTACAGAAAAATCAGCAATCTTGCATTTTAATTTATTTTTTAATCTATATGAATTGCAATGTCCAAGTAATGAGAAGTATGTTTGAAAATTGAATTCATTTATTCTTTGAAAGATTTTTTGTTTGGTTGAATTTCTTATCAAAATACAATCTGGTAAAATTGTATACCCAAGAAAATCAATTCCCCATCTCAACTTCCGTATCGAAACTTTGTCATGAGGTATTTCCAATAACAATTTAGATGTAAAATCATTTATCTTTTCTAGGGAAAAAAGAAGTTTTTGTTTATTTTTACATATTAAAATAAAATCATCATTATATCTTATGTAAAATCTTATTTTCAATCTTTTTTTAATAAAATAGTCCAGATTATTTAGATATATATTTGCAAAAATCTGGCTAGTTACATTTCCCAACGGTATTCCTTTGCCAATTTTATTTTCTGTAGTATAACTGTTTATTATCTCTTGTATTATACATAAAATTTTTTTATTTTTTACTTTACACTTAATCATTTTAAGGAGTTTATTATGATCAATATTATCAAAATATTTTTTTATATCACATTTCAAAATATAGACATCATTGTTTTCAATTTTTAAATAATATTTTAATTCTTTAATAGCCTTGTGTGAGCCTTTATTTATTCTAGAAGAATAAGAATCATTTATAAAAATATGTTCAAATATTTCATTCAGATAATCAAATATTATTTGATGAATAATTCTATCTTTCACTTTAGCTTTATAAATATTTCTTTTTTTACTATCTATCACCACAAAGTGCGAGTAGCACCCGTGTTTGTATTTTTGATTTTGAAGTTCTGAGTGTAAATTAAATATATTATCCTCCAAATGACTTTCAAAAATAGAGACATCTATTTTTTTGGACTTTCCCCTCCTAAATTTTCTCCATGCAAGAAAAATATTATCAATACTAAATAACTCGTTATAATTTTTATGAACAACAATACTCATACCACAGAAAAATTAGATATCCCATTGATGTCAAAAATGTTTATACTATATGAAATTACACATAAACTTATTTTTAAAATTCCAAAATTTGAAAGATACACTCTTGGGGAAAAGATTGAAAATATAATACTCGAAACTATTGAAATGATGGTGATTGGAAATGGCACAAACAAATATGAAAAGGAAAAATACTTATTGAGAGCCAACGCAAAAATAGAGACGCTAAAAATTCTATATCGTATAATGTTAAACTGCAAAATCATTGATTTCAAAAAATATCTAGAAGTTGAAGGACATCTGCAAGAAATCGGGAAAATGATGCAGGGCTGGATCAAATATACTCGTACAATAAAATAAGAACGGCGGGAGGGACGGCAACCCAGATTCGGATTGGAATTGTCAGGGGCATTCGCATTGACATTGAGCCTGCCATTGTCCGGATTCCAGTAGGCACAGACGACACGAAAACCGCCACCTCTTTTAGTTTTGTATTATCTATACAAACATAGGAAACAATAGTATATTTTTTGGTTCAATACCTTAATACAAAACTGCTGTTCTTTTGTTTTTTGATGATTTACAAAATATCTGCTGTCAATTTAAATTGACAGGCATCTTTCATTTGTAAACCATATCTTGGCAAACCATCCTATCCCTAGTGGCTTACGAGCCAAAGACTGAATTTATTTAATTAAAAAACCAAAAAACTCAAAAAGATACAAATACCCAAGCTACAAGTTACTTGTTTCAAAAGAACGAGCGGGAGGGACGGCAACCCAGATACGGATCGGAATCGTCAGGGGCAACCGCATCGACATAGAGCCTGCCACTGCCCGGAGACCAGCAGGCACAGACGACACGAAAACCGCCACTTGGATTTGGTACTTTTGAACCGGGAAGGGCTGTATAAAAGTAGAGATTGTCTACTTTAGATTTAGTATCTATATGTTCACCTGTCTCATCATATATCTTTCTCTGTAGCACGAGGTAATCTGAGAGTGTTAGGGACTGGCCTTGTTCTAGATATGTCTCTATCTTCTTGTTTAGTGTGCCTTTCATAGCTGGGTGTTGCCAAAGGTCTTCTTTGTGTACAAGGATTATTCTAGGTTTTGTTGATCTATCCTCTATCACGCCTTCAAACGAGCCCCCAGCGGTAAAACCCGAACCTTTGTATGTTGCATTATACCCCTCTGTCATCTGTGTGTGGAGTTGTGGGAGGCTTGGTAGTGTTTCTGGCACAATGAGGATAGTATTGAAACCATCTTGTTCGATAGCTTTGTGTATCTCGTCTCTATTTTTGTTCCATATCTCTATAACTGCTTGCTTGAAGTTTGGTGGTAGATCTATTGAATATGTATTGTAAAATTCAGTAAATGAGTCTATCTCCTTCTCTATATCCAATGTGATTTTCTCAGTTTTTGATTCTGTTATTGTTTCTCCTGTGTTTTGGTCACTTTTTTCCTCTGTGTATGTATAGTCTACTGATATGGTTGCTTCTTCTGTAATTTCTCCTTCTATTTCTTTTCGTATTTTATTACATTGTGACAGTATATCTTGTATTTCCTTGGTCAATGTCTTCTGTCTTTCTTCATCTTTTCCTTCTATGGCGAGAGAAAGCTCTTCTCTTTTTCTTTTTGCCTCAAAGACTAGAGCTTCCATCTGTGAAAGGAGTGTTTGTTCTGTGGATTGGGGAGATTCGTACATGGGGGTATT
>JBAXLH010000011.1:0-16674 GCA_037134875.1 bacterium
AAATATAGCTTTATTGTATCAATATGAAGTTATAGGGTCAATTTTTCGTTGTGGGCGAGAGAGGACTTGCACCTCCACTCCTTGCGGAACTAGCTCCTAAGGCTAGCGCGGCTTCTATTACGCCACTCGCCCAATATGAGGAGAATACCATAGTTTTTAAATTTCTGGAACTTGGTGGTCGAAAATGATTTTGTCTTCTTTGAAAAACTTGAGGGCAATGTGGTAAATACTGTATGTGATAAAGAAGGCCGACAAGACGTCTATTGAGTAGTGCATATGTCCGAGGAGGACGATAATTCCAAAGAAAACCGCGGTGAGGAAAAATAATGTTCGGAAAAATTTATTATCCCAGAAAATAAGTGACATAAGAAACGGTAGTCCGGTGTGTGCAGAAAAGAAAAGATCTCCGCCAAATGTAAATTTGTTTATCCAGCTTGTGGGGCTCATACCGAGAGCGATTTGGTCCGGAAATGGTCCGATGTGAGTGAGTGTAATAAATATTGAACGGATAATAATAAAGAGGGCGATGCTTTTGAGTATGAATGGAATTCGATTTGGTTTGTATGAGCAAAGCCCTGCCACGACGACCCAGAGAACAAGTGGCCCATAAATAAAAATCATATCAACATCAAAAACTGGAATGTTACTCAAGACAATATCCTGCACATAGCCACTTGCTTTTTCTGTGGCATATGTACCGGCATAAAAATTAACAAAAAAACTAGCAATCAAAAGGCATAGTCCGGTTAACACGGAAATTATGAATGTATTACGCGAAAAATATATTTTATAGCGGTTTTTTACGGTCTGCATTTGAAAGTTTAATATCTTGTAGAAATAGTATACAATATATGCATATGAAAGTCTCGATACTTATCCCGGCATACAATGAAGAAAAATACATAGGAAGATGTCTCGAGAGTATACAAAAAAATTGCTCGAATGTCTTTGAAGTTATTGTAGTAAACAACGCAAGTACGGACAACACAAAAAGTATCGTAGAATCTTTCGCCGAAAAAAGTCCGTTTATACGAGTTGTTGATGAGCCCAAAAAAGGTCTGCCGTTTGCACGAAACAGAGGTCTTGCCGAGGCCACAGGTGACATTGTTGCCTATATGGATTCTGATTGTATAGTACCTCCGCAGTGGTATGAGCGCATTATAAAAGAGTTTGAATCAAGAGAAAATTTGGTGTCCCTTAGTGGTCCATATCGCTACTATGATTTGCCTTTGTTTTGGAATTTACTTGCACAGATCGGCTGGTGGGTATCTGCACCAATCGCACATTTTGTGGTAGGGTATACAGTGCTCCTCGGTAATGTTGCTGTTCGTAAAAATATCCTTGTGGAAGCTGGGGGACTCAACGAAAATGTGATGTTTTATGGAGATGACACGGATCTGGCACGACGACTGTCTGTGTTCGGTAAAGTTGATTTCAAAATGAGTTTTTTTATTTTGAGTTCGTCACGCAGACTTCGCAAGGAGGGTTTGTTCAAAGCATTTGCGAAATATGCATTAAATTTTGTTTGGGAAGTTATATTTAAAAGACCATTTACTCATGAATATGAAAACATCAGATAATTTCAGTCCGTATGCGGTAAGTCGAGCAATATGGGGCTCAATCCTTTTTTTCTTTTGGTTTATTATTTCTCTTGTGTTTTTTGATCCAGATTGGTCGTCGGTCTGGCCATTTATTTGTTTCCATTTTGTGTTGCTTATTAATACATTTTTTTCCATACGAAGTTTTGCTAGCCTTACCCCGAAAGAAAACGTTGGACAACATATAATAGATGCAATTCTCGCTCTCTGTCTTATTGCTATGCCTCTTCTTTTCAATCTCCCACTTCAGTTTATGATTGTCTGCCTGTTTCTGTTTATTGTTGCTGTTCTCAAATATCTTTTCCTTGTTCCACTTGTTGGCTTTTCAAAATTACTGTATTGGAAAATAAAAGTTGATATGCTTGGTGTTGTTCTGTGCTTTCTTGTTCTTGTTGGAGTGATCTACGGATTTTCCTATATTTCTTCAATCATTTTCTTTATCATTTTTGCTTGTGCGAATGTGTATGTTTTGTGGTGGAATCCTCTCTATGATCTGGAACTTCATACTCACGAGGTTCCGAAAAAAAATAAATAAATATAATGTCATTATTATCATCTACAACACCTATTATCGCGTTTCTTGGACAATCAAAATATGTCTTGTTATTTATTGGAACTATAATAGAGGGACCGATTGTGATGATCGCCTCGGGTTTTATGTATCATCTCGGATATTTCAGTTTTGTTCCTATGCTCATTGCTCTCTGTGTGGGAGATTTGGTCGCTGATGTTTTCTGGTATTACTTGGGTTATTATTTTTTGGAGCCTTTTTTGAAAAAGAGGGGACATTTTCTCAGTGTCACTCCTGAACTTCTGGAAAAAGCACGATTACTTTTTCATAAATATCATGAAAAAATTTTGTTCATATCAAAAGTGACGTTGGGTTTTGGTATGGCGCTTGCGACTCTTATGACAGCTGGAGCAAGCAAAATTCCGTTTAAAAAATATATGATTCTAAATGCGCTCGGGGAAGTTGTGTTGGTTTTAATGCTTATCATTCTTGGCTACTTTTTTGGGCGAGCTTCGAATGCTATTGCTGGATGGTTTAAAACTGTTTTTCTGGTTGGAGCGGGCATTGTGTGCCTCGTCGTATTGTACGGTTTTTCACGATATATGAAGAGCAAAATTACTTCACAAATAAAATAACATAATTACAAACATATGATATCTTTTATTATTCCAACATTAAACGAGGAAAAAATTATTGAGAAGACTTTGAAAAATTTGTCCGAATATACTGGTGAAAAAGAAATTATTATTTCTGACGGAAATAGTAAAGACAAAACAATTGAGATTGCCAGAAAATATACCAACAAAATTGCTATTCATGACGGGAAAACACGACAAACTATTGCGGGTGGTAGAAATGCTGGAGCACAGTTGGCTGACGGCGATTTTCTTGTATTTCTAGATGCCGATGTATATATTCCAGATATAAATAATTTCTTTTCACGAGCGCTAAACATTTTCAAAGAGAAACCACACATTTCAACTATTATTCCTTCAATCAGAGTATTCAAAGAGCTTGAGACATTTGGAGATTGGTTGGTTTTTTCCACAGAGGATTATGTTCATATTCTCATAAATAACATAATAAAAATTGGTGGTGCAGGAGGAGAATTTCAGATGGTAAGGACTTCTATATTTAAAAAAATTGGTGGATACAATGCTAGATTGGTAGTAGCCGAGGATCATGAATTTTTGAGAAGAGCTATGAAAGCTGGCGATGTATATTTTGTGAAGTCACTACGAATCTATCATCCAGGACGCAGGGCTCACAAAATAGGCTGGCCGAGACTTTTGTGGCAATGGACAAAAAATGGTGTTTCAAACTCACTCTTCAAAAAATCAAGTAACACAGAGTGGGAGGAAATACGATAACGTATGCAAGAATTTTATTTCGATAATAGAATTTACTATAAAAAAAATACTTTTATTCCAGGACGCAAAACAATAGTTTTTGTCCACGGAGTTTTTGGGAGCTCGTCCGCGTGGATTGTATACGAAGAAAAATTTAAAGATGAATATAATATTGTGAGTTTGGATTTGCGTGGACATGGCAAATCAAAAAAATTGCCAAAATATGGTGATTATGAGATGAAGAAAATTGCAGAGGACATTGAAACTCTGTTGGATTATCTCAATATACAAACCTGTATTATGGTCAGTCATTCACTCGGCACATTTGTTGTCCTTGAGTTTTTTGCTCTGCACAGTAATAAAATTTCTGGACTTATTTTCCTTGGATCAAATTATTCAGTAAAACATAGAATAGCATCGCGTCTTATGTACGTATTGCTTTGGCCTGTGCCTCTTCTTGACTTATTTCCTTTTACAGAGAAAAAGGGTGTTCAAGTCGATTATGCCAAATATCCCTACAAAGCAGATTTTGATATACGGAGAATGTATGAAGACATATCAAATACATTTTTGCGGATTTGTTTGTATTGTTTGAGACAGCTCTATGCTGTGGATAATGAAAATGTGTTGGAAAAAATACATGTTCCGGTGCTCATTATACACGGCAAAAAAGATACGGTTTTTCCGTATAAAAAAGCTATTGAGTTTTCCAGAAAAATTAAAAATTCAAAGTTAATTCTTGTGGAAAAAGGAAACCATCTGCTTTTGTTTAATAACACATCTGAAATATGTGAAAAAATAGCAGAATTTGTCAGTACTATAAAAAATTAGTTTTTTATTTTGTATCAACGAGAGCGAGGCTATATCGTGTACCGAGTACCATAAAGATACCGACCATAATAAACATATATTCGAAGGAAATAAATTGAAGAAAAACTGTCGCAAGAATTGGGGCAACAATATACGCAAGTGGACGAGTGATTCGATAAAAACTAATCACATCGGATTTTCTCTGATCTACCTGCTTAAAGAAATAGCTGTCTGTTGTTACTTCTACAAAACTTGCACCAATTCTTGTAATGAAAAGTATTGTTGCCCATATCCAGAATATTTTGACGGTCACAAAAGAAATAAACATTGTGGAAAGTCCCATAATAATGAAACCGACAGTCAAAAATTCTTTCTCGCCATACTTTTTGTCGGCCATTGCTCCAATTGGGATTTCAAAGATTACAAATGGCAAGAGCATTATGGTAAACATAAGACCAATCTCTGTCCATGAAAAGTGCATAGATTTTTCGAGATAGAGGGGAGTGTAGACAACCATAAATGCATAAAAGAGTTGCAAAAGAAAATTTGCAATAAATACGTTATAGAGATTTTTATTTTTCAAATATTCAAGAGTTGTTTCCTTGAGACGAATATGCTCAATAGTGGAGTTTGGAGTATTTTTAAAATATTTTTTGATAAGGTAGTAGAGGGGAAACATAAACACAAGTGACAACCAATACACATTGGCAAAGTTGTTGTGTATGAGGAGAAATGCGACAACAGCTGGTGCTAATACAAAAGTCACATTTGAAAGTGTCAGGAAAATGCTTCGCACCTCACCCGTTTTTTCCTCGTCCTGTGTTGCGCTTTCCAAAAAGACGTCAAGGTTAAATGCAATAACAGGTATAACAATTTGATGAATTGTAAAATACAAACCTATCAAAAAATGACTATCTGTCATTACAATCCCAATAGTTGCCAGCGCTTCAAAAACAATCATATACACAGCAGTCCTATAATTTCCAATTTTGTTTAGAATTTTGGAAATATTTACGAGAAGTAGGGTATTTAAAATTGAACCGATAATATAGAGAGCGCTGATTTGTGTTTCGGAGAAAAAGTTGTTGAGAAATGATGAGTTAATGTAAATGATCAATGCATAGTGAAATGACAAAAAAACATTCGACAAAAACAACGCATTTAAAGTTTTGCTTTGCTTGAAACAGTCAAGTATTGATTTCATACAGTTTATTTTATCACAAATAGTGCATTCAGGAAAAAATATCAAAATCTGAGTCATTCGCAGGTTTTTGACTCAGATGACAACAATTTTTTCTAGTCGTGAGCGTTTAGTCCTGTGTAACAAGGACCGACCGTAGGGAGTCCGCGGAAGACAGAAAAAATTGTGCTTCATCTGACAAAAACCGAGGACGAGGAAGATTTTGATATTTTTTTCTGTTTTAAACACCTAGAATTACCGGAATCACGATAGGTTTTTTTGCTGTTTTTTGGAAGAGAAATCTGCCGACAGCATCAGAGAGATTTGATTTTACAAAGTCAAAATTGATAGGATTCATTCCTTTTGTGGACTCCTCAACGGTTTTTTTGATGATGAGGCGTGTTTGTGCGAGGAGGTCTTGTGACTCACGCAAGTACACGAACCCTCGGGAAATAATATCAGGGGACTTTTTGAGTTTGCCTGTTTTTGTATTGACACTGGCGATAATCACAAACATTCCATCTTGAGCTAGCATTTTTCTATCTCGCATAACGAGTTCCTGAACATCTCCAACAGAAAATCCATCCACCATCATAATTCCACCGGGTGCTTGTTCTTTGAGTCTAACAAGTTTTGTTCCATTGTTTTGAATTTCAATAATTGATCCATTATCTGGCACAATTACATTTTCTGGAGGCATTCCGAGTGATCGAGCAAGTTCCTCGTGGATCTTGAGTCGATAATGATTTCCATGAATTGGCATAAAAAACTTTGGTTGAATTTTTTTGTGGAGCCACTCGAGCTCACCTCTGTTTCCATGTCCTGTCGAGTGAATGTATACATCGGATGATCTGTAATGAATTATTTTTGCACCTTGTCGTGCGAGATTGTCTTTGAGTTTTTCAACTGCTTTTTCGTTGCCAGGAATAATAGAAGATGAGAGAAGTACTGTGTCTCGGGGAGTGATTTTGAAATATTTATGTGTCTTATTGGACATTCGCATCAGCGCTGCAAATTCATCGCCTTGAGCACCGGTGGCCAAAACAACAATCCTGTCTGGCGGATAGTTTGCCATATCCTCGGTCGTAATAATTGTTTCTTTTTTAACCTCGAGCATTCCAACATGGAGTGCAATCTCGATGTTGTTTTTCATACTTCTGCCTTCCACAACAATCTTCTTGCCATATTTCTCGGCAATTTGAATTATTTTTATAATACGTTCGAGTTGTGATGCAAATGTTCCGATGATGAGGCGACCATGGATACTCTTTATTATTTCTTCCAAGTTTTTATGGACGAGCCATTCTGGTGTAGAGAATCCGGGATTTTCAACATTTGTTGAATCCATCATAAGAAAGAGAACATTTTGATCTTTGAAACGTGCGTATTCTTTTTCTTCTCTTTCGGTAGGAATATTGTCCACGTGGTCGAGTTTGATGTCTCCTGGTGTGACGATTGACCCATACGGTGTATCAATAATGAGACCCATTGAGTCGGGGATAGTGTGAGTTACAGAAAAGAATTTGATTTTGAGTTTTCCGACAGTGATTGAGTCTTCTTTTTCTACCACGCGAATATCAAGTTCCGGCAGATGAGGAAATTCATCCTGTCGTTTTTTTATCATAATACTCGTGAGTGCACGGGTGTAGATAGGCGGATTGCCAATACGATCAATGATGTAGGGGATTCCTCCGATATGATCAAGATGTCCGTGTGTAATAAATATCGCTCGGATTTTGTCTTTTCTGTCCTCGAGGTATTTAATGTTTGGCAAAATATAGTCCACTCCTGGTGTATCGTCGTCTTTGAATTGAAAACCACAGTCGATAATAATAATATCGTCTTTGTATTCAATGAGTGTCATATTTCGACCGATTTCCTCAACTCCACCGAGTGGAATGACGCGAATATTATCCGCCAATCCGGGGATTATATCGTTATTTTTGTGTTGTCGTTTGAGAGGAATATCTCGTCGTGAAAACGATCGTTTTGAAAATGATCGTGGACGAGAAGTTCTCGGATGTGTACCTGCTGACTGGGACTCCGGTTGTGATGCGGGAGTCGGTTTTGTTGTAGGGTTCATAGTTAGTTGTTATTAATTATTTATTTTTTGCGAATAGTTTCCACACTTTATTTGTCTCTATATACCATGTGTGTATGTTGTCGAATCTGTCTGACGGACTAATGAGTTGTCCGAGATGAATGTTGTGGATTTTGGTTGGTGTGACGTAAATGAAATATGGTGAGTAAATAAATACAGCTGGCATATCGGAATTTATTTCTTTGTTAAATTGGTCGTAGAGATTTTGTTGTTCTTGTGGGTCACTTGTTTTTCGAATGTTTTCTAGGATTTTGTCAGCTTTCAAGTTTGTATACATCGCAATGTTGAGTCCGGGGTCATTTCTCTGAGATGAGTGCCAGAATGGATACAAATCCATATCTCTGCCGATAATTTCTCCAAAAAGAAGTGAATCATATTTACGAGGTCGAATAATGTTTTGGTTCAAATCACCAACCTCAAAAATTTTTACATCCACTCTCGCTCCAATTCTTTGCCACTGTCTTTGTAGAATTTCGGCGGCAAGTTTGAGCTCGGGTGCATCAGAAGTAGAGATGGAAAAGGCGAGTGTTGTTGTGGTTTTTTTGTCTTTCTTTTCAAACACTCCATCTGTGTTTTGTTTCCATCCATTTGCTATGAGTAGAGCTTTTGCTTTGTCTACATTTGCATCTGTCCACTCACCATCATTTGAATCATCGATATTTTTTGGTGGTATTGGTTCGTCAACAGTTTGTCCATATCCAAGAAGAACGCTTTGTATAATTTCTTTTTTATTTGTTGCAATGTTGAGTGCTTGTCTGACTTCTTTATTTACAAAAACTGGTTGTACATTTTGGTTGAAAAATACACCAAACACTCGTGGTAGCGGGGATGTGTTGAGTTTATCGCTTGATAGTTTCAAATCAGTGAGTGTTTTGGCTGAGATACTGTGCATACCATCTATATCTCCACTTTTGTATGCACTCACAATATCTTTTTCGTTTTGATACGATTTGATAACAATATTTGTGATGTATGGAGTACCTAGACTGTATTCATTAAATGCGGTCAGATGATATTCAGATGGAAGTCCACCTGATGTATACACGATCGAATCAACTTTGTATGGTCCAGAGCCAATTGGCTTCACATTGAATTGGCTAAAAGGAAATTCATCAGCTCCGGCTGATTTCCATATGTGTTTTGGGAGAATTCCGAGGGTGAGATTTTGTGTAAATGGCGAGTAAGGTTGTTTCAAAGTAAATGTGACAGTTTTATCATCTATTTTTGTAACTTTGACACCGTCCCAATTTGCTTTTCGAGGACTCTTTACTGTACTGTCTTGCGCTTTTTCTATTGTGAATACAATATCATCAGTTGTGATTTTTGTTCCATCATGAAAATAAATTTTGTCTTTCAAAACAAACGTGTATGTGAGTCCGTCATCTGAAATTGTGTATGACTGTGCGAGGTCAGGAATGAGGGTTCCGTTTGCATCGGCCTTGAGAAGTCCTGAGTAAACGAGAGATGTAATATCTTTGTCGGTTTCCGAAAAGGCGAGTAGGGGATTTATAAATCTTGGTGAGCCAATAACTCCCTCGGTGAATGATCCTCCATAATCTGGCACTTCTACGAGAAATTGTTTGTTGACCTGCCAAACGAGAGAAATCGTGCTTATAAAAAAGAGAAATACAAAAAAGTAGAACAGTATTTTTTCTGTGAGAGAAAAAGAGTTGATAATTTTTAATATTCTGTCCCCGAATGGCACACGCCATTCTTTTTTAGAGAGTTCCTGCAGTGGTTCTTTGTTCATTATAAATGATAGATACTGACTGTGAGATGTGCAAAAGACAGTTGAATGTCTATTTTGCTCGGTAAGCCCGTATTGTGTGAATAAGATTATTTAATAAGAAGTATGACGAAAGATGACAAGGCGAAAAGTACAGCAATAACTATTGTAGCAATAAATACAACTTTTTCAGCGCCTCGTTTGCTGTGTTGTCCAGAAGAGAAACCGTCTCCACCACCAAAGGCTCCACCGAGACCTGCTTCGGACTGTTGGAGGAGTACTCCCGCGATGAGGAGGACAGATAATACAATCTGACTGTATGCGATAATCTGAGTTAAACTCATGATTTTTATAGTATATACGAAAACGAAAATTTTGCAAATCTAGTTTCAGTTCCTGATGGACAAAATCCCACTGAGACATTTGTTTTTTTGAGACACTCGCTTTTCCAGCGAAAAGCTCATTCTGTCCTCGACCGCAATTTGTCAATGAGCCTCGCTTCGCTCGGTCGTTGACAAAACCATGCTTGCGGTCTGCGGATGCTCAAAAAAACAAATGTCTCAGTGGGATTTTGTAAGTGAGGGTACAAAATTTGCAAATTTGATGTGATGACAAAAACTGTGCCAATGTGTGACTTTCTGGAGACCCCGCAGGTCTGAAGCCGGACTTGTCAAGGCATTCCTTCTTGACAAGTTCAGACCGAGGATGACCTTACATTTCCGCAGGGAAATGTAAGGTTGCTCCAGAAAATCATATGCCGACACAGTTTTTGTCAGTCATAATTTCAATTTGCAAATTTTTTGGAAAGTGGTGGGATAAAAAAACAACGAGGCAGAGCCTCGTGTATGTATTTAGTGTTCAAATGCTAACACTTTGAATCTCTTCCAAAACTTGCCGGAGCAAGGAGGAAGAGGTGTACAGCTAAGTAGAATTATCCATATGCTGAACAAAATCAGATAAGCAAAATATTGTCCGGCTTTATAAATGCTAATTAGCATTTTGTATGTTTCTCCTGTCATCTGAGGCATCTGTGAAGGTATCTGTATCAAAACCAGTACCACAAACAAAAAAACACACAGACCAAGGAGACACAAAATAATGCTATTTATGAAATATTGTAAGTATCTTATGGGTGTAAGCAAGATCCTAAAAGGATTTATGTACACCCCTTCATTTTTTTCATGGAGTATTTCATTTATTTTTTCGATGTAAAAAATAGACAGGAAAAAAAGAAAAAGAGCGATCATTCGAATCCACAGATTTCCTTCTTTTTCATGAAAGCCGTTAATGTCTAGGATTATAAGAAAAAAGAGAAGACAACGGGCCAGACTGAAGTTTGTCCAGCCAGTTTGAGTTTGGAACTTGTGACAGAGACTCTCACAAGAATCAAGCATAAAATTATCAAACTTTTCCAATCTTTTGAACATGTTTGGTTTCCTTCCGCAAAAACATTATTACATAAAAAGCATTTTGTCAATGTTTGATAGAATAGGAAAATGACGTATACTTTGTGCACATTAACAGCTAATCAAAATAGGTATGAAAAAAACAGAGATCAAAAAAAAGAGTTCACGGATCATGCCTTTGGGCGCTCGTGTGCTCATCAAACCGTTTACGAAAGAGGAGTTAGAAAAGAAAAATAGTTTCGGTATTATTTTGCCTGACTCAAAATCAAAGGAGAAATCCGAGCAAGGCGAGATAATAGCAGTGGGTCCCGGTGAAATGGATGATGGCAAGCGAATTCCAGTGTCGGTCTCGGTTGGCGATAGAGTTGTTTTTTCCAAGTATGGGTATGATGATGTGACAGTGGATGGGGAAGAATTTTATTTAATCAAAGAGGAAAATATTTTAGCAGTTTTGAAATAAAGAATGTTCTATTAAATTTTTTCTCATCGTCCTCGCCTTTTGTGAAATGTAGAATACTTTTTTCTGCCTTCCGCGGACTCCTTTCAGTCGGTCCTTGTTACACAGGACTAAACGCTCACGGCTAGAAAAAAGTATTAACATTTCAGTCAAAAGTCTGCGAATGATTCGAAAAAACTTAATGAACATTTTCAAACTAAAGATTTGTAATTTAAATTTTTAATAGTAAACATATGAGCAAACAAATTATTTTTAATGAAGAGGCTAGAAAAGCCCTCAAAAGAGGTGTGGATAAAGTTGCGGACGTTGTCAAAGTGACTATTGGTCCAAAAGGTAGAAATGTTGTACTCGACAAAGGTTTTGGTGCACCTATGATAACCAACGACGGCGTTTCAATTGCAAAAGAAATTACACTCAAAGACAAATTTGAAAATATGGGGGCGGAGATTATCAAAGAGGTTGCTACAAAAACCAATGACATTGCGGGTGATGGTACGACAACATCAGTTGTGTTGACTCAGGCGATCATATCCGAAGGAATGAAGCATACAAATATGGGCCTCGGTGTAATGGGTATTCGAATGGGTATTGAGTCAGCCACGGCTGACGTCGTATCGGCTCTCAAGGGAATGGCAAAGCCTATCAAAACAAAAGAGGAGATTCGACAAGTCGCTGTGATTTCCGCTGAGTCGGAGGAAATTGGAAAAATTATCGCTGACACGATAGAGAAAGTTGGCAAGGATGGTGTGGTGACCGTAGAGGAGTCTCAGTCATTTGGTGTGGAGTCAGAAGTTGTGGAAGGTTTGGAATTCGACAAAGGATATTTGTCGCCATATATGATTACAAATACGGAAAGGATGGAAGCAGAGTACAAAGATGTGCCAGTACTCGTGACAGACAAAAAGATTTCGGCAATAAAAGATATTTTGCCACTTTTGGAACAAGTTGCGCAGACTGGCAAAAAAGAGTTGGTAATTATTGCCGATGATGTGGATGGTGAGGCACTGACAACATTTGTTATAAACAAACTGCGTGGCGGATTCAATGTGCTCGCAGTCAAAGCTCCCGGATATGGCGACAGGAAAAAGGATATGCTCGCTGATATCGCGGTAGTACTCGGCGCACAGGTTGTTTCGGACGAGCTCGGATTTAAACTTGATACAGTAGATGTTTCTGTACTCGGTAAGGCGGGTAAGGTGGTTTCAACAAAAGATAATACAGTGATTGTTGGGGGGAAAGGCAAAAAAGCCAATATCGATGCTCGTGTTGCACAGATTAAAAAACAAAAAGAAAAAACAACTTCAAAATATGATATTGAAAAACTGGATGAACGGATCGCAAAACTTTCTGGTGGTGTAGCTGTGATTTCTGTAGGTGCTGCGACCGAAACGGAAATGAAATATTTGAAACTTAAAATCGAGGATGCGGTCAATGCGACAAAAGCAGCAATCGCTGAGGGAATTGTTTCCGGCGGTGGAGTTGCACTCGTCAAAGCATCAGAAAAAGTTCGTACGGCTTTTATTAAAAAAACGGCGCAGTCAAACGAGTTTACAGTCGGCTATGAAATTGTGCTCAATGCCTGTGAAGTGCCACTGCGACAGATTGCGATGAATTCTGGAAAGGGTGATGGATCTATTGTTCTCGAACATGTCAAAACAGCAAAAGGAAATGGTGGCTATGATGCGCTCAAAGATGAAATGGTTTCCGATATGTTTGTTGCGGGAATTATTGACCCTGTCAAAGTGACACGCACCGGACTGCAAAATGCCTCATCAGCGTCAGCAATACTTTTGACTACCGAAGTAGCAGTGGCAGAGGAACCAAAGGAGGACAAACCAGCTTCGGGAATGGGTGGTGGAATGGATTACTAAACTCAAGAACAAATAAATGAATAGGCACCGCATGAGCGGTGCCTTTCTGTATGAGAACTAATGTACTAGAAATTCAGACGAGTAATATCTACGAGATTCTCAATTCTGCCGTTGAAAAATTCTTCCGGATTTCTCCGAACAGGTTTTCCATTCCTACGTGCATTTAGATGATACCTTTTTTCTTCCTCTTTTGCCCCTTTTGACATAACTAGAACTTCTACCAGGTCCGAAAGGGGAATCTCGTAAACAACAGAGATTTTTGAAAGTAAGATATCACAAGGAAAACATTCACCGTTCTCCCACGAGAGAACAGAATTGTTCTTTTTGAGTCCAATACGCTCTGCAACCTCTTTGGCTGTGAGGCCAAGCGTATTTCTCCGGTAGTTTAACAGTCTACCGAAGGCACGAATTTTTGGTGTGCCGTCCATTCCAAATACAATTAAATCATATTTGCACAAATATGCAATTTTGTTTTACAATTGTGCTATAATACGAGAAATTATTAATAATATATTATTATGGAACAGAAAAATTTTTTACAAAGAAATTGGGGATGGATTGCTATTTTAGTAGTCATTGTGTTGATCTGTGGTTGGTTTGTCTCAAAATATAATTCATTTATTGTCCTTGGTCAGGATATTGATGGTCAGTGGGCACAGGTTGAGAATCAATTCCAGAGGCGTTTTGACCTTATTCCAAACCTCGAGGCATCCGTCAAAGGTGCTCTCAAGCAGGAAAAAGATGTATTTGGTGCAATTGCCGCAGCTCGAACACAATACGCTGGCGCAAAAACAACAGATGAGAAAGCAATCGCTGCTGGACAAGTTGAGTCAGCACTTGGACGACTTTTGGTTATTACAGAAAATTATCCACAGCTCGCTTCACTTCAAAACATCAAAGACCTTATGGTGGAACTCGAGGGAACAGAAAATCGCATTGCTGTGGAGAGAGGAAAGTACAATGACAAAGTAAAGACATTCAATAGTTATGTATTGCAGTTTCCAACAAACCTCGTTGCAACATTGTTTGGTGTAAAACAGCACGCATATTTCAATGCTCCAACAGAGGCACAGACTGCTCCAAAGGTAAATCTGACAAATTAGTTTCGTAAATTTCTTTTTCATCAAAATGATTTTAGAGCACGCGATAAGTCTTGCTAGACTTTCGCTCAATCTCGCGCCGTCGCGCTCCGAAGTCTCTAAAATCATTTTGCTTCAACAAAATTTACTTCAATGAAAAAAATATTATTATACCTCTCACTCTTGTTGCTTCCGGTTTTTGTTCTCGCTTTTACTGTGCTAGCAAAGCCGACGGGGTTTGTGCAAGATTATGCCAAGATTTTGTCGGCAGATCAGGTAACACAGCTCGAAGCCAAGCTCGAGGCGTATGAAAAATATTCTACAAATGAAATCGCTGTGGTCACTATTCCATCACTCGATGGAGACACGATAGAAAATGTCGCACAGGAAATTTTTACCAAATGGGGAATTGGCAAAAAAGACAAAAACAATGGTGTATTGTTTCTGATTTCTCTTGCCGATCGCAAAACAAGAATACATACCGGATATGGAGTTGAGGGAGATTTGACTGATCTCGGCACTTCATACATTCAGCGAGACGTCGTCACTCCTGCATTTCGCGCGGGGGATTATTATGGCGGAATAAATGGTGCAGTGGACAAAATGATTGAGTCACTTGGCGGAAATCAAATTGTGCCAGCGGATTATTCTACATCATCAAAACAAAGTGGGATACCATGGGAACCGATTCTGATTGCTTGTTTTGTCGTTCTCCAGTTTCTTGGTGCTATTTTGGGTCAGTCAAAATCCTGGTGGGCTGGTGGCGTGCTCGGTGGAATTGTCGGCGCTATTTTGTGGATATTTAAAATCTTTTCTCTACCATTCATTTTGTATGTAGTCATTTTTGTTCTACTCGTTTTCTTTGGTTTTCTGTTTGACTACATTGTCTCAAAAGCGTATGCAACAAAAAAACTGACTGGTAAGTTTCCGGTATGGTTTTTCTTTCTCGGTGGCGGAGGAGGTCGTGGAAGTGGTGGTTTCGGTGGGGGTGGTGGAGGTTTTGGTGGATTTGGCGGAGGTTCGTCCGGTGGTGGTGGATCGAGTGGAAGCTGGTAAAGTCTAATTACTATTTAATTTGAAAGATATGGAAAATAAATTGCAGTTGCCGGAAATAAAAGACAAAGAATTGCATCGGATTGTTACAACGACTATTATTTATAAAAAAAGCAAAGGTGTTTTTACCTTTCTCATTACCAAACGTGCTCCACACAAAAAAGTTCATCCCGGCAAATGGACTGTTCCAGGTGGTGGTCTTTCAACAGATGATTATATTCATTTGAAACCGAGTACAAAAGGTGCTCCGCAATGGTATGGCGCGCTCAACAACTCGCTCGTTAGAGAAATACAAGAGGAAGTTGGACTCAAAATCGGCAAGCCGGAATTCCTCGTTGACCTCACGTTCATTCGTCCCGATAGTATTCCAGTTATTGTGTTCAGTTATTTTGCAAAATTTATTTCCGGACAAGTAAAACTGGATGAAGATGCTACCGAGTTTACATGGGTGACAGTAAAAGAAGCAAAAAAATACGATTTGATTGACGGCATCTGGGAGGAAATTCGAGACGTTGAAAAAATATTAAAGAAAAGGAAATAAAAACTGTAAAAATCATTGATTGATAAATCGGCTTCTGGATGTATAATGTTTGCCAGAAGGAGTGTATGGAAGAAAAAACTCTATATATAGCTACACTTGTTTTTCCTGTGACAGAAGACAGGAGAATGGTAACACTCGGCGACAAACAAAGGGGAATCGGCGCCGGTTTTCTCAATGGATGGGGTGGTGGTGTGGAACCGGGCGAAACTCTCAAGCAGTGTGCCTGTCGAGAATTTTATGAAGAGACTGGTGGGGTAGTTATTTCAACTAATACCATTCAAAAAATTGGCATAGTCCATTTCAAAAATCACAAGACCGACGGTACGGTGTTTGTATGTACCGTTCATGTGTATGTCACAACAGCATGGCTCGGCTCGATTTGTGATACTGTTGAAATGAAAAATGCGAGATGGTTTTCTGTGGAAAATCTGGCGACAGAAAACTTGATGCCGGCAGATCCATTTTGGCTTCCAAGGATGCTCGGAGGAGACAAAGGAATTGCGTGGGCTGAGTACGGTCCACACCAGAGTCATCTTATTGGCGAAGTAATATTTGAATCAGTAACATCTTTTGATGATGAGGAGTAACCACGTTGCTCCTCTGTTTTTTTGAGTATTTTTTTGATATTGTTTAAAAGCTGAAATATGGAGCTGTCGCATAGCTGGTCTAGTGCGCCACGTTGGAAACGTGGTATGGGGAAACCCATCGCGAGTTCGAATCTCGCCGGCTCCGCCAGATTTCCAAGTTTGAACCGTAGAGTTTGCAAGGCTTTTTGAGCCTTGTGACGGTTTCGGAGGTTCGATCTTGGAGACTTGCAAGTCCATAAGAACATCAAAGACTGGCGTCCATATTGGCGTCAGTTTTTGTTTTCTGACGATGAATCCCTCGAAACAAAGCTTCATCAGTGTTCGCTTTTGGTGCAGTCCGCTCGTCTGGAATACTCGGTCGGCATGATCAGTGAAATCTAACAGCTCATTAAACTTCTGCACGAA
>JBAXLH010000012.1:0-15307 GCA_037134875.1 bacterium
AAACACCAAATGAAATGCTAGAATTATGAGTGACAAATGTGTGTACCTAAAACAATGTGTGACAATTGTCTTTGGTGATACATCTATTTTTTGTGTGAGTCTGGATCCTCTGGATACACTGAAAATCAAAAAGAACATCAAAATAACCAGTACGACGAGTACAATGTTTATAACAAACAAGTGAAGTGGTATATTGTTTCCTTTTTCTGTTTCCATTTATTTTAATTGTTAGTTTCTTCCAATTCCCCTTCCAAATCCTCTTCTTTTTCTTCTACAACAAGCTGTTTTTTCATCTCCTCATATTTTGGAAGTTCTGAAATGTGACTAATTCCGAGGTGTCGGATAGTTTCTTCTGTTATAGTATACACCATAACTCGCTCATCATTCTCACTATTTTTCTTTTCTACAAGTCCGCGCAAAAGAAGATTTCGCAGAGCAAACTGTGAATTCACACCTCGTATATAGTCGATTTCTCGTCTACTCACAGGTCCTTTATACGCGATTATTGCCAATGTTTCAATACCTGCCCTGCCGAGCTCGCGTTCCCTCTCCTCTTTGATAATTTTCTCAATCAAATCTGAAAATTCTGGTGCTGTTACAATCGTTACTTCGTCATTATGAAAAACAAGTCGGAGTCCCCTCTTTTTGAGTGAAATTCCAAGTGCACCAATAGAAGTCAGAATTTCGTCTTTGTCTGTGTCCAGTGTTTTTGCTAGAAAATCCACAGACACTGGCTCTGCGAGATAAAACAACACTGCTTCAATTTTATTTTCTAAATTTTTCATTTTAATATCGTGGGACACTCATATGTTGGGTTTCCATTTCTATATCTTGAAAATCTTTATCTTGTTTGACTTGAATAATTCCTTGCTTTACCAATTCTAACATAGCAAGGAAACTTACGATAACAGAAACTTTATCTTTTTTTCCAATACCAGAAAAATCTTTGAAACTCATCTTGAGACTTTTTGTAATACGATCTGTGAGACTCTCGATCATCTCTTCGAGAGAAATAACTTTTTGGACAATTGCTTTTGGAACAAATTCTTTTTTTGGAATTTGGGCAATAACGGAAACAATAATTTCTCTGAATTTGGAAACATTCGTTTGGCTGTCTGGTGTGAATACAATTGTTTTTTCTTTTGATGGTAGTCTCATATATTCGGTATGAATGCTAAACATATTCCGGAGATGGATGCTGAGTGCTTTGTATTTTTTGTATTCATTCAATCTCGCTTCTAGGTCTTCGATACTATGTTGTTCTTCCTCGGTCAGTGACAAGTCCGGTAACAGAGATTTTGATTTTATGAGAACAAGTGTTGAAGCAATCAAAATAAAATGTGCTGAGTCAGCAATCGGAAAATTTTCTAGAGATTTTACATAGGCAATATAATCATCTGCCACTTGTGCGAGCGAAATATCATTTATAAAAAGTTTTCGCTTTTCAATGAGGGCAAGAAGTGTATCCAAAGGACCCTCAAAAACGTGAGTTTTGACACTGTAATTACTTTCAAACATATGATTTATTATACCAAATATATTTGAATTTTACAGGGTTATTTGATATTATGATGTTTATGAAAGTTCTTTTCGATGGCACCAAACAGTGCCAGAGCGGTTGTGAGTGCGGTTGCCCCGTGGTGACCGAGATGCGTGGGATCGTGACGATTCAGCACCCCGGAGAGCCGGGGAAAGGGGCGGTCAAAATGACAGCCGAGGAGTGGAACAATCTCCTCAAGGGCGGAAAACCCGCCCAAATCGTCAAGATCTAATAAAGTCGTCGGCCGTCAGAGCCGATGCAAAAGGACCCCTTGTTTGGGGTCCTTCTTCTTTTCTATTTTTCTATTGCATCCAGGGCGGAGTCAACAACTTTTGCATATTTTTGAGGTGATACATAAATTTCATTATGATCTCCTTTTACAGAATAGAAACCGTCAACACTTCCAGCTTTGAGAATTTCTTGCATTCTCTCCATTGGAAATACAGGATCATCAACACCGTGAATAATAATTATTTTTATTCCCTTGCTGTGTAAATCCTTGAGTATTTCTTCTGTTTGAGATTCTGAAATTTCATACGCTTCCTCCATAGATTTTTTTGGATTTCTTGCAATATATTTTGCAGTTTCTTTCGCAGATCGAGCAAGACTTTCAGTTGATTCTTTTTCTTTCATCATTCTCTTTGCAGATTCTTTTATGTTTGTGAGAAATCTACCAATAAGTGCAAAAAAACCATCTTTACCAATGAGTCCAGCCGGTGCAATGAGTATAATACTTCTAAATTTCTCTGGATGTTCTTGTGCGGCAAGAAGTATATTTATTGCTCCTTCAGAATGTCCAATGCCATCTACTTTTTCTATATGGCACTCTTCTATTACATCAGAAATAGCTGATGATTTTTGTTTTTCATTACCAAATTCATCTTCATCTACTGAGATCTCGTTTTGCTGTCTGGAATGTTTGAGGGATACAGCTCTTCTGCCGGATTCGTACAACACACGTAGTGACTCACGAAGTGTTTCTGGTGTTTCTCCCCATCCGGGTGCAAACACGCACACAACATCAGTTTTTTGATTTTCAGGGATGAGATCTACAAATTCAACAGAAACACCACCTGATTCAATTTCTTTTTTTACTTGAAATTGTTCATCAAATGTTTTTTCTTGTCGATTATTTGTTTCAAAATGTTCCATTTATTTTTTCTTAATGTTTAATTTGATACTTAGTTCATCAAGTTGGACATCAGAAATTTCTGCGGGGGATTCCATCATAAGGTCTCTTCCCTCTCCGGTTTTGGCGAATGCAATTACTTCACGAATGTTTGGTTCATTTTCGAGGAGCATCACGAGTCGATCAAGTCCCCATGCAATACCGCCGTGTGGAGGAGTTCCGAGAGAAAATGCTGTCATCATATGGCCAAAGTTTCTGTGAATATCTTCCATTTTGTGACCCATTACCTCGAACACTTTTTCAAGAGCGAGAGGATTGTGGTTTCTGATACTGCCTCCTCCAATTTCAAACCCATTGAGTGCCACGTCATATTGAGATGTCAGTATTTCGCCAATATGTTCTTTTTTCATAAGCCACTCGAGATGTTCAGCTTTTGGTCGTGAAAACGGATTGTGCGTAAATGTCCATCCACCCTCATCTGTTTTTTCAAAAAATGGAAAATCAATGACCCAGCAGAATGCGAGAAGGTTTGGATCAGTTTTGTCTTTTCGGAGATCTGGCTTGTCCGAGTTATATTTTTCCATTGCTTCTGCATATGAAAGTCGTGGAAATGGAATTTCCTGTATTTTTTTCTCTGGGTAGAGAGTTTGCACGATTTTAATCAAAAGTTTTTCATTGATTTCCATTACATCTTCTCTCTCAACAAAACTCATTTCAAGGTCGAGCTGTGTAAACTCTGGTTGTCTGTCACCTCGTGTATCTTCATCACGCATACATCGTGCGATTTGAAAATACTTTTCCACACCTCCAGTCATAAGGAGTTGTTTGTACTGCTGTGGAGACTGAGGAAGCGCGTAAAATTTACCAGGGTAAAGTCTTGCTGGGACAACATAGTCACGAGAACCTTCGGGGGTTGATTTTGTGAGTATTGGTGTTTCAACTTCAATAAAGTTTTCTGTATCCAAAAAGTCTCGGATATATTTAATGACTTTGTGTCGCTTGCGAATGTTTTTTTGCATTCTCTCTGATCGCAAATCAAGATATCTGTATTTGAGACGCACATCTTCACCAACGGATTTTGTATCACTAGAAATTTCAAATGGTAGAGCTTCTGTTTTGTTGAGTACGTCAATACCCAAAACCTCCAGCTCAATATCACCATTCAAAACCCCAACCTTTATATTTTTTTCTGGTCGTTTGTTTACTTTGCCAGTAATACCAACAACCCACTCTGTGCGGATTTCTTTTGCTGTCTCAATTGCTGTAGAGTTTGGCAACACAACTCCTTGCACTGTTCCAGACATATCTCGGACATCAACAAAAACCATTTTTCCTTGGTCTCGTCTCACTGCTATCCAGCCTTTTATGAGAACTTCCTGTCCGACACACGCATTCAACTCTTTTATGTATGTTCTTTTCATATTATTTTTATTTCGGAGAAACGAAAAAGCCCCTCCGAATTTATTCAAAATCCTCGACAAGGACTTCATTTGATAAATTCGCAGGGGCGATTTCGATGTCTACTTAGCTAGAGCTATGAAGACCGAAGCGCGGTGCCACCCTGTTTTTCTCTCATTTAGATTGCTTTTCGTAGCAAAAACGGAAGATTCTACTCGCTTTTTAGGGCTTTCTTTCTTCACCTCACCGGTGTTATCCGGATCATAGGATTACACATATTATACAACCTCCGTATTTTTTTGCAAATATCACTTATCCTCTTTTTTTAAATCTTTCTGCCTGCAAATTAAATAACTCTGCGTATTTTCCCTTGAGTTTAGTGAGTTCTTTGTGACTTCCCTCTTCAATAAGTTTTCCATTTTCCAAAACAAAAATATGATTGCACTGTAAAATAGTTGAAAAGTCGTGAGAAATGAGAAGTGCTGTTGTTGACTCAGAAAGTTTCTCCAGAGAATCAAAAATTTTTGCTTCTGACTCTGCATCCACGGACGCAGTTGGCTCGTCCAAAATCATAACCGGAGCATTTCGATATAGTATTTTTGCAATAGATAGTTTTTGACGTTGACCTTTTGATGGTTCTTTTCCTCCAAATTCAACTCCAAGTTGTTCATTGTATGTATCTTTCCATTCCTCAATAAATGTATGTGCCTGACTGATTTCTGCTGCGGTTTTAACTTGATCAAGTTTAAGTGCTGAGTCCGGACGACCAATAGCAATCGCTTCTTTGACCGAAAAGTCATAACTAGCATAATCCTGGAACATAACTCCGAGAAATGACCACCATTCTTTGGTTGAAATATCTCGCAAATCAATTCCGTTTATCAAAATTTTGCCTTCTGTAGGATCATAAATACGACACAAGAGTTTAACGAGAGTCGTTTTCCCGGCACCATTATTACCTACGAGACCTATTTTGTACCCTGCTTTAAAAGTTGCGCTAAAGTTTCTCAAACTCCAATTTTCCGAATGTGGATATTTAAAACTCACATTTTCAAATACAATTTCTGGCGCAGAAGTGAGTTTCAAAATCTTTGGATCTTTTGGTTCAACAATGACAGATTTTGTATTCATAAACTCAACAATATCTTGGACGATCAAATGATTTTCATACTGGCGAGATATGTTGGTGAGAAACGAACCGATCGAGTTTCGTACATTGGAAAGTGTGCCCATCATATATACCAAACTACCGACTTGAATCTGACCAGCAATCACTTCGCGAACAATAAGGAAAAGTCCAAAAGAAAAACCAAGAAAATTGAGAGCATCGGCGAGAGATGTGTGGAGTAATCGTTTTTTCTCGACATTGAGTTGAATGTCTGTAAAATTTGATAGAATTTTTCGCATCCATGACAAGATTTTGTTTCCAGCTTGCAGTAATTTTGTTTCTATAAGAAAAATTTTGTAATTAATATGTTGACGAAGATCAAGAACTCGTCTCTGTTCTGGAGAATCTTTTGACCAAATTCCCCACATTTTTGAAGCATATTTTATATCTGTGAAAAAGCTTGGAGTTGCAGAAATAATAATTACTAAATAGATAAATATATTAAAATGAATTGCAAGCACTGTACCTACAATGAGACTAGTGAGTGCCTGAGCTGTGTCAAATTGACCATCACCAAGCTGATATATTGGACCTGTTCCATTTCGAAAGGTTCGTTGTATAAGATCTTGAAATTTTGGATCTTCATATCTTGCAATATCAATTTCCTCTCGACGCTTGAGTACATCAAGCTCTGTCTCCATTGATAAAATCAAGTATCTTCGACGACTAATGTACGATCTAACGTTTGACAAAATATATGGTAAGGCACCCACAATAGAATATCCAGCGAGCAAATACCAGATACCAGAATATGATCCACTTTTTGCACCGGCGACAATAAGATTAACTAACTGTCCGAGGAGATATGCACTACCGTATGGTAATATACCACCTACAATGACAAAAAAACCAACCAGAGCTGTTTCTTTGGGTACAAAACGAAATGCGTAACTCAAAGAGAAACGCACACTCACCAAATATTCTTTGACTCTTTTCACTTGTTTTTTACTACCTCCCCATCACTCCCCGTGTGAGTGGCCCAACAAACCCTGTCTGTGGCAAGGAGTGTTGTTTCTGGTAAAGCATTACTGCACGGTAGGTTTGGACACCAAAGTAGCCGGTAATTGGTCCCGAGTAGAGTTTCTGTGTGGTTAGAAAGGTCTGGAGTGCTTTTACATCACTACCACTGTCATGATAGGACAGGTTGTGAGTGAATGTGTAGGGTGTAGATGAAGTCGGAGTAACAGTTTGTGTAGGTGGTGTCTGTGATGTGGTCACACCAACTGATGGAGTAAGGTTTGCAATATCTTGTGCACTAAAGGTAGGGATGATCATAGTGGTGACTTGTCCGGGGAAACTTGGTCCTGACTGAGTGACGATGGGACCGTTGGAGACAGAGGGTGCGGGAGAAGAAGCAGGTGTAGTAGCACCTCCTCCAGATGATCCACCACTGCTTCCTCCACTACTACCTCCACCTTGTCCAGCTGCAATGGATTCTGCGGTGTCTGTTTCTTGGATGGTCAGTGTGTGTGTGACTGTTGCTCCGAGAGTTGCACCGGTTGGAGATGAGAGAGTTAACTCCAGTGTTTTGTCTGTACCTAGAGAATTGTCATGAATGATAGTGACAGGGATGTCGTAAGTGGTAGATCCTGCTGGAATACTGACTGTGGTGGTAGCAATTGCTATGTAGTCTACTCCTCCGACTGCTGTTCCTCCAGTGATTGAGTAGGTAAATGATGTGGATGAGTCTGATGTAAAGGATTGAGTGACACGGAGTGGTACAAGACCTGATGTCTCTGTGTAGGATGAGGTAGGTGCAGAGAAAGAGAGAGATGGTGTTGCTGGTACATTGAATACACCGAAGTATCCTTTGTCACCCGCGCAATAGTTGAAGTTACATCCGACGTAGAGGGTTGAGCCGTAGAGGGAGAGGGAGGTCGCGGCATAAGTATTAGTTCCTGTGGGATTATTATTTGCCGGTGCCCATGCAGTAGGAATACCTGTAGTACGATCAATTTCAACTAATTGGTTTCTCGATACTCCATTGACAGTAGTAAAATCTCCTCCAGCAAATATATTTAATTGGCCAACAGCTAAAGACCGAACGCCAACACTTCCTACCGAAGGAATGGCTGGATCCCATGCGGTCGATGATCCAGTCGTGAGTGAAATTTCTGAAAGATATCTATGTGTCACTCCCCCAACAGTTGTGAAGTGACCACCAGCGTATATGGTAGATGTTCCGAGAGCAAGAATATTTACATAGTCATTCATATTTGGATCCCATGAAGTTGAAGAACCTGTGGAAAGAGAAATTTCAGCAATCTTATTTCTCGTCTGTCCACCGATTGTCGTAAATTGACCACCTGCATATATTGTTTGCGAAGTTGGAGAAAGAACAAGAGTTGATACTGTATTATTCAAACTTGGATTCCATGATGTCATAGTGCCATCTGTATTATTAAACGCAGCAATTTTGTTTCTGTTTGCAGTACCTGACCCATTAACTTGTGTGAAATCTCCTCCAGCATATATTGTCTGTCCATTTGAAGTAACCGCGATAGAACTAACATTAACACCTGATACACCAAGGATATCTGGATTCCAGTTTCTTGCAAGTCCTGTAGTTAAATCAATTTCAGCCAATCTTCTCCTGGTTTGACCTCCAATAGATGTAAACTGTCCACCGACATAAATCGTATTATCAATCGGTGAAAAAGCAAGTGAAGAAACAGTGCCGTTAGGATTTGGATTCCATGATGAAAGAGCTTTTGTTCCATTGTCCATTGCCACAAGAAATGGTTTGTTATAATAATTCCCTGCAGAATAAAAATCTCCACCAGTATATACATATGAGTCATTAAGAGAAATCGTAGCCACTCCCAAACCGGTGGGACCTTCGACATAAGGATTCCATGTTGTCGCAGAACCTGTGTAGAGTGAAAGTTCTGCGAGATGTATTCGTGATTTACCGCCCATAGCAGCAAATTGTCCGCCAACATATATCGTAGAGGTTGTGGTAGATATAGATAAAGAGTTAACACCTGTGCCAGTACCAGCACTTGCATTCCATGTTGTTGCAGAACCTGTACCAAACAGAGAAAGTCTCGCAACAAATTTTCTGCTTAGTCCGCCAACTGAAAAAAAATTTCCTCCGACATATATGGTAGAAGTCGAGAGTGCGAGAGTATTTACAATATCATCAGCACTTGGATCCCAATTCGTTGCAAGACCTGTGGAAAGAGAAATTTCTGAGATATAACTTCTGCTCTGTCCACCAATAGTTGAAAACCATCCTCCTACATATATAGTAGATGTTGAAAGTGCCAGAGTAGAAACAGTGTAATCTGCATTTGGATTCCAACTTGTCGCAAGACCAGTTGAAAGAGAAATTTCAGCAATACGACTTCTACTTTGACCTCCAATAGAAGTAAATTGACCTCCTACATATATTGTAGAGGTAGAGAGAGTAAGTGTGTTTACAGTAGCACTACTATTTGGATTCCAACTTGTCGCAAGTCCTGTTGAAAGAGAAATTTCTGCAAGGTTATTTCTTGTTTGACCTCCAATTGTAGTAAATTGACCTCCTACATATATTGTATTTGTAGATGTTGAGATAGCCAAGCTGTAAACTGTAGAACCTGTTCCAGAGAAAGGAACCCATGATGTATCAACTGTACCGTTAGACAAAATGTGGGCAAGAGATGGGATATTATATCCACCAATAGTATTAAAATATCCTCCAACATACCAACCACCATTGCCATCCGGAAGAGATGTGTTTAGAAAGACAACACTGCCACCCTCTATTTTTGGAAATGTTGCGACTCGACTACCATCAGTACGACTGAGTGGAACACCTGGCCCAGAAGTGCTACTTGCTACCAAAGTAAATGTTCCAGCAATATATGTTGTCGATGGATTTGAAATAATAGCACTAATAGAAGGTCTCGAACCCAAACTTGCATCTGTTGTACTTGCAAAAGCTGGTGTTCCGATGTAGGGAGTTGATGCAGTTGCAGCAGAGAGATGAGAAATGCATATGAAAAAGACAGCTATAATCAAAAAAAAGAATTTATGAAATTTCATTTCAATATTAGTATGTAACATAGTACAGCAGTATTATAACCCACAAACATCTTTTAATGCAATTTAACACCCACTGCTTCGCGGACAATTTCCATTTTCTTTTCAGCTTTTTGTTTTGCACGTTTACCACCCTCTTTCAGTACATCGAGAACATAGTCGGTGTCACTTGCAATTTGAGCCCGTTTTTCTCGCAGTGGAGCAATAAATTTTTCAATCTGTGCAATCAAAATTTCTTTGGATTCTTTGTATCCGATTCCTCCTTTTTCATACCTTTCACGTAGTTCAAAAAGTTCATCTTGATTCATAAAAAGTTTATGGAGTTTGAATATGTTATCTTCATCAGGGTTTTTTGACTCCTCCACACCTTTTGAGTCAGTCACAATGCTCATTACGGCTTTTTTAATTTCTTCTTGTGTAGCAAAAAGTGGGATTGTATTTCCATAGCTCTTACTCATTTTTTGTCCATCTGTTCCTGGAACTACGGCAACATTTTCAAGTATTTTTGATTCGGGTAGCTTGAATACATCACAAGCAAACACTCGGTTAAATTTTTCCGCCGTATCCCGTGCATATTCCACATGTTGTTTTTGATCCTGACCCACTGGTACTGCATCTGCATCGTATATCAAAATATCTGCCGCCATAAGCATCGGGTAGTTGAATGTACCGACATTTATTTCTTTGTTTTTCGCTTCGGCATCTTTGTAGGCATGAGAGCGCATAAGGTATGGCATTGTCGTGATGGTGTCAAAAATCCATGCGAGTTCGGCGTGCTCTGGCACGTCTGACTGTTTGAAAATAATGGACTTTTGTGGATCCAATCCAAGTGCGAGGTAATCTATTGCAACGTCAATGATCTGCTGTGATAATTCTTTTTTATTTTGAATAAGATTGAGTGCGTGATAATCCGCAATCATATACATCGCGGTATATTCATCCTGCATCGCCACAAACTGTCGCATTGCACCAAAGTAGTTGCCAATATGAGGTCGTCCAGTCGGTTTGACCCCGGATAATAAAATTTTTTTATTTGCCATAGGATTATTGTATCAAAGTGTTGGGCAAAAGAAAAACGCACCCCCGTGAAGGTGCGCTCTATAAAAAACTAAAAAGAACTAGAAGGTTGTCTGATTTTTGACTAGTCGCTGGTATGCGTCGCAGGTCTCTGCGAGCTCCTCATGTGTGCCTTGGCCAACCAGTTCACCCTTATCAAAGACGAACACTTTGTCCACCTGTTTAATGGTACTAAACCTGTGGGCAATAATGATTGTTGTTCTGCCTTTCGAGGCTTTTTCGATTGACTCGCGAATCAAAAATTCGTTTTCCGAATCCAGATTGCTTGTCGCCTCGTCAAAAATGAGAATGTCCGGCTCCTTAATAAGCGCTCTCGCAATGCCGACTCGCTGACGTTCACCACCAGAGAGTTTGACACCACGTTCGCCGATAATAGTATCGTATCCCTTTTCCAAACGGTTAAAGAATCGATTTATACAAGACATCTCAGAGATGCGGTCAAGAGTATCGTCAGTTACTTTTGACGAATGACCATTCAAGCCATACGTGATGTTATACCGCAGTGTATGGTCAAAAAGAAATACCTGTTGATCCACAATACCGATATGTTCTCGATATCTTTTGAGGTCGAGTACACGCAGATCGTTTCCGTCGACGGTAATCTGACCTTCGTCAGGATCTTGGGCCCGTATCAAAGTGTGTACGATTGTCGATTTTCCGGCACCGGATTCACCGACAAATGCCACTCTCTGACCCGGCTCAATAACAAAGCTAACATTTTTGAGAGCGGGATTTTGCTCGACCGGAGCAGTATCCTGTCCGATTTTCTCTTCCGCAGGATCATCCTCGTCGTCATCGTTCTGACTCGGAGTATCCCGCCGTTTATATTTGAACGTCACATCCTTAAACTCAATCCGACCGGCAAACATTGTCGGTCGTACTGGATTTGGAATGACTTTAATATCAGACTCAATACTCAGCATATCAAAGTATTTTCTGACCGTGGTATACATCTGCAAAATCTGCCGATGTAGGTAGCCAAAATCGGAAATGCGTCCGAGCGCAGTAGCAGACCACGCAAGAAACATTACCACTTGACCCACTGAGTGGGTTTTTGATATTTTAACCAGACATATTCCGATTATAAGAACACAAAATGATGTGAATGCGATTATGACATTTCGTATAGTCGCAAAGACATTAAACCTGAGCCAGAGACGCTGGTTCCAGCTTTGTGCCTTGTCCAAACTCTCATCGCATTCTTTTACAGCCCGAGATTCTTGGGCATTAGAGATAACCAGTTCCACGTTTTTCAAAACTTCTCCGCGAAACTTGTTATCCTCATTGTACATTTTCTCCGTTTTTCTGAAGTCCTTGTGAAATTTGCAGTTGATGTATATCACTGCAATTGCAAAGATCAGAACACCGAAAAGTACTACAAGTCCCAATATCAGACTAAAATAAAGGAGTGCCCCAATGAGCATAATTACTTCTATAATCATCGGGAAAACCTGATACAACATCATATATGCCAGTGCGGTGAGCGAGTGCTGACCACGACTGATAATACTCTGCTTGATTCCGGAATTTTCGCTGACATGCTGTCCAATCGAAAATCCCAAAACCTTTTCCAGAGTGATGTGGCTCACGTGAGCTGGAATAGTAAAGTCAATATGCATAAGCTCGTACTTCTCTCGCAAGAAGCCAAGTATACATATTCTAACAAGTGAAATGAGGAGAGTCACACCAGCAAGTGTAAACAAGTAGCTGAGCGACTTTTCAGTCACCATACCATCAATTACTTTTCCACTCAGGTACGGAATGAAAAGGTTAAAAATTTGGGCTACTGCGATAAACGCCAGCATCCCGAACATTACAAGCCGGAACGGCCTGTAAACCTCAAAAACCTTCTTCACGAACTGCTTCAAGGCTTTTTCTCCTTTCAAACAACGCGTCTGGGACTAGTTTAGCATATTTATATGTATTGTCAATATTGACAAATATAAACTCAATTGCACTTTAAAATTTACTTTTTCTTCATATACGCAATCCAAAAGTTGCGTTTGTATGGGCGATTATTCATTCGGGTATAGCTTGTTTTTTTCTCGAGTTTTATTATTTTAAAATATCTTTCGTACGTCTCTACAAAATCCTCTTTTGTCCACACTCGTTCCATCACGCCTACATCTGGCAATATATATGTATCTTTTTCTTTCCCCGGAAATTGCTTCAACAGATTTTTTGCGTTTTGGTCTCCGTCTTTACATAATGCTTTTACAAAAAAATATCCCTCCGGATGTAATACTCTGTGAGATTCAATCAAGTACACTTCCCTCTCTGCTTCGGAGAGTGAATTTGATGATGTTATATCCAACAAAATGTTTACTCGTGAATTTTCAACAGGAAAAACATCTCCAATACTTTGTTTTTTATATGTAATATTGAGTCCAGCGTTATTCGCATTCTTTTTTGCAATACGCACAGCAGTCTCTGATATTTCTAGACCAGTCACGTGTGCCCCGAGTTCTGCAAAATAAAAACTGTTTCTTCCTGTACCAAATCCAAGGTCCAATACACAAGAGTTTTCTATTATACATTCTTGTTCTTTGAGAAATTTTACAAACCTGACAACATCAGATTGTGGTTTGTTTTCTATAGTGAGAAATGTGGGCTTTCTGTATTCCCTCTCCCATTCATATTCTTGTAGCATATTTTTCTGAGATTAATTTGTTTGTCCTTTCGGTAACTCTACATAAAATGTTGAGCCTTGTCCAAGTCCCTCTGACTCTACCCAAATCTTTCCATCCATTGCAATAATCATCTGCCGAGCAACATACAACCCAAGTCCCGTACCAACAACATTTGTCTTACTTGCATCTTTTGCACGAGAAAATTTTGAGAAAAGTTTAGGAATATCATTTTTTGCAATACCAATACCCGTATCGGAAATAGCAAAGTGAATTTTTTTACCAAATTCTGAAAGTCTTACACGAATTTCTCCGTGTGGAGTATATTTTATAGAGTTATCAATAAGATTTCCTACAACTTGTTTAATTTTGCCCGGATCTGCATGAATAGTATAATTTTCTTTAGCATTAAATTTGAAGTGGATTGAAAGTCCAGCTCTTTCGATATTTGGTTTATATTCATTCACAACTTCCTCCACCAATTTTTTTAAATCAAAATCAGAAATATCATATTTCATTCGCCCTTGTTCTATTCGAGAAATATCTAGAAAATCACCGACAATAAGCACAAGGTTTTGACAGGAATCAAAAATAGTTTTTACAGCACCACGAACGTTTTCCGGAACATTTCCGTAATCGCCCTCGAGAATAAGTGACGCATATCCTTTGATAGCCGTAAGTGGAGACCGTATCTGGTGTGTAGCAAGAGACAAGAATTCTGATTTCAGTTGGTCGAGTTCCTTGAGTCTGTCATTTGCCGTAGCCAGATCAAAATTTACTCTCTCCAAATCTTTTGCCAATTTTTCAATTTTTTCTCGTTGTTCAACTTCACGTATAACACTTTTTATAAGGAAAATACCAAGAATAATTGAAACAACCAGAAAGCCAACATTCACAAGTTTGTCATTTAACGTATCTGCAATAAGTGTTCGTACCAAGATAGCAACCCACAAAATAAATGTGAGGGATTCTGTTGCAACAACTTTAACATCAAACAAATGGTGCCTCGTGATGGAGTATGCAATAGTAGCTACCATACTAAATGAAAAGAGTGGGCCAATATAAATGTACTTATAATTTCCAATGAGTGGCAAGAATAAATCAAAAATCATTCCGAAAATAAAACCAACAGTTGTTCCCAAGATTACAAATTTTAGTTGTTTTTGTTCCTCTGGTTTATCAGTTGTAATATATGATTTGATGAGGTTGTAAAAAGCATACAGTGTATAGATGACAAAATAAAATGTATACACAATATAATTTAATTTGTTTATAGTTACATCTTTGCCCCAGTTTGTCGGAAAGACTTCTTTCAAAAGTAAGTGATTATCCACAAAAAGAAGTATTGTGAGTGCCACGAGAGGAAGTGAAAGTAAAAAAAGATAGATTTTTTTTATATTTGTATTTCTGTCTGGGAAAAGAAGAGAAAAATACAGGAAAAATAGAGGTATTCCCGCAGCGGCAAAATAATAAAAATTAGCAATTCCAAGTGCTCGTACAAAATCAGTTTCTGTAATAAATAAACCAAGTCCAATAGACCAGAACGAAGCAAACAAAACGAAAAATGAATAGACGTAATTCACTTTGTTTCTCTTGCCGAGCAACACAAAAAGACTGAGTAGTGAATTTACAACAGCCGTGATGAACAAAAGTGTAACTTCTATTTGCATATATTATTTTTTTGCGACAACAAGACCGTGAACTTTCAGGGGTTCGTAGAATGCTTTCATTGTATTATAACTAAATCCAGCCTCATGTACCAGCCGAGCAAGCTCATCTGGAGTACGATATATCATCGGCCAGTCAATAACTTTTGTGATAAATCTCTCTTCTTTGTTGTGACTAATATTTGCTGTGATAACAACTCCCCCATCCTGCAAAATCCCATAAATGCCTTTGAAAATTTCAATGACTTTTTCGTCTGTAAAATAATCAAGAAGACCGACAATCTCTACCACATCAAATTTTTTGGTTGGGTTGCTTCTAAAATAATTTCCAACAGTATCATTTATCCACTCGAGCTGTATTCGCGGATGACTAATACTCTCTGCAAGGCGTTTGCTGTATTCAATTGCTTGCGGGTTTTTGTCCAAAAAAGTCACAGACAATTTGGTGTCCTGCAAGTATCTTTCCTCATTTACTATCTCTATGACTGCTCGAGACGATCCAGACGCAATACTGATAATGTTTATTTCTTTGTCGACTCCAGCAATCGTGTGCAAGTGCGCTTTTAGTTCTCGTCTGACAAATTTGAGTCTATTTCTGACCGCTTTTGAATTATCAACATTAAACCAAACATATTGAAAAAACTTTTTTAATAATTTTTTTGAAGAGTATTTGTT
>JBAXLH010000013.1:0-14906 GCA_037134875.1 bacterium
GCTTCCCCGGACAAATCACCACTATGATCATCCCTACCTTCACAGCAGATGACTTAGCACACCTCACGCAGACATCACCTACTCCATCACAGACACCCACTTCACAATCATCTCCAGTATCTGCACCACTCACTCTCACGCACAACATCCAGTATCGTGACAGTGGTACTGATGTGAAGCAACTCCAAACCTATCTCAAGAACAACAAACTCTTCACTGGACCGATTACCGGCTACTTTGGACCACTGACCTTGCACGCAGTGAAGTTGTACCAGAAGAAATACGGCATACCGCAGACAGGAACTGTGGGACCACTGACACGGGGGAGGATGGGGAGGTGATATTAGCTCCAATTTTTCGTGCATAAAAAAATAATTCGTACTATACTATATATATGTTTTCAGATCCTGTAAAAAATATTGAACAATGTGGTATTCAAGCAGGTATGGAGATTGCTGATCTCGGTAGTGGTTCTGGATTTTATACACTTGCTGCTGCAAAAGCTCTCATCTCTACTGGACGAGTGTATTCTATTGATGTCCAGAAAGATTTACTGACAAAAATAAAAAATACAGCTGTTCACGAAGGACTCTATAATGTCGAAGTGATTTGGGGCGATATAGAAAAGCTTGGCGGGACAAAACTTCACGATGCATCGATTGATCTCGTTTTGCTTTGCAATGTCCTTTTTCAGCTCGCAGACAAGACAAAAATTGTTAAAGAAATAAAACGAATACTCAAACCGGCAGGCCGAGCGCTCATTGTCGACTGGATGGATTCGTTTGGGGGTCTTGGACCTCATCCAAATATGGTAATGAAAAAGGATGTGGTAATGGATATGTTTGAAAAAGAGGGCTTTCATTTGGATAGGGAAATTCAGGCGGGAGCTCATCATTATGGACTTATATATAAAAAACTTTAATTTATGAGTACATTTAAAATAGTTCTTACGGGAATATTCGCATTCTGTATTGTCATAGGGATAGCGATTTTTGCTTTGTCAAAAAGTTCGTCTTCACAACAATATTCCAAACTTCTCATCTGGGGACCTCTGACAAGTGATCAGTTTGATCAAATGTACAGAAGTTCTTCTCTCAAACAAAATAAATACGTCTCGGTAACATATGTTCAAAAAGATCCTTCGGCATTTGATACGGATTTTGTAGAAGCACTCGCCGATGGTGCAGGTCCAGACATCGTGATTCTTCGCGAGGATTCAATGTACAAAAATCGCAACAAACTTTTTACAATTCCATACAAAAATTATACCGAGCGTACATTCAAAGATACCTTTATCGAAGGGAGTGAAGTTTTTTTGGCTCCCGATGGAGTCGTTGCTGTGCCTCTTATGGTTGATCCGATGGTGATGTATTGGAATCGCGATCTGTTTTCAAATGCGCTCATTGCAAAACCACCACAATATTGGAATGAGATTTATGACCTTATTGGTAAGATGACCAAAAAGGATAGCTCGGCTACTGTGACACAGAGTGCAATCGCTCTGGGAGAATGGCGAAATATAACAAACGCAAAAGAGATTTTAGCAATGATTTTGGAGCAAGCGGGGACACCTATTACAGCGAGAGATACTCAGGGCGTGTCGTCAGTGTTAAATGACACGTTCAACTACCCAGTCGCACCAAGTCAGTCTGCGGTCAATTTTTACACACAGTTTTCAAATCCGACATCGCCAAACTACACATGGAACAGGTCACTACCATCGTCCTATGATTATTTTGTCTCTGGCAAGCTCGCCACATATTTCGGTTTTGCCAGCGAGATATTTTCTATCCAGCAAAAAAATGCAAACCTAAATTTTGACGTCACATACGTTCCACAAATAAAAGATGCACAGAAAAAAATAGTATTTGGTCATATGTATGGTATGGCGCTCGTCAAACAGTCCAAACAAATAAGTGTTGCATTTTCAGCTATCACGTCTTTCACAGAGCCAGCTTCTCTCACAACTCTTGAAAAACAAACAAATTTGCCTCCTGTTCGCAGGGATCTTCTCTCGGCAAAACCAACAGATGATTTTCGTGTCGTGTTCTACAATTCAGCACTTCTCGCACACTCATGGATTGATCCAGATCCAGCACAGAGTACAAACATATTTCGTGATATGATAGAATCAATAACAAGTGGTCGTGCACGTGTGTCGGAGGCACTCAGCTCTGCCAATGATCAACTCAACTCATTATTTGTGGCAAAATGAAAACAAACATAACATTTTTAAAATTTATTTTTCTCTCGGCTATGATTTTTGTGTTGTTTTTGTCTCCTCTTTTTGTATCAGCTCAGACGAAAGGTACGGGTATTGTGTATGTGTGCAATCAAGGTCAGGCAAATGAAGGAGACTGCACATTCAATGATCTCCTTGCGGCTGTCAGAAAGGTTATAAATCAGGGTACGATAATAGCTCTCGGTTTTTCGGTTGTGGTGATTGCCTATGCCGGGTATAGATATATGATTTCTGGTTCCAATCCGGGGGAGAGAACAAAAGCAAACAAAATGTTACAAAGCGTTGCGATCGGTATTTTCTTTGTTCTCGCTGCATGGCTTATCGTAAATCTCATCACAACATCACTTCTCAAAGAGGATGTGTTACAGGCCGTGCCACTTGGCAAATAATTAAAAAAAACATTATGAAATATTTTAAAAAAATTGCAGTACACATTTTAATAGCATTTCTCATTTTGTTACCGGTTATTTTGAAGGCATCTACAAGCGGAGGAGGTAATACTGCGGGTGGTAGCGGAACACAAGTCAAAGTTACTCTCACAAATCCTCTCAAGTGTAATTCAAACCAAGGAGATTGTGATACTATTTTGGGTCTCATTACAACAATTCTCAATAATGTCATAATGCCGATTGCCGCTGTATTCTGTGTGCTCTGGATTATATATGCTGGTTTCAAATATGTAACTGCACAAGGTAATCCAAAAAAGGTAGAGGATGCACATCAGACACTTCTCTGGGCGCTTGTCGGTACTGGAATTCTCCTTGGCGCAGCTGCCATTTCACAGGTTGTTCAGACAACAGTGCAGTCACTTACAAATACAAATTAAATATATGAAGAAAAAATATCTACTCATTTCTACTCTCGGATTTCTCCTGCCTCTCGTTACTTTTTCAGCCGACTGGTCACTCGAAGACAGTAGTTTTGGAGATGTGATTGGATATGTGCTCAATCTTTTAGGCTTGGTTATTCCAATACTTTTTATCGGAGCATTTATCTTTTTCTTTTGGGGACTATCAAAGTTTATTCTGAGCGGTGCGGGTGATCAGGCGGGACGCAAAAAAGGGCAAGACTATATGATGTGGGGGATTCTGGCACTTTTTATTCTTGTAACATTTCGTGTTTTTGTTGCAATGATATCCGGAGAATTTGAGTTTAAAAATATTCAAAATATAAAACAAGTTTTGCCAGAAAGCGGGGGAACATCTATGAATATCACACAATCACGTTATAATTAAATATATATGAAAAACAAACAATTTTTGTACACAATAGTGGTTCTCGGGCTTATACCAGTCGTCTCTTACGGGGCAATGTTCGAAGGACTCAGTGGAGCTCTCACATCAATCAAAACTATCTTAAACGGAATGATTCCTGTCATTTTTGGTCTGGCGTTCGTCTATTTCTTTTGGGGGATTGCTCAGTTTGTGCTCAAAGATGCTGGTAATGACAAAACACGAGACGAAGGCAAGAAAAAGATTCTCTGGAGTATTATTGCACTTTTCATTATGGTCTCTATTACAGGCATAATAAACTGGATTGGAGGCAGTCTTGATATAAAAACAAATGTGGATTCGTCGGGTGCAAATCCAACCGCTAATCCATACGACAAGCTTCAGGGGCAGTACTAGAATCATCTCAACATATTTATCCACACATTGTTGTTTTTGGCTGTACTTTGGGATATAATAATCATATTATCAGGTCGTTTTCAATATTATAAATTATTAGTATTAACATATATTATGAAAAAAATTATTTACGCGGCTCTTGCATTCTCACCAGTTCTAGCATTGGCACAGGACTTGAAGGGATCAATTGGAAAGTTTACTGGTATTCCAGAAACTTTAAAGACTCTTGTTAATGGACTTATCCCTGTATTCATTGCTCTTGCTGTTGTGTATTTCTTCTGGGGTCTCATCAAATTCATCCAGTCAGCTGGTGATCCAAAGAAAACAGCAGAAGGTAAGGGTATTATGATCTATGGACTTATTGCTATCGCAATTATGGTAAGTCTCTTCGGTCTCATTACTTGGTTGCAAAATACAACTGGCGTTAACTCAGGTGGCAGTATAACAGCTCCTACAATTAACTAAATTTAGTTTTGTATGACCATTATCCCTTTTCTCAACAGGGTAAATCAGTTAATTCTAAATCCGCTGATTTTCCTTGTATTCACATTGTCGACCATCTATTTTATTTATGGAATAGTAAAGTTTCTTGCATCCGGTGCAGATAATGTAGACAAATCCAGGAAAGAAGCAAAGGATGCAATTCTCTGGGGACTTGTGGGAATGGTTATAATGTTTTCGGTTTATGGTCTTATTCGGTTTGTCCTGTCGACGTTTGGTCTACCGGATGACACGGTGCAGTATATAAACCTACAGCAGTAAAAACGGTCAAAACAAAAATCTGACAAATGAAATCCGCTCCATCTCTGGAGCGGGTTTTATTAAAAAAGAACTACTATTTGATTATGACTTTCACTTCAGCAGGCTTGTCGGTTTCGGACATAAACTCGAGCACCTTGATATCTTTGCCCAGTTTCAGTCCTTCGCCTGCCTTATATACATCCTTATTATTTTTCCGGATACTCACGTCGTCTTTTGAAGAAAACTCAACGTGAGTACTGCCCTCGGGCATAGGAACCGGTTTGCTCCACACATCATTTTCATTGAAAGATGGAGCAATAACAATATGAGTCTGTGGACCCGAAAATACTTTCGGTGCTGGTGGAAACAATGGAACCTCAACCCCTTTGAAATTCAAGAGATTTTCGATCCCTCCACCACGAGTAATAGAAGATCTCCATGGCATGAAACCCTGCTTGTGGAAGAGCCACTTGGCAAAGTTCAGGTTGCCCTGGAGGGTATAGATGTTGTGGTCGGGACCGAGTGACTGTGACTTTGCGAGCCACGCGTCCTCGTTGATTTGCATCACCCCAACGTCTTTCCAATTAATCCGACCCCTGTATGGAGTCTTGCCGTCGTCTTTGCCACCCTTCTCCCATTGGTTGAAGTTTGACTCGAGCTCGGCAATCTTAACCATTGCATTTGCCTCACGAATCGGCAGATTTTTCTGCCAAAATTTGATGACAAATTCTTGTACTGTGCCGTTTAGTGGCAGGGGAGGCGTGGTTTTCCACGTCAGTCCACTGATCTCGTCGGCTTCTCTATGTGTCCACCACTGCTCGGAAACTACCGGCAGGATGTCCATAAAATTGAGGATACAGGCCAGTGCCAAAAAGACAACAGCCTTTCCCAGCTTGTTCTTGAAGGGGACTTTGGCTTTCGCCATCATACTCCCGCCAAGCAAAGCAAATAAATGAAGTGGAATCAAATATGCCCAATTCTCGCCCCAGACTCTCGACCACCAATGTGGCCAGATCATCCAGATCGAGATATCGATACAAATGATTCCTACAATAACCGGCAGGATGTTTCCATCCGTCCACCACTTTTTCCACCAGTCTTTCATAGTTGTTGTACCATCCGTAGAAGGCATCAACCTTTTAATTGAACCCAGAATTCCGGGCTTCCAAATAAAATAGAGAACAACTCCGACTAGAATGAACCAGCCGTAATTATTGTTCCAGAATTGCCCCATTATTTTTTACCTTTCTGATTTATCGCAGTCTGGACTGCTCCGAGAAGTGACTGTACAAGTCCATCCCCGCCAGTAAGGAACGTATTGTTCCCATTTTTGAGTGCGTCAACAAGTGTCTGGAGTTGGACGACGTCCAATCCACCAGGTTTTGCAATAAGCTGACGGAGTTTTTCGGTTCCTTCAGCCTGTTTACTAAGTTTGGCCAAGAGACCATCCGCCTCGGCAAGAAGGAGGTCTCTTGCAGCAGATGCTGCACCTCTTCCTGCTTCAATGGCTTTGTCTCTATCGGCCGCCGCTGTCGTCCGAGTTGCTTTTGCTGTTTCAATAGCTTCGGATGCTGCAACAACAGCTTTATTTAAGTTGTGGCTAAATACGATCGGCTTGATTGTTGCCATCCGTATTTCGATCCCCCAAGTCTCAACAGCTGCGTCGAGTGCTTCGAGAAGATCATTACTATACTTTTCAATATAGAGGTTTACGTACGCCGGTGAGACGGTCGCAAAACTCGCATTAAACAATTTGATGGCTGTGTCTTCGAGGTTTTTGCGAGCCTCGGCATGGTCACCCATATTTTCCAGCCACAGTAAAATATCTGTTAATTGATAACTTACTACAATTGGAACCTCAGCAACGATCCGAATATTGTACGGATCGTCCGCGATTCTCTCATCATCACTCCGTTTTCCGAATTTAATCCGAATCGGAGGCCTGAGTTTTGGATCAGGTGACGGAGCATTCTCATCATCTTTTGTGCCCCTCCAAATATTTTCCGGCTCTGCCGGTAATTCAATTTCCTTGATTCTGGAATCCTCCGTGATCACTCCGATGATTCGGCGTGGCGCGAATACTGGTCCAGGGCCGACCTGTTTGTAAGGTCTACCCAGAAATACCAGTGCACCGATCCTGCCGGGTTCAACAGTCTGAATACTCTCGTAAATGTAGAGAATGGACACGACAACGCCGAGCCATCCAATACCATTAATACCAAGCCGGTCTCCGATAAAAACACCAGCCGTAATAAGTAGAGCAGAAATGATTGCTGTCGCTGTGAAGGCAACCCAATCAAGATGCTCAAAAATATCTTCCAGCTCAGTCCACAGGGACTTGCCATCACCCCTCGTGGGGGCAGGGGCAGTACCTGTTGCAACTGTCCGTGTCATATATTTTTTGTAAGCATAGTATCCGACAAAAGATACGACTCCTACAAAAATCAAAAAAAACACAATCGTCCACAGCATATACTTCTCCTTGAAGTGAATGTCAAAGAACATTCAGTCCGAAAAATGCCACAACGGGTCATTCCCGGATTCGGGGGTAGTATATCACAAAAACATTGAAAAGTCAATTCGGATAGTAGAGCAAAGCACACTACCGAACACGCATTTTCTGTGTGTAAAAATATGTTGAAATATAGCCGTTTTTTGACTTAAAAAAGACTTTGAGTTTTGACTTCCAAAACTGGCTCCCAGTGCTTGGTATCCAGTTTTATTTCTTTCATAAACGGACCCTCTTTGAAAATAAGTTTTTTATTTTTGAGTGCGTATTCGTAGACATCTTTTGTTATCTTTACATCATCAAGACAGTACTTGCGGATTTTTTCTATTTCGCCGTTTCGCCACCAGACGATTGCGTCGAGGCCATTGCCACTCTTGTTTATACCAAACGTACCTTCGGCGACTTGGTCGAGCTTCATTCGTCTGCCATACGAGTTTTTTATTTCTTTCAAAATGTCGAGTGAGCGGATTTTTGTCAGATCACCACGGCCATCTTTTTTGTAATATTTGTTGAGGAGAGGAATATCAAAATGATCTCCATTGTACGTGATGAGGAGATCGGCTTTGTCTAAGATGTCCCAGAGTCGCGGGAGGTCTTCTTGGAGAAAACTGTCGTACGTGTTTGTTTCGTAGTCGTAGATGCAGACAATGGAGATGTCGAGATTGACTGACTCGTTGGAGCCGACGTCCTGAAATGTATTTCGTGTTTCAATATCAAAAACAATTTTTTTCATATCTGTAAGTATAGCAACAGACGGGCATCACGTCATTGAAATAGGCTGTTTAAACAACAAAAAAACAATAGCGCAAGTCTGCTTGCTCAGGTTTTTTATTTACACAAGTAGAGAAGCGACAATGTCGTTGGCTTTGAGATTTTTTTCTTCGCCAGTGTCCATTTTTTTGAGTGGGTACATTCCGGATGTTACTTCATTTTCGCCGATACAGATGACGTATGGAATATTTTGTCTGTGTGCGGTTTTTATTTGGTCACCAACTTTTTTGCTACTCAGATCTATTGCGACGTGTATGTTTTTTTTGCGGAGCGTTTCGGCGAGCTTGCGTGCGTTGTCAGAAAATTCTGTGCCGAGCGTGCAAATGTAAATTTGTGCCGAGGGTTTGTATTGTGGGAGAAGGTTGTGTGTTTCTAGGAAATCTCGTGCGGTCACATCTCCTGCACCAAAGCCAATTGTCGGAACTTTGTCGGCGCCAAAAATTTCGAGTAGGTCATCATATCGTCCGCCACCAAACACCGAGCGGTTATTGTCTGGGTGAGTATCAAATACCTCGAACACAATGCCGGTGTAATAATCAAAACCTCGCATAAGTGTTGGCTCAAAAGAGACATTTGTGATGCCGATCGACTCGAGTTTTTCTATGAGGTCTACAATTTCTTTTGCGTTTGGGTTGTCTTTGCCTAGTGTGTCAAAAAGTTTTTCGTTTGATGTTAGTATGCGAACGAAATCTGGCATTCTTTCTCCAATAACTTCTTTCACACTTGTTTCAAATACATCTTTTGAAATTTTTTCTTTTTTATCAATTATTTTTGAAACTTTTTGAGACTCTTCGGGAGTCATTTTGAAATACGCGTACAAGTCATTCAAAAGTTTGCGGTTGTTTATTTTGATGAGAAAGTCATTGTCTGTAGCACCGAACTTTTTCATTATTTCATACGCAACAGAAATTATTTCAGCATCCGCTTCGTTTCCTTCGGCACCAAAAAGATCCACGTTGAGTTGGAAGTGTTCTCGCAGTCTGCCTCGCTGTGGCTTTTCATATCGAAACAAATTGGGAATAGAATACCATCTGAGAGGGAACACAAGCTCGCGTTCCTTGGCAGCGACCATTCGAGCGACGGTCGGGGTCATTTCGGGACGCAGTGTCACTTCTCGTTCTCCACGATCTGTAAATGTGTATGTTTGTTCGTTTACAATTTCCTCGCCGGATTTTGCACGGTAGAGTTCTGCTGGTTCGAGGATTGACGCGTTGTATTCATTGTATCCAAAGCTTTCCACAACCTCTTTCCAGACCTTGAAAATGTGGTTTTGGATAAACATATCTTCTGGATAGAAGTCACGTACGCCTTTGTAGCTCTCTGTACTTATTTTTGTTTTTGTTGTCATATGGTTTTGCAAATCAATCTATTTGTGTATTATAAGTCTATACAATATATGATGAATACACAAGACAAAAACATTCATATTTTGACTAAACGGCTTGGAGAAACGCCTTTTCAGTGTGTTGACCGATATAAAAAGGATAATCCTGCTCTACGATACGTTCCGATTACCTATGCTGGACGGCTCGACCCAATGGCAGAAGGGCTCCTTTTGGGACTTTCTGGAGAGGCAATTGCCAAAAAAGAAGAATATTTGAATCTCGGCAAAACATACGAATTTGACGTGTTGTGGGAATTTGATACAGACACATCGGACATTTTGGGAATTGTGAGCGGAGATGACTTGACTCTGTTTCCGACAGTGGATGAAGTGAAAACAGAAATCAAAAAACATATCGGACAATTTGAGCAGAAATATCCAGCATATTCATCTCAGACAGTGGGCGGTAAGTCTCTCATTGAATGGTCACGACTCGGCAGAATCAGAGAGGTTGAAATTCCATCACACACCGTAGAGCTTTTCAGTGTTGAGCATCTTTCTCGCAGATTTGTCAGTGGTCAGGATTTGCTCGACAATATTGTGGCGCGGATCGGTTTGGTAAATGGAGATTTTCGTCAGCAAGAAATTTCTACAAAATGGAAAAAACTTTTGGAACATAAAAAAGAAAAATTGTTTACAATTGATAAGCTCAGCGCCGATGTGTCGGGCGGATTTTATGTCAGACAGTTTGTGGTAGATATTGCAAAAAATCTCGGGACACTTGCGACAACATATCATATACAGAGAAATCGAATAGGGGAGTTTACGATCTAAATGTTATTTTTGCAAAAAAAAGCCGGGGTCTCTCGTTGACCTCGGCGAAACTATGTATGAGTGCGTTATGAAAACTAACTGTCGTTAGGCGTATCGTGCCAGTTTTTCGCCTGGCAGGAGGAAAATCTTTCCTCTCCTCTGCTGCTCTCCCTCCTCTTTCTTGTCGGGTATCTCAAATACTTGACCGTTGTCCAAACGGTATTGCTTCATTCGAAGCATCCGCTGAAGGACCGCGATAATGTACTCGGGATCCGAATTCTTAAAAAGGCGATGCCACATATCGTGTTTTTCACGCTTCAGCATCAAAATATTCTCGGGAGAAAAATCTCCTCCGCGACAGGCATTCTTGAGGTGGTGCCGGTTTTGGCCACCCCGACCTCTGCCTTTATGCAACTTTTTGAAGCGGTTAGGCTTCTTGAAGTGCATCTGGTCGCGGCGGTTTTGCCGTCTCCATTCTCTTGGACCAAGTCTTTGTCCCAACTGGAGCCCCCTACGACAACCCCCTCGCGCGGAAGAGGTTTTCCGTTCTACACTATGTGTCCTTCGACCATCATAGGAGAATCGGGTTCCATCGCATCGGAACCGCCCGTCAAACAAAAACGGTTGGTTCTAAATATATAGTAGCAGATGTGAGGGAAATAAAAAGTGGATAACCTCTCTATACAAAAAGTTACTTTCGTATCCTAATTTTTCTATAATTTTCGGAGTAATTTTTTTCGTAATCGCACTGTTGTTGGAGTGATTTCAATATATTCGTCGTCGGACATAATTTCCATTGCTTTTTCAATATCGAGTTTGATTGATGCTGCGAGGTATACACTGTCGTCTGATCCAGATGCTCGCATATTTGTCAGCTGTTTGCCTTTCGTTGGATTGACCCAGAGATCTTCACCTTTTGATGCATTACCGACAACCATTCCTTCATACACTTCGGTGCCAGGTTCGATGTAGAGTGTTCCTCGCTGTTGCAAGTTGTCGAGTGCAAATGCCAGAGCCTTGCCTCGCTCCATTGAAACCATTGCGCCGAGATGACTCTTTCGTATGTCGCCGACGTATGGGCGGAAACCAATAAATCGTGATGAGAAAATGCCGAGACCTTTTGTGTCTATAATAAATTGTCCGCGATAGCCGAGAAGTCCACGTGTTGGTGCTTCGAGAATGAGTCTCTGATGACCAACTTCTTGTTTGATATTCATAAGGAGTGCGCGCTTTTCTGTGAGTTTGGCTATAACACCACTCGCGGATTCGTCCGGTACATCGATCACGACTTCTTCAAATGGTTCTTCTTGTACACCATTTACATCTTTGAAAATAACGTGTGGTTGTGAGACTTGGAGTTCGAAACCTTCACGTCGCATATTTTCTAGGAGAATTGCAATGTGAAGTTCACCTCGTCCAAAGACGATAATATTTTCTCCACTGAAATCAACTTTGAGTCCGACGTTTACCTCGAGTTCTTTTTCGAGTCGCTCTCTGATCTGACGAGATGTGACATATTTTCCTTCACGTCCGGCAAATGGAGAAGTGTTCACGAGAAATTCCAGAGAAATCGTCGGTTCGTCGATCGTGATGGATGGTAGAGGTTCTATGTCTGGTGCATTACAGATAGTGTCACCAATATAGATATCTGGAATTCCGGCTATCATTACGATGTCGCCGGCGACAGCTTCGGTCTGGTCTTTTTTTGACATACCTTCAAATGTAAATATTTTTGTGATTTTGCCGGTGAAATTTTTTCCGCTTGGCTCTGAAATATATACAGTGTCACTTGCCTTGAGTACTCCGCCATACACCCTGCAAATAGCCATACGTCCGAGGAAGTTGTCGTAGGCAAGATTGAATACTTGGAGTTTCGCTGGACCTTCAATATTCATATCTGCGCGTGGAACTTTTTCCAAAATAACATCGAGAATCGGATCGAGATTTTTTGCTTCGTCACCCATATTTCGTTTTGCCACACCTTCACGTCCGATTGCGTAGAGAGTTGTAAAATCGAGTTGCTCGTCTGTTGCCCCGAGATCCATAAAAAGCTCGAGGACCATTTCGTGTACATCTGCCGGTCGAGCAGCTTGCTTGTCTATTTTGTTTATAATCACGATTGGCTTGAGTCCCAGCTCGAGAGATTTTTTCAACACAAAACGTGTTTGGGGCATCGGGCCTTCTTGTGCGTCCACAACGAGAAGTACTGTGTCGATTGATCGCAATACTCGCTCGACTTCAGAGCCGAAGTCGGAGTGACCGGGAGTATCGACAATATTTATTTTTGTGTCTTTGTAAAAGAGGGAAGTGTTTTTGGCATATATCGTAATACCACGCTCCTTTTCGAGTGTGTTTGAGTCCATTGAGACACCTTCCTCTACCATTCCGTTTTGACGCAAAAGTGCGTCCGTGAGGGTTGTCTTGCCGTGGTCGACGTGTGCGATTATTGCAATATTTCTAATCTCCATTTCAATAAAAAATGCCAAGAGACCGAGGCATAATTGTTCCATTAAATCACAAAAAGGATGTTTGTGCAACCGTGTATTGTATTCTTATCTATGAAGAATAGTATTCTATGGATGAAAGAAAAAAGCTACAGCAATGATGGCGTATGCCATCAGAAGTTGGACACCTTCAAACCAATTGCTTTCACCATCCTCTACGATAGAATTAACAATGAATACAGAGAATATGATTGTTACAAGTTCAAACGTGCTGAAAACAAGACTCATTTTTTCTTGGAAAAAGAGGCTAATGAGTACAAGTGCTGGAGCAACAAACATTGCGATCTGAGTTGCGGATCCAATCGATACTTGTAAAGTCAAATCCATTTTATTTTTTATTGCAACAGTGATTGCTGATGTGTGTTCTGCGGCATTACCGATAATAGCGACAAAAATAACACCAATGAAAAGTTCTGACCAACCCAGATTGGCAACGAGTGGCTCAATAGATCCAACCAAGATTTCACTCATAAATGCCACAGCAAGAGTCGAGACAAGTAATATCAAAATACTTTTTGACTTACTCCATTTTGCTTCTACTTTAGCAACTTCTTGAGTGTATAAATGTTTGTGAGTATAAAGAGAAAACAAAAGACTTGCTCCATAAGCGATAATCATAAAGACTGAAACAAAGATACTCAATTCTTCTATAATATTTGCACCTGCAGTCGGAGCTGTTTGGAGAAATACAGCGGGAATAATAAGGGCGACAACAGCAAGTAGTAATGTCGATGCGCTAGCTCGTGCCGCTGTAGCATTGAACTCTTGTTTTATTCGCTTACGTCCTCCAAAAAGAATTGCTGTTCCGAGGACCAGTAACAGGTTACCAATAATAGAACCAGTAATTGATGCCTTGACTACTTCGATGAGTCCGGCACGTAATGCAAACACGCCAATAATGAGCTCGGTAGCATTACCAAATGTAGCATTAAGAAATCCTCCGAGAGCAGCGCCTGTATAGATTGTCAGCTCTTCAGTGGCTTCCCCTATAAATTTTGCCAGAGGAATAATTGCCAAGGCCGAGAGAATAAAAAGTGCCATTGCGGGGAGGTGTAAAAAATAACCAACTATTGTCACGGGCACAAACACAAGCATTAATGTGAAGAATTTATCCATAAAATTTTATTAGACTTCGATTAATAATATTTCATCTTTCTCATTTTTATCAATAATAAGTGTTTCAACTTTTAATTCAGGAAATTTTTCCTGAGCAATAACTTTTGCTTTGTGTAGTTCTTCGGTGTGAAAAGCAATTTCCTCATCATGTGAAGTGAATTTGTTGCTACCTCCATATGCACCACAGTCTGTGTGGTTGGTAAGTACCAATCTTTCTGGATGATGAAGTTTGACCGAAATTCCAATATTTTCCAAGAGTGTGACTCGATCCTCATTTTCAAGAGGTGATACGAGACTCTTGCTTGCTCCAGCAATTTCAATCAAATCAAATAATCCATATTTTTTTTCGAGAAGAGGTAGGGCGTGTGGCCAGAAACGATAATCAATGCAGAGAAGTATGACGGAAAGTTTACCAGTTTGTTCGTGTGACATATATTTATTTTATTTGTAAATTAATGCTGTTTAAAAGATTCTGATATCCGTCTGGTTTCAAATGCCATTCACCGGGTTTGAGTGGATTGTCTAGGTCTTCAATTACCATCATTATCACAGAACAAAGAGTAACAATACAAATCATGAAAATATAGTCGAGAGCAATATTTCTTACTCCAATCAAAAAAGAAAGTAAAATAAGAACAATATCAACAAAAAATACCGTGAATTTTAAAATTTTCGGTAGTGGTTGAAAACTATATTCTGTACGAGTAAATCTGTACCCAAGGATGTTATTAAATGTTGTAAATAAGACTCCGCCAAGTTCGGGATTTTCTTTGAAAGCGTCTGAGATAAGATTGTGAAAAGGTAACAAAGAATTTTCAGTTTTTGTGTTTTTATTACCTTTTTCTAAAACTTTCCATTCGTCTTGTATGACAGAATCCAAGTATGATTTGATATTTTGAGAAAACTTTTCGGCGAGTGCAGGAGATAGTTTTTTTGACCATGATAGGAGTTCTCTGATCTCTGAGACTTCATTTTTTGAGGCATTGACAAGCGTATTCCAGTCTTGAGATTCTGAGACAATAACAAATGCGGCAAAAATGGCAAATATTGTTCCGACCGTCGAGTACAAATATGTAAGTCCTCCCAAATCCGAAACAAGAACATCTACATTGTAACCGAATGATTGTCCGTAGAATCTTAAAACAAAAAATATAACAGAGAAAACGACTAACATAAATATCAACTTCAAAATAGATTTCATTATAGGTTATTTTTTAGAACATAACTGATTACTTGATAAAATATAGCTTTATTGTAT
>JBAXLH010000014.1:0-12320 GCA_037134875.1 bacterium
TAGTAATAATGTATTTAAAATATAAATTAATCTAATACTATGAATATAGAATGTATAAAAGAAAAATTATCATATGCTCTGAGTAAAGCAGAGAAGATAACAGGAAAAAATATAACACTTCCTATTTTGAGTTGTGTGTTACTTGAAGCAAATAATTCCACTCTTACTATCAAAGCAACAAATCTTGATCTTGGTATTGAAATCAATATTCCAGTCAAAGTTATAAAACCAGGAATGGTTGCTGTATCTGGGTCAGTTCTCAATAATTTTATTTCAAATATATCAAATGATAAAAACATTATTCTAGAAGAGGTTGGTGGAAATATAAAAGTTTCAACAAAACATTCACAGTCACTTATAAAAGCATTTCCAACAGATGATTTTCCAAGTATTCCAAAAGTTTCAAAAGAAAATCAATTCAAAATGAATGTAGGAGATTTAACCAAAGGATTCAAATCTGTTGCATACAGTGCATCTGTATCAACAATACGACCAACATTATCGAGTATTATGATGTATCCGGAGGAAGAAACTGTTATTTTTGTGGCTACTGATTCATTTAGACTTGCAGAAAAAAAGGTTAAAGTGAAAAAACACAAGGATTTCGGACAAATTCTTATTCCATTTAAAAATGTTTCAGAAATAATTCGAGTTTTTGAAGATATAAAAGATGAAGTGGATGTTGTACTCAATAAAAACCAAATAGCACTCGAATATGATGGAATATATCTAACTTCACGAGTTATAGATGGTACATTTCCAGATTACAAACAAATTATTCCAAAAGAAATAAAAACAGAGGTTGTATTGCTCAAGCAAGATTTGGTTAGTGCCCTCAAAATTTCAAATATTTTTTCTGATAAATTTAGTCAGGTTGTATTTACAATTTCTCCAAAGGAAAAAATATTCAAAATTGCAACAAAAAACATGGATGTAGGAGAAAACATAAGTAATCTCGATGCTGTACTTAAAGGAGATGATATTACGGTCAGTTTCAACTACAAATATATTATTGATTGTTTTCAATCAATTGATTCAGACAGTATCTCCTTGAATTTTTCTGATATGAATAGACCAATGGTTGTCACAGGGGTGGGGGATAAGAGTTTTACATATCTTGTTATGCCAATGAACAAATAATATGTTAAACATTGCTAAATATCTTGAAAAGTTTACAAAAAACGTACAATCTTCAGAAATACAAAAAAATCAGATTATTGAAATTTTGAAACAACAAACAGATTTAGATTTCACACAGGATTCTATTGAAATAAAAAAATATATTCTCTATATAGAAAGTTCTCCGGCTGTAAAAAATAAAATTTTTCTATACAAAAAAGCGATACTTGAGAATATCGCTTCTTCTACATCAATTAAAATTACTGATATTAGATGACTATTGGTATCCATGTTCTGATGCCCAGATTCTTACAGAATACTCCCATCTGGTAAATTGTGAGTTGTTCTCAGGATTTGTTGGTGCTGGTCCGCGAGGATCATTTTTGTTTAACCAATAAAGGATTGAATGTACTCCACCAGAAAGTGTTTCTTGGATTGAATTATACGGAACATTTGGATCAATGTTTGTATTTTGGGTAATATTTGATATTCCACCTTGCCATTTACCTCGCAGAACAGGTTTTAAAGTATAGTTATCATCTGGCTGTGGTTTATTAAATGTCTCAACTGGAACTGTTTTGAGTACCTCATCCATAAATGCACGCCACATTGGGGCTACAATGAGTCCCGAGACCTTCTTTGCCATAGGAGTGTTGTCATTGTTTCCAGCCCACGTACCAACCACTACAGAGGGTGTATAGCCTATAATCCAAGCATCTTTGTAGTTGTTTGTTGTTCCTGTTTTTACTGCCACGTCTCTGTCAGGGAAATATACAACAGAATTTGCTCCGTAGAGTGGTGTACGTGCCACGTTATCAGAGAGAATATCTGAAATTTTTCGTGCAACCTCGGGGTCGAGAACTTGTGTTGGGTGGGGAGTCGCTTGTTCTAACACATTTCCATTTTTATCTTCAACACGCAAAATTCCTATATAAGGATTTCTAACTCCTTCTGTGGCAAAAACACCATAGGCGGATGTCATATCGAGAAGAGAAACCTCGCCACCTCCAAGCACAAGAGTAAGTCCATATTGATTTGCATCACCAAGACTCTGGATTCCCATATTTTCCGCAAGATTTATTGAGTCTGTTATACCAGCGAGATACAGAGCCTTTACAGAAGGTACGTTTATGGATTGAGCTAGAGCATCACGGAGTGTCATTGGACCACGAAACTTATCATCATAGTTGTTTGGTGCATAACATGAGCCATCGGGTTTTGTTGTAAAATTATCTATTGGACACTTGGTTGAAAATTGTGTCGGTAGGTCGAAAAGTACTGTGTTTGGAGTGTAACCCTTTACAAAAGCTTCTGCGTATACAAACGGCTTGAATGTTGATCCTGGTTGTCTGTGAGCCAAAGCAACATTGAAATTTCCATCAATTTCTTTGTCAAAATAATCTCGAGAACCAACCATTGTCAGAATTCCTCCTGTTTTTGGGTCGATTGCAACAAATGCATCATTTGAACCGTTAAAATTTGTTTTATTTTGAAGAGCGTATGTTTTTGCAATTTCTTCAGCTTTTGCTTGTAAATCGTAGTTGAGTGTTGTGATAACTTTGAGTCCACCTTGTTCAATAACATCAGTACCATATTTTTGTTCCAAATAATCTTTTACATACATCACAAAATGAGGGGCTTTTATACCTTTATCTGTTTTTGGTAAGAAAGTAACTTTTTCTTTTATTGCTGTATCATACTCAGTTTGAGTTATCCTTCCGTCTCGGAGCATTTCTTTTAGCACAACATTTTTCCTTTCCTCTAGTTTGTCTAAATTTTTTCCATACGGAGAATAATATGATGGTGCTTGGGGAAGGGAAGCAAGATATGCCGCCTCGGCAATAGTCACATCTTTGGCGCTTTTACCAAAAAAATCTTCACTAGCTTCTTCTACACCATAAATACTACCACCATAAGGGATTTCGTTGAGATACATACTGAAAATTTCATCTTTGGTCAGAGTTCTTTCAAGTTTGAGTGCGAGTACCAACTCTTTCAATTTTCTTGTTGGTGTTTTGTCTCCGGTTAAAATTGAGTTTTTTACAACCTGTTGGGTTATAGTGGATCCGCCTTGACTAAAAGAGAGAGATGAAGCGTTTACAAAAAATGCACGTAAAATGGAAAAAGGTTTAACACCAAAATGACTATAAAAATCCTTATCTTCAATAGAAAGAGTTGCACTTTTTATGTTTTGTGAAATATCCTCAAAAGGAACGATTGTTCTACGGGTGTTTTGATACACATCGTACAAAAGGATTTTGCCTGTATTGTCATAAATTTTGGTAGATTGGCTGACTTTTCTGGCTTCTACGGTATCAAGCGAGGGTATTTGGAATGTTGAGACCCAAATCAGCACTGCACCAACCAAAAACACACCACAAGAGAATATAAAAAGGAGAATATTTCGAATTCCATGTTTTTTTACTTTACGAGCCTTGTTTTTCGAGTACTCCTTAAAGAACTCAATTTTAGATTTCATATATTTCAAATAATATCATAAATATGGTATTCTGTTTATATGTTTGGAATACATAAAAAAGTGAATATTGATACAGATCCCACAAAAATCGAGGAGCTTTTAACACGTGGAGTTGAAAATGTTTACCCAACACCTGATTTTTTGAGATCTAAACTTAAAAAAGGAGAAAGATTGACTATCTATCTCGGTATTGATCCAACAGGACCAACACTTCATATTGGTCACATTATTCCAATAAAAAAACTCGGACAATTCCAAAAACTTGGACACCAAATTATTCTTCTTATGGGAGATTTTACTGCAATGATCGGTGATCCGACAGACAAATCTGCTACACGCAAAAAATTAACTCATGAAGAAGTTATTGCTAATTTGAAAAGATACAAAGAACAAGCAAGTAAATTTATTTCATTTGAAGGAGAAAATCCTGCACTTATTAAATACAACTCGGAATGGCTTGGAAAAATGAATTTTCATGATGTGCTCGAGCTCACTTCTCTTATGACAGTTGAGCAGATGTCAAAGCGAGATATGTTTGTACGTAGAACCGAAGAAGGGAAGCCAACCTATATACACGAATTTCTGTATCCGCTTATGCAGGGGTATGATTCTGTTGCGATGGATGTCGATGGTGAAGTTGGTGGTAATGATCAAACATTTAATATGCTTACTGGGAGAGATTTGATGAAAACACTCAAAAATAAAGAAAAGTTTGTGATTACAACAAAACTTCTTACAGATTCTTCTGGTAAAAAGATGGGAAAAACAGAAAACAATCTAGTCTCATTTGATTTGAGTCCAGAAGATATTTTTGGAAAAGTGATGAGTTGGGGAGACGATGTTCTTATGTTGGGTTTTGAAATTATTACAAATGTAGAAATGTCAGAAATTGAAGAAATGAAAAAAGCCTTAGAAAGTGGTGCGAATCCAAAAGAAATAAAAATGCGTCTCGCGAGAGAAATAATACAAATGTATTTTGGAAAAAATGAAGCAGAAAAAGCACAAGAGAGTTTTGAAAACACTTTTTCAAAAGGAGGGACACCTGACGAGGTTGTCGAAGTTTCTGTGGCTGAAGGGACACTGCTTGTAGATGTATTACTTGCAGAAAATATAGTTTCATCAAAGTCTGATTTCAGAAGACTTGTTTCAGAAGGTGCAATATCAAAAACAGAAAACAGTGAAAAAATTTCAAACATAGATGCAAAAATTGAAAATGGAATTTACAAAATAGGAAAAAGGCGTTTTATTAAAATAAAAGTTATATAAAACAAAAAACCGCACAAGGCGGTTTTTTTGGTTACCAATCAGTTTTGTCTCTATCATCATACGGTTCATCGTCCTCCTCGAGTTCGTCTTCCGCAAGTTTGTCGAGAGAAACTTCCTCATCATCTAAATTAGCATCAGGATCAAGTTCTTCTTCAACAGCGTCGTCATCAAGTAGACCACTTTCCTCTACTGGGTCTACATTTCCTTTTTGCTTTTTAAAAATAGCTTCGTCATCAACTTCTTGTTCTACATCTTTCTCTTCATCGTCCATATATATTGTTTAAAAAACTTATAATAATATAACCAAGTGTTATTGGTTTTTCTGTTCGTCTCTATAAACGAAACAGATTTTCCATATTTGTACCAAATTCTATTTTTTTTGCAAATATTTAAAAAACGATTTTTTGTGGATAACTTATTTCTAATCATTTTTCATACCACACAATGATTGAAAGTTTGTATTTGTATGCTATTGTATGCCTATATGTTTATAGATGAAATAACACTCAATATATGGGCCGGTCATGGTGGTAATGGAATTGTCTCATGGATGCATGAGAAGGGTATTGACCATGCTGGGCCAGGAGGAGGTGATGGTGGAAAGGGTGGTAGTGTATATCTCAAAGGTGTTCGAGATATTGGACGACTTGCTGAATATCGATTTATTAAAGACTTTAAAGCTGAAAATGGACAAAACGGACTTGGAGACTGTATGCATGGTAAATCAGGCAAGGATTTGATTTTGGAGTTACCTATCGGATGTGTGGTAACAAACATACAAACAGGTGAAAGTGTAGAAGTTTTGACCGAAGACACAACCTTTTTTCTTAAAGGTGGTCTTGGGGGATTTGGAAACGAACATTTCAAAGGATCAAAAAATATCAGACCAAAACAATCAACAGATGGTAAACCAGGGGAAGGGGGAGAGTTTTTTGTGGAACTCAAACTTGTTGTTGATTTGGGTCTTGTTGGACTTCCAAATGCAGGCAAGTCTAGTGTGCTCAATGCTCTAACTCGAGCAAAAGCAAAAATTGGAAGTTACCAATTTACTACACTCGTTCCAAATCTCGGTGATTTGTACGGTTTTGTTATTGCTGATATTCCTGGACTTATTGAAGGTGCCTCAGAAGGAAAAGGATTGGGACACAAATTTTTGAGACATATTTCTCGTACAAAAATGATAATGCATTGTATTTCTTGTGAAAATACAGATTTGTTGTCTGTCTACAACACTATTCGAGATGAAATTAAAAAATATGATCCAGATTTGGCACAAAAGCCAGAAATAATCCTTTTGACCAAAACAGATACAATAGATGCAAAACAACTCAAATCACACATCTCACTTTTCAAAAAAACTCACAAAAATATTTTAACAGTGTCTGTTATTGATGATGAATCAATAAAGAAAATGAGTGATGGGTTGGTAAAAATACTCAAAAATTTATAATATATAAAAATATGGAAGGGTACACAATGACAATTGGTCTCGAAATACACGCAGAACTAAAAACTAAAAGCAAAATGTTTTGTGGTTGTATAAACTCACCAGAAGAAAAAGAGCCGAATATACATATTTGTCCGGTATGTATGGGTAATCCGGGAACATTGCCAACAATAAACAAAGAGGCGGTCAGAAAGGTATTACTCGTCGGACTTTCTATTGGAGCAAACCTCGCTGATTTTACAGAGTTTGATCGAAAGAACTACTTTTATCCAGATATTCCAAAAGGATACCAAATCAGTCAATACAAATATCCTCTAGTCTCAGGTGGTTCTATTGCTGGTGTAGAGATCACACGTATTCACCTTGAGGAAGATACTGCTCGTTCATCACATGATACGAAAGATGTCAGTTTGGTTGATTTCAATCGGGCTGGAGTGCCACTTATGGAGCTTGTGACAGAGCCAGTCATTCATTCATCAGAGCAAGCGGTTACTTTTGCAAAAGAGCTTCAACTACTCTTGCAGTATTTAAATGCATCAGATGCAAATATGGAAAAAGGGGAGATGCGAGTAGAAGTAAATATCTCTGTTTCAAAAACAGAAAAATTTGGAACAAAAGTAGAAGTAAAAAATATAAACTCATTTAGAGCGGTTGGTCGTGCGATTGACTACGAATACAAACGACAAACAGCTTTGCTTGAAAAAGGGGAGAAGATGGTACAGGAAACAAGAGGGTGGGATGAAAATAAAGGAATAACTTTTTCACAAAGATTAAAAGAGTCTGCTCATGACTATCGATATTTTCCAGAACCAGATCTCCCAAAACTTTTGATTTCAGAAGTTCCAGAATTTTCAAAAAATAAACTCAAAGAAAGTATTGTAGAATTGCCGTGGGAAAAAAGAGAAAGATTTATACAAACACTTGGACTCAAAAAAGAGGACGCTGAGATGTATGTAAACAACATGAGAGTTGCTGAATTTTTCGAATCAGTAGTAGCAAAGATTTCTCATTTAGGTACAGAGGGTATACAAAGTGCATCAAATTATATTACATCAGATTTGGTCGGACTTTCAAAAAGTGTTGGCACCGAGTTTACGTTCGGAAAAGTTTCCGTAGAAAGTTTTGTTGAACTTATAACAATGATAAAAAGAGGGGACATATCTTCTCGTGGTGCAAAAGATATTTTGAAAATACTTTTCGAAGTTGGGGGTTCTTCGGAAAAGATTGCAAACGAAAAAGGACTCATTCAAAAAAGTAATACAGATGAATTGAAAAAAATTATGTCTGAAATTGTTTCTGCAAATCCAAAAATTGTAGAGGAATATAAATCAGGAAAAGAATCAGTACTACAATTTTTTGTAGGGCAGGGAATGAAAACAACAAAAGGATCTGCAAATCCTGAAGTGCTGAAAAAAATAATTCTAGAAATAATCAAACAATAAGACAACCAAATACAAAAAAATACCTCTTGACGGAGGTATTTTTTTGTATTTGGTTGCTATTCATCTTTCAGGTGTTTTACGATAAGTTTTCGGATTTCTTTCTTTGGACTTTTTCGTAAACCACTTCCAATTTCTATTTCTTGGATGACTTGTTCGAGGTCTTCGATCTTGTAAACTCGGTAGTTATTCATTGGGTGTCGATGGGCTTTCAGCTTTCCATTCTTGTCCCAATTACGAAGAGTGAGGGGAGAAACCCCTAAAATCTTTGAAGCCTGCCTAATTGTGATATATAAGTTAGCCATTGATTTTATTGATTAGAACATTGATAAACATTACTAATGATTACTATTAAGTTTACAACCTTTAATATTGATTATCAATCTTTATAAATTGAATTGTGTGTATAACTAATACAACAAGTTTTTAATTTTAATTGGACCAGCTATTTCCGGTATTCAGATTTATTTCAAAAAAATTCCCTTTCAGGGACTAATCCTTCGTTAAAAGGATTATTTTTTTACACAAAAAATAAAGAAAAAAAGGTCATAATTAGGGCTTCATTTTTTGATCAGTTTTTCAAAAAAATTTTAAAATTTTTTGTATTAAAAATTTTTACCAAAATCTCGGATAATTTTTTTATCTCGGATATCCGAGAAAATGAGTATTATCCACACTTTTTTGTTCTTTTTGGAGATGGATAACTATATAATTATTTCAATGGGTTCTGATCTATTTTTTGAAAATAAAAAATACATTCTGGTAAAAAATGCCAGCGCTCTAACTGGCTACTCAAAAGACTATATTGGTCAGCTTTCCCGATCTGGAAAAATTGACTCCAGACGTATTGGGCGAGCGTGGTATGTGTGTGAGGAGTCTTTGCTCAAGTACAAGAACTCTCCGACAGATTATGATTTTACGAAAAATTTTGCGGGAAAAAATGAAGAGATGCAAACCCCAGTTTCCCAAGAGGTTTTTGTTGCAACCAATGAAATTATTCCAGTTTCAATTATCCCCAAAGAAACCGTTTCTGACACTAAAAAGGAAAACAAAGAAATCGTCAAAAAATTCAACCTTCCTTTTCCTGTTAAAAAAGTACACGAAAAAGTATTTGACTCTCAATTTTCTCTAACAAAAAAACTACTTCCTTTTGCTATTGGTTTGTTTATGACGATTGGCCTGTTTTCTCTCAAGGATGGTTTGCTTGCATTTGCGGATACAATATCACAGGTTTCAAATACTGTTTCTGCTTTAAACAATACTGTAAAATTTAGTACACAATTTGCTCTCACTCAAATATCAGATTCAATATCAAAAACTCCCAACAGTATTTATTCTAACTTTGATGATGTTTCAAGTTTCTATTCAGAAAAACTTTCATCATTCTATACAAATTTTGGTTCATCTATCAAAAAAATAAGTTTTGCTTTTGTTGATGAATCTCTTGGACTCATAAAAAATCCTCCGCTCTATATTGTCACACATTTGAAATTTTTTGCGATGCAAGAAAAGAACATTGTTGACCGAGGAATGATTTTTACAGGTCAGTCAATCTATTCCGCACATAACAAATTATTTACATTCATATCAGACTCTTTTGATGGTGTGCCATATGTCACATCTGGTCTAGTTCAAAATACAACAAATCTCACAGCTCAAGTTTCAAATGCAATCAAACCAAAAATAAACAATTTTGATAAAGCCGGAATTTTTGTGTACGAAGAGATAAATAGTTTGTTCTACAACGGTGTATATTCTCCACTCGCATCACTCTTTAATAAAAAACCAAATATTGTAAACACTGTGTATGTTGTGGAAAAAGACACAACCCCTATTGTTGCAAAAGTTCCAACAAAAATTTCTGTTCCTGCAAATTCTCAAACAAGCAATTCTCAAACAAAAATAATCGAAGTTCAAAAAACAATCGAGAGAGTTGTGACTTCAGATGTTACAAAAGATTATTTGGAACAGCGATTGCAAGAAATAAACAACAGCATTCTTTCAAAACTTTCGGCGTTATCAACTGGCAGTGGGGGAAATATCACAAATGTATATAATCAAATTGCAGGTACACAGAGAATCGATAATCTTTCTGGAACACAAATTTCAAATCCAAACATAACTGGAGGATCTATTTCTGGGGCATCTATATCAGCATCAACACTACAAACAAATAGTTTGATTGCAGAAACAGCTTCAACAACAAACGCATTTATCACAAATCTTTTTGCAACAAACACATCACTTGGCACAACATCAATTACAAATCTCGCGGTTACAAATACTGGAACCTCTACATTTGCTGGTGGGATAGATCTTGCATCCGGATGTGTTTCAGTTAACGGAGTTTGTCTCGGAGGAGGAAGTGGATCTGGATCTGGCACAGTACTCTCAGGTCTCCAAGGACAAATTCCATTCTTCAGTGCAAACGGAACAACGCTCACAGCAACATCATCTTTGTTTATTGCACAAAATGGAAATGTAATCACAAAAAATATTTTGCCAGATATGACAGGTGCGACAACGAGTGTTTCCTTGCGATCAATCGGAGATGCAAATAATCGTTTTTCAGATCTTTGGGCAAACGAAGTCCATATCGGTGCAAGTTCTTTGTATGTAAATGGTAAAAAAGTTATTTCTGATGTTTCCAATGTGATGAATTTTACAACAGATCTTGATCAGAGTATGGTTGTCAAAACAATTGGAACAGGAAACCTAAGTATGCAAACAGAAATGGGAACCCTCTTTTTGAATGCAGGAAATCAGGTGAGTGTAAATGGTATCGGAGGTATTGCCCTCAATGTTCCAGTGACAACACCATCACAAAATATAAATCTAACAAACAATTCTCTGAATGGAAATATTACACTCACTACGCTTGGTAGTAATTCCCAAATACTTGCAAATGCACAACAACAAATTGCTCTTACGGCTCCTACAATTTCCCTTTATGGAAATGTAAATCTCGGTTCAAATACAATTACATCAGGTATTTGGAATGGTTCAACTATTGGTGTCTTGTATGGGGGTACAGGATCAACAACGGTTGGTTCTGCTGGTAGTGTGGCATATTCAAATGGATCATCATATAACTTTAATTCTCCAGGTTCATCTGGACAACTCTTGATATCAAATGGTTCAAGTGCTCCATCATGGATTGCAACATCATCTCTCGGAATTGTTGGAGGTATTCAAAGTATAAATGGACTTTCTACACTTTCTCAAACCTTTGCGACATCATCAGACAATGGGGGATTTGGATTTACATCTAGTGGTTCAACACACACATTGAATATTCCAACAGCTTCAGTTTCATCACTCGGTCTTCTCTCGTCAACCGACTGGACAAACTTCAACAACAAATCATCATTTGCATTTCCATTCACTGTAAACACAAACTTTAACTCGACATCAACAACACTCGGATTTACGAACGGATTCTTCTCCACTGCATCATCTACTATCTCAGCACCACTCTATCTTCCAACACTTTCTCAAGGTCTAGCATACGTTGGTTCAAATGGTATTCTCACATCTACTGCTTCATCATCTCTCTTTGGATTTACACCAATCAGTAACTCTCTTGCAAAAGGTAACTTCCTTGTTGGAGATGACAATGGTACTGCACAAGCAACTACATCAATATTTATTTCTTCAACTGGAAATATTGGAATTGGAACAAGTACACCACCATCCAGACTAACAATAGGTACAGATACACCTCTCGGAACAAATCCATATTTACTTATCGGTACATCTACACTTTCTGGAGCAAGTGCAAATGGAACATATATGGGTATTAATGCTCCATCTGGATTTACTGGTGAAGTTTTGAAATATCAAAAATCAGGTACAACTCAACTTGTTATTGAAAATCATGGAGGTATCTCCACTGGAGCATTTTTCTCAAACGGTGGAGGATATACGACTCAAATTAGTGACACATATTCTGCAACATTTGGTTATAATGGAACAAATTCTTTTCCCAGAGTTGCAACTGAAAAAGTTCGCAATGTAATTAGTACACCAGGAACATATAACCCAACCACAAACGAAGCTTGGCTTGGTTTAACAGGATATGATTGGACAACTAGTGGTAATTTTTCTCAACAATGGGTTTATGTTAATCCTTTCTATAATCCTTCAGCTGCTACCAACCTATCAAATATAACCATGTTTCAAGCTGGTGGTTATTTTAGTCCAACTGTAAGCAACTCCACAATAACTGGAAGATGGATTGGTACAAAAATCAATCCAACATTTGGCACTGGAGGACAAATTTATAATTCTACTGCCTATACAACAACCATGACAGCTCTAGCTGTTGAGCCAATAATAAATGTTTCTCCAACATCAATAGTTGGTTACGCCGGACTTATAGTTAATCCACTTGAAATAAATACTTCTTCTTCTGCTACAAATTATCTCGCTCTCTTTCAAAATTCCTCATCAACCAAAATGGTTATCACAACCTCCGGTCTTGTTGGTATCGGTACCACCACCCCATTTACTCTCCTCCAACTTTCCTCCACCACAGCTTCAGCAACATTCAAACCACAACTTGCACTTT
>JBAXLH010000015.1:0-10865 GCA_037134875.1 bacterium
AAACACCAAATGAAATGCTAGAATTATGAGTGACAAATGTGTGTACCTAAAACATATCTGTCCCAGCAAAAAAGCGCCTTATTTGGCGCTTTTTTGTCTCTTTTGTGAGATGGAGGGTTATTTCTTTGGAGCTCGGGATTTTGTTGCTGGTTTGGCAACCTTTGCCTCTACTGTCTCTACCTTTTTGAATGGAAAACCGAGATGGGTAAGGAATGCTTTTGTCTCTTTTTTGTTTTTGACGTTTGTGACAATGATGACCGAGAGACCGAACACGTCTTTCAAATCTTCATCTGCTGACTCTGGGAAAATTGTGTTCTCTCGAATACCGAGTGTGTAGTTACCCATTTCATCAACGCCGTTTCCAGAAATACCTCGAAAGTCTTTTGTTCGTGGGAGTGCAATGTTGACGAGTCGATCGAGGAAATCATACATTCGCTGTCCACGAAGTGTTATTTGCATTCCGACTGGGTCGCCTTCTCGCACCTTGAATGCTGCAATGGATTTCTTTGCACCTTTTCGCACTGGCTTCTGTCCAGTGATTTTTGTCAGTCGGTCTTCAACAACATCAATTTTCTTTTTGTCTTTGAGAGATCCGATGCCGGCAGAGACAATAACCTTCTCAATTTTTGGGGCTTGCATTTTGTTTGAATATGCAAACTCTGTTTTGAGAGCATCGTAAGCTAATTTTGTTTTTTCTTTTATTGAAATCATAAAATTTAAATTATTTTTGTATTATCTATAAAATTTTCAAATTTTGATGAAATCCGAGGCGGATGAGAAATTTGAGTGGAGCCGTACTAACGTACGGTGACAATCAAATTTTGAAATCCAACGAAGGAGTTCGCAAAATTTGGAAGTTTTACATTTTCTTTACGTTTGATGCGTTAATGGGCATCGTCTTGTCTACAATCTGACCTTTTTCGTTACTCTTTCGTGCTCGCTTGTGAACCTTGAGAACGTTGACACCAGCAACGATAACTTTCCCCTCTTTTGGCAACGACTTAAGAACGGCACCTGTTTTGCCTTTGTCTTTTCCTGTCAGAACTATTACTTTGTCGTCTTTTTTTATATGCATAGTATTTTTGTTATCTCAAAATTTACACAACCTCGGGAGCTAGAGAAATGATTTTCTGATACCCTATTTCTCCAAGCTCTCGTGGGATCGGGCCGAAAATACGTCCAGCGACTGGCTCCTTTTTATCTTTGACTACAATCACAACTGCGTTTTCATCAAATCGAAGGTATGATCCGTCTTTTCGTCGGAATGGAGCTTTTTGTCTGACAACCACAGCGTACAACACGTCTTTTTTCTTGACTGTTTTTCGTGGCTCAGCTTTCTGAACAGAGAGAACAACGAGCTCGCCGATTGATGCATAGCGCTTTTTTGAGCTACCGAGCACTTTGAAAATTCTGCCGATTTTGGCTCCTGTGTTGTCGCTTATTTTTACTATTGATCGTGCCTGTATCATTCCAGTAGTGAAAAATAACATCGCTCTATGAGCGTAATGTTATTCCTATGTTATATGTTGTTAATTTCGACTTGTTCATATTACTTATTTTGTGAATTTATTCAATGTTATTTTCTACTACTGGATCATATTATTGCATTAATTTAAAATGGGTATCTTTTGAAATCGGTCGTGTTGGGACAATGGAAACTTTCTCGCCAACCTTTTTTGTATTGCCAACATCTGACACTTTGTACTTTTTGTCCTTTTTTATAAACTTGTCATATTTTGGATGCTTTACAAATCGACTGACACTGACGACAATCGTATCTTTCATTTTGTCAGAGACAACAACACCTGAAAGTACAGATTTGTGTGACGCCTCTTTTTTTGTTGCTTGTGTTGTTTTCATAAAAATTATTTAGTCTGGGAATTTAAAATTGTCATAATGCGAGCAATATCTCTTTTGAGCACTGCACCCTCTTTGACATTTCGTGTTTTGCTACCAGCAACAGCAAATCTAAAGTTGCGCAAAGCGACTTGTTTTTCTGCAAGGAGAGATTTCAATTCCTTTTCTGTTTTGTGTATAAATTCTTTCATATGTTTATCGTGCGACAACTTTTGTCTTTACAGGTAATTTTGTGCCCGCCTTTCGAAGAGCCTCGCGTGCGACAGCTTCTGGAACCCCGTCAACCTCGAACAAGATTCGTCCTGGCTTGACCGGTGCGCAGTATCCTGCCAAATCTCCCTTACCTTTTCCGAGCTTTACTTCGGCTGGCTTTTTTGTAAATGGCATATCAGGGAAAATTCTGATCCAGACTTTGCCAGTCTTGCCAACTGTTCGTGAGAGCGCCTTTCGTGCTGCCTCGATCTGGTTTGAAATGATGCGTGCTCCGTCAACTGCCTTGAGACCGTACGAGCCGAAAGAGACCTCGATACCTCGAGTAGCGACTCCAACTTTGTCGGCATTCTTTCGCATCGTATGCCACTTTCTGTATTTTACTTTTTTTGGTACTAACATAAAATTATTGTTACACTAACACAAATCTTAAAACTTTCAAATTTGACCAAGATCGCGTATAAAATTTGCTTTGGAATTGGAGCTGTACAGTTAGTACTGTGACAATTCCGAAACAAATTTTAGACGATGAGATTGGTCATAATTTGGAAGTTTTATTTTTTGGCGAAAATTTCGCCTTTGTATATCCAGACCTTTATACCGATTCCACCGTATGGAAGTCTCGCTTCGTATTTTGTAAAATCAACATCAGCTCGGAATGTCTGGAGTGGAATTCGTCCTTTCTTCAACTTTTCCTGTCGTGCCATTGATGCACCACCGAGTCGTCCAGAGAGTTCGATTTTGACTCCGAGCACATCTCTGTTTGCCATCACTTTTTCTGCAACCTGTTTTACAACTCGTCTGAATGGAAGTCGTTTCTCGAGACCTTCGGCAATCATCTGAGCAACAATGGCAGAATTTGATTCTGGAGATTTGACCTCCTTGATATCAATTTTTACTTCACCTCCTGATGAGAGTTTGTTTTTCTCGATAAATTTGATGATGTCGTCTTTGAGTTTGACCGCACCTTCGCCAGATCGTCCGATAATCATTCCGGGACGTGATGTCTCGATAATCACTCGGAGGAATTTCTCGCCTCGTTCCATTTCAATATCACTCACATACTGTCCACGAAGTTTCTTTTCGAGGTACTGTCGGAGGAGCACATCACTTTTCAAAAACTCTTTGTATTTGTTTTTTACACCAAACCATCGAGATTTCCAATCTCTAATGATTCCGAGTCTATGTGCGTATGGATGTACTGTGTGCGTCATAATAATTATTATTTTTTAGTTGTTTTTTCCTTTTTGACTGCAGGCTTTTTGCTCTGGACTTTTTTCTCCTTTTTCTCTACAACCTCTTCTTTTGCAATCTTCACTTTGCCGGCCTTTACAGGAGCATCGCCGAGCTCAACATACACAACGCATGTTCGCTTTCGCATTTTGTGTGCTGAACCTCGAGCTGCTGGAAGTCGTCGGTACAAAATTTTTCCTGCATTGACGGCGACTTTTGTAACGATGAGATTTTCTGTAGGAATTTCCATTGCTTTTGCATTTGCGAGTGCTGACATAATAAGTGTTCGAAGTGGATCTGATGCTCGCTTTGCTGTGAACTCAAGGTTCACCAAAGCCTCGTCAACTTTTTTGCCCCTAATAGAGTTTGCAACAACACGCATCTTGCGAGGCGATTGTCTGAAATTTGATAATGTTGCGTGTGCTGTTGCCATAATAGTAAATTATTTTTTGGTATCTGCTGTAGAAGCTTTGGCAGCCTGTGCTGAAGCAATTTCTGCCTCTTTCTTTTTCTGCTCAAGTTCCTTCTGCATCTTTCCTCCGTGTTTCAAGAATTTGCGTGTTGGGGAAAATTCGCCGAGTCTGTATCCAACCATATCCTCTGTAACAAGAACCTCGATGTGAGTTTTGCCATTGTGTACGCCGAAAATAAAACCAATCATTTCTGGAGATATGACAGCAGCTCGTGACCATGTTTTGATAACACCTGTTTCCACGGGCTTTTTACCCTCAATCTTTTTGAGAAGTCTTTCGTCAACATATGGGCCTTTCTTTGATGATCGTGTCATATTATTTTAATTTGCCTGCCAAGATGTACGAACACCGTAGCAAAACAAAAACCACAATGTTAGTGGTATTTGGTTTAATACCTCAAACTGTTTAAGAGTGAGCCTCTTAATTGCTGTACATACTATACAAAAGCAAGAAGAATGTCAAATAGCAAAAGACTCTCGTTATATTGTTGTAAAATCATTCCTCTCTCATACTTAGTTTCTGAGCCCCCACAGGCCTGAAGCCGGTCTTGTCAACGACCGAGCATAGCGAGGCTCATTGACAAGTTCAGGCCGAGGAAGGCCTTAAAAACTCGCTGGAGTTTTTGAGGTTGCTCAGAAACTAAGTATGAGAGAGGAATGATTTCAAATACATAAAAAAAGGCCGTGCTTGCGCAACGACCTCTGCTGGGTGGGACACGACGTGCCCCGTTGAAGTTTTCGGCACCGATTTTTTCAAGTCAGTGCCGAGTTACCGCCGGCGCTTGCCGACGACTACCGCTAGCGAACCTGGGTGCGAAACGCCGCGGCCTCCTCGAACGTCTTGAACGAATAAACCGATCCCTGCCAGTATACCTTGAACATGGCATACCTCCTTTGAACCAGAGTTTCTCCCTGATCCTACTGGTATAATAATAGCATACTTTATGTACATTTGTCAAGTTATATTGTATAATATACTTACAAAACACCAAAAAACCGCCCTACTGAGCCATTCAATCAAAAATCCCCCTCTATCCCCACCCGCAACAATTAAACAAGTCTTGAATATGATAAAATATAAGTATTATTCTTATTCAAACAAAATTATGGGAATGGAAGATCCTTTTAAACCTTTAGACGCAAAGCCAATAAATCCTAAGGAAGATTTATTCAAAGACATTGAGGGTACGACTTTTCAAAAACAACTAACGAAAACACTAGAACTTCTCGAAAAAAATAATCCCGGATCACTGGAAGCGAAAGATATAGTATATAGACTCGAAACACTGGGAGTACGTGCAAGTGATGCTGAATTATTTTGGAAGGAAATGGGAGATGATTTCTATTCTCTGACCGGAGAAATCGATGCTCCACGAGCACTCCTAGCAGTAAAAGAATATTGGAAAAATCGACCAAAAGAATCTGATACGCCGGAAATGAAAATAGAAAAAGAAGCAATGAGAAAAAAAGCTGTCATAGAAATCAAAGCTTGTGAAAAGTAAAAACAAAAAAACCGCATCTCTGCGGTTTTTTGTTTTACTTTCTCTTTCCAACCTTTCGGCGAGAAACAATAAACTTGTTTGAATATTTCTTTGGAGTTCGTGACTTCTGACCCTTGCCTGTTGGCTTGCCGTAAACTGAGATTGCGCGTCGTCGTCCTCTACCCTGTCGTCCTTCTCCACCTCCGTATGGGTGGTCTACTGGGTTCTGTGCTGTACCTCGGACTGTTGGTCGTATACCGAGCCATCGTGATCGTCCTGCCTTGCCGAGATTGACGAGTCTGTTTTCGTTGTTTGAAACTTCGCCAACTGATGCCCATGCTGTTTCTTTGACTTTGCGAACTTCTGATGAAGGCATTTTGAGGTCAACCATTCCGGCATCCTTTGCGACAACCTCGATAAAGTTTCCAGCTGACCGGGCGAGCTTTGCTCCGCCCTGTGGCTTTACCTCTACGTTGTAGACAAATGCACCGACTGTGATGTTTTTGAGTGGGAGTCTGTTACCAACTTTCATTTCGGCGTTCGCTGATGTAATAAACATATCGCCAACTTTGACGGATTTTGGAATGAGCACATATCTCTTTTCGCCGTCTTTGTATTGTGCGAGACCAATGAGACCTGATCTGTTTGGATCGTATTCAATAGTTGTGATTGTGTATGGAACGTCCATTTTGTCGTATCTGAAATCAATCTCTCGGTAGAGTCTCTTGTGTCCGCCACCTTTGTGACGAGTTGTGATTTTGCCGTGGTGGTTTCGTCCGACTGCTCGTTTGAATCCGTGTGTAAGTGACTTCTCCGGCTTTACTGCAGTCAAAATATCTCCATAAGAAATGGCTGTGTGCTGTCTCTGTGATGGTGATGTTGGATTGTATCTCTTCATATATTTATATTATCTCAATTTTTTCGCCTTTCTTTAGGTAGATGTAGGCTTTTTTGTAACCTGATTTCAAACCTTTTTTGCCCCGAACAAAAACTTGTTTTGCTGGAATTGTGACTGTGCGGACTTTGACTGGAGTTACTTTGTACTTTTCAGCAAATGCTTTTGTGACGAGCTGTTTTGATGCCTCGGGATTTATTTCAAAAACGTACACAGAGTTTTCTGCAGAAAATGTAGATTTTTCTGTGATGTGAGGCTGTTTCAAAATGTAAGAAAAGTGTGTGTTCATAAAAATTATTTAGCGAGTTTGCCGGAAATCTGTGCGAGACCCTTTTCTGGATTTGCAATAACAACGTATTTGTATTTCATAAGGTCGAGTGGATTCATATTGCGAATTTCATCAACGATCATATTGTTAAAGTTTGAAAAGCTTTTTTCTACTGCACTGTTTTTCTCAGAAATTGCAATGTATGAAGAATTTTTCTTTTTTGAAAGCAAATCTGAAAAACCTGAGATTTTTGAAAGTGAGACGAGGGTTCCGAGAGCGTCTTTTGTCTTTGGAGCTTTGAAAGAAATGTCATCAACAAACATAATCTGACCTTTTTTGAATTTTGCAGATAGAATAGTGTAGAGGGCTTTTGCCTTCATTTTTTTGTTGACTTTTCGGTCGTAATTTTTGTCATTTCGTGGTCCATGAGTAACACCTCCACCTACCCAGAGCGGAGATCGGATTGAGCCGTGTCGTGCGCGACCAGTGCCTTTCTGTTGCCATGGCTTCTTGCCTCCACCACTGACTTCACCTCGGTTTTTTGTGTGAGCAACAGGTGTACGAGCACTGGATTCCATCGAGGTGACAACCTGATGAACCAAGTCCGCATTCCATGGCAAGCCAAAAACATTCTCTGGGAGAGATATTTTCTTTGCCTCGGTTCCTTTTTGTGTGTAAAGTGTTGCTTCCATTGTATTATCCGTTTATTTCGACTAATGTACCTTTTCTTCCAGGGACTGCTCCTCGAATGAAAATTTCACCTGTTTCTGAATTGACAGCAACAACTGTGAGTCCTTTTGATGTGATTGTATCGCTACCTGTTCGTCCTGCCATTCTCTTGCCTTTTGCCACACGTCCTCCATCTCGGCCTGCGCCTCCAATAGAACCTGGCTCTCGCTCGCTGTGTTTCTGACCGTGGGATCGTGGACCTCCTTTGAAACCATGTCGCTTGACCACACCTTGGAAACCTTTACCTTTTGAGATGCCTGTGACTGTTACAGTATCACCTGATGAGAATGTTGAAAGATCAACACTGTCACCAACTTTTAATGTAGGCTCGCCTTCTGTTCGGAACTCCTTGAGGTGCATAAAATTACCTTCTTTCATATGTCCCTTGAGAGGTTTGTTTATGTTTTTTGCCTTTCTCTCGCCAAAACCAACCTGCACAGCATTGTATCCGTCAGTTGCAACATTTTTGACTTGGGTAACGACAACTGGACCAGCCTTTACAACCGTGACTGGATGCACGTCTCCCGCCTCGTCAAAGATTTGGGTCATATTTTGTTTTGTGCCGAGAATGAATTTCATAAGAAAACGCCTTTATGGCGATTTGAGTATACTACCAGATATCGTTTTAAAGTTCAAGCCCTAATTATATATTTTATATTGTGCATAAATAAATTGACATTCTACCCCCCCCCCTACTATAATTACATTATTAATCAAATTAATAATGTAATTATGGAAAAACAATTTGAAAATAATGAGGATATTCAATTACCAGAAGCTTTGAAAAATTTCCCCTTGACATTTGAGGAGGCAAAAGCTACTTCAAAAGGATGGAAAGGCCAGGATCAAATTAGGATAGACAAAGGTAATTTTACAAAACCAAATGGTGAATCCATACCAGCCATTTACATTAATGAACATGTATTTCCTATCGAGCTTGGTGATGAGTTTATAAGTAAAATGGTAAGAGGCTTTGGTGGTGGCTCAGGATGGACAGGAGAATACATAGAAAAAATGAGAGAGAAATATGGAAATGTAGAGACAAATCATGGATATGTTTATTCCAAAAACACAGACCCATTAGAATTTATTGTAACAGTCTAGTCATTAACTAAATCAAAAAAACCGCTTAAGCGGTTTTTTTGATTTAGTTAAATTATTTTGACGTAGACGTTGACCCCAGATGGTAGCGACAAATTTGTAAGTGCCTCCATAATCTTCTGGCTTGGATTGAGAATATCAATGAGTCGCTTGTGGATGCGCATTTCAAACTGCTCGCGGGCGTTTTTGAATACAAATGATGCTCGGTTGACTGTGTACTTTTTGATCTCTGTTGGAAGTGGGATTGGACCATCTACCTTTGCGTCGTAGCGGAGCGCTGTGTCAATAATTTGCTTGACTGAAAGGTCAAGAATCTTGTATTCGTATGCACTCACTCGAATTCGCAATTTTGAAATTGCATCTGGTTTGACAGGAGCTTTTGCAGAAGCCTTTTTTGCAACTGCTTTTTTCTCTGTGGTATCTTTTGTTGCCATATATTTTGTAATCTAGATACTAGCAAACATTATCAAAATGGTCAACTATAAATCAAAAAATCTCCCGAGGGAGATTTTTTGATTTTCCAAATTTGGAATTTTATTATGCAATAACCTTTGTAACAACTCCGGCGCCGACAGTCTTTCCACCCTCTCGAATAGCAAATCGCTGATTTTCCTCGAGAGCAACTGGAGCAACGAGCTTTACCTTGAATGTAACTGTGTCTCCTGGCATAACCATTTCAACACCTTCATTGAGTGTCACATCTCCAGTTACGTCCGTTGTTCGGATGTAGAACTGAGGCTTGTAACCAGAGAAGAATGGTGTGTGTCGTCCACCTTCCTCTTTCTTCAAGATATATACCTCTGCTGTAAATTCTGTGTGAGGAGTAACTGATTTTGGTTTTGCCAAAACCTGTCCTCGGTGAATGTCTTCTTTCTTTGCACCTCGAAGGAGAATACCTGCGTTGTCTCCGGCGATACCTTCTGAAAGTGACTTGTTGAACATTTCAATACCTGTAACTGTGTATTTTGCTGTGTCCTTGAGTCCGATACATTCGATTTCTTCGCCAACTTTGACTGTTCCTCTTTCGATTCTTCCAGTAACCACTGTTCCTCGTCCTTCAATTGAGAAAATGTCTTCAACTGGCATAAGGAATGGTTTCTCTGTGTCTCTTTCTGGAACTGGGAAGTATGTGTCGAGTGCTGCTGTGAGCTCGAGTACTTTCTTTGCCCATTCGTCGTCGTTGCTTGTTGATTCAAGAGCCTTGAGTCCTGATCCTCGGATAACTGGAGCATTTGCACCATCAAAACCTTGTTTTGTGAGGAGTTCTCGAACTTCTTCCTCAACGAGGTCGATGAGTTCTACATCAGGCACCATATCGCATTTGTTCAAGAATACAATAATTCGTGGTACGCCAACCTGCTTTGCGAGCAAAACGTGCTCTCGTGTCTGTGGCATAACACCGTCTGTTGCTGCTACCACAAGTACTGCACCGTCCATTTGAGCGGCACCTGTAATCATGTTTTTGATGTAGTCAGCGTGTCCAGGAGCATCTACGTGAGCGTAGTGTCTTGCTGGTGTCTCATACTCGTTGTGAGAAAGCGCAATTGTAATTCCTCGTGCCTTTTCCTCTGGAGCAGAGTCAATATCGTTAACTCCTTTGACTTTTGCTGAATATCCTTCGCCTGCTCGGCCAAGTACTGTCAAAATAGCTGCTGTTAATGTTGTCTTGCCGTGGTCAACGTGGCCAATTGTACCTACGTTTACGTGTGGCTTGCTTCTATTAAAATCTGCCATAATAATTTTTAATTAAAACTAATAATAATCTCTACCAAGCTAACTGCAAAAGCGCAATTCTCGAGAAACGCAACTGCGCCCTAGCAACTAGCGTGGCAAATACATAATAAAATGTATCGCAAAAAGCGACAACTATCATAGTATACAAAAGACTATGTAATGTCAATAATATCAGGTAAAGAAAAGGCCACTCCGAAGAGTGGCTTGCGTCGGCTTTTTACCGGACGCTAGTACGTGATCTCACCGTAGGTGAGATATTGATTTAATTTGCCGATGATGTGGCACATCTCGTCATGCGAGCGCATAAACTCCCTCGCTTGATTCGAGACCACATCATAGACACTCAGATGTTCCATTCCGGAGAAACCCCAGCCACCCTTGGGAGTGTCTTTTTGGGTTTTCCAGAAGGAAACCTCTTTGGTCCAGAGGCCATAGATGTTGCCGAGATAAACATTGTTCTCGGTGACTTCCTGACCCTTACTCGTACGGTTCCAGCCGTACGGAGAACGCCCTGCCCGGGCAAAATGGACCGTCAACTGGTTCAGCAGACGAATCACTTCGTCGTACTGTCCATAGTTGACACTATGAAAAGCGGTCAAAATGTCAGCGAGTCCCCGATCCTGCCATGGCGACACGAGGCCAAAGAATTGGACAATACCATCGAGTGGTTGCCTACCACGAATCACCTCGAGGTCCTTTTTCAAAATTAGAAGCTCGGGCATAATCGCCCACAGCTTCTTTTTCGGGCTGGTACACCAGTCCTTAAAGATTTTGACGAGTCTCATCCGGAAAGGATTTTACATCACAATAAATACATTGTCAATGACAACAGGTAATGTGCACACACATATGTCACTTTTTAGTAGAGTTAATTAATGTGTACAC
>JBAXLH010000016.1:0-9917 GCA_037134875.1 bacterium
GGTCTACCAGGATAGCACCACAATATCCATTTTTGGTTATTTTCTATATATTCATTTGGGAGTTTGATTTGGTTTTTACTTAAAAGATACATCGTAAGAATCTCTTCCAAAAAGAAATTAATTTGATTGTCTTTCATATCTCTCCCAAAAACATCACAATCATCTTTAAGATATTTCTGGAATTTTTCGTCTTCTTTATAAATTTTTTTTAATTTATCAAATAGTTGATTAAAATCTTTTGTACCAACATACAGTTGATTCCAAACCATATAATTAAACCCATGTTGAATTTGAAACTCCATATTATTTTTCTCAATCAATCTCTGCATACTATTACGATGATCAATGACTTGATTCATAAATGAGTGTTTCAATTCCGGAGCTGGCTTATCACTATATAGATACAAAAAATCACTATAAATAAAATTAAGCCCGACGAGTGGTTTACTTATCTTATCTGTAGCAAGATGACGTATATCTTCCATACAATGTTCCGCATCTTGTCTGTTTGAAAGTTTGTTCATTGATAATCCGAACAGAAGTAAACCTTTTTCCGGTGGGAGTTTATTTATATCAAAAAATGTATTCTTTTCTAAAACATTCATAGTTTTATTTACTTGCCATATTCTTTTGATGTTCCTCTGTATTCAATTCCCCGCATTTTTTGTATTTTTTGCCTGAGCCACAAAAACACGGATCATTTCTGCCGATTTTTTGGCCGTCCGGGGCGGTGTTTGTCTTGTCACTTGCCTTTGTTGCTTCGGCAGTCAGAGCGTCTGCTCCATCGCGAGTTTCAACGAGCTTTTCTGGTGCTTTGAAAAAGATTTCATTTGGCTGTATCTGCGGAATGAGTTTGAGAACTTCCTGTTCGGTTGAAAACTCCATTTCTTTGAACAGTCGCAATCCCTCTCTCTTGTACTCCACGAGCGGATCTCGCTGACCATATGCACGCAGGTTTACACTCGATCGCATATAATCCATCATTTCAAGATGGTCAACCCAAAACATATCCATTGCCTGCAAAATGACTTGTCGCAGTATTTTGATATAGTCACTATTTGCTCCGGATATTTTCTGCTCTATTCTTTCTCGTTCCTCCGGACTGGCATGACCGACGATTTCGTTGACATACGAAATCACCACAGAGTCGTCACTGAGCAAAATATCTCTGCGTCGTCCATAAAATATTTTTCTTTGGTAGTTCAGCACATCGTCAAACTCGAGTACGTGTTTTCGTGCGTCAAAGTTGAAACCCTCTATTTTTTCCTGCGCACTCTCCAGAGATTTGGTTATCATTTTGTACTCAATCGGCTCATCCTCGGCGAGACCGGACTTTGTCATAAGGTTTGACATCATTGATCTCACATTGTCACCACCGAACACACGCATAAGGTTGTCCTCAAGCGAAACAAAAAACTGCGTCTCTCCCGGATCCCCTTGTCGTCCGGAACGCCCTCGGAGCTGGTTGTCGATACGACGCGCATCGTGACGCTCGGTACCGAGCACAAAAAGTCCACCAATTTCTTTGACTTTTTCGTATTCGTCTGGACTTCCCGGATTACCGCCAAGCTTTACATCCACACCTCGTCCCGCCATATTTGTGGCAATTGTCACAGCACTTCGTTTTCCAGCTTGCGCAATAATCTCTCCTTCGCGCGAGTGATTTTTGGCGTTCAAAACTTCGTGTGGAATTCCCTCGGCACGCAAGTATTCTGACAACAACTCATTTTTTTCAATAGAAACTGTACCGATCAAAACTGGCTGACCTTTGAGGTGTCTCTGTTTGACCTCCTTTGCAATTGCCTTGAATTTGCCTTGTTCGGATTTGAATATGAGATCGTTTTTATCTTCTCGGTGTATTTCCCTGTTTGTTGGAATAATCACAACCTGCAAACCATACACTTTGTAAAATTCCTCGGACGATGTGTGTGCAGTACCGGTCATACCGGCGAGCTTGCTATAGAGTCTAAAATAGTTTTGGAATGTAATAGACGCAAATGTTTTTGATTCTTTTTGAATCGGAGTATGTTCCTTGGCTTCAATTGCCTGGTGCAAGCCCTCGGACCATCGTCGTCCCGGCTGGAGACGTCCGGTAAACTCATCAACAATCACAACTTCACCTTCCTTGACCACATACTCTTTGTCTTTATGGAAAAGTGCCTTTGCGCGCACGGCAGTTTCCAAGTGATGCACATATTTGATACCTTTTTCTGTATATATATTTTCTACACCCAAAAGTTCCTCAGCTTTGCTGATACCCGAGTCAGTAAGTGATATTGATTTGAATTTTTCATCCACAGTATAGTGCTCGCCTTGTTCGAGTTTGTCTGCAATACTTGCAAATTTGACATACAGCTCGTCCGAGTCAGATGTCGGCGCAGAAATAATGAGCGGTGTACGTGATTCGTCGATCAAAATTGAGTCAACCTCGTCGACAATTGCAAAATTGTGCTCCCTCTGACGCAATCTGGATTCTTCGTATTCAATATTATCGCGCAAATAGTCAAAACCAAACTCGTTGTTTGTTCCGTATGTAATATCCGCATGATATGCTTCTCGCCTAGTAACTGGTTTCAAAAATTCATTCACAACCTTGAATGAGCCTTTGGCATCGCGCTCCGCATCGAGCTCTTTTCGCGTTGAATCATACAAAAATGATTCGTCGTGATTTATTACACCCACGGATACTCCGAGAAAATCATAAATTTCTCCCATCCACACTGCATCTCGTCTCGACAAATAGTCATTGACCGTAACAATATGCACACCTTTGCCTGTGAGAGAATTGAGATATGCAGGCAGTGTAGCAACAAGTGTTTTTCCTTCTCCTGTTCGCATTTCGGCAATTTTACCCTGATGCAAAACCACACCTCCGATGAGCTGAACATCAAAATGCCTCTGATTGAGTGTTCTCTTTGATGCTTCGCGTACAACAGCAAACGCTTCTGGCAAAATTTCATCCAGTGTTGCTCCATCAGCAATTTTCTTTTTAAATTCGTCTGTTTTTGCCCGCAAAACCTCATCTGACAGCGCTGAAATAGCGCTCTCTAGAGCGTTTATTTTGTCTACAATTGGTCGAATATCCTTTAACTCTCGGTCATTTTCTGACAAACCGAGGATTTTCATAAATGAAATCATACAGATACGATTATAACACAAAAAACAAAACTCGGCATTCCGCCGAGTTTTGAAATCAAAAATGATTTTTTAGAGAACCAGTAAAGACTATGCTCGCTTCTTTGCTGTTTTCTTTGCTTTCTTTTTTGCTGCCATGATATTTATGTTCAATTATTTCGTGAAAAACAATTGATAAAATTATTTTTTAAGTTTGCAACGAAAATTTTTTCGTTGTTCCGACCTGCAATAATTATCGTACATAACAAAATTAAATACAAATTTTTTTTCGAAATAATTGTGGATAAGTCAAAAAAACTTTTTTATTTTTTTAATTCACCGAGAGAATATTTTTCAAAAAAATAATTCGCTTTTTGCGAATTATTTTTTTGAAACTTGAATTTAATTTTTCTTTTGCAATTTTTGCAGTGTAACCAGAAGTGGCGAAGCTACGAATATTGATGAGTACGTTCCAGCAATAACACCAATAATCAGAACAAATGCAAAGTCGCGTGTTGTTTCTCCTCCAATAAAATAGAGAGCAACAAGTGACAAGAAAATAGTGAGTGATGTATTGATTGATCTGCCAAATGTCTGTGTGACAGACTTGCCCACTGTCTCTTGAAATGTATCTTTTCCACGAGCATCGTGAGAAAGTCTGAGGTTTTCTCGTACTCGGTCAAACACCACAATAGTATCGTGGACAGAATAACCCAAAATAGCGAGCAGAGCCGACACGAACAGCATATCTATTTCCCCTCCTCTGAAATGACTCCAAACAATGAACACTCCTGTTGGAATAATCACATCGTGGGCGAGAGCAATAATTGTTGCAATACCGTATTTCCATGAGGAGACAGGATATGACACTTTGCGGAAAGCAAATGTAATAAAGAGCACGATACAAATCACGACGAGCGCAATCGCGAGCAGAGCTTTGTTTTTGAGCTCTTGACCCACCACTGGGCCAATCGAGTTAAATCGTTCTTCCTTTGTCACGCCGTAGCGTTCCGCGAAGGCTGGATCTCCTGAACCAGAAAGAACATTAAACACCTGAGTCTTTTCTGCAGGAGTCAGATCACGCGCTTTCAAAACATATTTTGAATCTCCGAGTGGAGTCAAAATATATGTTCCCAAACCGAGAGTGTTGAGATCTGTTTTGATACTTTCCATATCTGGACGAGCATTTTGGTATGACACTTCCAAGATAGATCCGCCTTTGAAATCAATACCAAAATTGAAACCAAACATAACCATTGCAACAATCGATCCTACAATAAGGACCCCCGACAGTGCAAAGAAAACTTTTCTATAATTTACGATAAACATAAAATTGTATTAGATGTGTAAACCATTACTGAATAAAAATTTCACAAATCTGTTGTTTGATTTCGGAACAATCGCAAAGAGAAATGTTCGAGAAACAGAAATGGCCGTAAACATTGAAACCAAAACACCGATACCAAATGTCAGTGCAAACCCTTTTATAGCTGATGTACCGAGCCAAAACAACACAATCGCAGTAATGATACTGGAAATGTTTGAGTCACGAATTGAAAGCCATGCTCGTGTAAATCCTTCGTGGAGAGAATCACTGAGTGACTTCCCTCTTTTTATTTCTTCTTTCATTCTTTCAAAAATCAAAATGTTGGCATCCACCGCCATTCCAATAGAGAGAATAAATCCAGCAATACCAGCTGCAGTTAATGTGACTGGGATGAGTTTGAATATTGTCAGAGACAAAATAATGTAAATTGAGAGTGAAATTGTTGCAATAATTCCCGGCAATCGGTACCAGATAATGAGAAAGATTGCAATGAGAAGGAATCCAACAACACCAGCTTTTACACCAGCTGTTGTAGCATTTGCACCAAGAGACGCGCCAACTGTTTGTGTTGAGACGAGTTCGATAGGTACTGGAAGCGCACCGTAGTTCAAGTTTCGTACGAGAGCTTTCGCCTCATCAGCTTTAAATCCACCAGAAATAATAGCCTTGCCGTCTGTAATCTCGTCACGGATAACTGGACTGGAAATAGCCTGTCCATCGAGAAAGATGGCCAAAACTTTTCCTTTGTTCTCTTTTGTTATTTTTGCAAACAAATCTCTACCCTCTGCATTAAATGAGAGCGCAACGATCGGCTCGCCGGCAATCTGACCGGAACCTTGTGTTGTAAACTGGAGTTGTGCTTTGTCCAAGTACTGTCCTGTGAGACCAGTGGAATCAAAGAGGTCTGAAATACTTTTTGATTTCATTTCCTCGGTAGTGAGATCTTTTGCACTGTCTTTGAGAAGCATGAACTCAAGCTGTGGAGTCTGACCAATCATTGCAACCGCCTGATCAATATTTGTAACACCAGGAAGCTCAACCAAAAGTCGATGGTCGTTTTGACCAGAAACAATGCCGGCTTTTTCTACCTGCACAACTGGCTCAGACACACCAAACAAGTTGACTCGTCGCTCGATCACATCACGAAGAGATGACATTGCGTCGTCAACATTTCCCGATCGCACCTTTGATACATCTGCCTTGTAAACAAGCTCCGTTCCGCCGTTTAAATCAAGACCAAGTTTAAATGCGTACTTTGCAACAGTCGGATTTAAGCCGGCCTGAGATGCGTATACGAAATAACCTATTCCTACCGCTAATAATATCAATATAACGGACAATATTCTGTGTTTTAACATATGGCTTATTATAGGGATTTTAGCCAAAAATGCAACGATAGGTATAACAAACAGAGTTGAAATATTTTATTTTTTGAGACAGATATAACGTGGTAAATAATACAAAACTGGTTCTGGTGTATTTCGAGAAAAGCCTTTCGCAAGGCCGACGGGCCGAGAAGTTCGCTGGGCTAGCAAGCCCAGATAGATTGCTTTTCGAGAAATACACCAGAACCAGTTTTGTTAAATCCTATATATTACTTGTTTTCTTTAAACATCTCCTTCATCGGTGTCCAGTAGTAGTCAACCCAACCTTTTTTGATTGATTTCATTTGGTCAGTTGGGATGTTTACCTGTGTGAACGTCAGTTTTGTTCCCTTGCCTGCTTTTTTGAATTCATACGTTGTCGTGGACCAAAAGTCTTCTGGCCAGTCAGATGCTCGCCATGTCTGGACAATTTTTTTACCCAGTACGAGCTCAAGATTTTTACCCTGCGCATACCCACCAAAGGCAGAAAATTTACCTCCCACTTTTTGACTCACACTTGCTTTGTCGCCTGTAAACTTTGAATGTTTTTTTGAATCCATCAGTGCCTCATAGACAGTTATTGGATCAACCGAAAAAGATACTGTTTGTTTTATTTTATTTATTTTTGGCATAATTAAAATTTGTGTTAATTGTAACTCTCTATTCTTCTGCCTGTATCTTAATGAAGATTTAATAAATTGTAAAATTTATATGAAAAGGCCTCGGACGCAATTTGTCCGAGGTCATGATTGAAAACTAGTTTTCTTGGATAATCAGAACGGGTTCCCAAGTGCCCTGAGAGCCACCAGGTTTCCAGAAAGTGATTTTGTGGACGTCGGCCCCATGACCGCCGAGACCACGACTACGGGTCACATACAATGTTCCTGTATACCACATTCCATTAGGTAATTCGAATGGAGAGGCATTAATAATATACATATATTCCTGGCCTGCAGGCAAATTCACAACAGGCACGTCTGGGGTATATACTTTCGGTGTGACTGGTTTCTCAACCGAAATATTATTCTTGGACTTTTGTGCCGAGATCTGTTCTTTTGGTGCCTGGTTTGCCAACCAGATAACCAATAAAATCATACCACCGATCACAATCAGTGGCGCAAGTTTCGATAGAGACTTCACATCTCCTCCTTCACTTAAATATCACAAAATAGATTTATTGTCAAACCCCTCGGCGAGAAACAAGCTCACGGATTGTTTTCAGAGCGATTTTAATATCGAGCCAAAATGAGCGATTTTTGATGTAGTACAGATCATAGGAAAGTTTGGTTTTGGTCTGGTCGTAGTCGGTCGAAAACTTTGGTGGAGTTTTCTGATAGAGCTGAGCCCAGCCAGACAGCCCCGGCTTGATGAGATGGCGAATGTTGTAGAAACTAATTTCCTTTTCGTAGAGTTTGACGAGATTTGGAAGCTCGGGTCGTGGACCTATGAGAGAGACGTCACCTTTGAATACGTTCCAGAGTTGTGGCAGTTCATCAATGCGCGATACACGGAGAAATCTGCCGACATGGGTAACTTTTTTCTCTCGATTGGCCACCCCTTCCCCGCCGTCATCCACTGTCATTGTACGAAATTTTAAAATATTGATGGAGTGATTGTTCTGACCAATTCTTTCTTGTTGTATGAAAATTTTTCCACCATCATCCATTTTTATTGCAACGTACACAAATGGATACAATACAAGTGAAATAATGCCGAGAATAAAAGACAACACAATGTCCATGACACGTTTCAAAAAATCATAAGTAAATTTTGGTGCCGTGGAAATGTTTTCCAAAAACCAGCTGTACGTCACGAGTGAAAGTGGAATACGATCAAAAATATCCTCGTAAATACGATGTGAGTCAATGAATCTCACTTTTGAAAAAATAAGGTTATATAAATGTGGCAGAAGTGGTGCAACACCTTCGTGAGAAAAATCCACTGCAATTATTTTTATATCATTTGCATATATTGGTGTAATAATTTCCTCCTGAATATCAAGTGCGTCAATTTTTTTGACATCAACAGACGAAACAAACGTCAGATCGTACCTGCTGTTTTCATTGACCTCCTCCAAAAGTTCTTTCATTTCATCTCCTGATCCAATCAGGAGTGCTGGTTGTCTCTCTCGTGCACCAACAAACGATGTGCCGTAGAGTCTCCAACCAAGGATCATCAAGAACGAAACAATAAGATAAATAAAGAGAACAGTTTTCGGCGCGATCCCAAACACAGGTACTGCATAGAAAAAGACAATAGCAAAAATGCTATTTATTATCTGTGTGTTGAAAATAGTACTTGGTAATTTGCTCTTGAGAACCAATGTGTGCTTTTCGTAGAGTCCGGCAATAAAAAATACAAGTGCCCAGAGAACAAAAAGAATTGAAAATGGTACAAGGTGTGTATAAAACTGAGAAAGGGTTGGAATTTCAAAATAACGCAGATAGAGTGTTATCCACAACGAAAAAACAAAGAAAAAGATGTCTCCGCAAAACAATATTGTCGTCTCCTTTTTTGTCAGACTAGACATATGTAAAGTATCGTTATTTTATGCTAAAATATCATAAAAATCAATATGAGAACAAAAGTCTGTCTAGCAATCACAAAAGGTGTCTGGGGTGGTGCTCAGGAGTATGTGTATACCCTAGCAACCTCCTTGCCCAAAGAAACATATGACGTATTTGTTGTCTGTGGTGAAGGAAATACTCTGCAAAGCAAACTTGCGGAAAAAAATATAAAAGCGTACACGATAAAAACACTAAAACGTGATATTTTCTTTTTGAATGAGATCAAAAGTTTTTTTGCCTTGCGATATGTTCTAACAAAAGAGAGGCCAGATATTCTCCATCTCAACAGCTCAAAAATGGGGTTTATGGGTGGACTTGTCGGACGACTGCTCGGTATCAAAAAAATTATTTTTACGGCACACGGTTGGGCCTCAAATGAAAAACGTTTTTCATTTCTCTCTCGCAAAATTTTCTGGCTCATTCACTGGTGGACGATTATACTCTGCCACAAAACAATCGCTGTGTCAGAAAAGACAAAAAAAGATGCCCTTTGTATGCCATTTGCTGGGCACAAAATTGTCGTCATACACAATGGTGTTGGAAATATTGATTTCCTAGACAGGGCTGTTGCACGACAGAAATTACAAGAAATTACTCGTCTCGCAGAACATACCGAGATAATCATTGGCACAATCTCCGAACTCCACAGAAACAAAGATTTGGATCTGCTTATCGATAGCTGTCGCAATTTACCCCACAATACATCTGTATATATTATCGGCGAAGGAGAAGAACGAGAACATTTGGAAGAGCTTATTGACGGATTTGATTTGGGACACAAAGTTTTCCTCGCTGGCAGAATTCCAGATGCACGAAAATATCTCAAGGCCTTTGATATTTTTACACTCACATCAAAGACAGAGGCTCTGCCCTACTCCATACTCGAGGCAGGCCTTGCAGGACTCCCAGTAGTCGCCACAAAAGTCGGTGGTATTTCTGAGGTCATTGAGGACAGAAAAAATGGCATTCTGATTCATCGTGATATTGGTGGACTAGAAAAAATACTCCACAAACTCATTGAAAACGAAGATTTGCGAACATCCCTCGGCAAAGCCCTCCACGAAACCATCTCAAAAGAATTCTCCGTGGAACAAATGCTCCGAAAAACTGAAGAGATTTATTTTAAATAAAAAAAACGGAACCATCTCTGGATCCGATACAATTAAAAATTACTAAATTCCGTCTTCTGCGTAGACAAGTGATTTATCTTCTGCTGACTTTACTAATGGAGTCTCGATCAAAAGCCAATGACGGCAAATATCTGCTGGAACAAAATTCACTTGTTCCAAAGGACGTGGAAACATCGACCACACAATATCCCTAGCGGATTCATAATTCTCTGCAGGAATAACAGCAATCGGAACATATCCTTCGGCTGTTCCATAATTTGGTGAATATGAAATTACACCGTATCGAAAAAGTACGAAATGCTTCATTTGGTTCTCCGCGACAAATAATATACAAAAACAGTGGATTTGTAAAGCAACTTCGGTAATGTGCACACACATATGTCACTTTTTAGTAGAGTTAATTAATGTGTACACA
>JBAXLH010000017.1:0-6317 GCA_037134875.1 bacterium
GCATTATGATTTGTGACATTATTGATAACCTCTGCAGCGGCCTCATTTGTCTTTTTTATTTTATTTTTGAAACCTTTTGGTAAATTATTAAGAATCGGTGTGAGAAAAAAATTTAAACACTTTCTCGCAATGTTATTTGTTTCTAAATCGAGACTCGGATCATTGTCCACAAAACTTTTTGGCAGATGTTCTGCATATTCTTTTGTCATATAGAAATAGTATACAAAAAAATTCTCTCAATTAAAAGCATTCTTAGTTGAGAGCAAATTTAATTTTGTCCATTACTTTTTGAGACCAACCTCGATAATCCTCAGTAGATGGATTTTCAATGTTTTCAGAGATAATGTCTTGCTTTGTCATTGGAGGTAGTATAGTGATAACAACTTTTCTCCGTCGTGTAAAAAAATCGATAACAGACATATTGAAAAATGTATCTATGACGACTGGCACTACAGTCGCACCTGTTGTATGAATCAGAAATCCGAGCCCGCCACGCGCAGGATTGAGATTACCATCACGTGTCCTCTTCCCTTCTGGAAAAATACAGAGTGTTCCTCCATTTTTTAAAATTGAAATATGATCTTCGAGTGATGTTGCGTAGTCTTTGTAACCAGAATAAATAGAATACCCGCCAAGCATATTGAGAAACGTCGTACCATAGATATAACTTCTCCAACCAAATGTCTTAAACTTCTCAATTGGATTCATTACAAAAAAAATTGGATACAGTGGTGAGAAAAAGGGCAATACAAGTGGTATAGAAGTAACATCTAGCTCGTTTGTATGATTTGCCGCCAGAATAATCGGCCCAGTAAGATGTTTGATATTTTCCTTTCCTTTTATTTCGAGAGAAACAAAAATCTTATACGCCAGAAAAAAAACAGCGTAACCGAGTTTTTGCAGGGCGACTGTCGTTTTATCATAAAAAAACCGCCTCATATAATGTGTATGTATCATACCACGTATTGGCGATTTTTTCAATTATATTATGGAGTAACACTGTTTATAACATCTCCCACTGAAAGTCCTGAGAGAACTTCTGTATATCCATCCTGACCAACGAGGCCCAGAGTTACTGGAGTCTCTACAAATTTTTCATCAGCACCTTTTTTGGACACAAATGCATCTGCGCCTTTATGAATAATTGAATATTCTGGAACTCTTATCACGTTATCCTTTGATGATGTGATAATTTGTAAGTTTGTTGTCAAACCACTTTTGATCTCTGGATATGTTTGAGAAAATGCAATAGTCACTTTGTAATTTACAACACCATCAATGATTGTTTCTGCTGGTTCAACATATGTGACCGTACCTTTGTATGTTTGTCCGGGGAAAGCATCAAATGTGATGTCTACAGGATTACCGATCTTTATTTTGCCAATATTTATTTCGGAAACATTTGATTCCACCTCCAAATTACTGTCGGAAATGATGGATATGACAGATTTTCCCGGAGTAATAATTTCACCCACTTCTACATCTTTTTTTGTTACAAGACCATTTTGTGGAGAAACCAACGTCATATTGGCAAGCTGAGCTTGTATTTGCATTACAACAGCTTCTTGGGCCTTTATTGATTCTGGTGTATTTCCACTTTTTTGCAAATCAAGGTTTTTTTGTGCGAGAGTTAGTGCAGACTGTGCAGAATTTAATTTTTCCTCGGCAGCAGACATATTGTTTATTGCTGTTACAATATTGGTTCGTGCATTAGAAATTGATGTCTTGTATCCATCTATTGTAGTTTGTGACAAGTTTGAATTGATAGTCTGTGAATTTACTGCAAGTGCTACTTCATCTATGAAAGCTTTTATTGTTGCAAGGTTTGCATCAGTACCCGAAAACACATCTGTAGTAGGAATATTGTTTATATTTGATTTCCATGTAGAAAGTAGTGTTTCAACTTTGAAACGATCTTGATTTATATTATTTTTGAGCTGGAGATCATTTATAAGTAAATTAAACTGAGGATTAGTTGTTTTTCCATTACTAAACAGACCATCAATACTATTGTGTATCGCGTCATCAGATTTTGTATAACTATCAAGAATCTTTACGTTCAAATTGTTTTGTGAATCAGTGAGATCTGTTTGTGCGTTTGCTACTTGTGTTTCTGCAACTGCTATTGCCTCTGGTCTTGTGCCATTTTTTAGATCAGCCAATTTTGCCTGTGCACTGAGTAAATTTGCACTCATTTCACTTTTATCAAGAGAGACAAGTACCTGTCCGACAGAAACACGTGACCCAACATCGACATAAATCTGTGCAACTTTGCCATTATTTTGAAAACCAAGATCAACTGAATGAACTGGCTTTGTTTTACCAGTTACAATCACTTTTTGAATAACTGGGCCAGTTTGCACTGTGTACAGTTGTTGAGGTGCATTATTTCCAGCCTGAATTTTGTATCCAACAAAACCAATCACTGCAACAACAATGATAGAGATGATGTAGTGCGATTTAATAAAACTAAAAGTTTTTGTTATTGTGTTTTTCATATAGTTATTTTTTTATGTCGGATACTATTTTGCCATCTGATAATTTTACGATACGATCGGTAAGCTCGGCATACTCTGGCTCGTGCGTTACCATAATGATTGTTTGACCTTGTTTGTGTAGTGAAAGAAATGTATCGAGCACAATTCGTGATGTTTCGGTATCAAGGTTTGCTGTCGGCTCATCTGCAAATATAATATGAGGATCGTGTGCAATAGCGCGAGCAATTGATACTCGCTGTTGTTCACCGCCAGAAAGTTTACTTGGGACATTATCCATTTTACCAACTAAACCAACTCTTTCCAAGGCCTTTTGTGATTTTTCTTTTGACTCGGCCAGATTATATCCTTGCATAAGTAAAGGAATGACCACATTTTCAAGTGCAGTTAATTCTGGAATAAGAGCGTAGTCTTGAAACACATATCCGAGTTCGTTGAGACGAAATTTTGTTCTCTCTTCGGCTGAAAGTTTTGTCACATCTACTTCATTAATCAAAATTTCTCCAGAATTTGGATGATCCAAAAGACCGAGCTGATACAACATTGTTGATTTACCGGAACCAGATCTGCCAGTAATTGCAAGAAATTGACCTTCTGGTACTACGAGTTCAAGTTCTCTTAACACAGTGAGCTCTGTGTCGCCACTTTTGAAAGATTTTGTTAAATTTTTGACTGTAATAATATTTTTCATATGTTTATCTTCCCAAAATTGCATCGAGGGTGTTTTGTTTTACAACGATTCGTGCAGGAATATAGCCCGCAAATATTGTTGCAACAATGAGGAGCGACCCTCTCCATATTGTGCCGACCAACTCGGCAACGAGAATGCCATCACTGAACGGGAAGTTGATTGGATGAGCGATAAAATATGGAATCAAAAACGCATACAAAATAACAAAACCAATCAAAACTCCCATTACCGCATAGAAAACTGATTGTAAAATATACGAAAATTCAATTGCAACAGCATCAATACCAATACCTTTCATAATACCGATAAATTTTCGTCTCGTAATCGCATTGATATAAATAACAATAAAAATAGTGATAGAGGCAACAACAAGACCGATAGAGCCGAGCATATCACCGAGGAGCGCAAACGTGTCTCGCATATCTTTGACAAATTTTGGTAATGCTTCATCGTATGTTTGTACTTTTGCGGTATCAGACGCGCCACTTTTTATGAGAGCATCGCGAACAACAATAGGATCTGCTCCTGGTTTGATCCGAATAGCAATTTCATTCAAATTGTAATCCGTTCTACCCATCAGAGTTCGAAGTGTTGAGTCGAGCATAAATACTCTCTGATCGAGCTCTCCAACTTTACTTTTGACAACCCCTTTGATTGTTACTTCTTTCACATTACCATTTACAGTGATTCTGACTCGAGAACCAACATCAACATTTGCCAGAGTTTTGAGTCCTGGAGATTCAATCGGTAAATATTTTTTGAGTAGGTTTGCACCAATCATTATATATTCGGTATCATTTTCATTGAGATACGCCCCGTCAATAACCCGAGATGATAGGTGTGTCATTTTGTTCTCCATCACAGGATCTATCCCAGCAAATTGTGGAGTGGCTTCGTTGACCTTGTCGGTATAATTGATTCTCTCTTTATAAGTCCCTTCTATTCTACCAGCTGTGAGATATCGGCCGGTATAACTCTCTGTCCAAGGGAGATTTTTGACAATTTCGATAATTGACGGGCTGTTTTCTATGTATGTTTTGGTCGGAAGAGTTGATATAAAAACATCACCAATGTACCTCTCTTTGTATACATCAATAGAGCTCTGAATGAGACCGACGAGAATACCTCTTACCACAACAAGGTTGAGAAATGTAAGAGTCATCACAAATATAATAAGCGCGGTTGTTCCGATCGAACTTCTTTTTATTTGACGAAATGCAAGAAAAAAACCAAGCTTAAGAGAAACAAAAAGGTTTTTCAAACCTCTACCGTCTGTATTGAGATTATTTGATACGGACATTTGATTTTATTGTAACATAAAAAAAGAAAAAGCAAATATATATAAAGGTTGTTTATTTATCTAAAAATCACAAAACTCTTACTCAGTGTGTGCTTTTTGGAGCACGCGATAAGTCCTGCTGGACTTTCGCTCAATCTCCCGCCGTCGCGAGTCCGAAGTCTTCAAAAATCACACACTCTCGACGAGTTTTGTGATTCAAGTTGTCTGTCTAAAACTATTTAATTGAGTCGATTGTCACTTTAAACCAAGGCTGTCTGTGACCATTTTTCTTAAAGTATCTACTTTTCTGTTTGTATTTTACAACTTCAACTGTCTTGTTTCTGCCGATTTCTGAGAGAGTTCCGTGGACTTCTGCTTTGACTATGTATGGTGTACCGATAGTTGTATCCTTGCCGTTATCTACCAAAAGAACCTTGTCGAAGACAATTTTGTCGCCAACTTTAAGGTCGCCCTTGATTTTCTCAATTTTGACTGTGTCCCCTTTTGAGACCTTATATTGCTTACCTCCTGTGTGTATTACTGCAAATTCCATAGTTTCCGTATTCTACAAAAAAACGTTACAAAATGCAAGCTCAAATATAAAGACTTCTGATTATCAAAGATTTTGATTTTGAAATACACTTGATTTATTTTTGTTGTATGGTATTATACCAACAGTTCGTATTAGTAAGTTTTTACTAAACGACAGCCAACCTGTTACGATTGAGCTCAAGCACGAGGTAGTACAAATGAAAAGGTTCTTTGTCTTTTTTATGATTTTTTTGGCTTTGGCAATACCGGCTCTGGCCAGTTCGTTGCCATTTGCTATGAACGCTACTGTTAGCGCAAGCGGTGACAAGTGGCGTTATGACTTCTCTATTTTCCCGACGACGGAATGGGAGGCGAACGCAAACCTTCCGACGCCGGTAATCAATAGTCTCGCGTGGATTATCGTTGGGGCGGCATATGCTCCCGGCGAACCATGCGGGTTTGAATGCAATTATTTTACAAGGAGCATGGGACCTCAGTACTTTTTTGGGGAATTCCATGATTATGTAACTCCGGTAATGCCACTCCCGGCACCATTTACGGAGTTTGCGTACACATTGGGTTCCGATAACGGCCCAACGTTGTCGTCAAATTTTGCAGTTCTCGACCTGTGGACACCCACAGGTATGGGAGACAGTTTGGATTTTGCATTGATCGCCAACCGCTTGATTCCTCAAGGAGACATGCGGTGGTCGGCACTCGTATATGAGAATTTTGGAGACCTGCAGGCAGGAAGCTTCGAAACTCTCAGTATTACGAGAGAAAATGCATTTCGATATAATATGCCCTCTGGGTCGTCGGAAACTCCCGAACCCCAGACATGGGTGTTATTCGGAATCGGCTTCTCCCTTCTCGTGTTCAGGAAGCTGAACTAGCCGAGAAGCAAATTTAATAAACGACATTAGGACCAAAATCCTGTGTCGCTTTTTTTATATATAATTCAAACTAAATTTTTCCTTATATCACTTCTCCATCGCCTTCCTCGTCAGTGGTCCCACAGTTCCTGTCTGAGGTATTCCGTATTTCTTCTGGTACAACTTCACTGCGTGCAAGGTCAGTGGTCCAAAGTAGCCGGTAATCGGTCCAGTGAAGAGTTTGTTGTTCTTGAGATAGGTTTGGAGTGCTTTGACGTCAGTACCAGTGTCTCTGTATGTGATATTGTGCGTGAGCGTGAGTGGTGCAGATACTGGAGATGATTGTGGAGTGGGTGTCTGTGATGGAGTAGGTGATGTCTGTGTGAGGTGTGCCAAGTCATCTGCTGTGAAGGTAGGGATGATCATAGTGGTGATTTGTCCGGGGAAGC
>JBAXLH010000018.1:0-3933 GCA_037134875.1 bacterium
AAAACACCAAATGAAATGCTAGAATTATGAGTGACAAATGTGTGTACCTAAAACACTTCCTCCGAAATTTTTGGTTTAAAAATTTTTCGAGAGCCAGTATTTCTAGGCTTTCAGATTTGAGACAAGGTCGCGTATAAAATTCAAAAAATTTCAGAGACGTATTTTTATACGTTGGTTGAAATTTTTTTAATTTTAGACGATGAGATTGTCCAAATCTGGAAGCCTACTAAACTCCAACCATTTCGTTCTGGGCAATAGTTTTATGTACCGTCCTCCCATACCTCTTCATTCCCATAAGCATGCCAAGTCCCAAAAATTCCGCGACCAAATGACTTCCGCCATAGCTCATAAACGGCAATGTCTTGCCTGTCACAGGCAATAGACCAATATTCATTCCGATGTGAATAGTTGAATGTGTAAAGAAAAGAATTGCGAGTCCTAGCCCAAACAAAATCTCAAAATTACTTTCACCTTTAAATGAAATCGCGAGTATTCGCCAAAAAACAATCCCGTACAAAATAAAGAGAAGTGCGACACCAACAAATCCCCACTCTTCGGCAAATGACGCGAAAATAAAATCTGTCTGATATTCCGGCAAAAATTGAAGTTTGCTTTGTGTTCCGTATCCAACTCCCTTTCCAAACATTTCTCCGGAACCAACAGCAATCGTGGACTGATACGCATTGTACCCACTTCCACGTACATCAGTCAGCGGATAAATAAAGTTTTTTATTCTATCTTTCTGGTACGGCTTGAACACAAACATCCACAAGCCACCAAATGCCAGCGCACCAACCAAGAAAACCAAAAGTAAATGTTTTTTTGAAATACCTGAAACGAGCACCATTCCTAGCCATAAAAAGAAGATAATAATCGCTGATCCGAAATCAGGCTGTAGAAAAACGAGTATAAAGATAATAAACACATAGAAACCAGAGACGAAAATGTGGCGAATATTTGCTATCTCAATATGACGTCGTGAAAAATATTTTGCCAAAATCAGAATAATGACAATTGTGATGAGGTCTGTTGGCTGGAATGCAAAAAGCCCAAGCTCGAACCAGCTTTGTGCACCTTTGAATACACTACCGAGTACAAAGAGAAATGAAAGCAGTGCGACAGAGAAAACAAACAAGCTCACAATAATTTTTGTGCTTTTTATAAACCGCCAATCAACCGCACTCGCCACAAAAAATATAACAAGTGAAATGATAAGCCAAATTGTTTGTCTTTCAAAAAATTTGCTCTGACCAACAAAAGAATTCATTGTCACCAGTCCTGCACAGGCAATAAGAATGACACTGAAAAACAGTATCCAGTCTATGTTTTTGAAAATGTTTTTTAGATACAAATACATACTTATTTTACTCGTCATTTTCCTCCCATAACCTTTTTGGGCACGGATAAATTTCTGCTGAAATTTTCCTCGTGCTCGCTCCGTCGAGCTCGCAATGACCCAAAAAACATACGGGTGGCGAGTTTCCTACGGAATTCTGTACATCACATTGATCACATTCGGCACACGTTCACAAAGTGATGCATTCAGACTACTATAAATACTCGATAATGTCTCCTTGTTTGGAGCAAAGAAATAGTTGTTGGAATCTCCCGATACATCCTTGAGAAATCCCTCATTGACCGCGGTTCCGAGTCCGATTGTGTAGATTGTCGTGCCAGATCTGACAATATCCTGTGCCGAGGCAAGTGCAGAAATTTTTGGATAGTCTGGCTCACCTTTGACTTGTGGCTCCGTCGGAGCACCATCGGTCAAAAGAACAATAATTTTCTTGCTTATTTTCCGGCCATTTTTTGCAAGCTCATCTTTTGCAAGTCCGAGTGCATCTGTAATATTTGTTTGCTGAGATGTTGTACCGAGAGAAAGATTTTCTATTGAAGTGATTGCTATTTGTTTGTCCGACGTGAGCGTGTTTGCCTCTACTGCTTTATTCCCAAAGGAAATAACGGAAACTTGATCGTTGTCGGAAAAGCTTTTGATAAATTCCTCGGCAGTTGATTTGACTGTACTAAACGGCTCGGGCGGATCCTGTTTTTCGGATTTCATACTGCCTGACGTATCGAGAAGCAGTGCAACATCGAGCGGGCTTGCGCACGCCTCCACCCCAAGATCAAACGATTTTGGCCACGTAAATGTAAACGACTGTGTAGAAAGTTTGTTTACATTATTCAGAAATGTTTTTGATGCAGCCACAACATTGTCTCGGCTATCAATCACAAATCCCACAAGCTCTATGTATGGAATATTCTGAAGTGAATTGTTGAGTACCGTCCCTTCTATTCGCGGAGATGTACTGGTGGCGAGAAGTGACCCGTAGTTTATAACCAAATCAGGCTCTACACTCGTATCTTTTTTCCATTCCGAAAATGATGTAAAACTAAACTCAGTGTATCTTGGTTTTTTATTTTTAAACAAAAAACCGGTTTCAAATATGGCAAACTTTTTGTTTTTTGGAATATATGTTTCCCCTGTTCTAGACTCTATGAGTGTATGAGACGAATCATACATTCTGAAATCATATTGAGCCCGATCGTTTCGTGAGTTCACATTTGGATTTTCTACATACGCAACAGCTGTGTACACATCGCCAGAAATATTAAAACTTTTTGCCCAAAGAACAATTGGATTTAGTGTATCTGTCGTACAAACATTTGGACAACCTCCGCCACAATCCACCCCTGTCTCGCTACCATTTTTTACACCATCTGTGCAGGATGGCGCATGATAAAATGATCTGAAAAAAACAATACCAGAAATAATTGCCAAGATAAGTACCGCACTGCCTCCGTACATAAACCTTCTTTTTGTTGACCAAGAGACCATATTATAATTCATTATACGACTTTAATTTCTTATGAGCAATGCGAATTAGAGTTTAAGAAATACAATTGTAGTACAAAAAAATCGCACGATATGCGAGTTTTTTGAGATTTATTTTTATAAAAATTATCTATTTGACAGAATTTGTCTTAGATATTTTAAAAGAATTCACCTTTTGCAATTCTTCCAAGAAGACTTTTAAGTTCATCGAGATTTTTGGGATATGCTTTTGGACCTATGAAAGGATCTTTTCCTGACTCAAAAAGTTCGCCGTTTTTTTTCAGATGAAGGTCAATTACTCCAGTATCTAGATGTTGCATAACACTAACACCTGAATCATCGGGACCATCAGCCCAAATTCGAAATGGATAGACATCTTGTAAAGTAGTATTATAATTGGTTACTTTGAAACCTGTTTCCTGAAAAGCTTCTTCTACTTCTTCCCGAGTCAAGAACCTTACATCTAAATTTTCTTTTTTGAATTCTCCTTCCATATTAATTATATTAGTTACTAATGGAGAGATTATATCACAAATTTTTGCAAGCAAAAAACCATTCAGTACTATGTTCTGGCGCCTACCTACTCTCCCGCGTAGCAGTACCATCGGCACTACGAGGCTTAACTTCCGTGTTCGGAATGAGAACGGGTGTGACCCTCGCGTTGAAGCACCAAAACATAAAACAGAATGGTTTTTCTATTTTGTAAACAAATTGTAAAAGAATTTCATGGAATTTGCCTCTTTGGCAAATGAATTTATTCCATGTAACAGGACAAAGCTAAATTGTGGCTCTCAAATTTCCTAATAAGATCGGCTAATTAGTACATCTCGGCTCAACACATTGCTGTGCTTACACCTAATGCCTATCACGTGATCATCTCTCACGGGCCTCAAACGATTCCTAATCTTGAAGTATGCTTCATGCTTAGATGCTTTCAGCATTTATCATTTCCCGACTTAGCTACTCTGCGGTGCCCTTGGCAGGACAGCAGACACACCAGAGGTCAGTTCACCCCGGTCCTCTCGTACTAGGGGCAAATCTTCTCAAGAATCAACGCCTGCAGTAGATAGGAGACCAACCTGTCTCACGCTTGTTAC